>JBGPGH010000002.1:0-364745 GCA_041483735.1 Gemmatimonadaceae bacterium | reverse complement strand
GTCCTGCCGGACGGGATCGGCGGCCGAGAGCTCGGCGAGCACCATCTCGGCGTTCCCCATGATGGCCGTGAGGAGGTTGTTGAAGTCGTGCGCGATCCCGCCCGCCAGCCGGCCGATCGCCTCCATCTTCTGCGCGCCGAAAAGCTGCTCCTCGGTCCGCTTCAGGTCGGTAATGTCCTCGGCGATGCCCACCACGCGCACCACCTTGCCCGCGGCGTCCTTCACGGGCGTGGCGCGGCCGCGAATCCAGCGGATCGCGCCATCGGGCCTGACGAGGCGGAAGACATCGTCGCTGGGCACGACGCCGTAGGCGCTGAGCTGCGGCGCCACGGTCAGCCGGTCGCGGTCGTCGGGATGAATCCCCTCGGTCCAGGCCATCGGGATGCTGTACGCGTGCTCGCGGCTGTGCCCGAACACCGTTTCGTACGCCGGGTTCACGTAGAGCGCCCGCCCGGTCTCCGGGTCGGCGACGAAGAAGACCTCGCGCACGTTCTCGGCGATCTCCCGGAACCGCTGCTCGCTCGCCTTCAGCGCCTCCACGGCGCGTGCCCGGTCGATGAACTGGCCGATTTGGCTGGTGGCCGCTCCCTCGGCGGCGAGCACGGCCTCGTCAGGCACGCGGGGCTCCCGGTTGAAGAACTCGACGACACCGATCACCCGGTCGCCGATCTGGATGGGCAGGCAGCGCGTGGCGTGGAGGCCGTCGCGCACCGCGGCCGCGGCACGCGTCGAGTCCCAGTCGGCGGCCAGGTCGGCGATCCAGGCGGGGCGCGCGGCTTCCCAGGCGCGGCCGGGCAGTTCCTCTCCCCGCGCCAGCGCCTGCTCGCTGGTCGCCGCCCGCAGCGCGGGCAACTCGATCGACGGCCGGTGCCACAGTGATCCGGAGCGCAGTCGGCCGGACTCGGCGTGCACCAGCCAGAGGACGGCGGCGTCCCACTCGAGGTGCTCGCAGGCTGCCGCGAGGATGTGGGGCGCCGCCTCCTCCTTGGTGGCGTACTCGGCGATCGACCGCGCCACCGCGAACTGGGTCGCCAGCCGGCGCTCGGCCCGTGTGCGCTCGGTGATGTCCTGGGCCACGACCAGCAGCGCGGAGCGGCCCGCGAAGGAGATCGACGCCGACGTCGTCGCGACCCGGATCTTCGCGCCGTCCTTCTTGCAGTGCGTCCACTCGCTCGAGCGCCCCTTGCCGGCCAGGCCGGCCGCGAGGTAGCCCTCCAGCCGACGCATCTCGTCAGGCGAGCGAAGGGCGAACATGGTCATCCCGAGGAATTCGTCGCGCGAATACCCATAGTGGCGCACCGCGCTCTCGTTCACCGAGAGAATCGCCAGCGTGTCCTGGTCCACCACCCAGGTGGGGAGCGGGTTGCTCTCGAACACCACCCGGTGGCGCTCCTCGGATGAGCTGAGCGCCGAGAAGGCGGCGCTGAGCGCCATCGCCTGGCCCAGCGAGGCGCTGACGGTCTGGGCGAACGCGCGCCACTCCTGCTCGCTGAGCACGCGCTCGGCCGACGCCAGCAGGAGCGCGCCCAGGCACCGGTCGGCCGCCCGGATGGGCGCGAGGATCGCCGCCCCGCAGCGCAGTCGGAGCAGGACCTCCGCCGCCTCGCCGGCACCGAGGTCGTTCGACGGGATCGCGATCGTCTCGCCGCCGGCCACGCGACGCAGGAGTCCGTCCAGGCCGTGGGCGGCCGCGAAACCGGCGCGCGCGGCGTCGCCGAATCCGCGTTCCGTGTCGCACCGCCAGCTGTCGTCGGCTTCGAGGCGGACGATCGCGCCCCGCAGCAGGCCGGCGGCCTCGATGCAGTGCGCCAGGATCTCGCCGAGCGCGTCTTCGATCTGCGCCGCTTCCGCCGGCTGCGACAGCGCGCGCGACACCGAGGCGAGCACCGACAGCGACGCCGCCAGCAGCGACGAGCGCTGCGCCAGCCCCTGGTTGGCCGCGGCCTGGCGCTCCAGTTGCGCCGTGAGGCGGGCGCGATACTCGCCCTGGAGCATCTCGACCGCCTCGCTCCCCATCGGCGCCACCGCCGTCGTCAGCGCGGACCGCACCGCCTCTTCCACCGTCCGGAGGTCCGGCGTGCGGTGCACGAGCGCTTGCGCCCCGGCGCGAAGCGCCAGGTGCCGGTCCTCATCTTCCACGTACGACGACGTCACCAGGACGATCGGAACGTGCGCCAGGCGCGGATCGGTCCGCACCGCAGCGCACAGGTTGAAGCCGTCCAGGCGGGCATCAACACGTCGCTGATGATCGCGTCGGGCGGATCGTGCCGGGCCAGCTCCAGCGCCTCGGCGCCGTCGGCGGCGGTGGTCACGACGAATCCCCGGCTCGTCAGCAGCGCGCGCGCCAGCCTGAGTTGCACCGGCTCATCGTCGGCCACCAGCACCCGGGGGCCTGATGCGGCCACTGGCACCGTGACCGGCACCAGCAACTGCTTGATGGTCTGGATCATCCGCGAGGGATCGACGGGTTTGGTGAGCAGGCAGGTGAAGCCGGCCGCCGTCGCTCGTGCCTGGTCCGCCAGAGTGAGAAAGCCCGTGAACGCGATCACCGGCACGCCGGCGCAGCCGGGCTGGGCGTGCAGCCGTTCCACCAGGTCGAACCCGCTCAGGTCGGGGAGCACCAGGTCCTGGAGGATCAGGTCCGGCGCCTGACGAGACACGATCTCGAGCGCGGTGGAGCCGTCGCCGGCCTCGAGCACCGCGTACGACTCGGCTTCCAGCGCCACCCGCACCATCTTCCGGGTGATCGGGTTGTCCTCGACCACCAGAATCGTCGCTGCCGACGCCGCTGCCGGCGCGGGCTCGGGCGTGGCCACCCGCTGCCCGACCGGCGTCTTGCGCCCGTGTCGCGTGCGATCGTCAGGCGGTGGCATCGAAGTACCCCGCGACGATGGACCCCAGGGAGCGCGTGTCGATCGGCTTGGCGATGTACCCGTCGCACCCGGCGTTTCGGATCCGCTCCTCGTCGCCCTTCATTGCGTAGGCGGTGAGCGCGACGATGCGGAGTTGGTCGCCGCCCGGTTGTGACTTGATCAGGCGGGTGAGCTCCAGGCCGTCCATACCGGGGAGCTGGATGTCCATCAGGATCAGCTTCGGCTGGAATTCCGGGAGCACCGCCAGCGCCTCGTCGGCGTCGGAGGCCGTCCGCACCTCGTAGCCCTCCCCCTCCAGCACCACCCGGATCAGCTTCAGGTTGGTGGGGTGGTCGTCGACGATCAGGATTCGCTGCGCGGCCATCGCCTACTCCCGCGCGCCCGGCGGCAACGGCACGTGCGCCCGGATCTCGGCGAGCAGCCCCGAACCGGACGCATTCTTCGTCACCACCGCCTGGACACCCTCCCTGAGGCGCGCCCGGTCGGCGGCGGTGATCTCCTTGCCCGACCAGACGATCACCGGCGTCAAACGGTTAGGCTTGCGGGACCGGAACCGATGGAGGAACTCGAAGCCGTCCATCTCCGGCATCAGCAGGTCGAGGACCACCGCCGCCGGCTCCTCCCGCTCGGCCTGGGCCAGCGCGCTCTTCGCATCCGCGAACGTGAGGACCCCGAAGCCGCCCGTGCGCAGCGACTGCTCGGCGAGTTTCCCGTCCGCCTGGTTGTCATCGACCACCAGCACCCGATGATCCGTGACCGCCGGCCCCACGGCGTGACGCACCGCCTCCACCAGCGTTCCCATCTCCACCGGCTTGACGAGAAAATCGCTCACCCGGAACCCCGCGCTCACACCGCGCTCCGACACCACGCTCACCACGATCACCGGCGTGTCGACGTTCGGCCCCCCGGCGCGGATCGCGCGCAGCACCTCGCGTCCGCTCATGTCCGGAAGGATGAGGTCGACGGTCACGCCATCGAACCGCACCTGCCGCGCACGTTCGACGGCGGCCAGGCCGCTGGACACGCTCTCCACGGCGTACCCCGCGCGCGTCAGCGTCGAGATCAGCCACCGGCGGTCGTCGGGATTGTCCTCGACGACGAGAATGCGCGGCGCGTTCGACCGGGCCGGCGACGGCGTCGCCGGGTCCTCGACGGCGACGGCGGATACTGTCGCCAGCGCCGGACTCGGCAGCACCACCGCGAACACGCTGCCGACGCCGGGCGTACTCTTCACCTCCACCCGGCCGCCTTGCGACTCGACGATCCTCTTGGTGAGCGCCAGCCCCAGCCCGGTTCCCGGATACTTCTTGGCCGCGCTGGTGTCGAGCTGCTGGAACTCGACGAACAGGCGGCTCATGTCCTCCGCCCGGATGCCGATGCCGCTGTCCTCCACCTCGAGGCGGACCTGGTCCATGCCCTCCGCGCGAGCCCGCACAGCGACATGGCCGCCCTCGGGCGTGAACTTGATCGCGTTCGACAGGTAGTTGTAGAGCACCTGCTTGAGCTTGGCGGGATCGGTGACGATCTGTGCGACCTCGGGCGCGGTGGTCGTCTCCACCGTGATTCGCTTCTGGGCGGCCAGCGTACGCAGGATGTCGCGCACCTCGCCGATCAGCGTGGCGAGCTGCAACGCTTGCGGGTGGAAGTCGACCTTACCCGACTCCACCTTCGATAAATCGAGGACGTCGTTGATCAGCTGCAGCAGGTGCTGGGCGCTGGTCAGGATGTCGCCGAGGTACTCCTTCTGCGTCTCGCCAATGGGGCCCACCTTGCCGTCGTGCATCAGCTCGGCGAACCCAATGATCCCGTTGAGCGGCGTCCGCAGCTCGTGCGACATGTTGGCGGGGAATTCGCTCTTCAGTCGGTTCGCCTCCTGGACGCGGCGGTACTGCTCCTTCCGGTCGCTCACGTCGCGGATGGCCGCCGTCACCAGGACGCCCTCTTCGGTGTCGAGCGGGCTGAGGCTGATCTCGACCGGGAATTCGGTGCCGTCCCGCCGGCGCGCGAGCAGCTCCAGCCCCGATTTCATCGGCCGCGCTCGCGGCGCCGCGAAGTAGCCGTGCCCGTGATCCAGGTGCATCTCGCGGAACCGGTCCGGGACCAGCAGCTCCACCGGCTTGCCGAGCATCTCGATCCGCCGCCAGGCGAACAGCTCCTCGGCCTGCGCATTGACGGCGGCGATCCGCCCCGTGCGGTCGACGATCACGATCGCGTCGGGCGCGGCCTCGAGCAGCGCGCCGAACCGCGACTCCACGAGCCGCGCCGCCCGCCGGTACTTGAGTTCGGACACGTCCTTCTTCGTGACGACCAGGTAGCGGAGGACAGTCCCCTCGCGGACCGCGTTGATCGAGGCGTCCATGTACAGCGTCGCGCCGTCGCTTCGCTGGCAGACGGTCTCGTAGGTCGCGCTCCCCACTTCCACGGCGATCTGCAGCCAGCGGGCGGACTCGATGTCCGCATCGGCTGGATGCAGCAGCTCGTGATATGACCGGCCGATCGCCGCCTCGGCGGCGAGCCCGAAGACGCGCGCCGCGCCTGCGCTCCAGGAGAGGATTGTGCTGTCAGGCGCCACCGCGAAGATCGCATCGCCGCTGGCCGCCAGCAGCGCCTCGGCCGCAATGACTGGGTGCCCGCCGGGCGGGCCCATGCCGGAGGCGCGCGAAGCGTTGTTCATCGGGCGGCTCCGGCCGCTCCGATCTCGCGCGACAGGCGGGTACCAGGACGCGTCGTCCACACCGCGAGCGACATCCACCCCCCCTGGGGCTGGAAACACATGTTGAGCCAGTCCGCGCTGGGGCGCAAGGGGAAGCCCTACACCGTGATCGGCGCCGAGAGCGTGACCCGCGGCGGCGGTGAACATTTCGCCGCCCCCGTCGTAGCATCTGCCGTGACTGACCGTCATCGGCCGCTGCGCTGGCTGTGGCCCGCCATCGTCCTGCTGCTCGTCGCCGGCGCCATCTACATCCTCCACGGCGAGCTGCGGGAGTACCGCTATCACGACATCATGCGCGAGCTCGCGGCCGTTCCGGCGGCCCGGCTCGGGCTGGCCGCGTTCTGGACCGCCGTCGCCTACGCGATCCTCCCGGGCTACGACGCGGTGGCGCTCGCCTACGTGGGACGGCGCCTGCCGCTGCCGTGGATCGCGTTCAGCTCGTTCACCTCGTACGCGCTGAGCCACACCCTCGGCTTCTCGCTGGTCACCGGCGGGTCGGTACGCTACCGCTTCTGGAGCGCCTGGGGGTTGTCCCCCGCCGAGATCGCGCAGGCGGTGAGTTTCGTGGGCGCGACGTTCACGCTCGGGATCGTGACGGTCAGCGGCGTGGCGCTCCTCCTCGAGCCGGCCGGGATGACGGCATCGATCGGCCTGCCGGTGCCGCTGATGCGGCCGCTCGGCGTCGCGCTGCTGGCGGCGGTGGCGGCCTGGCTGGTCTGGAGCGCCGCCCGACGCGAGCCGCTGCGGGTCTTCGGGTTCGAGTTTCCGGTGCCGTCGGCGCGGCTGGCCGGCGCGCAGATCGTCATCGCCGCCGCCGACTGGGCGGCGGCGACGGCCGTCCTCTACGTCCTGCTGCCGTGGGAGCGGGCACCGGGCGGCGCGCCCGGCTTCACCGCCTTCCTCGGCATCTTCCTGCTCGCCCAGTTCGCCGGCCTGCTCAGCCACGTCCCCGGCGGCGTGGGGGTGTTCGAGACGCTCGTCGTCCTGCTCCTGCGGCCGTTCCTGCCGGCGTCGGCGGTGGTCGGCGCGCTGCTTGCCTATCGAGCGATCTACTACCTGGCGCCGTTCACCCTCGGCATCGCCATGCTGGTGGGACACGAGGCGCACCGGCAGCGGGAGCGCGTCGCGCTGGTGGCCGGCGTCGCGGGACGGTGGATCCCGGCGGCCCTGCCCACGGTGCTGAGCACCACCACCTTCCTGGGCGGGGCCATCCTCCTCTTCTCCGGCGCCACGCCGTCGGTCCGGGGCCGCGTGTCGGCGCTCGACGCCCTCCTCCCGCTCGGCGTGATCGAGCTCTCCCACTTCCTGGGCAGCCTGGCCGGCGCCGGCCTGCTGGTGCTGGCGTGGGCGCTCCGCCGCCGGCTCGATGCCGCGTGGGGAGCCACCGTCGTGCTGCTCGGCGTCGGCATCGTCGCGTCGCTCTTCAAGGGGCTCGACTGGGAGGAGGCGCTGGCGCTGTCGGCGGTGCTGGCGCTGCTGGTGCCATCCCGCAAGGCATTCTATCGCAAGGCGGCGCTCACCAGCGAGCCGTTCTCGCCGGAGTGGATCGTGGCGATGGCGATCGTCATCGGCGTCACGCTCTGGCTGGGCGCCTTCTCCTTCAAGCATGTCGAGTACTCGACCGAGCTCTGGTGGCGCTTCCGCACGCACGGCGACGCGCCCCGCTTCCTGCGCGCCACCGTCGGCGTGCTCGGAGCCCTGGTGGTCTTCGCCCTGATGCGCCTGATGCGCCACGCCCCGGGCGAGCCGACGCCGCCGACCGTGGCCGAGCTGGAGAAGGCCGGCCGGGTGGTCGCGGCCCAGCCGCACACCGACGCCAGCCTCGCGCTGCTCGGCGACAAGTCGCTGCTGTTCAGCGACGACGACTCGGCGTTCCTGATGTACGGCGTCGAGAAACGCAGCTGGGTGGCGCTGGGCGACCCGATCGGCGCGCCGGAGCGCTGGGACGAGCTCGCCTGGCGCTTCCGCGAAATGGCCGACGAGCACGGCGGGTGGACGGTGTTCTACCAGGCGTCGCCCGACGCGCTGCCGATCTACATCGACCTCGGGCTGACGCTCCTCAAGCTGGGGGAAGAGGCGCGGGTCCCGCTCGCGGCCTTCTCGCTCGACGGCGGCAACCGGAAGGGGATGCGCCGGACGGTCAAGGAAGTGGAGCGCACCGGCGCGGCGTTCGAGATCGTGCCCGCGGCCGGCGCGGCGGCGTTGATGCCCGAGCTGCGCCGGGTGTCGGACGCGTGGCTCGAGGAGAAGCGGACGCGGGAGAAGAGCTTTTCGCTGGGCCGCTTCGACGAGTCGTACCTCGCGCACTTCCCGCTGGGCCTGATCCGTCGTGAGGCAGGCGGCCCGATCGTCGCCTTCGCCAACATCTGGCGCACCGACTCGCGCGAGGAGCTGTCGGTGGACCTGATGCGCCACACCCCGGACGCGCCGCGCGGGGTGATGGAGTACCTGTTCATCCAGATGCTGCTCTGGGGCCAGCACGAAGGCTACGGCTGGTTCAGTCTGGGGATGGCGCCGCTCTCCGGCCTGGAGCCACACCCGCTGGGCCCGCGCTGGACCAGGCTCGCCTCACTGTTGTTCCGGCACGGCGAGCACTTCTACAACTTCCGCGGGCTGCGGCAGTACAAGGAGAAGTTCGATCCGGTGTGGGCGCCCCGGTATCTCGCCTCGCCGGGCGGGCTGGTGCTCCCCCGTGTCCTCACCAACGTGGCCGCGCTGATTTCAGGCGGGCTCCGCGGCGTGGTGGCGCGGTAGTCGGTGCGCCTGATGGTCGTGGCCGCCGGCCTCGCCCTTTCCGCCGCCGCGGCCGCCGCCCAGGGGCCGGCGCCCGCCGCCGGCGACTCGCTCGATGTCAGCGGCCTCCCGCTGATCGAGGTGCCGGCCGCGGCCGGCGTGGGCGACGGCCGCACGCTGGTCGTGTTCATCTCCGGCGATGGCGGTTGGGCGGAACTGGACCGTGGCGTGGCCGGACGGCTGGCGGCGCTGGGCTGGGGTGTGGTGGGGATCAACGCCCGCGCCTATCTCACCTCGCGCCATGCGACGCCCGGGATGCTGGCGCGCGATGTCGCCCGGGTCTTCCGCCGTTATGCCCGCGACTGGCGGCGCGACCGCTTCGTGCTCGCCGGTTTCTCGCGCGGCGCCGACCTCTCCCCCTTCGCCCTCGCCCGTCTCCCCGTCGATGTGAAGGAGCGGCTGGCGCTGGTGGCGCTGATCGGGCTGGCGGCCACGGTCAGCTTCGAGTTCCACTGGAAGGACCTGATCGTGAGCAACCCGCCCCCGAACGGCCTGCGCACGCTGCCGGAACTGGAGAAGTCGCGAGCTACCGGCCCGCCGGTCGTCTGCGTCTACGGCACGGAAGACAAATACGATGCCTGCCGCACCGCACCGGCTGGCCTGCTGCACGCGGTGGCGCGACCGGGCTCGCACCACTTCGACGGCGACTTCGCCGCGGTGGCGGACCTCATCGCGGCCCAGCTCCCGAAGTGAGGCCGCCCGCGCCGCGGGCGGCGTGGGCCGCGGCTTCCTCCACGAACGCCCGGAAGAGCCGCCGCATCCGCTCGTCGTGCTCGGTCATCACCTCAGGGTGCCACTGCACGCCCAGGGTGAACCGGTCGCCCGGCATCTCGATGCCCTCGATCACGCCGTCCGGCGCGTGGGCCGACGCGACCAGCCCCGGCGCCAGCTCCCGGATCGCCTGGTGATGCAGGCTGTTGACTTCCACCTGGTCGGCGCCGAGGATGGCGCGCAGGCGCGAACCCGGGGCGATGGACACCGGGTGGGCGATCAGGCTCTTCGCGTAACGCTGTCCCGGTTCGAAGTGATCGTGCGGGATCGCCGAGCCTGACGAGTCGCTGGCCTCCAGGTGCTGGTGGAGCGTCCCACCCGCGGCGACGTTGAGCAGTTGCAGCCCGCGGCAGACCGCCAGCAGCGGCCGGCGGTCGGCCATGGCCCAGCCCGCCAGCGCCAATTCCACCGCATCACGCGCCGGATCGGTGCGGCCGCAGCCCGGCGCGCGTTCCTCCCGGTACGATCCCGGATCGATGTCGACACCGCCGGGGAGGAAGATGCCATCGAGCCGGTCGTAGATCTCGCGCAGCGTCGGGTCGCCGGCGGGCACGAGGGGAATGACCCACGGCACGGCCCCGGCCTCCACCAGCGGGCGCACGTACCGCTGCCCCACCATCCACCCACCAGGAACCCGGTCCGGCGTTTCCTCGAGCGTCTGGGACGGGATCCCGATGACGGGGCGCCTCACGAGCCCTTGGCCTCCGGGGTCACGTAGGCGGCGGTGATCCCGCCGTCCACCCGGAGGTCCGCCCCGGTCATGAACGAGGATTCGTCCGACGCGAGAAAGACCGCCGCGTCGGCGATCTCGCGCGCCTCGCCGAATCGCCCCATCGGGATGTGGACCAGCCGGCGCTGCCGCTTCTCCTCGGTGGAGAGGAACTTCTCGAGCAGGGCGGTGCGCACCGGCCCTGGCGACAGGGCGTTGGCCCGGATCCCCTCGCGCGCGTGGATCACCGCGATCTCGCGCGTCATCGCGAGTACCGCGCCCTTGCTGGCGGTGTACGCGATCTGGGGCGTGGCCGCCCCCACGGTAGCGACGAAGCTCGCGACGTTGATGATCGAGCCGCCGCCCGCCTCGCGCAGATATGGAATGCCCGCCCGGCAGCAGCGGGCCACGCCGATCACGTTGACGTCGAGCACCAGGCGCCAGGTGTCGTCGCCGGTGTTCACCACCCCGTCGTCGTCACCGGGCGAAATGCCGGCGTTGTTGTAGAGGACGGTGACTTTCCCGAACGCGGCCTTCGCCTTCGCGTAGAGCGCGTCCACCTGCGCGCTGTCGCGGACATCGCCGCCGATGAACGCGGCCCGCCCGCCGGCGGCCACGATCGCGTCGGCGACAGCGCGTCCCGCCGCCTCGCTCACATCATTGACGACCACCGCCGCGCCCTCGGCGGCGAACCGTCTCGCCGCCTCGGCGCCCAGGCCGGCCCCCGAGCCGGTGATGACCGCCACCTTGCCGTCCAGCCGTCCCATCGCGACCCCCGTTATGCGCGCTCGAAGTTGCGCTCCAGGTCGATGCTCGAGACCCGCTTGTCGTACACCGCCTGCTCCTGGCGCGCCGTGTTGACGTAGTGGTCCACCACCAGGTCGCCGAATGCCGCCCGGGCCACCGTCGACCCGTCGAGCGCCCGAATGGCATCGTACAGCGTCTTGGGGACCTCGGGAACCGCCGGGTCGAGATAGGCATTGCCGGTGTAGAGCCCCCCGAATGGAAGGGCCTGCTCGATCCCGTGCAGGCCCGCCGCGATCGTCGCCGCGAACGCGAGATACGGATTCGCGTCGGCGCCGGGGCACCGGTTCTCGACCCGGATCGCGGCCGGCGAGTGTCCGAGAATCCGCATGCCGCAGGTGCGGTTGTCGGTACCGGCCACCAGCCGGGTGGGCGCGAACGTGCCCGCCTGGTAGCGGCGGTAGCTGTTCACGTACGGGGCGTGGAACACCGAGAACGCCTGGCCGCAGGCAAGCTGGCCGGCCACCCAGTGCTGGAGCGTCCCGGACATGTGCGCCGGACCCTTGTCGGCCCAGCCTAACGTCTTTCCGGACTTCGCGTCCCGGATCGAGCTGTGCAGGTGATTCGAGCTGCCGGCGAGGTTCGTGTTCCACTTGGCCATGAACGTCACCGCCCGGCCCATCAGCGCCGCCACTTCCTTGACCCCGTGCTTGAAGATCGCGTGCCGGTCGGCCATCTCCACCGGCTCGGCGTGGGCCAGGTTGAGCTCCTCCTGGCCCGGTCCCCATTCGCCCTTCGAGTTCTCCACCTCGAAGCCCAGCGCATCGAAATGCTGCCGCAGCGCCTGCATCAGCGGCTCCTCCTTGCTGGTCTGGAGGATGTGATAGTCCTCGATGTAGCGGCCGGCGGTGTCGAGGTCACGCCAGTGCTTGTCGGCGGCCCGTTCATAGCTGTCGTGGAAGACGTAGAACTCCAGCTCGGACGCCACCCGGATCGTGAGGCCGCGAGCCGCGGCGCGTGCCACCTGTCGCTTCAGGATCTGCCGCGGCGCCACCTCGAGCGGCTGGTGGTCCTTCCCCTCCACGTCGCCCAGCACCAGCGCCGTCCTGTTCAGCCAGGGCACCAGCACCAGCGTCCCGAGGTCCGGCCGGATCATGAAGTCACCGTACCCCAGCTCCCAGGAGAACGACGCGTATCCGGGCAGCGGCTCGTTCTCGATGTCGCACCCTAACAGGTAGTCGCATCCTTCCCAGCCGCCCTTCGCCTGCGCGAGGAAGGTCCGCCCGGTGTACCGCTTGCCCGCCAGCCGCCCCTGCATGTCGGGGAAGACGGCCAACACCGTATCCACGGCGCCGGTGCTGACCAGCGACTCGAGCGCCTCAATGGGGATCGTATTCACGTGGCCGCGGTCTCGAAATAGATGTTGGTGATCTCCGAGTAGTGCTCCATCGCCTGCATCCCCAGCTCGCGCCCCAGCCCCGACTGCTTGTGCCCGCCGAACGGCGCCTGCAGGTGCACGCTCGACGACGAGTTCACCGACAGCACCCCGGTCCGGATCGCGGTCGCCACCCGGAGCCCGCGCTTGAGGTCGTTGGTCCACAGCGAGCCGGACAATCCATAAATGGAATCGTTGGCCATCGCGATCGCCTCGGCCTCCGTGTCGAACGGCATCACCACCACCACCGGACCGAATATCTCCTCGTCCACCACCCGCATCCGCGGCCGGGCGTCCGCGAGCACCGCCGGCCGCAGGAAGAAGCCGTCGCCCGCGCCCGACGGACGCTCGCCGCCACACACCAGCCGGGCCCCCTCGCTCTTCCCGATCGCCAGGTACCGCTCGGCGCGATCCCGCTGAGCCGACGAGATGAGCGGCCCCATCTCGGTCGTCTCCTGGAGCGGGTCGCCCACCCGCATCGCGGTGGTGGCGGCCGCCATTGCCTCGACGAGCTGCGGATAGATGGTCCGCTCGACGATCACCCGCGAGCGGGCGCAGCAGTCCTGCCCGGCATTGGCGAACACCGAGTTGACCGCGTGGCGCGCGGCCTCGGCGACGTTGACGTCGCCGAAGATGACGTTGGGCGACTTGCCGCCGAGTTCGAGCGAGACGCGCTTGATGGTGGCCGCGGCCGCGGCGCCGATCGCGCGTCCGGTGGCGGTCTCGCCGGTGAAGCCGATCTTGGCGACGCCGGGGTGCGCGGCCAGCATCGCGCCGACTTTTGTGCCCGGCCCGGGGACGACGTTCAGCACGCCCGGGGGGAGGCCGGCCTCGAGCGCCAGCTCGCCCAGGCGGAGCGCCGAGAGCGGCGTGAGGGACGCCGGCTTGAGGACGACGGTGTTCCCGCAGGCCAGCGCCGGCCCGAGCTTCCAGGTGGCGATCACCATCGGGAAGTTCCACGGCACGATCAGCGCCACGACACCTAACGGATGCCGGACGGTGATGTCGAGTCCGCCCTTCTTGACCGGGATGGTGTCCCCGAAGAACTTGTCGGCGGCGCCGGCGTAGTAGCGGAGCGTATCGGCGACGTGGCCGGCCTCCCACCGCGCGTCGCCGATCGGCTTGCCGGCATTGCGCGCCTCGAGCGTCGCCAGCTCCTCGCCGTAGGCGCGGACGACGTCGGCGAACCGGAACAGGTGCTCGGCCCGCGCCACGGCAGTGAGCCCCGACCAGTGCGGCAGCGCGGCCTGCGCGGCCGCGACCGCGGCGTCCACGTCGGACCCGTCCGCGGCCGCCACCTCCGCCATGGGCGCGCCCCGGGCGGGTTCGAGCACGGCGATCGCGCCATGCCCGTCGGGACGCCGGTCGCCGATCAGCAGCTTGTGCATGCGAATGCCCGAACGGTGGCGGCGCGGGCCCGGGACGTGCCCCGGGACCCGCGTCGCGACCCGCTCGTCAGGCGATCTGGCCGACGGCGCGCTCGGCCGCCTGGATCTCCGCCTGGCGCTGCTGGATCATCACGCCCTGCGGCGGCCCCTGGAAGCGGCGGCGCTCCCAGCCGAACCAGACAACGGCCGTGAGTACCAGCGCCGCGACCGTGACCGTGAGTGCCTTGTCGTTGGGCGGCTGGACGCCGATGTAGATGATGCCCGCGCAGCCGAGGATGCAGAGCGCGGTTATTGGGCGGTACCAGCGCCCGATCGTCCACGGCCCCATTTTCGTCCACGTCCGCTGATAGGCGAACAGGCCGAGCGCGATCGGAATGAGGTACGACACGTAGAGGAAGATCACGCAGATGACGGTGATTGTGGAGTAGACCGGCGTGTAGATCGTGAACAGGACGGCCAGCGCGAACACGGTCCAGATCGCGACGTTGGGCGTCCGGTGCGTGGGGCTGATGCTGCGCAACTGCCTGGAGAAGGGCAGCCCGCCGTCGCGCGCGAAGGCGAAGAACATCCGCGACGCCGAGGTGACCGTTGCCAGACCGCACAGGAACTGCGCCAGCACGATGCCCGCGTAGAGCGTCATCTTGAGGGGCGCCGGCAGGGTGTTGTCCATGGTCCAGAAGAAGACGTTGAACCCCTGCTTGGCGGCGGCGGCCATGTCCGGGACCGCGAGCACGATGGCGACCAGCATGATGTAGCCGAAGATGGCCGAGTAGAGCACCGAGTTGACGATTCCGCGCGGTGAGCTGCGCGAGGCGTCGATCGTTTCTTCCGAGGTGTGTGCCGAGGCGTCGAAGCCCGTGATGGTGTAGGCCGGGAGGAGCAGCCCGAGGAAGAACAGGTAGGTCATGTTGCCGGTCTGCGGCCACACCCCGCCGCCGGCGTCACCGCTGTTGTTGGTGAAGCTCACCAGCCGCGAGAAGTCGTGGCTGGAGGCGTAGATCACCAGCGCCAGCGTCAGGGCGATCGAGACGACGAAGATCAGGTAGCCGCTGAAGTCGGTGAGCCTGGTAGTGGTGCGGATGCCGAGATGGTTGAACAGCGCCTGGACGAACGTGATGATCAGCATCCCGGTGACCTGGTACGGCAGGCTCAGCCACTTCTCGGGCGGAATGCCGGTCAGCGGACCTAACGACCCGGCGGCGAACTGGTAGGCGCCGATGTTGATCGCCGCCAGCACGGTCACCAGCCCCACCAGGTTGAACCACGCCGTCAGCCATCCCCACCCCTTGCCGCCCAGGATCGATCCCCAGTGGTACAGCCCCCCGGCGGTCGGGAACGCCGACGCGACCTGCCCCATCGCCATCGCGAAGAAGAGCGAGAACAGGCACGACAGCGGCCACCCCAGCCCGATCGCGGCCCCGCCGACGCTGTTGAATCCGAGCGCGAACGACGTCAGGCCGCCGGCCAGGATACAGATGATCGAGAACGAGATCGCGAAGTTCGAGAACCCGCTCATCCGCCGCAACAATTCCTGCGCGTACCCGAAGCTGTGCAGCGTGCGCGTGTCCTCGGCGAGCACCTCGTCGATGGTCCGGGACTGGGCAGGTGGTGCCGAGCCGCCGCTCGCGTCGCTGGTGGCGGTGTACGTCGCGCCGGTCCGGTCCGTCGTGCGACTGGTGTCCATGGCGTCGTCCGTTGATTGGGGGGAGGGGCCTGCGAGGGACAGCGCGCTATTGTGCCGTGGTCGGGAGCGGATGTCAATCGACGGCCGCCCGTGCGCGTCGGGTGCGCGCCGTATGTTTGCAGTCGCCTCGTTTGCCTCTCTATGCCTCCACCTCGGCCGGCTTGTACATCGTCCCCCGGCAGGTCGCGGCGCCGCAGCGGCAGGGGTACAATTCGGCGGCGTGCGGGATTTCCTCGTCGTCCAGGTCGTACTCGTAGTCGTAGGTCAGCTCGTCGCCGGCCTTGATGGCGCGCATCGCCGCGATCCAGATGCGCCCGTCGTCCTCGTAGGTCTCGCAGTTGGGGTCGCAGCTGTGATTGAAGACCCGCGCCTCGTTGCCGCCTCGTGAGGCATCGATCACCGTGTCATCGTCGAGGATGAACATGAACGTGTGGTGGCGCCCCCGGGCCCGCTCCTCCTCGAAGCGGCGGTCGGCCTCGTCGGCCGAAATCCGCTCGCCGGCGTACTCGATGAGCGTGGTGCCGGCGGCGATCGGACGGATGGCGAACGCGCCCTCTCCCTGGATGCCGGAGGAGCGGATCTCGAACAGGGCGGGCGGTACGGCGTCGGACACGGGCAGGCCGGAGCGGGCGGAAAGGTGACGACCAGTAATTTGACCGCCGGCCGCGGCACGGACAACGGGCTGCCCGGCGTCCGGAGCCGCGCCACCTGGGTCATCCCCCTGGGGCCCGCGGACAGCTGAGCATTGAGTACTGAGTATCGCTCAGTGGTTATGCGGGGTTCCGTGGCTTCGCCGCCGGATTCTACGGCGGGAGAACGGATGCAACGGACTGGCCGGACGAATGCGTGCGGGCGCGCAGGGAGCGACCCAATAAAGAAGGTCTCAGCGTCCGGCGACCGCGCCGGCAGTGGACGCCGGCACTCTCAGGCGCCTCCGCGGAAATCCGCCGTGTACCGCGCAATCCGCGCCCCCCCCGCAGTAGGACTCTCCATGGGCACGGGCCAGCCAACAGGCGTGACCCTGCTACGGCACGACCTTCGACCGATCCAGCTGATCGATCGTCGCGTTGGACGGCGGCCGGGTCTTCTTCAGGCGCGCCGACACCAGCTCCGCCTGACGCAGCACCCGCAGCACGTTCTCGCCCGCGAGCTTCCGCAGTTCCGACTCGGTCCAGCCGCGGCGCGCGAGCTCCGTGAACACCGCCGGAAAGGTCGACACGTCCTGCAGGCCATCCACGGTGTCGGTGATCCCGTCGAAGTCGCTGCCGATCCCCACGTGATCGACGCCGGCGACCTTGCGCACGTGCTCGATCTGGTCGGCGACGTCGGCGATGGTGGCGTGCGCCGCAGGGTGTGAGGCCCGCCACGCGTCGACCGCCCGCGCCCGGGCCGCGCTGTCGCCGGGGAACTGGGCGCGCGCATCGGCCCGAGCCTGGCGCAGCTGGTTGTCGTAGGTGAACACCGCCGGCGACACGAAGCTGGTGACGAACGGCACCATCACCACGCCCCCGTTCTTCGGCACGCGCGCCAGGATCGAGTCGGGGACGTTGCGCCGGTGGTCCACCAGCGCCCGCGCGCCCGAGTGCGAGAAGATGACCGGCGCCTCGCTCACCGTGAGCGCGTCGCTCATAACCCCCGGCGACACGTGCGACAGGTCGAGCAGCATCCCCAGCCGGTTCATCTCCCTCACCACTTCCTTGCCGAACGGCGTGAGGCCGCCGTGCTTGGCCGAGTCGAGGGCGGCGTCGGCCCAGTCGAGCGTGACGTTGTGGGTGAGCGTCATGTAGCGGACGCCCATACCATAGTAGGCGCGCAGCGCCCCCAGCGAGTTCTCGATCGCGTGCCCGCCCTCCATCCCCAGCAGGCTCCCGATCTTCCCCGCGCGGAACGCCGTCCGCACGTCGTGCTCGGTGAGCGCCAGTTGCAGCCGCTCGGGGTACTTCGCGATCACCCGTTTGGCGATGTCGATCTGCTCGAGCTGGACGCGCGCGTATCCGGAGTCGCGGATCTCGCCCGGGATGTAGACCGACCAGAACTGGGCGCCGACCATCCCCGCCTTGAGGCGCGGCAGGTCGGTCATCCCCGGCGCGCGGCCGCGCAGGTCGTACGCCTCGACGTCGCGCGGGTGCACCGAATCCTCCCGGATCCGCCACGGCAAGTCGTTATGCCCGTCGACCAGCGGCGTGGTCCGCAGCACTTTCCGCGCGAGCGCGGCAGCGGGATCGGCGGGGGCGGCACCGGTCGCCGGCGCATTCTGGGCGGCGAGCGCGGTGGCGCTCACCAGGAGCGTGAGGAGCGGACTGAGGACGCGGGCGGCGCGAAGCATCGGCATCTCGGTGAGGAGCGGGAGGAGAGGTGTGGAGCGGCACCGGGAAGCGCGCCGCGGATATCACGCCGCGGGCACGGCACCGGCGCCGTGGCACCAAACCTAGGCCCGCGCCGGACCGGCCGGAAGCCGCCTCGGCGGCCGGTCAGCATTCCGCATTCCTCTCCATATTCCCCCCATGCCCGACCTCAGGCTCAACCTCGGCTGCGGCAGCCGGCGCCTCGACGACTACGTCAACGTCGACAAGTACGGGGAGCCCGACCTCCGGCTCGACCTCGAGACCTTCCCCTGGCCCTGGCCCGACAATTCTGTCGGTGAGATCCAGCTGATTCACGTCCTCGAGCACCTGGGGCAGGGTCCCGATACCTACCTGCGGATCTTCCAGGAGATGTACCGGGTGTGCCGGGGCGGCGCCGAGGTGAAGATCGCGGTCCCGCACCCCCGTCACGATTTCTTCCTCGACGATCCGACGCACGTGCGGGCGGTGACGCCGGCCGGCCTGGCGATGCTCTCCAAGCGCGTGAACCGCGAGTGGCAGGCGGCGGGCGCGTCGAACACGCCGCTCGCGCTCTACCTGGACGTGGACTTCGAGCTCGTCTCGACCTCGCTCCGCCCCGGCGCCGCCTGGTTCGAGCGGCACCCGGGCGCCCAGGTCGACCTCGCCCTGCTGATGCGCGAGAGCGCGCTGATGAACAACCTCATCGAGCAGTACGATTTCACACTGAGGGTGGTAAAGGGCTGAACGAGGAACGAGGAACGAGGAGGCCAGCGAACGAGGAACGAGGAACGAGGAGAAGAGCAACAAACGGCGGCGGCAGGTCTCCGCGTTCCTCGCTCGGCTGTCTCGCCCGCTGGCCTGTCTCCTCGTTCCTCGTCCGGCTTGTCTCGTTCCCCGTCCCTTGCGCCGCGATATTTGAAGCATAAAATAAACCGTCCAGAGTCACAGAACCTCGGCCCGGAGCGTCATGCGCGTCGCGGTGATCGGCGGGGGACCGGCGGGACTCTATCTCGCCCTGCTCCTCAAGCGGGCCAACCCGGCGCACGTCGTCACCGTGCTGGAGCGCAACGCCCCCGCCGACACCTTCGGATGGGGCGTCGTCTTCTCCGACCAGACGCTCGAAGCCCTCCGCGCCGCCGATCCCGAGTCGTACCAGCGGATCGCCGACAACTTCGCGCGATGGGACGACATCGACATCCACTTCCGCGACACCACCATCAGCTCGGGCGGGCACGGCTTCTGCGGCATCGCCCGGCGGCGCCTGCTCCAGATCCTGCAGGAGCGCGCCGAGTCGCTGGGGGTGGCGCTCCGCTTCGGCTGCGAGGTGACCGACGACGCCCGGCTCCCGGCGCTGGGGCTGGGTGACGCGGACCTGGTCGTCGCCGCCGATGGGGTCAACAGCGCCCTGCGGGCGAAGTACGCGGAACACTTCCGCCCGGACCTCGACGTCCGGAGCGCCCGTTACGTCTGGCTGGGCACCCGCCGCCGGTTCGACGCCTTCACCTTCATCATCCGCGAAACGCCGCACGGCGTCTTCCAGGCGCATGCCTATCGATTCGAGGCCGGTGCCTCGGCGTTCATCGTCGAGTGCGACGAGCGCTCGTGGTTGTCGGCCGGGATGGACAAGGCCGACGTCGGCGCGACGCTGGCGTTCTGCGAGGAGCTGTTCGGGGAATGGCTGGACGGGGAACGGCTGGAACATAACGCGGCGCACCAGCGGGCCGCGCCCTGGCAGCGCTTCACCCGGGTGCGGTGCGAGCGATGGCACCACGGCAAGGTCGCCCTGATCGGCGACGCCGCCCACACCGCCCACTTCTCCATCGGTTCCGGCACCAAGCTGGCCATGGAGGACGCGATCTCGCTCTCGCACTGGCTGAACGGCGGCGCCGGACTCGACGCCGCGCTCGATGCCTATCAGGCGGAGCGGCAGACCGAGGCCCTGCGCCTCCAGAACGCCGCCCGCAACTCGATGGAATGGTTCGAGAACGTCCGGCGGTACCTGAACCTCGACCCACCCCAGTTCGCCTACAGCCTGCTCACCCGGTCGCAGCGGGTGGGGCACGAGAACCTGCGCCTCCGCGACCGCAACTACCTCGAAAACGTCGAGCGCTGGTTCGCCAGTCATGACAGCGCCGACCCGGTGCAGACGCCACCACCGCCACTGTTCACGCCGTTCACCCTCCGCGGCATGCGCCTGGTGAACCGGGTGGCGGTGGGCCCGATGGACATGTACTGCGCCACCGACGGCGTCCCGAACGACTTCCACCTCGTCCACCTCGGCGGCCGCGCGTTAGGGGGGGCCGGGCTGGTCTTCACCGAGATGACCTGCATCTCGCCGGAGGGGCGCATCTCCCCGGGCTGCGCCGGGATGTACGCCGCCGAACACGTCTCCGCCTGGCGGCGGATCACCGGCTTCGTGCACGCCAACTCGCTGGCCCGGATCTGCCTGCAGCTGGGACACTCCGGCCCGAAAGGCTCCACGAAGTTCATGTGGGAGGGGATGGACGAACCCCTCGATCACGACAACTGGCCGGTGATCGGCCCGTCGCCGGTCCCCTGGACGCCGGCCAACCAGACGCCGCGCGAGATGACCCGCGACGACATGGTCATGGTGCGCGACCAGTTCGTCCAGGCCACCCGGATGGCGATAGACGCCGGCTTCGACATGATCGAGCTCCACTGCGCGCACGGCTACCTGCTGTCGAGCTTCATCACGCCGCTCAGCAACCTCCGGCACGACGAATACGGTGGCTCGCCGGAGAGCCGCCTGCGCTACCCGCTCGAGGTGTTCGCGGCGATGCGCGCGGTCTGGCCCGAGGAGCGCCCCATGTCGGTCCGCATCTCGGCCACCGACTGGGTGGCCGGCGGCATCGCCGGCGACGATGCGGTGGCGATCGCGCGCGCCTTCGTCGCCGCCGGCGCCGACATCATCCACGTCTCCACCGGGCAGACCTCGGCCGACGCCCAGCCCGTCTATGGGCGCATGTTCCAGACGCCGTACAGCGACCGGATCCGCAATGAGGCCGGCGTCCCGACGATCGCGGTGGGCAACATCACCGAGTCCGACCAGGTGAACGGGATCATCGCCGCCGGCCGCGCCGACCTGTGCGCGCTGGCGCGGCCGCACCTGGCCGAGCCGCACTGGACGCTGCGGGCGGCCGCCGAGCTGGGGTACGAGCACCAGCACTGGCCGGTGCAGTACCGCGCCGGCAAGGCGCCGTTCGAGCGGATGTTCCGTCGTCAGGCAGAGATGCGGGCGGCCGAGCGCCGCGACCACAGCGGGGGTGAGCGATGAGCGATCCCGGACGGAGGCCGCCCGCGGGCGCGGCCATGCCGGCGCCAGGCGAGCTGGCCGGCCGGCACGCGGTGGTGACCGGCGGCGGGCACGGCATCGGCGTGGTGATCGCCGCGCGGCTGATGGCGATGGGAGCCGACGTCACGGTGATGGGCCGCGACGAGAAGCGGCTGCGCGCCGCCGCCGAGGAGCTCCCGCGGGCGGGCGGGCGGAAGGCGGTGCCGGTGCGGTGCGACGTCGGCGACCCGGCGAGCGTGGCCACCGCGTTCGCGGCCGCGCGTGCGGCGCTCGGCGATCCGTCGATCCTGGTGAACAACGCCGGCCAGGCGTTCGGTGCCCCCTTCCTCGACACCACCCCCGACACTTGGGCGCGGCTGCTCGGCGTCAACCTGATGGGGGCGGTACTGTGCATCCGCGAGGTGCTGCCGGCGATGCTCGAGGCCGGCTCGGCCGCGGCCGGCGCCGACGGCGGCGGCCGGATCGTGAACATCGCATCCACGGCCGGCCTCACCGGCTACGCGCGGGTGGCGGCCTACACCGCCTCGAAGCACGGGCTGGTGGGCCTCACGAAAGCGCTCGGCGTCGAGCTCGCGAAGAGCGGCGTGACGGTGAACGCGGTCTGTCCCGGCTACACCGAGTCGGCGATGTCGGAGCTGGCGATCCGCACCATCATGGCGTCCACCGGGAAGAACGAGGCGGACGCGGTGAAGGCGATGCTGCGGAACAATCCGCGCGGCACGATCATCCGACCCGAGGAAGTCGCCAGCGCGGTGGCGTGGCTCTGCTCGCCGGGCGCGTCGGCGGTGACGGGGCAGGCGATCGCGGTCTCCGGTGGGGAGTTGCCGTGAGGCAGGAGGATCGCGATGCGGTGCGGCTCTGGCTGCGACTCCTGTCGTGCACCAACGTGATCGAGGGGCGGCTGCGCACGCGCCTTCGCGAGCGGTTCGGCACCACCCTGCCGCAGTTCGACGTGCTGGCCCAGCTCGAGGCGGCCGGCACCCTGACGATGAGCGAGCTCTCCCGGCGGCTGATGGTGAGCAACGGCAACCTCACCGGGCTCACCGGGCGGTTGGCGCGCGAGGGGCTGCTCACCCGCACCGCGTCGTCCACCGACCGGCGCGCGCAGCTGGTCCGCCTCACGCCGGCCGGCCGGCGGGCGCTGCGGACCATGGCCGTCCAGCACCACGGCTGGGTCCGCTCCATGCTCGGCGGCCTGACGCCTCAGCAGCGCGGTTCGCTCCACGCGATGCTGGGCCGGCTCCACGACACGCTCGAACGGCAGTACTCCACAGGAGGCCCGCGGTGACCACGACCATCAGCGCCGACGAGATCAAACCCCGCCACTTCCGCTGGAGCGTGGACGGAGCGGTGGCGACCATCACCCTCGACCGGCCGGAGCGGAAGAACCCGCTCACGTTCGAGTCGTACGCCGAGCTCCGCGACACCTTCCGGCGGCTGTCGTACGTGCCCGCCGTGAAGACGGTGGTCCTCACCGGGGCGGGGGAGAACTTCTGCTCGGGCGGTGACGTCCACGAGATCATTGGACCGCTGGTGGCGATGCGCGAGCGCCGGCGGATGGACGAGCTGCTGGCGTTCACCCGGATGACCGGCGACCTGGTGCGGGCGATGCGCGGCTGCCCGCAGCCGATCGTGGCGGCGGTGGACGGCATCTGCGCCGGCGCCGGCGCGATCCTGGCCATGGCCAGCGACATGCGGTTAGGCACGGCCCGCAGCAAGGTCGCCTTCCTGTTCACCAGGGTCGGCCTGTCGGGGGCGGACATGGGCGCCTGTGCGATCCTGCCGCGGCTGGTGGGGCAGGGGCGGGCCAGCGAGCTCCTCTACACCGGGCGCTTTTTGGGCGGAGAGGAGGCCGAGCGGTGGGGGTTCTACAACCGGCTGGCTGCGCCCGAACGGCTGCTCGACGAGGCGCGGGCGCTGGCCGCATCGCTGGCCGGCGGCCCGTCGTTCGCGCACGCGATGACCAAGCGCTGCCTCCACCAGGAGTGGGCGATGGGCGTCGACGAGGCGGTGGAGGCCGAGGCGCAGGCGCAGGCGCTGTGCATGCAGACCGAGGACTTCGCGCGCGCCTATCGCGCGTTCGTCGGGAAGCAGACGCCGGCGTTCCAGGGCGACTGATGGCCGACCGGAGCTTCCTCGCCTGGCCGTTCTTCGACGACCCGCACCGCGCCCTGGCCGTCGAACTGGACCAGTGGGCGGTGGCTCATGCGGCCGCCCTCGACGCCCATGGCGCGCCGGTCGACGAGGCCTGCCGGGGACTCGTGAGGCTGCTCGGCCGGTCGGGATGGCTCACCCGCGTCGTCCCGAAGCAGTGGGGGGGCGCCGCCGCCCGGCTCGACGTCCGCACGCTCTGCCTGATCCGCGAGCGGCTGGCCTATACCTCCGGGCTCGCCGACTTCGCCTTCGCGATGCAGGGGCTGGGGAGCGGCCCGGTGACGCTCTTCGGCCCCGACGCGCTGCGGGCGCGCTACCTGCCGCCGGTGGCCCGCGGCGAGAAGATCGCGGCGTTCGCGATCTCGGAGCCCGAGGCGGGCTCGGATGTCGGCGCGATGCGGACCACCGCGCGCCGCGACGGCTCGGCCTGGATCCTGGACGGCACCAAGACCTGGATCTCGAACGCCGGGATCGCCGACCACTACGTGGTGTTCGCGCGCGTCGAGCCGGCCGCCGGGCAGGGCGGCAACGGCGGCGGCGGGAAGGCGCGGTTCATTGCCCTCATGGTCGACGCCGGCACCCCGGGGATGACGGTGAGCGAGCGGATCGACGTGATCGCGCCGCACCCGCTCGGGACCCTGACGTTCAACGGCTGCCGCGTGGACGCCGCCCAGACGGTGGGAGACGCGGGGAGCGGACTCCGGGTGGCGCTCGCCACTCTCGACGTCTTCCGCTCCACCGTCGGCGCGGCCGCGCTCGGCTTCGCCCGGCGCGCGCTGGACGAGGCGGTGGCGTTCGTTTCCACTCGCCAGGTATCCGGCCAGCGTCTCGCCGATGCCCAGCTCACCCAGGCCCGGCTGGCCGACATGGCGGTGGCGATCGATGCCAGCGCGCTCCTCATCTACCGGGCGGCGTGGGTCAAGGACACCGGCGGAGACGACACCCGGGTGACTCGTGAGGCGGCGATGGCCAAGCTCCACGCCACCGAGAGCGCGCAACGGGTGATCGACGACGCCGTCCAGCTGCTGGGCGGGCGTGGGGTGGTGGCCGGCGCGCCGGTGGAACGGCTCTACCGCGAGATCAGGGCATTGCGCATCTACGAAGGAACGAGCGAGATCCAGAAACTCGTGATCGCGGGGCAGGTGCTGGCCGCGCACGCTCCGGGAGGGACGCGATGACCGCCCACGTCGACACCTTCGCGAGGGACCACCTTCCGCCGCGCGAGCTCTGGCCGGTCATGTCGCGGGACGCGCTGCCGGCGCTCCGCTATCCGGCGCGCGTGAACGCGGCCGCCGAGCTCCTCGACAGCCACCTCGCCCGCGGCGGCGCCGCCGGCGACCGGACCGCGATCGTCTTCCCCGGCGGAAAGTGGACCTACCGCCAGCTCGTCGAGACGTCGAACCGGATCGCCAGGGTGCTCGGCGAAGACCTGGGCGTCGTCCCCGGCAACCGGGTGCTGCTCCGCGCCCCCAACACGCCGATGCTCGCCGCCTGCTGGCTGGCGGTGCTCAAGGCCGGCGGGATCTGCGTCACCACCATGCCGCTGCTGCGCGCGCGCGAGCTGGCGTACGTGGCGGAGAAGGCGCAGGTGCGCCTGGCGCTCACCGACGCCCGGCTGGTCGGCGAGCTGGAGCAGGCGCGGCTCGCGGCGCCGGTGCTGGAGCGGATCGTCGCGTTCGGACCGGAGGCCGGCGGCCCGGACGCGCTCGAGACGCGGATGGGCGCGAAGACCGCCGACTTCCAGCCGGTGCGCACCGCGGCCGACGACGTGGCGATGATCGCCTTCACGTCAGGCACCACCGGGCAGGCGAAGGGGACGATGCACACCCACAGCGACATCCTCGCCGCCTGCGACTGCTTTCCGCCGCAGGTGCTGCACGCCACGCCCGCCGACCTCTTCTGCGGTTCGCCGCCGCTCGCCTTCACCTACGGACTGGGCGGCCTGCTCCTCTTTCCGCTCCGGATCGGGGCGTCGACGCTGCTGCTGGAGCAGGCCACGCCGCCGTACCTGCTCCAGGGGATCCACGACTTCAAGGCGACGGTCTGCTCCACGGCCCCCACCGCCTACCGGGCGATGACGCCGCTGGTGAAGGACTTCGACCTCTCGAGCCTCTCCAAGTGCGTCTCGGCCGGCGAGACCCTGCCGCTGGCGACGTGGGAGCGATGGCGCGAGGTGACCGGGCTCAGGATCATCGACGGGATCGGCTCCACCGAGATGCTCCACATCTTCATCAGCTCGTCAGGCGGCGACATCCGGCCGGGCGCCACCGGCAAGGTGGTGCCGGGCTACGAGGCCTGCATCCTCGACGAGGACGGCCGGCCGCGGCCGGCCGGCGAGATGGGGCGGCTGGCGGTGCGCGGACCCACCGGCTGCCGCTACCTCGACAACCTCGAGCGCCAGCGGGCGTACGTGCAGCACGGCTGGAACCTCACCGGCGACACCTACCGGATGGATGAGGACGGCTACTTCTGGTACCAGGCGCGGAGCGACGACATGATCATCTCGGCCGGCTACAAGATCTCCGGCCCCGAGGTGGAGAACGCGCTGCTCGACCATCCCGGCGTGCAGGAGTGCGGCGTGGTGGGCGTGCCTGACGAGGAGCGCGGCCACATCGTCAAGGCATTCGTCGTCCTGCGCCCCGGCTTCACCGCCGGCGACGAGACCGCGCGGCAACTGCAGGACTTCGCCAAGCGGATCATCGCGCCGTACAAGTATCCGCGGGCCATCGAGTTCGTGGAGAAGCTTCCCCGGACGGATACGGGGAAGTTGCAGAGGTATCGGTTGAGGGCGGACTCGGACGCGGACCCGGGGAGCGGGGAGCAGAAGGGCGGGAGGCGAGAGTGAAGACAATACGGCCTGACGGGTGGCCGCGGCCGTCCGGGTACTCGGACGCCATGGCTGCCGGCGGGACGATCATCGCCGTCAGCGGCCAGATCGGCTGGGACCCGGTCACCCATCGCCTGGCCGGGGACGGGTTTCTGCCGCAGGCCCGTCAGGCGCTGGCCAACATCGTCGCCATCCTGCACGCCGGCGGCGCCGCCCCAGGCGACTGCGTCCGCCTCACCTGGTTCATCAGCGACCGCGAAGCCTACCGTCGCGCGCTGCCGGCGCTGGGGGAGGCGTACCGCGAGATTTTCGGCGGGCACTATCCGGCGATGTCGGTGCTGGTGGTGGCGGGTTTCATCGAGCCGGGCGCGCAGCTCGAGATCGAGGCCACCGCGGTGCTGCCGGCCGCCGGCCGCTAGCGCCACAGGTCGCTGCAAGCATCCACTTGCATTCAACGCGTCACCACGACAACCTTCGGGGCCCGCGTTTCCCGTCGCGATGGAGACTCTGCCGATGCTCAAGACCACGCCCGACTACCAGGATGCCGACCTCGTCATCAAGCTCTACAAGCTCCGGCGCGATCCGGTGATGCGTGAGTCGCGGGCCGCCATCTCCCGCGACTTCTGGCCGAAGAGCTTCGCCGACGTCAAGGCCATGTCCGACCGGACGAATCCGGTCAACCCGGCCTGGCGGCAGGTGACGTCGTACTGGGAGATGGTCTTCGGCATGGCGCGCCACGGCATCGTCCACCCCGACTACCTGGCCGAGACGAGCGGCGAGGGACTGTACCTCTTCGCCAAGGTGCAGCCGTACCTCGCGCAATACCGCGCCGAGATCCGGTCGAACGCGTTCGTCAACGCCGAGTGGATGGCCACCGAGTGCGAGGCCGGCAAGAAATACGTCGCCGAGTCGCTGCCGTACATTCAACAGGTCCTGAAGACCAGGTAGGAGCGGTCGTGCCGGCTGTCGAAGAGAAGAAGAAGAAGAAGGTCGACTGGTCCGCCGCCTGGCCCGAGGCGCGGGCGCTCATCTGGGAGCATCGCGTCGGCCTGGGCCTGGGCATGGCGCTGATGATCGTCAACCGGCTGGCGGGGTTCGTCCTGCCGGCCAGCTCGAAGTACCTGCTCGACGAGGTGCTGGCCAAGCACCGCGCCGACCGTCTGCTGCCGCTGGCGCTGGCGGCCGGCGCCGCGACGCTGGTCCAGGCGGTGACGTCGTACATGCTCTCGCAGGTGGTGGGGATCGCCGCCCAGCGGGCGATCACCGAGATGCGGAAGCGGGTGCAGGCGCACGTCCTGCGGCTGCCGACGACTTTCTTCGACTCGACCAAGAGCGGCGTCCTCATCTCGCGGATCATGACCGACGCCGAAGGGGTGCGGAACCTGGTCGGGACGGGGCTCATCCAGCTCACCGGCGGGCTGCTGTCGGCGGCGATCGCGATGGGGGTGCTCTTCTACCTGAACTGGAAGCTGACGACGATCATCCTCGTCTTCCTGGCGATCTTCGGCGGGTCGATGGCGCTGGCGTTCGCCAAGCTGCGGCCGCTCTTCCGGGAGCGCGGCCAGATCAACGCCGAGGTCACCGGCCGGCTGGCCGAGACGTTAGGTGGCATCCGGATCGTCAAGACCTACGTCGCCGAGCGGCGCGAGAAAAAGGTGTTCGGGAAGGGCGTCCACCGCCTCTTCCGCAACGTCCGCTCCACCATGACCGGCATCTCGGCGCTCGGCGCCGTCTCCACGGCGGTGGTCGGCGCGGTCGGCGTGATCATGATCATCGTCGGCGGGCGCGCCGTGCTCGACCAGACGATGACGGTCGGCGGCTTCTTCATGTACCTGCTGTTCGTCGGGATGGTGGCCGCCCCGCTCGTCCAGATCGCGTCGATCGGGACGCAGGTGAGCGAGGCATTCGCCGGGCTGGACCGGATCCGTGAGCTCCGCCGCCTGACGACGGAAACCGACGAGGACGCCACCCGCCAGCCGGTCACCGGCCTGGACGGACTCGTCGCCTTCGAGGACGTCACCTTCGAGTACACCGCCGGCGTGCCGGTGCTCAAGCACATCACCTTCCGCGCCCCCGCCGGCACCACCACCGCCCTGGTCGGCTCGAGCGGATCGGGGAAGAGCACCCTCATCTCGCTGGTCATGGCGTTCAACCGGCCGCAGTCGGGCCGGGTGCTGGTCGACGGCCGCGACCTCGCGTCGCTCCGGCTGGGCGAGTTCCGCTCCAACCTGGGCGTGGTCCTGCAGGACAACTTCCTCTTCGATGGCACGATCGCCGAGAACATCGCCTACGGCCGGCCCGGCGCCACCCGGGCGGAGATCGAGGCGGTGGGTAAGATCGCCCATTGCGGCGAGTTCATCGACCGCTTCGAGCAGGGCTACGACACCGTGGTCGGCGAGCGCGGCGTGAAGCTCTCCGGCGGCCAGCGCCAGCGGATCGCGATCGCCCGCGCGATCCTCGCCGACCCGCAGATCCTGATCCTCGACGAGGCGACGTCGTCGCTCGACAGCGAGGCCGAAGCGCTCATCCGCGACGGCCTCCGCCGGCTGCGGCAGGGCCGGACGACGTTCGTGATCGCCCACCGCCTGTCGACCATCCGCAGCGCCAACCAGATCCTGGTGCTGGAGGGCGGCGAGATCGTGGAGCGCGGCACGCACGAGCAACTGCTCGCCCTGGGCGGCCGCTACCGGCAGCTCTACGACAAGCAGTACAGCCTCGAGACCGACCTGTTCGTGAACCCGGGGGAGGACTTCACCCCGGAGCCGGAGTCGGAAGAGGGCGAGGCGGCGCGGGTGGCGTCACGGGTGGCCCAGCGGCTGTAGCCCGCCGCTGGCCCGGGCGCGCGACGCGGGATCACCTCCGGCGCCCGCGCCCCTCTTGACGGACCGCCACGGGCGGGTAGCTTGCGGTCCACATCATGAAACAGCGTTCCAATGTTGCGCGCGCGGCCCGGCGTGGTCCCCCCACCGTCCGGACCGCGACCCCCCGGGCGGGCACCCAGGCCGTCGCGCGCACCCTCGCCCTCCTCACCGCCTTCCGCGACGACGCCCCCCAGTGGCGCCTCTCGGACCTCGCCCGCGCGGTCGGTCTCACCAAGCCCACCGCCCACCGCCTGCTCGGCGCCCTGGAGCACGCCCGCTTCATCGCCCGCGACCAGGCCGGCGATGCCTATCGGCTGGGACCCGAGGCGATCGCGCTCGGCGCCCGCGCCCTCCGCTCCAACGGGCTTCGCGCCGCCAGCCGCGCCGAGCTCGAGGCGCTGGCCGGCGACGTCGGCGAGACGGTCACGCTCGAAATCCTCGCCGACCGCGCCGTCGTCTGTGTCGACGAAGTCCAGGGACGCTCGCTGATCGGCACCGCGCCCAGCGTGGGGGCGCGGTGGGCGGCCCACGCGTCGTCCACCGGCAAGGTGCTGCTGGCCGCGCTCCCGCCCGCCGAACGGCGGGCGCACCTGGCCGCGGGGTCACGGCTGGAGGCGTTCACCGACCGCACCATCACGTCGCACGAGGCGCTCAAGGCCGAGCTCCAGCGGGTGGCAAAGCAGGGCTGGGCGGTGGCGGCTGAAGAGCTCGAGGTCGGCTACACGGCACTGGCGGTGCCGGTCCGCAACTACGAGGGGGAAACGGTGGCGGCGATCAGTGTGGGCGGGCCGAGTACCCGGATGACCGCCGTCAGGCGTGGCGAGATCCTGCCGCGGCTGCGCGAGACGGGTGAGCGGGTGTCGCGGGCGCTGGGGTGCCCGTGCTGAAGGGGACGCCGCTGTTCGCGCGCACCGCGCCGCTCATGGAAGGGCAGGCGTGGCGCCGCTGGGCCGGGTACACGGTGGCGAGCAGCTACGAGCTGACGCACGACCGCGAATACGCCGCGATCCGCAACGCCGCCGCGTTGCTCGACATCTCGCCGCTCTACAAGTACCGGATTGGCGGGAAGGATGCCGGCCGGCTGCTCGACCGGGTGGTGACCCGCAACGTCGCGGCGATGAAGGTGGGGCAGGTGGGATACACGCCGTGGTGCGACGCCCACGGCAAGGTGATCGACGATGGCACCGTCTCGCGCCTGGGCGAGCAGCTCTTCCGCCTGACGAGCGCCGAGCCCAACATGCGGTGGCTGCACGCCAACAGCGCCGGCCTCACGGTCACCGTCGACGATGTCTCCGAGACCACCGCCGCGCTCGCCCTGCAGGGCCCCACCTCGCGCGATATCCTCGGCAAGGTCGTGGACGGCACCGGGATCGGCGCCCTGAAATTCTTCCGGGTCACCGACGCCACGGTGCGCGGCATCCCGGTCCAGGTCTCGCGCACCGGCTACACCGGCGACCTGGGCTACGAGCTGTGGGTCGACGCGCCGCGCGCCGTCGCGCTCTGGGACGCGCTGGTCGAGGCCGGGACGCCGTACGGCATCACCCCGGCCGGGATCTACGCCCTGGACCTGGCGCGGATCGAGGCCGGACTGATCATGCTCGACGTCGACTACATCTCGGCGCACCGGGCGCTCATCCCGGCGCAGCTGTCGTCACCCTTCGAGATCAACCTCGGCTGGGCGGTGCACCTCGACAAGCCGTTCTTCGTGGGGCAGCGCGCCCTCGCCGCCGAGCAGCGCGAAGGCGCCACTTGGCGCTTCGTCGGGATCGAGACCGAGTGGGAGTCGCTCGAGCGCCTGTTCGCCGAGGTGGGATTGCCGCCGCGGCTGCCGACCGTCGCCTGGCGAACGAGCGTGCCGCTCTACTCCGATGGCCGGCAGGTGGGCTATGCCACCAGCGGCTGCTGGTCGCCGCTGCTCAAGCGGTCGCTGGCGCTGGCGCACGTCGAGGCCGCATACGCCGCGCCCGGCACGCCGCTCCTGATCGAAGTCACCGTGGAGCACCGCCGCAAGCAGGCGGCGGCGCGGGTGTCGGCGCTCCCGTTCTACAACCCCGAACGGAAGAGGACCTGATGGCGTCCGCGCCACGCTACGACGCCATCGTCATCGGCGGCGGGCATAACGGGCTGGTGAACGCGGCCTATCTCGCGCGCGCCGGCCGCAAGGTGCTGGTGCTGGAGCGGCGGCCGGTAGTGGGCGGCGCGGCGGTCAGCGAGCAGGTCTTCCCGGGGTTCACCTTCTCGGTGTTCTCGTACGTGGTGAGCCTGCTCCGCCCTGAGATCATCCGCGACCTGGACCTGCCGCGCCACGGGCTCCAGATCCTGCCGCTCGAGAGCACCGTCACGCCGATGGAGAACGGCAACTACCTCAGCGCCTGGGGCGACCACGACCGCACCCGGCGCGAGCTGTACCGCCACTCGCCGCGCGACGCCGAGGCGTACGACGAGTTCGGCCGGCTGATGCATCACATGGCGATGGCCGTCCGCCCGATCCTCGGCATGATCCCCCCCGACCCGACCTCACTCAGCCCGCGCGACCTGATGTCGCTGCTGCGGCTGGGGCGGCACTTCCAGTCGTTGGGCGCGGACAAGTTCCCGTGGCTCTACAAGCTCATGACGATGAGCTCGGCCGACTTCCTGGACGAGTGGTTCGAGACCGACGTCCTCAAGGCGACCAAGTCGGCGAGTGGGATCATTGGAACGTTCCTGGGGCCCCGGTCGCCGGGTTCGGCGTATGTTCTCCTACATCATTATATGGGGGAGATAGACGGGGCCTTCCGGGCGTGGGGATTCCAGAAAGGGGGCACCGGCGGGATCAGCGACGCGATCGCCAGCGCGGCGCGCGAGCTCGGCGCCGAGATCCGGACCGATGCGCCGGTGGCCAGGGTGCTGGTGAAGAGCGGGCGGGCCACCGGGGTGGCGCTCGAGAACGGGGATGAGCTCCACGCCGAGGCGGTGGTGTCGGGGCTGGACCCCCGGCGCACCTTCCTGCAGCTGGTGGATCCGGGCGAGCTGCCCACCGAGTTCGCCGACGCCATCAAGCGGTACAAGTTCCGCGGGTCGTCAGGCAAGGTGAACCTGGCGCTGAGCGAGCTGCCCGACTTCAGCTGCCTGCCGGGGGTGGGCGCGCACCATCGGGGGGCGATTTCGATCAGCCCGACCATGGCGTACGTGGAACGGGCCTACGACGACGCCAAGTACGGCGCGTTTTCGCGGCAGCCGTACATGGACATCATCTTCCCGTCGATGATCGACCCGGGGATGGCGCCGCCGGGCCGGCACGTGATGTCGATCTTCGTCCAGTACGCGCCGTACAACCTCACCGGCGGGTGGACCGACGCGCGCCGTGAGGCGTTCGGCGACGCGGTGATCGACGCGGTGGCGCGATTCGCCCCGAACCTCAAGCGGGCGATTCTCCACCGGCAGGTGCTCACTCCCGCCGACATCGAGCGGATCACCGGCCTCACCGAGGGGAACATCTTCCAGGGCGAGCTGGCGCTCCACCAGCTCTTCTTCCTGCGCCCGGCACACCAGTGGGCGCGCTACCGTTCTCCGATCAAGGGGCTCTGGCAGTGCGGGGCGGGGACGCACCCGGGGGGCGGGATCATGGGGGCGTCGGGGCGGCTCGCGGCGCTGGAGATGCTGGGAATGGGCGGGCGCGCGAACGGAGGGGGCGGGCGATGACCCTCGACGCCATCGTCATCGGCGCCGGCCTCAACGGGCTGACCGCGGCCGCGAGCCTCGCCCGGCGCGGGCGGAAGGTGCTGGTGCTGGAGCGGCGCGCGACCATCGGCGGGTCGCATGCCACGGAAGAGGTGTTCCCGGGCTTCCGCTTCGACACGGTGTCGCACGACGCGGGGTGGATCGCGCCGTCGATCGTCCGGACGCTGGAGCTCGAGCGGCACGGACTGAAGCTGGTGACGCCCGGGTACACGCTGGTCAGTCCCCAGTCCGATGGCGGACACCTCGCCCTGTCGCCGGACCTGGCCCGCTCGGCGGAGTCGATCCGCCGCCACTCGGCGGCCGATGCCGCGGCCTGGCCGGCGTTCTGCGGGCGGATGCACCGCCTGACGAGTTTCCTGGGCATGCTCTACGAGCGGCCGGCGCCGATCCCCACCAGCACCGCGCCCGGAGACCTCTGGTCGCTGCTCGCGCTGGGGCGGCGGGCGCGGGCGCTGGGGCGCGAGGGGATGATCGACCTGCTCCGGATTTTGCCGATGTCGGCGGCCGAGCTGCTGGACGACTGGTTCGAGAGCGCGGTATTGAAGGGCGCTCTGGGGGCGCTGTCGGTGCGGGGGATCATGCAGGGGCCGCGCTCGGGCGGGACGGCGTTCGTCCTGCTGCACCGGCACGCGGGCGCGCCCGCCGGCGCGTTCGGCGCGCACACGGTGGTGCGGGGCGGCGTGGGCGCGCTGGCGGGAGCGCTGGCGGCGTCGGCATCGGCGTCAGGCGCGCAGGTGCGGACGTCGGCCTCCGTGAGGCACGTGCTGATCGAAGGCGGCCGCGCCACGGGGGTGGTGCTCGACTCCGGCGAGGAGATTCGCGCCCGGGCGGTGCTGTCGAGCGCCGACGTCCGGCAGACGTTCTACGAGCTGGTCGACACCACCGCGCTCGACCCGGAGATGCTCAGGGCGGTGGGCCACGTGAGGCAGCGTGGCGCGGTGGCGAAGGTCAACCTCGCCCTCAGCGCGACGCCGGCGTTCCGGTCGCTGGCCGGCGGGGATGGCCTGCTGTCCGGCTCGATCGTCCCCGGCGTCACGCTCGACGAGCTCGAGCGCGCGTACGACGACGCCAAGCACGGCGGCATCTCGCGGCGGGCGTCGCTGGAGATCCGCATCCCCTCGCTGCACGACGGCGCCCTGGCGCCGGCCGGCAAGCACGTGATGTCGGTGCGGGTCCAGTTCGCGCCGTACCGGCTGGCGGACGGCTGGACGGCGGCGCGTCGTGAGGCACTGGGCGACCAGGTGGTGGCGGCGCTGGCCGAGCACGCGCCATCGCTGCCGGGCACGATCCTGCGTCGCCAGGTGCTGACGCCGCTCGACCTGGAAACGGAATACCGGCTGCCGGAAGGGAACCTGGCGCACGGCGAGTTGACCCTGGACCAGATTCTCTTCATGCGTCCGGTAGCAGGGATGGCGCGCTACAAGACCCCGCTCGATGGACTGTACCTGTGCGGCGCCTCGTCCCACCCCGGCGACGGCGTCGCCGGCGGCGCGGGCTGGCTGGCCGCCAAGGCCGTGGATTTTGCCTGACCTCCGACCTCCGTCGTTCGACCGCTGCCCGCCGCCCGCTGCTTTTCGACCGCTGACCGCTGACCGCTGACCGCCATGTCCTTCCTCAAGACCACGGAATCCTACGCGCAGGGCGCGAAGACGATGCCCCGCGAGGCCTATCACTCTCCCGAGGTTTTCGCCCGGGAGCGCGATGTCATTGGCCGGCATGACTGGCACTGCGTGGGGCGCGAGGAATCGCTGGCTCAGCCCGGCGACTACTTCGTGCGCGAGATCGCCGGCGAGAGCCTGATCATCGTCCGCGACCGGCAGGGAACCATCCGCGCGCACTACAACGTCTGCCGGCATCGCGGCACGCGGCTGTGCGAACAGGCGTCAGGCACTCTCTCCGAGACCATCCAGTGCCCGTACCACGCCTGGACGTACACGCTCGACGGCCGGCTCATCGGGGCGCCGCACATGAACGAGTCGGTGGGCTTCGACAAGGCGAACTATCCGCTGCACCAGGCGGCGGTGGCGACCTGGGAAGGGTTCCTCTTCGTCTCGCTCGACGCGAAACCGGCGTCGTTCACCCAAGCCTTCGCTCCCATGATGGGACGCCTCGCGCGCTACAACCTGCCGTCGCTCAGGTTCGGCCGCCGGATCGAGTACGACGTGAAGGCGAACTGGAAGCTCGTCTTCCAGAACTACTCGGAATGTCTCCACTGTCCCATGATCCACCCCTTGCTGTCGAGCAAGATGCCGTACACCAGCGGCGAGAACGACCTGGTGGAGGGGCCGTTCCTGGGCGGCTTCATGGTCATCGCCGATCCGAACAAGAGCATGACGATGACCGGCCGCTCGTGCGGACTGCCGCTCGGCGCCTATCCGCCCCAGGACGCGCACCGCGCGTACTACTACACGCTCTTCCCGAACCTGCTGCTCAGCATCCACCCCGACTACGCGGTGGCCTACACGCTCTGGCCGAAGAGCCCCGGCGAGACGCACATCATCTGCGACTGGTTCTTCCACCCCGACTCGTTCGGCCGCGCGGACTTCAACCCGGACGACGCGGTGGAGTTCTGGGACCTGACCAACCGTCAGGACTGGCACATCAGCGAGCAGAGCTGGGCGGGGATCGGGTCGTCGGTCTACCAGCCGGGCCCGTATTCGCCGCGCGAGAGCATCCCGGCGGCGTGGGACCGGGCGTATCTCGGCAGGATGGCGAGGGGGTAGGGAAGGGCGACACGGAATACGGAATGCGGAATCCGGAATGCGGAATGCGGAATGCGGAATGCGGAATCCGGAATCCGGATTGCGGAGTCCGGAGGGCAGGGCTCCGCGCTCTAACCAGAGGCCGTGCCGCACTTCCGAGTCCCACATTCCGAATTGCGAATCTGGCCCTTGACAAACGCGGCTCGATGCTGAATAATCAGCAGGGTTGATTTTTCAGCACACCAGGGCACCAACTCCGCCGCCGCATTCCGCATTCCGGCCCTTCCTGCCATGCCCAAGCCAGCCTCCGCATCGTCCCCCTCCGCCGAGCGGCTCACCCGCCGCGAGCGGCAGGTCATCGAGATCCTCCACCGCCGCGGCGAAGCCACGGTCTCCGAGATCATGGCCGAGCTCCCCGATCCGCCCACCTACTCGGCGGTCCGGTCGATCCTCCGCATCCTCGGGGAGAAAGGGCTCGCCGCCTATCGCGAAGACGGGCCGCGCTACGTCTACTTCCCGGCGCGCGCCACCGAGCGCGCCCGCGAGGACGTGCTCGCCCACGTCGTCCGCACCTACTTCGCCGGCTCCACCGAGCAGGCGGTCACCTCGCTCCTGCGGATGTCCGACGCCGGCCTGTCCGACGCCGAGGTCCAGCGGCTGCGAGACCGCATCCGCCGCGCCCGCCAGGGCGGCCGCTAGCCTCACGACGGACATCTCTCTCTCCCCCCCCGGCATTTCGCTCACTCACCAGTCCCGAGCGTTCCCATGTTCTCCCTCCTGCTGCTGATCAAGGTCACCGTCCTCCTCCTCTCGGCGCTCGCCGTCACGCTGGTGATGCCGCGCGCCTCGGCCGGCGCCCGCCACCTGGTGTGGCTCTCGGCGCTTGGCGCGCTGCTGGTGCTGCCGGCGCTGGCGGCGTGGAGCCCGGTGCGCCTGGCGATCATCCCGGCGGCCGCGTTCGCCGGCACGCCGGACATCCTCGCGGGCCGCGATGCCGGCCGCGATGCGAGCGCGACGCCGACGGCTACGCCCACGCCAGCGCCGGCCCCGACGACGGGCGGCCTGGGGGCCGTGGCCGCGAACCGACAGGCTGAACCGGGCACCACCGCCGGCTCGTCAGGCTCGGCCGCCGCGTCGCAGGCATCTTCGGCGACAGGCCGCGTTGGCCCGGCGACGACGAACCTGACCGGCGCCACGATCCCTGGCGCATCGATTGGCACCGGTAGCGCGCTCATGCTGCTCTGGGGCGCGGTAGCCCTGGCGCTCGCCGGCTGGCTGGGCGCCGGCGCGCTGGCGGTGCGCCGGATCGTCAGGCGCGCCGGCCCGCTCGACACGGGCGAGTGGCGCGCGCCGCTCTTCGAGATCGCCGACCGGCTGGGGATCGCCACGCCGCCGCGCCTCCTGCGCAGCGCCGACATCACCATGCCGTTCGCCTGCGGGTTCGCGAATGCCACGATCGTCCTCCCGGCCGACTGCGACCAGTGGAGCGCCGACCGCCGTCACGCGGTGCTCCTCCACGAGCTGGGCCACGTGCGGCGCCGCGACCTGGTCGGTCACACGTTGGGTCGGTTGGCGTGCGCGCTGTACTGGTTCCACCCCCTCGTCTGGGTCGCCGCCAAACGGCTGCGCGCCGAGAGCGAGCGCGCCTGCGATGACCTGGCGATCACCTGCGGCACCCGGGCGAGCGACTACGCCGAACACCTGCTCGACATCGTCTCGAAGGTGAAGGGGAACGCGACGCCGGCGGTGGCGCTGGCGATGGCGCGTCGCAAGGAGTTCGAGGGGCGGCTGCTGGCGATCCTCGACCCGGCGCTGGTGCGCACCGCGCCGGGCCGGCTCCAGGGCGCCGCGCTGATGGGCGGGCTCGGGGTGCTGGCGCTGGCGGTGAGCGCCGCCGCGCCGGTCCGGCCGTCGCCCGATCGCGATCGCATCGCGACGCCGGCGCCGATGGCCGCGCCGAAGGTGGACGGGCCGTCCAACCCGGCGTCGACGAGCAGCTCGTCGACCACCACCCGTACCGTGATGGAGCAGCGCCAGACGATGCGCACATCCCTCCGGGAACGCTCCTCGCTGCCTGACGCGACGAAGCCGGAGTCCGAGAAGGAGCGCGACCTGGTGAGCATGGCCGCCGCGCCGCTCCGCCAGGGCACTCAGGCGGGCGCGAAGCAGGCCGTCACCGATGAACGGCCGGCGCTGCTCGCCAACGTGCTGCGGACCGACAGCAGCGCGGCGCTGCGCAAGATCGCGGCGTGGGGGCTGTCGCAGTACGCCGACACCGACGTCGCCGCCGATGCGCTGGCGTACGCGGTGGGCCACGACGCCAGCAGCGCGGTGCGCGAGATGGCGGCGTGGGCGCTGGGGGAGGGGGATTCGAACGCCAAGGCGATGGCCGCGCTGGAAGAGGCGGTGCGCCGCGACGCCGACCAGAGCGTCCGCGCGATCGCGGCCTGGTCGCTGGGGCAGATCGGCGATGCCGGCGCCGCCGACGCGCTGGCCGAAGCGCTGACCAGCGACAACGCCGACGTCCGGATGCGGGCCGCGTGGGCGCTGGGACAGATCGAGCCCAAGCGCGCGCCGCGCGCGCTGGTCGCCATGCTCGGCGACAAGAGCGCGGAGGTGCGCGAGCTCACGGCATGGGCGCTGTTCAAGATCCAGGACCCCACGACGGCCGGCGCGCTGGACAGTGCGTTGACGAAGGAGCAGAACGAGGACGTCGAGCGCGGCGAGATCATGGCGTTGGCGTCGGTGGGGGAGCAGTCGGTGGACGCGATCAAGCGCCTGCTCGAGTCGAAGAAGCCCGGGGTGCGGGAGCTGGCGATCAAGGCGCTGGCCGGTGAGTCGCAGCACTCGTGGCCGTGGCCGTGGCCGGAGCCCCGTCCGCAACCGTAGGAACGGCGAACGAGAAATGAGAAACGAGAAAACGGCGTTGGGCTTCGCCGAAGTCTGAGTTCGACGGGCGGGACGGACAACGGGAAATGAGAGACAAGAAAGTGGCGATGCACCGCTCGTCAGGGCTTGTGCCAGCCTGACGAGTTCGACAGGCCGCCGGCGCGCAGGTGCGCCGGGCAGTGCTGAAGAATCAGCATAACGACAATGCGTACTGACCGGAGGATCGATGCACCACAGACTGGGAGTACTCCTCGCCGGACTGGCGGCCGCGGCCGTGGCGATCGCCTCGCCGCGAGCTGGTGAGTCCTCGTCGCGCGTGGCGGACCGTGTCGCGGCTCGCGGTGCCGGGGCGGGCGCGACGGCTGCCGGCCAAGCCGCGGCCGGCTCGGCGGCGGACGTCGCCCAGCTCATGCAGGCCGCCCACGGCGTGGCGCCGGTGCTCTGCGCCCTGGCCGCCGACGCGGTCTGGAACTACGGATGGCGCGGTGGGTGGGACGACGCCCCGGTGTCGCCGATCGTGACGCCGACGCGGGCGGCCGACCGCGAGTTGCGGCAACGCAAGCTCACCGCCGCCGAGGTCACGCTGCTGGTGGGCGACCTGGGTGATGCGGATGCCTGCGTGCGCGAGCTGTCGGTGCGGCTGCTGGGCCGGCACGGGGGCGACACGGTCACCAGCGCGCTGCTCGAGCGGCTGGGCGCGCCGGACCAGGACCTGCGGGCGCTGGCGGCGCTCGGTCTCGGATTCGTGAGATCGGCCCGGGCGGTGGAGCCGCTGATCCACGCGCTGCACGACGCCTACGCCGGGGCGCGGGCCAACGCCGCCTGGGCGCTGGGACGGCTGGACGATGGCCGCGGGGTGGCGGCGCTGCTGCCGGTGGCCCGCGACGACGACCCGATGGTGCGCGAGGCGGCCACCATCGCGTTAGGGAAACTCGACTCGACCAGCGCCGTGCCCACCCTGGTGCGCGTCCTCCGCGACGACCAGGCGGCGCAGGTACGGCGCGCCGCCGCCTGGGCGTTGGGACAGCTCGAGGCGAAGGAAGCCGTCGAGGTGCTGGTGGCGGCGCTGCGCCAGGATCGCGCGCCGTCGGTGCGCGAAATGGCCGCGTGGGCGCTGGGCGAGGTGGGCGAAAAGACCGCCGGCGCCGGCGAGGGGCTGATGGCGGCGCTGCGCCGGGACAGCAGCGATGCGGTCCGCGAGACCGCGGCCTGGGCGCTGGGTGAGCTCGAAGATCGTGAGGCGACCGAGGCGCTGGGCGAGGCCCTGGGCCGCGAGAAGAGCAGCCGGGTGCGCGGGACGATGTCGTGGGCGCTGGGGCAGTTGCAGCCGCGGGCGGCGCCCAGGTCGCTGATCGATGCCCTGGTCGATCACGAGGAGGACGTCCGCCTCAAGGCGGCGTGGGCGCTCTCGGAGATCGGCGACTCGCTGGCGGTGCCGGCGATCCGCGATGCCTTGCGACGAGAAACGAACGATCACGTCCGGAAGGCGCAGGTGCGGGCGCTCCTCCACTCGGGGGAGCGTTCGCGCGCCGCGCTCAACGAGCTGCTCGACTCGAAGGACCCCGAGGTGCGGGAGGCCGCGGTGCTCGGCCTGGCCGGCCAGCGGTCGGCGAATCCGTGGCCGTGGCCCTGGCCCCGGCCCCGCCCCATACCATAAGGGAGGAGGGGAGGTGGGGAGGAGGGGAGGCGGGGCCACCCCCCGCCTCCCCAGTGGGGAAGGGCGGGAGGGATCCGACCTCCCCACCGCCCCCACCGTCCCCGCCTCCCCTTGTGAGGTGGGGAAGGGATGGGACCCCACCGTCCCCACCTCCCCCTTGGTAGGTGGGGAAGGGACGGGACCCCACCTCCCCACCTCCCCTCCTCCCCACCTCCCCGCCCTTAGGCTAGAATTGGAGCGCACGCCCACTCTCCAATTCACCAGGGGTTATCTCATGCGCCGGTTTGCGTCCGCTCTCGGTTGCGCGTTCGCGCTGCTGGGAACGGCACTGGCGGGATCGCTGCGCGCGCAGGATCCCGGTTCGCTCAAGCTCGAGACCTACACGCTCCCCAACGGCCTCACGGTCATCCTCGGCGAGGATCACTCGGCGCAGGTCGTCGCGGTGGACGTCTGGTACAACGTCGGATCCCGCAACGAACGCCCGGGCCGCACCGGCTTCGCCCACCTCTTCGAGCACATGATGTTCCAGGGCTCGGAGCACGTGAAGAAGGGCGAACACTTCAAGTTCATCGAGCGCGCCGGCGGCCAGATGAACGGGAGCACCCAGCCCGACCGCACCAACTACTGGGAAGCGCTGCCGTCGAACCGCCTCAACCTGGGGCTCTGGCTCGAGGCCGACCGGATGCGGTCGCTGGCGGTGAACGACTCCAACCTGCATAACCAGCGTGAGGCGGTGAAGGAGGAGCGGCGCCTGCGCGTCGACAACCCGCCCTACGTGAAGGCGGTGGTCGAGGAGACGACCAAGCTCTTCGACGGCACCGCGTGCTTCGCCTACGCGCACTCGATCATCGGGTCGATGGACGACCTGAACGCCGCCAAGCTCGAGGACGTCCAGGGGTTCTTCAAGCTCTACTACGCGCCCAACAACGCCACCCTCGTGATCGTCGGCGACTTCGTGCCGGCCGAGGCCAAGCGGCTGGTGTCGTCGTATTTCGGCGGGATCCCGCGCGTCGAGGCGCCGCCCCCGGTGACCTGCGACCAGCCGTTCAACACCGGCGCGATGCGGCAGACGGTGAACGACAAGAACGCCAACCTGCCGGCGCTCCTCACCGTGTACCGGGTCCCCGCCACCAGCAGCGCCGACTATCCGGCGCTCGAGCTGCTGACGACGATCCTGGGGCAGGGCGAGAGCTCGCGCCTCAACAAGACGGTGGTCCGGTCGACCAAGGCCGCGACCGTCGCCCAGGCGCTGTTCAACCCGTTCGGGCCGCGCCGCGGTCCCGGGCTGGCCGGCGTCCTCGCGATCGCCAACCAGGGCGTCCCGATCGACTCGATCGACAAGCTCGTCTCGGCCGAGGTGCTGAAGGTCGCGTCGGGCGACATCACCGACGCCGAGCTGACCAAGGCCAAGAATGCCTATCGAGCCGGGGCGATCACGCAGCGCCAGCAGGCGCTGGCGATGGCCGAGGCGATCCAGGAGGCGAACATGTACTTCGGGTCGCCCGAGGCGGTCAACACCGCCATCGCCCGGTACGGGGCGGTGACCCTCGACGACGTGAAGCGGGTCGCCGCGACCTACCTGCGTCCCGACAACGCGCTCACCCTGCTCATCGTGCCGGCGCCGGCCGGAGGGGCCAAGTGATGATCTCGATGCGTCTGCCCGTGCTCGGGCTCGTCCTGCTCGCGTCGCCGCTGGCGGCGCAGTTCCCGTCGTCGCCGCCGGTGCCCGGGCCGGTGAAGCCGGCGGCGTTCCCGCCCTTCCAGGAGGCGGTGCTCCCCAATGGCCTGCGGATGATCGTGGTGGCCAGACACAAGCAGCCGGTGCTGTCGGTGGCGCTCTCCTTCCCGTCAGGCTCGGCCACCGATCCGGCGGGCAAGGAAGGGCTGGCCGACTTCGTCGCCGGCCTGCTCACCAAGGGGGCGGGCAACCGCTCCGCCGATGAGATCTCGGCGGCGATCGAAGGCGTGGGCGGATCGCTCAACGCCGGCGCCGGCCGCGACTTCCTGACCATCGGTGTGGGCCTCCTGTCCGACAATGCGCCGCTGGCGTTCGAGCTCGTCTCCGATGCGGCGATGCGCCCGACCTTCCCGGACAAGGAAGTCGACCTCCTCCGCACCCAGACGCTGTCGGCGCTGCAGCTGGAGCTCTCGCAGCCGGCGTCGCTCGCTACCCGGACGTTCGCGCGCGAGCTGTACGGCGCGCACCCGTACGGCGCCAGCGCCACACCGGCCTCGGTGAAGGCGATCACCCGCGCCGACCTCACCGCCTTCCAGTCGGCGCGGCTCCGGCCGGGTGGCGCGTTGCTGGTGGTGTCGGGCGACATCACCCTCGCCCGCGCGAGGGAGCTGGCGACGTCGGCGTTCGCGGGATGGAGCGGTGCGGCGCCGGCGACCGCTCCTCGTAAGGCACCGCCCGTCCGGACGAAGACCGAGATCGTGCTCGTCAACCGGCCGGCATCCGTCCAGTCGAACATCCTGGTGGGGAACACGACCTTCGGGCCGATGTACCCGCAGTTCTACGCGGCCACGGTCGCCAACCGGGTGCTGGGCGGCGGAGCCGACTCGCGCCTGTTCGACATCCTGCGCGAGAAGAAGAGCTGGACGTACGGCGCCTACTCGAACCTGCGGCGCTACCGCGGGATCGGCAGCTTCGTCGCCAACACCGAGGTCCGCACCGAAGTCACTGACTCGGCGCTGGTGGAGCTGATGCACCAGTTGAAGCGGATGGGGACGGAGCCGGTGTCGGCGAAGGACCTGGCGTCGGCGAAGAACAGCCTGGTGGGGCGCTTCCCGCTCACCATCGAGACGGCCGACCAGGTGGCGACCGCGGCGCAGGACGTGAAGCTCTACGGCCTGCCGGCGGACTACCTGCAGACCTACCGGACGCGGCTGGCGGCGGTGACGCCGGCCGAGATCATGGCGGCGTCGAAGAGCGTGATCCGGGCCGACCGGGCGCTGATCGTGGTGGTGGGGGACGGGGCCAAGGTGTACCCGAAGCTCAAGGCGGCGGGGCTGGGCCCGGTGCGGATCGTGAGCCCCGAGGGGGATCCGCTCACGCCCGACGACCTGGTGGCGAAGGCCGGCGCGCTCGACCTGGAGATGGGGCAGCTGGCGGCCCGGCGCGACAGCTTCACGGTGATGGTGCAGGGGAACCCGTTAGGGTGGGAGCGGATGACGCTCGAGAAGACCGACGGCGGCTGGAAGTACAGCGAGGACGTCCAGATCGGCGGCTTTGTCCAGCAGACCACCGAGATGACCTTCACCGACAAGATCGACATGCAGGTGTTGAAGCAGACCGGGAAGGTGCAGGGGATGGACACCAAGGGCGACGCGACCTACGGGGGCGGGCGGGTGAAGGGGAGCGCGATCACGCCGGCGCAGGGGGGCCCCAAGACCGTGACGTTCGACACGACGATCACCGCCGGCACGATCGACGACAACGCGGTCACCGCGCTGCTGCCGGCGCTCAAGTGGGCCGATGGCGCGAAGATCTCGCTCTCGGTCTTCTCGACGGGGAAGGGGTTGGTGGAGCCGGTGACGCTGACCGTGGGGGCGAAGGAAAACCTCACGGTGCCGGCGGGGACGTTCGAGGCGTGGCGGGTGGAGGTGGCGCAGGAGCAACCGATCTCGATCTGGATCACGACCGCCGCGCCGCACCGGCTGATCAAGCTGGCGCTGGCGGGAGCACCGCTGGAGTTCGTTCTGGCGAAATGAGAAGTACAGGGAGGAAGGGAGGGAGGGAGGAAGGTAGGGAGACTGCAGCTCCTCCCCCCGCCTCCCTCCCACCCTCCTTCCTCCCTCCCTCCCTTCCTCCCTCCCTCCCTCAATGAAAGTCTGCCTCGCCCTCCTCGCCGCGCTCGCCGCAACCAGCGCGGCCGCCCAATCATCCGGCCAGCACCCCATCACCTTCGACGACTACGCCGCGGTCCGCGCCGTCGCCGATCCGCAGCTCTCGCCTGACGGGAAGAGCGTCCTCTACACCGTCCGCGTCACCGACGTCGACGCCAACCGCCGCAAGCCCACGACGTTCCGGCGCTCGCTCGACGAAGGCGCGAACGCCGTGGCGTTCCCGGACGACACCACCGGCGCCACCGAGGCACGCTGGTCGCCTGACGGGAAGTGGGTGGCCTACATCGCCGGCGGGCAGCTCTGGATCGCCGATCCCATGGGCGGCGGCCGGCGGCAGCTCAGCAAACTCAACGGCGGCGCCACCGGGCCCGTCTGGTCGCCCACCGGTGACCGGATCGCGTTCACGTCAGGCGTCTACCCCGACTGCGCCACCGACGACTGCAACGCGCAGCGCGACGACGCCCAGATGAAGAGCAAGGTCAAGGCGCACATCGCCGACCATCTGATGTTCCGCCACTGGAACGCGTGGGACAACGGGACGCGCTCGCACCTGTTCGTGGTCGGCACCGACGGCAGCGCCCCGCGCGACCTGATCCCCGGCGCGCGTTACGACGTTCCGCCCGGCCCGTTCGGCGGCAGCGAGGCGTACACCTTCGCGCCCGACGGCCAGCAGCTCGCCTACACCGCCAAGGACCAGGGGGCGAGCGAGGCCTGGACCACCGACGTCAACGTCTACGTCATCCCGGTGGCGGGCGGCGCGTCGCAGCCGATCACCGCCGCCAACCGCGGCGCCGACCAGAATCCCGTCTACTCGCCTGACGGGAAGTGGATTGCCTACGCGTCGCAGCGGCGCGCCGGCTTCGAGTCGGACCGCTGGCGCCTGATGCTCTACGAACGCAAGACGCAGCGCGCTCACGAGGCGCTCTCGTCATGGGACCGCAACGCTGACTGGTTCGAGTTCGCGCCTGACGCGAAGTCCATCTTTGTGGGCACTACGGATGGGAGCCGGGATAAACTGTACCGCTTCACGTTGAACGCCGCCGCGATCGGCGGGCGGCCGGCGTCGCTCGTCACCGCCGGCAACAACGTCGCCTTCTCGCTGTCGTCCGACGCCTCGACCGCGGTCTGGATGCATGACGCCGCCGACCGGCCCGCCGAAGTGTGGACCGCCGGCCTCACGGCCACCGCGTCGACCGGCGCCCGCGCCGTCACCCACGAGAACGACGCCCTGGTCGCGAAGCTGGCGCTCCACCCGCTGGAGGAATTCCGCTTCGCCGGCGCCGGCGGCGACACGGTGCAGGGGTGGATCCTCAAGCCGCCGCAGTGGGAGCCGGGGAAGAAGACGCCGGCGATCCTGCTCATCCATGGAGGACCACAGGGTGCGTGGCTGGATCAGTGGCACGGACGCTGGAACTTCCAGATGTTCGCCGCCACCGGCTCGGCCGTCATCATCATCAACCCGCGCGGCTCCACCGGCTACGGCCAGAAGTTCGTCGACGGCGTGTCGAAGGACTGGGGCGGAAAAGTCTACAAGGACCTGATGAACGGCCTCGACGCCGCGATCGCGAAGAATCCATGGATCGACACGACCCGGCTCGGTGCCGCCGGCGGCTCGTTCGGCGGCTACATGGTGAACTGGATCGCGGGGCACACGCACCGCTTCAAGGCGCTGGTCTCGCACGCCGGCGTCTACAACCTCGAGGCCATGTATGCCACCGAGGAGCTCTGGTTCCCGGACTGGGAGTACGGCGGTCCGTACTGGGACCCCAAGGCGATGCAGTCGCAGTATCGCGTGTACTCGCCGCACCTCTACGCGAAGAACTTCAGGACGCCGACGCTGGTGCTCAACGGCGAGCAGGACTATCGCGTCCCCTACACCGAGGGGCTCTCGTTCTACTCGGCGATGCAGCGCCAGGGCGTGCCCAGCCGGCTGGTGGTCTTTCCGGACGAGGGACACTGGATTCTCAAACCGCAGAATTCGCGGTTGTGGTGGGGGGAAGTGCAGGGGTGGCTGACCAAGTATCTGAACCCCGAGAAGCCAAAAGCCTGACGTCTCTTCGGGACGCGCGATGAGCGCCATCGCCGACCGCCTCTCCGCGGCGCTGTCCGACCGGTACCGCCTCGAGGGGGAGCTGGGCCAGGGCGGCATGGCCACGGTCTACCTGGCCCAGGACCTGAAGCACGACCGCAAGGTCGCGCTCAAAGTGCTGCGTCCCGAACTCGCCGCGGTCATCGGCGCCGATCGGTTCCTGGCCGAAATCAAGACGACCGCCAATCTGCAGCATCCCCACATCCTGCCGCTGCACGACTCGGGCGAGGCCGGCGGCTTTCTCTTCTACGTCATGCCCTACGTGGAGGGCGTCGCGCTGCGCGACCGCATTGCCCGCGAGCATCAGTTGCCGGTGGGCGACGCCGTGCGCATCGCCACCGAGGTCGCGAGCGCGCTCGATTACGCCCACCGTCACGGCGTGATTCATCGGGACATCAAGCCCGAGAACATCCTCCTGCACGACGGCAGCGCGCTGGTGGCGGACTTCGGCATCGCCCTCGCCGTGAGCACCGCCGGCACCCGCATGACCGAGACCGGCATGTCGCTCGGCACGCCGCACTACATGAGCCCCGAGCAGGCCATGGGCGAGCGCGAGATCACGGCGCGCAGTGACGTGTACGCCCTGGGGTGCATCACCTACGAGATGCTCACGGGTGAGCCGCCGTTCACGGGCGCCACCGCGCAGGCGATCATTGCCCGCGTGCTCACGGAAGAGCCGCGCCCGCTCTCGATCCAGCGAAGGACGGTGCCGCCGGGCGTCGAGGCGGCGGTGCTCACCGCGCTGGAGAAGCTGCCGGCCGATCGGTACGCGACGGCCGCCGAATTCGCCGCCGCGCTCGCCAACCCGACGGCGACCGTGGTGCGCACCGGTGCCCGGCCGGCGGCCGCCACCGGGCGTCGCGGCTGGCTGATCGGCGGCGTTGCCGTCGTCGCCGCGCTCATCGCCGGGCTGCTCATCGGCGGACGCCGCGGCGATCCCGGCAGCATTGGACCTGGCGATGTCGTGCGCGCCGAGCTCACGCTGCCGGACAGCGTCACGATCCCCGCGATCGCGTCGATGCGGCTGGCGATCTCGCCGTCGGGCCGGCGGCTCGCCTTCGTCGGCAAGAAGGGCAGTGTCGTTCAGCTCTGGGTGCGCGAGCTCGGCGACCCCACAGCGCATCCGCTGGCGGATACACAGGGTGCCCTGGATCCGTTCTTCTCCCCCGACGGAGAATCGGTGGGGTTCTTCGCGGGGATCGGGTCGCACACGGCCCTCAAGGTCGTTGGTTTCGCGGGAGGCGCGGTCCGGACGGTCGTCAGCGACTCGGTCGCGCCTTACGGTGGAGGGTCGTGGGGTGATGACGACCGGATCTACTTCACCTATGCCGGGCGCGGCATCGCCTGGGTCGCCTCATCGGGAGGCGCGGCGACGGTGATCGCCCGCCCCGACTCGACGACCGGCGGCACCGAATTCGACTTTCCCGATGTTCTTCCCGGGAGCCGTCAGGTGCTGGTGATGCTCTGGCGGGGTTCCGCGGCGGCCGGTCACATCGGTGTCATCGATGTGGCCGCCGGCCGCTATACCGACCTGACGGCGGGTTCGATCGCCCGCTATGTGGCACCGGGGTTTCTGGCGATCGGCACGGCGGACGGCCGGGTACTGGTGGCGCGCTTCGACGTGGCTCGCGGCCGCCTCACCGGCGCACCCGTGCCCATGCTGCAGGGCGTGCAGGAAGAGACCACCGATGGCACCGTCCAGTTCGCGGTCTCGGCGACGGGCACGCTCGTGTACGAACGCCAAACGGGAGACAACGGCGGGCTCGTCTGGGTGGACCGCTCGGGCGTGGAAACGCCGGTGGACACCAGCATGCGGGGGATCTTCCAGAGTCCGTCGTTGTCACCGGATGGGACGCAGATCGCGGTCGCCCTGCAGGACGCCGGCGAAACCCAGGTGTGGGTGAAGCAGCTCGCGACCGGTGCATTCAGCCGGCTCACGTCCGACATGGGCAACGCCGATCGGCCGGTCTGGGCGCCCGACGGCCGGCGAGTCGCGTTTCTCGCCACCCGCAACGGGACGCGCACGGCGTTCATCCGCCGCGCCGACGGCAGCGACAGCCCGCAGCCCGCGGTGCCCGGCAATCCCCACCTCGACGAAATCTGGTTCGACCCGTCCGGCCGCTACGTCGTGCTCCGCAGCGAGGGGTCCGGCTCCGGCACTCGCCATCTGCTCGTCGTCGAGAACGGCAGGGACACGGTACCCCGTCTGCTCGTGCAGTCGCGCTTTGACCACTACGCGGCGATCCTCTCGCCGGATGGGCACTGGCTTGCCTACGTCTCGGAAGAATCCGGGATCGCCGAGGTGTACGTCAGGCCCTTCCCGGGCGTGGACTCGGCGCGATTCGCCATCTCGGTCGGGGGTGGAGTGGAGCCGGTCTGGAGTCGGAACGGGACGGAGCTGTTCTTCCGGTCGCCGAGGGGCGAGATGTTCACGACGCCGGTCACCACCGGGCGACAGTTCGCGCACGGCACACCCAGGCTGCTCTTCACCATTCCCGGCCTTGGGCAGGACGCCTACCACCGTTCGTACGACGTGCGACCGGATGGCAAGCGATTCCTGATGCTGACGTCCGGTGGGGCGGACGCGCCCGTGCTGAACGCGATCTTCAACTGGCGTGCGGAGCTCGCGCGGCTCAAGGCGACGCCGAAGTAATGCCAATCCCCGAACACCTCCGCGCCGCCCTGGCCGATCGCTACCGCATCGAGCGAGAACTCGGTCAGGGCGGCATGGCGACGGTCTTTCTCGCCCAGGACCTCAGGCACGACCGCCACGTCGCCCTCAAGGTCCTCAAACCCGAGCTCGCCGCCGTCCTCGGCGCCGACCGGTTCGTGGTGGAGATCAAGACGACGGCGGCGTTGCAGCACCCCCACATCCTCCCCCTCTTCGACTCGGGCACCGCCGGCGGGTTCCTCTACTACGTCATGCCCTACGTCGAGGGCGAGACGCTCCGCGACAAGCTCAACCGCGAAACCCAGCTCGGCGTCGACGAGGCCGTGCGCATCACCACCGAGGTCGCCGACGCCCTCGACTACGCCCACCGCCACGGCGTCATCCACCGCGACATCAAGCCGGAGAACATCCTCCTCCACGACGGCCGACCCATGGTCGCCGATTTCGGCATCGCCCTCGCCGTCTCGGCCGCCGCCGGCGGGCGGATGACCGAGACCGGGCTATCGTTAGGGACACCGCACTACATGTCCCCCGAGCAGGCCACCGCCGACAAGGACCTCACCGGCCGCTCCGACATCTACAGCCTCGCCTCGGTGCTGTACGAGATGCTCTCCGGCAACCCGCCCCACACCGGGTCGTCGGCGCAGCAGATCATCATGAAGATCATCGCCGAGCCGGCGCAGCCGGTGACGGCGCTGCGGAAATCGGTGCCACCTAACGTCGCGGCGGCGCTGTCCCGGGCGCTGGAGAAGCTCCCCGCCGACCGGTTCGACACGGCGAGGGCCTTCGCCGAGGCGCTGGGGAATCCGAACTTCACCTCCGCGGTCGCGGCCGGCGCGGGAGGCGGCGCCGGCGCTCTCGCCCGCCGGCCGGCACTGACGCTGGGGCTCGCCGGCGCGCTGGCGCTGGCATTGGTGCTCGCGGCGTGGGGATGGCTGCGGCCCCGGCCAGCTGAGCCGGTGATCGCCTACGGCCTGGCGCTCCCCGCCGGCGAGGAACCGGTGCAGCAGCTGGGTGTCCCGCCGATGGCGGCGCCCGACGGATCGTTCATCGTGTACGTCGGCAGGGTGCAGACCGGGCCGGGGCAGCAGCTCTGGATGAAGCGGCGCGAGAACTACGAGGCGACCCCGATCGCCGGGACGGTGGGCGCCAACACGTTCATCCTGTCGCCCGATGGGAAGTCGGTGGCGTTCGTGGTCGGCCAGCAGCTCCGAATGGCGGGGCTCGCCGGCGGCGCGACGATGACCCTGGTGCCGGGGGGATTGCAGGACGGATTCGGGCTGGCCTGGCTCGACGACGGGACCATCGTCTATCCGCTCCGCGAACCGAACGCCATCGCCCTCTGGGGAATCGCGCCCGGCGGCGACAAGCCGAGGCTGATCGTCCGCAGCGACACCCTGGCCGCGGTCTTTCCGCAAATGGTGCCGGGTTCGTCGACGCTGCTGTACGCCCGCTGCACGCTGAACTTCACGTGCGACGAGTACGCGTACGATCCGAAGCGCGACACGGCCGTGCAGGTGCTGGCGGGGGAGCAGTGGGTCCAGTACGCGCCGCCGGGCTGGCTGCTGCACTCGGCGGGCGCCGGAAGCCTCACGGCAGTCCCGTTCGACCTTGCCAGCCTCACCACCAGGGGCGCGGCGATCCCGGTCCTGTCAAACGTCTCGCGGCGGTTCACCCTGTCGCGCGCCGGCACGTTGATCCTGTTCAGCGGCGGCTCGGGCGCCGGCCGCAGGTTCCGCATGGTGTGGGTGGACCAGGGCGGCCACGAGACTGCCCTCGACAGCAGCTGGACCTTCGACCTCACGAACTACGCGTCCAATTCCGGATGGGCGCTGTCGCCGGACGGCAGTCGCCTCGCGATCGGGCTGAGCACCGAATCGGGGGACGACATCTGGGTGAAGATGCTCCCGAGGGGCCCGCTGTCGCGCATCACCTTCGGCGAGGGCTCGGAGTACCGGCCGCGGTGGACGCCCGACGGCCGGTCCCTGACCTTCGGCCTGGTGAGCGGGGCGAACGGCGTGTTCGAGCACCGGGCGGATGGCACGGGCACCGACTTCCTGCTCTACGCCGGGTTCAATCAGGAGGCGCAGCTGACCCCCGACGGCAAGTGGCTCCTGATGCGACTGGGCGGCAGTCCCGGGCCCGGGGGGCGCGACATCCTTGGACTGCGTCTGGGCGTGGACACCACGCCGGTCCCGGTGCTCGCCACCAGGTTCGACGAAGAGGCGATCCACATCTCGCCGGACGGGCGGTGGCTTGCCTATCAGTCGGACGAGACCGGGAAGACCGAAGTGTTCGTCCGCCCCTTCCCGCGCACGGACCAGGGGAAGTGGCAGCTGTCGAGCGGCGGCGGTGGGGGGGCGGCGCCGCTCTGGTCGCGCGACGGCCGCGAGCTCTACTACCTGAGCGCGGCGCACGACATGATGGCGGTGCGGGTGAACGCCGGCGCCGCGGCTCTCGCGCCGGGGCAGCCGCGGATGCTGTTCCACGTCCCGGACGACCTGCTCCAGATGGAAATCAGCTGGTACACGCCGTGGGACGTGAGCCGGGACGGCCGGTTCATCATGGCGCGGACCGTGGACGAGGGCGCGCCAGCGGGCCGGTTCGTGGTGGTGGAGCATTTTCTCGAGCAGCTGAGGGCGAGGACGTCGCGGTGAGGATGGATCCGACCCGCGACGAAGGCGCGGGCCCCCGCCGGCTCGCGGGTGTGTCGGCCGTGGCGCACCTTCTCCCGGCATTCGACACTGAGGCTGATGCGGATCAGCCGGCCTTCCTTTGCAGGCGTGCAATGCGCTCCTTCACGTCGCGGACCACGGGCTGCAGTTCCGGGTCCGCATTCTTCCAGAGCTCCACGAAGTCGCCGTAGCGTTGGATCGCGCGCCGGTAGTCGCGTCGCTCCTCGTACAGCTCGCCCAGCCGCTTGTACGCGCGCGCCAGATAGAACGCGTCCACGGCGCCGGTGCCACCAGTGCGTGCCTGCACGAACCGCTCGTTCCAGACAATCGCCGAGTCAGGCTGTTGCATCAGGTCGAACGCCGCTGCGAATTGCGCAAAGGCACAGGCGACGCAGGTGCCGACGTCGCCTTTGCGGTAGGCGGCGAGGGCAGCCTTGCCATTGTGCTCAGCAAGCGCCACTTCACCGGCCGCGGTGGCCATGTTGCCCACGAACGCCTTGCGCCACTCCGCGGGAATCGCGTGCTCGTAGTCGGCGAGCATCGCCCTGGCTTCCGCCACACGCCCCAGGCGCGCGAGCACCGTGATGATCGCCTGGTACGGTCGGTCCATGGCGTCGAGGGAATCCCACTTCACCCGGGCACGCGCATCGGCCAGCGCGCGCGCGGCTCCTGCGGAATCGCCAAGCATTTCCGCGCGCGCCCGTGCGATGAGCACCGTGCCAGCGAGTACGTTCGAGGCGCTGTGCCTCGCCGCGAAGATCTCGCGTCGGGCATCCTCGACTTGCGACGCCTCGCGCAGCCGCCCGAGCGTCAGGAGCGCCGTGCGCCGTTGCAGGGATGCCGCGAGCCTGGCGTCGTCGGACTCGGCGGTGTCCGCGTAGCGGGTCGCCTGGACGAGTACTTCGCCGGGCCGGCGCTCCGCGTTCGAAATCGCGTAGTGCATGGGCCGCACCTGCGGATTGTCGGGCCCCGCCAAGGAATCGTAGCGCTGCACCTCGCGCCTGGCTTCGTCAAGACGACCGAGGCTGACGAGTGTGGTCACGTAGTTGTTGTCAGCGACCGACATGTCGGAACCGGTCGTGTCCCGCAGGGACGCGAAGTAGCGCAAGGCCAGGTCAAACTCCCGCAGCTGCCGATAGAGGCTGCCGAGGTTGTTTTCGGCCTCGCCGTTGGCCCGGCCGGTCACCCGCGTGGGCCCGCTGAGGACCGCCTTGTACTTCGCGACGGCGCCCGCAAGATCACCCGAGACGCGCAGGTAATTCGCCTCCACCAGAGTGCGTTCGCCCACCGACGGCAAGCCGCTGCGCAATCGATACGAGGCGCTGAGCGCCCTGCGCTGCTCGGCCGGGCTCGCACCGGCGTTGGCGAGGACCGCCCAGAGCAGATGCCAGGCAGCCACGAATGTCGAGTCGATGCCGGTGGCCTCGCGGAGCTTGGCGGCGGACGCGAGGTTCTCCCGTCGCATGAAGAGGTTGACGCCCTCGCCGAACGCGCGCGCCGCCTCGGGGCTGGTGTGGAACTGCCCGGCAAAGAGCCCAAAATCCAGCCGCCTGCGCGGCAGGCGTCCCGCCGCTCCGTCGAGCACGGCCTGCACACGACCGGCCAGCTCCTTGAGCGCCTCGGGGAACTTCGCCGGCTCGGACACAAGCTGGACAGTGCCCATGGACGAGTCGTCCCGCGCGGTGCGGATGTCGGCTGAGAGCAGCAGGCTGGAGCCGACGTGGGCGATCGTCCCGCTCACCATCACCTGAGAGGCGACGTTCCGGCCGTAGAAGACAACGGTGTCCGTGGTGGCAGCGCTCGGCTCGATGCCGAAGTTTGTCAATACGCCGCGCACGGCGGCCTCGCCCCACACACCCAACCGGCCGTCCTGCTGCAGCGGCGCCATCAGTGCGCTGGTGGCCGCGCGCGCGAGCATCGAATCGGCGGGTTCGTACCGGAAAGGTGCCACGAACACCCGGAGACGGAGCGAATCGGGAACGGCCCTCGAGGCGCGGCCGATGCCACCGATGCCGCCACGCAGGACGACCGCCGTCGCCACGATGGCCGTCGCGGCAGCCGCGATCCAGATCATGCGCCGTGCGCGACGGCGGCGAGGAATGGACGAGCCGCCATCGCCGGTTGCGCCTCTCGTGGGAGTCCGCACCCCGCTGATCTCGCCAGCCAGCCCGTCGAGGGACGCGAGCACGTCCGCGGCGCGCTGCGGCCGGTCGGCCGGCCGCTTGGCCAGGCATTGCATCACGAGCTCGGCGAGCCGGGCCGGTACGCTGTCGCGGCGCTCCGCGACTGACGCGGGCTTGGTCGCCACTTGTGCCGCGATCAACGCCTGTGGAGTCGTCGCATCGAATGGCCCGCGTCCACAGAGCAGTTCGTACATCACGAGGCCCGCGGCATAGAGGTCGGCGCGGGCGTCGGTCGAGGTGTCGCCGGCCGCCTGCTCCGGCGCCATGTAGGCCGGGGTTCCGATGGCAAATCCGGTGGCCGTGGCCGACCCCGCGCCCGTGGCAGCGGTGAGCGCCTTGGCCACCCCGAAGTCGGTGACCACGGCATGGCGCCCGGTGAGGAGCACATTCTCCGGCTTGATGTCGCGATGCACCACGCCCTGCGCGTGCGCGTACTCCAGCGCCTCGAGCACGTCGCGCCAGAGCCGGACCGCTTCGTCGATGGGCAGCTCCCCGGTGCGCGCCAGGCGCGCGCGCAGCGACTCCCCTTCCACGAACGGCATGCTGAACCAGAGCAGCTCGCCGGTCGAGTCCGCGGCCAACAGCGGCACGATCGCCGGGTGCTGCAGTCCCGCGGCGAGGCGGATTTCGCGACGGAATCGCTCGACGTTGACGGAGGCCGCGAGTTCCGGTGGCAGCACCTTGATGACGACGCGGCGGCCAAGGGACACTTCGGTGGCCACGAAGACGCGTGACATTCCGCCGCCGCCCAGTTCGCGTTCGACGCGATACGCGGTTCCGAGTTGCCGTGCGAGCGTCGTCTGGAGGTCGGACAGAACCAAGGACCAGCGTTGGGGTCGCTCGACGTTACGGTCGCGAGGGGGGCCGCGCCAGAGTGACACCGTGGCGGCGCCATACCCTCACGAGGTGCAATCGTCCGCGACAGCCGAGCGCCAGCCGGTCGGTCGAACGCGTGGAAGCGGGGCCGCGGCTGATTCCCCCCGCGGCCTAGCGAGTAGTTGTCGCTGACAGCGCCGCTGTTGCTTTGGAGGTCATTGGGTTGAGTATTGAACACTGAGCGCCATCGCCACATCCCGGGCACTCGCCCGCGCCAACACGCCTCGTTCGCTTGTGAGAAACTCGAAACCCGCAATGATGCGGTCCCTGCCCATCGTCGTCGCCGCCCTGATGGCTGCCTGCGCGCCGGACGCCCGGCCTCCCGCAGCCGCGGATCCCGACTTCTGCGCCACCATCCATCGGGACACGGCCGTCCACCTGGCCCGGCAGCTGCAGCCGGTCGAGTCGCTAATGGCGCGCCGGACCGGCGTCTACGTGCTGGAAGATGGCGGCGGCGCCATGATCGCCCGCGCCTGGCTCAGCGAATACGCCGAGCACACGATCGACGTCCAGTATTTCATGTTCTCCGCCGACAATGTCGGGCTGATCGCGGCGGACTACCTGGTGCGGGCGGCCGATCGGGGAGTCCGGGTCCGGGTGCTCGTGGACGACATCCTCGTCGAGCAGGATGCGGCGGATCTGCTGGCCCTCGATACACACCCGAATCTCGAGATCCGCATCTACAACCCCGATCTCACCGTCGGCAAGAACCTCCCGCGCCGGCTCTTCAACGCGGTCACCGACTTCCGGGGCATCAATCAGCGGATGCACAACAAGACCTTCACCGTCGACGGCCGGATCGCGATCACCGGTGGACGGAACATCGCCGACGAGTACTTCGACTACGATCACGACTACAATTTCCGCGACCGGGATGTGCTCCTCCTCGGCGGGGCGGCCACAGGGGTCGAGGCCGACTTCGAGCGCTTCTGGCGCGACACGTTGAGTCGCCCGGTGGGGGAGCTGGTGCGCGCCGCCGCGGCCGACAGCGACAGTGCCGCCCGACTCGCGTGGCTGCATCGATACGCCTGCAATCCGGCCAACTACTGGCCCCAGGTCCGGGAGCGGGTGCGGAGCATTCCGGTGGCCTTTGAGGGCATACAGGCGTCGGGCGCGCTGCAGTGGCTCGACAGCGTGAGCTACGTGTCCGATGCGCCCGGCAAGAACGATGGCCGCCAGGGGCTGGGCGGTGGTGGCGCCACGCTCGACGCCCTGCTCGATCTCGTGAGGCACGCGCGCACGTCGATCGCCATCCAGTCGCCGTACCTGATCACGACGGAGCCGAGTCGATCGGTCTTTCGCGACGCCGTCAACCGCGGGGTGGCGGTGCGCATCCTCACCAACAGCCTGACGTCGACGGACGACGTGGATGCGTTCAGCGGCTACCAACGCGATCGCGAGGCCCTGCTGCGAACCGGTGTCCGGGTATTCGAATTCCGCCCCGATGCCGCCGAACGCGCCACGATCATGACGGGGGCATTGGCCAGGACGCTGGACCACGCCCCCATCTTCGGCCTGCACGCCAAGTCGATGGTGATCGACGGACACATCACCGTCATCGGCACCTTCAACCTCGACCCGCGGAGCGCCAACCTCAACACCGAGTGCGTCACGGTGATCCGCTCGGACCGGATCGCGGCGGGGGTGCTGGCGGGGATGGACGTGGAGTTCCGTCCGGAGAACGCCTGGGAGACCACGCTGACCACCAACCCGGACGCACGGGCGGGGCTGCGCAAGCGATTCCAGGTCTGGACGCGGCGCGTGGTGCCCAAGCGCATCTTGTAGATGAGGCACGCTCAGGCACCGACCCTTGCTGATGGGTTACCATGACCAGGACCCAAACGCCGTCTCGCACACCGACGCAGCAACTGCGCGGCTTCATCGACAAGTTCGCGCCGGCACACCGGACCCTGATCCGGGCCGTGCGGAAGGCAATGCGCGCGCGTCTGGCCGGTGCGTACGAAATGGTCTACGATAACTACAACTTCTTCGTCATCGGTTATGGCGCGACGGAGCGGCCGTCGGAGGCCATCCTGTCGATCGCCGCGAGCGCGAAGGGCGTGTCGTTGTGCTTCATTCAGGGCGCGCGGCTCCCGGATCCCAGGAAACTGCTGCACGGAGGCGGGAACCAGGTCCGGTTCCTTCGCATACCTTCGGCGGCGGTCCTGCGGAAACCGGCGGTGCGCGCGCTCATCTCGGCGGCGGAGCGGGGCTCGAAACGGCCCTTTACGGGCGGCCCCACCCGGCTCGTCCTCCGCATGATATCCGCGAAGCAGCGTCCCCGGCGGCATCCGCCCGCCGGCGCCTGACATCACCGGTACCGGTACACGACAATGCCTGACGTCTCGACCTTCCGGCTCTACGTGCTGAGAGCCATGTACCTCCTCATCGTCGTGGGGCTCGGCATCACGATATGGCCGGGAATACTCCAGCACCCGGGCGACCTGGCGCTCATGCGCGGCGTGGTGCGCAGCCTGCTCGGCGCACTGGCGCTCCTCGCGATCCTGGGGATCCGCTATCCACTCAGGATGCTGCCGCTGCTCCTCTTCGAATTCGTCTGGAAGACCATTTGGGTGCTGGCGTTCGGACTTCCCCTCTGGCTTGCCCATCCGCTGGATCCGGACACGCAGGAGACGATGAAGGCCTGCCTCATGGGCGTCGTGCTGGTCCCGCTGGTGATGCCCTGGCGCTACGCGTTTGCACACTACGTGAAGGCAGCTGGGGACCGGTGGGGCAGGCAGGCGGCGCCGGCCAGATAGGGCTCGCCGCTGTCGCGACCCTGTGAGGTGCGCGATGCCGCCACCCGGAGCGCCCCCTCCCCGAGTTGACTAGTTAGGGCCCCCTGGCGCTCGGGCCGGCGACCCGGCCCCGGTCAGGACTTTCCCGGCTCGAAGACCGCCTTTCTCCGACAGACAATCGGCGTCCGGTGCGCAACCTTGGAGGCTGACGCGCGCGAGTGCCGCGGCGTCTGCCGGACCGCCACGAGAGGTCACTCCCATGACAGACACAACTCACGTCGGAGGCCTGGTCGCTCCGGGCTTCGAAGAAGTGCGCGCCGAGTTCGAGCGCAACTTCGCGGAACGCGGCGAGATCGGCGCCGCGGTCGCCGCGTACTGGAACGGCGAGAAGGTCGTCGACCTGTGGGGCGGCCGCCGGTCGCCGATGGGCGACGCCCCCTGGATGCAGGACACGATGGTCGCGGTCATGTCCACCACCAAGGGCATGTCGGCGATGACGCTGGCGGTGGCCAACGCGCGCGGATGGCTCTATTACGACGTGCCGGTCGCGCGCTACTGGCCCGAGTTCGCGCAGAACGGCAAGGGCGCGATCACCGTGCGCCAGCTCCTCGGGCACGAGGCGGGGCTGGTCCTGCTGGACGAGAAGTTGACGGTCGAGAAACTGCGCGATCTCGACTACCTGGCGCGGCTGCTCGCGCGACAGACGCCGGCGTGGCCGCCTGGCACGCGTCATGGCTACCATACCATGACGATCGGGCTGTACATGCAGGAGCTCATTCGGCGCGTCGACCCGGCGCGGCGCTCGCTCGGGCGCTTCTTCCACGATGAGATCGCCGTGCCGCTGGGCCTGGAGTTCTACATCGGCTTGCCGCCGGAGATTCCCGACGAGCGCATCGCCGAGCTGAAGACGCTGTCGAGATCGCGTGCCCTCCTGGCATTGCCCAACACGCCGCGCGCCGTGCTCTGGAAGATCCTCGCGCCGAGCTCGCTGCTCCGCCGGTCGATGCTCCTCGCGGACCTGGACATGAACGACCGTCGCTCCCTCGAGATCGAGCTGGCGGCGGGCAACGGCGTGGGCACGGCGCGCTCGATCGCGCGAGCCTATTCCGCCTTCGCCGAGGGCGGCGCCGAACTCGGCATCACCCCGGAGACATTCGCGCGCGTGACGGCGCCCCCCGAGGTCGCGCGTCCCCGCGATGAGGTGCTGGGCATCCCCAGCTTCTTCTCGCTCGGCTTCCTGCGGCCCGGACCTGATGTCCTGTTCGGCTCGAGTGCGCGCGCGTTCGGTGCGCCCGGCGCGGGCGGCTCCTTCGCCTTCGCCGACCCCGACGCGCACCTCGGCTACGCGTACATCATGAACAAGATGGACTTCTGGCTGCTCGACGATCCGCGCGAGAAGCGGCTGCGCGACGCGGTGTACCGGGCGATCGCGCGACTCGGGCGCCGGCCCGCGCGGCAGGAGGAGGGCGCCGGCTCGCAGCGGGTCGAGGCGGCGGTGGGCGCGGCGTAGCGCCGGCCGGTCGTCGCGACTCCGGACGCCCGCCGCTCGTGCGGCGGGCGTTTGTCTTGCCGGGGCGGCCGGCTTATGTTCGCATCTCCGTTCGCGCCCCCTCAGGAGATCCTGCCGTGCGCCTCAGACCATCACTCCTCGTCCTGTCCGCGGCCGTCCTGGCCTCCACATCGCTCGGCGCCCAGACGGCGGAGGACTCGCTCGGGATCCGGCGGGCCGCGGCCGACTACATCGAAGGCTGGTACAGTGGCAATGGCGACCGCATGGCGCAGGCGCTGCACCCGGAGCTCGCCAAGCGGATCATGCTCACCGACACGACCGGCAATGTCTGGATCCGGGGGATGGGTGCCACCGAGCTGGTTCGTGGAACGCGCGCCGGCGGCGGGACGCGGATTCCGGTCGCCGATCGGCGGACGGATATCCGCATCCTGGACATCTTCCAGAACGCGGCAAGCGCGCGGATCGATGCCGGCGGCTGGATCGACTATCTCCACCTCGTTCGCTGGCGGGGCAGGTGGGTCATTCTGAACGTGCTCTGGGAAAACCGCCAGCCGGCCGGAGCCCCGCGCCCGTGACGTTCGCGGCGTGAACGGGATCGGTCTCCACCGGCACTCCGGAGGGCGTTGCCGTGCCGGATGACTCGAGAGGGCTCTACCGGCTTGGGGGCGCGGCGTTCATCGGCAGCGGCCTCCTCTTCCTGTCGAGAGGCATCATCGATGTGACAGCAGGCGCGCCGCCGTCGAATGGAGCGGAGATCCTCGCCTGGATCGCCTCGCATTCGCTCGTCCTCAAGTTGGACAGCGAGATCCTCTTCTTCGCGGCGGTACTCCTGGTTCCGGGGGTCATTGCTCTCTATCAGAGCCTTGCCGCGGAGCACAGGGGCAAGGCGGCGGCGGGGTGTGGCATCATCGGAGTGGCCATCGCGGTCCTGTCCGTGTCGCTCGTCGTGCACGGCCGGCTGGTCTACCCGGTCTATGGTATCCGAGCCAGCACCCCCGACCTCGCCGCGCTCGTCCTGGGTCTGTTCTACGGCGGCATGCATGCCGTTATGCTCCTGCTCGGAGTGGCGACCTTCATCCTGAGCCTGGCGATGATGGGCGGCGCGTACGGGAAGGCCGTCGCCTATCCTGGCTTCGTCACCGCCGTGGTCGATGTCGCCGGCTCCTATCCCGATCTGATCGGACCGGGCCTCACGCTGGTCTCGCAGCTGTTTCTGTCGGCCTGGTTCATCGCGGTCGGCGCACGACTCTACGGCATGCGCGAACCCGTGCACGCACACCAGGCAGCCAATCAGCAACCATCGTAGCCGACTGCCGCCCGGCCCTGGGCGCGCATTGACGACCCGGAAACGCGGGTGATCTTTGTCCTGTGCGCACTGCCCGCCGGACATGGCCCGGCGCCGGCGCCGTGGATGGTGAGCGGTGACGGCGCTCCCGCCTGACAAGTCGGCTCTGCTGAACCGCCTCCGGGCGTCCCTGGCCGACCGCTACCGCATCGAGCGGGAGCTGGGTCGCGGCGGCATGGCCAGCGTCTTCCTGGCCCACGACCTCAAGCACGACCGGCCGGTCGCGATCAAGGTCCTCCACCCCGAGCTCGCCCAGGTACTGGGCTCCGAGCGCTTCCTGCGCGAGATCCGGCTCAGCGCCCGCCTGCAGCACCCGCACATTCTGCCCGTCCACGACTCCGGCGACGCCGGCGGTCAGCTCTGGTTCGCGATGCCGTACGTCGAAGGCGGCACGCTGCGCGGCCGCCTCCAGCAGGAGAAGCAGCTGCGCGTCGACGACGCGCTGCGCGTCACCCGCGAAGTGGCCGACGCCCTGCACTACGCCCACCAGCAGGGGGTGATCCACCGCGACATCAAACCCGAGAACATCCTGCTGAGCGGGCCTCCAACTCGTGAGGCTGGGACGTCGGGCGGCTACCACGCCCTGGTCGCGGACTTCGGGATCGCCCTGGCGCTCGCGCCGGGATCGGACGAGCGGCTGACCGAGAGCGGCATCAGCATCGGCACGCCCCAGTACATGAGTCCCGAGCAAGCCGTCGCCGAGAAGGACGTCGACGCCCGCACCGACATCTACTCCCTGGGCTGCGTGCTCTACGAGATGCTCACCGGCGAGCCGCCGTACACCGGGCCCAACCCCCAGGCCGTCCTGGCCAAGCGGCTGCGCGAGCCCGTCCCGCAGCTGCGCACCGGCCGCGACGTCCCGGCCGCGCTCGAGCGCGCGGTGACGAAGGCGCTGGCGCGGGCCCCGGCCGATCGTTTTGCCACGGCCGCCGAGTTCGCCGGCGCGCTGCAGGTGGACCGGCTGAAGGATGGCGCGAGCGGCGCCGCCACTCAGGCGTTGCCACGCCGCCGCCGGCTGACCGCCTGGCCGACGGTGGCCGGCCTGGCGCTCCTCGTCGCGTTAGGTGCCTACGCCGCGCTTCGGTGGGCACGGCTCGATCGACCGAGGACCCCGGCCTCCGCCGCCGTGCTGCCGTTCGTGGATCTCAGCCCCCAGAAGGACCAGGAGTACTTCAGCGATGGGCTCACCGAGGAGCTGATCACGACGCTCAGCCAGGTGCCGGGTCTCCGGGTCGCGGCGCGGACTTCGTCCTTCCAGTTCAAGGGACAGACGCCTGACGTGCACGAGGTCGGCCGGAAGCTCGACGTCGGCGCGGTGCTGGAGGGGAGCGTGCGGCGGATCGGCAACCGGCTCCGCGTCAGCACCGAGCTGATCAGCACGAGCGATGGGTTTTCGCTCTGGTCCGCGTCCTACGACCGGGACCTGACCGATGTCTTCGCGGTGCAGGAGGACGTCGCGCGTTCCATCGTCGGTGCCCTTCGGGTGCGGCTCGCCCCCGCCCGTGACTCGGCGCTCTCGGTCCGTCCCACCACCGACCTCCAGGCGTATGACCTGTACCTCAAGGGTCGGTTCGCGTGGAATCAGCGGAACGTGACCGCCTTGCCGGAGGCGGTACGTTACCTGGAGGGGGCGGTGGCACGGGACCCGGGCTTCGCCCGCGCCTGGGCGGCGCTCGCCGTCGCGTACATCCTCGTCGTCCCGTTCTCAGGAACCGGCTCGCCCGCCGAGGCGTGGAAGAAGGCGCAGGCCGCCGCCGGCAAGGCGCTGGCGATCGACAGCTCCGAGGCGGAGGCGTACACCGCCCTCGGCTACGGCAACATGTGCTACGCCTTCGACTGGCCGGCGGCCGAGGACGGCCTGCGGCGGGCCATCGTCGTGGACCCTAACTATGCCACCGGCCACCAGTGGTACGGCGACTTCCTGGCCGGCCGCGGCCGGCTGGTCGAGAGCCTGGCCGAGATGGCCCGGGCCCGCCAGCTGGATCCCCTGTCGCGACAGGCCGGGGTCGAATGGGCGTGGGTCGCCTACCTCATGCACGAGAGCGACAGCGCGGCGGTCCACATGCGCCAGGTCTTCGAGCTCGACCCGAACTATGCCCAGGCGCATCTCCGGCTCGGCCTGGTGCTCATCCAGCAGCGCCGTTATGCCGAGGCGATCGCGTCGCTCAGGCGGTCGATCGAGCTGGGCGCCTTCTATCCCCATGCCGCCGGCGGGCTGGTGTCCGCCTACGCCCTGTCGGGCAACCGGGCGGCGGCGATGGCGACGCTGAACGACCTGCTCCGGCGCTCGGCCGCGGAGTGGGTCCCGCCGATGTTCATCGCCGAGGGGTACGTTGGGGTAGGCGACAAGACCCGGGCGATCGAATGGCTGAACCGGGGGATCGACGAGAAGGACATTTACATCCCGGAGAATTTCTTCGAGCCGCTCCTGGATCCGCTGCGGGGGGACCCGCGGTTCGCCCAGGTGCAGGCGCGGATGGGCATCACGCAAGCCACGGCTCGTTAGAGGTCATGATGGCACCAGCCTCGGCAAGACAAAAGGACAAGGCGGCCCGCGCGCAGGTGCGCGCCTATCTCGCGCGGCTGTCGCCCGGCGCCCGGAAGCGACTGCGGCAGCTTCAGGCCGTAGTGCGCGTCGCGGCGCCCGGCGCCACGGAGGCAATCAGCTACTCGATTCCCGCGTTCCGGTTCGAGGGGCGCATCCTGGTCTGGTGCGCGGCATGGAAGGAGCACTACAGTATCTATCCGGTCACCGGGGCGATCGGGCGCGAAGCGAAGCGGCGGGGGTACCAGACGTCGAAGGGGACGATCCGCATTCCGCTCACCGAGGAGCCGCCGGTGACCCTCGTGAGGCGGCTGGTGAAGGCGCGGATGGCTGACGTGCGGAAGGCGGCGAGCGCCCGACGGGGCTGAACCCGACAGCGAGGAGCCCGACATGAAAGTCACGCTCGACCTCGACCAGCTCCTGGAAGAAGGGAAGATCAACCAGGCCGAGTACGACAAGTTCAGCCAGCTGTCCGCGCGCGGGACCGCGGCGATGGCGTTCAACATCCTCATCGGCTTCGGCGTGATCGCGGTGAGCGGCGCGATCATCGCGCTCGTCCCCACCCCGGTCGCGGCGATCGTCCTGGGACTGCTCATCGGCGCCGGCGGAATCGCGCTGCTGCGCGGGCGCGAAGAACAGTGGACCGTGCTCGCCAACATCTGCGTCGTGGTGGGCGCGCTCCTCTTCGCCGGCGGCGTCATCAAGGCCGGCGAGGGGTCGAGCAGCTCCTTCCTCCTCGTCGCCGTCGTGCTCGGTGTCACGGCCGTGGTCGCGCGCAGCGTGCTGCTGACCGTGCTCTCGGTGCTCGCCCTGTCATCGTGCCTGGGCGCGCGGACGGACTACTTCCATGCCGCGTACTTCCTCGGCGTTGAGGAGCCGGGCTTGACCGTCATCCTCTTCACCGTCTTCTCCATTGCGACGTACCAGATGTCGAAGGCGCTGGCGACGGAGTACCGGGGGCTCGCCCTGGCCGCTTCGAGAACCGGCGTCTTCCTCGTCAACTTCGGCTTCTGGATCGGCTCGCTGTGGGGGGATCGGGCACGGGGCGGCATCGTGTCGCTTCCCGACTGGGCGTTCGCGGTGCTCTGGGCGGTGGCGCTGATCGCGGCGGGCGCCTGGGCGTGGCAGGCCAACCGGCGCTGGCTGGTGAACGTGGTCGCGGTCTTTGGCGGCATCCACCTCTACACGCAGTGGTTCGAGCGGCTGGGCGCCTCACCGGAGACGTTGCTCGTCGCCGGCGTGATGGCGCTCGTCTTCGCCGTCGGGCTGCGGTCGGCGAACGCGCACCTCGGCAAGGAGCCGTGATCCGCGCCCGACTGGCCTGGGTCGCGCTGGTCGGGCTCGGCCCGCTCGTCGCGTGTCGCTCGTCGGCGCCGGCCCCCGAGGCCTCGGTACTCCCGACCACGGGTCCCGTCTGGACCGACGTCCAAGTCGAGGCCCTGGCGCGCCGACTCGATTCCCTTCGTCAGGTCGCAGGGATTCCGGGCCTCTCCGTCGCTCTGGTCGTGTCGGGCCGGGTCGTCTTGTCGCGCGGATTCGGATTCGCCAACATCGAGCGCGGCATTCCGGCAACTGATACCACGCCTTACAACATCGCCTCGGTCAGCAAGCCACTGTCGGCGGTCGTCGCCCTGCGCCTCGCGGAGCTCGGGAAGCTCGACCTCGACCGTCCGATGACGAGCTTTGCGGGCTTCTCCGGGTTCTGCCAGGAGGTGCACGCGGCCGGCGGGATTTTCTTCGGCGATTACGATTGCGCGGCCGCGACGCTCACCTTGCGGCGCGTCCTGTCGATGACCGGCAACGGGGTGCCCGGGACGCGCTTCCTGTACAACCCGCCGGCGTACTCCTGGGCGTCCCGTCCCATGGCCGAGGTGACCGGAGCGGCGTTCTCGTCGCTGGTCGCGCAGTGGGTCTTCGCACCCGCCGACATGAGGCGGTCGGCTCGCATCCATCGCCGGCTGCCCCTGGCCCCGGACTTGGCGGCAGCGCTGGCGACGCCCTACCATCTCGCCTCCACGGGTCGCGTGGTCGTCTCCGACCCTCCAGCCCCGCAGGGAGATGGTGCGGCGGGTGGGGTGATTTCGACGGCCGCCGATCTCGCCCGCTTCGATCTCGCGCTGGATGCCGGGAGCCTGCTCACCCGCGCGTCTCGCACGGCCATGTGGACGCCGGCCGCCGGCCCGGATGGAAAGTCGTTCCCCTACGGCCTGGGCTGGTTCGTCCGCACGGTCCGCGGCGAGCGGCTGGTGTGGCACACCGGCCTCTGGGAGGGCGCGTACTCGGCGCTGTATCTCAAGGTCCCGGCCCGCGGCGTGTCGCTGATCCTCCTGGCCAACAGCGATGGCCTGCAGTTCCCGACGCCTCTCGATGGAGCTACCATCGAGACGTCTCCGTTCGCGATGGCGCTGCTCGACGCGCTGACGCATTGAGCCGTGGCGGGTCGGCCGGCGGCGCCCACGGAGCCCGCCCTTCTTCCGGAGTGTTCGAGATGAAGCCTGACATGTCAGTCGTGGTGCTGGCCACCGCCCTCGTGACCGCTGGTTCCCTCGCGGCCCAGGCGCCGCCGTCGCTCGCCGACCAGGTCCGGGCCGCCGAGACCGCCTTCGCGGGGACGATGGCCAGGCGGGATCTCACCGCCTTCGGCGACTTCGTGTCGACGGAAGCGATCTTTTTCGGACGGGCGAGCTCGCTCAAGGGCCGGCCGGCGGTGGTCGAGGGATGGAAGTCGCTCTTCGACGGCCCCGCGGCGCCCTTCTCGTGGGCGCCCGAGACGGTGGAAGTCCTCGCGTCAGGCACGCTGGCGTTGAGCAGCGGCCCGGTGCTCGATCCGTCGGGCAAGCGGGTGGGGACCTTCAACTCCGTCTGGCGCCTGGAGTCGGATGGCCACTGGCGCGTGATCTTCGACAAGGGGTGCCCGGTGTGCCAGTGCGCCACGCCGCCGGGCGCGGGAACAACGGAGGAGCAGATCAGGCCGTAACCCAGGGATAGCCCGCCTGCCAGAGGTGCCTCATGTGCCATCGCGCCCCGCACTGTGCCCGCAGCTCTCACCAGAGTTGGCTGTTCCCGGCGGTTTTCTGTGTCTCGGTGCTGCCGGCGATCACGGCCTGCGGCGATTCGGGCACCAAGCCGGCCAACAACGCGCCCGTGGCAGCGGTGGCGGCCGTCAACGGGGTGGTTCGCGGTGACACAGTCGTGCTGGACGGCACGGGCTCCAGTGATCCCGACGGCGACAGCCTGACCTTCGCCTGGACGCTCGTCTCGTCGCCGACCGGGAGCAGCGCGGCGATCTCGCCGGCCAACGGTGTGAGCCCGGCCTTCGTCGCCGACAAGGTCGGGTCGTACGCGCTGTCGCTGATCGTGAACGACGGCCGCAAGTCGAGCACGCCACAGGCGGCGACGATCTCGGCCGGGGTTCCGGCTCCGGCGGTGGTGATCGCGACGCCCGCTGACCTGGCCGTGGTCACCGCGAGCCCGGTGACGGTCACCGGAAATGTCGACGACGCAGCCGCGACGGTGACGGTCAACGGCGTCGCCGCGACGGTCGATGCGCTGTCCGGCGACTACTCGGCGCCGGTGCCGCTGGTGTCGGGCAACAACGTCATCACCGCCCTGGCGACGAACGCCTCGGGCGCCGACACCGCCGAGATCGCAATCATCCTGAACACCGCGGGCGCACCGGTCGTCGTCGTGAAGACACCGGCTGCCAAGTTCCTGGTCGGGAAGGCCTGGCTGGTTGGAGCCACGATCCCGCCGGAGACGCTCGCGGTCAAAGGCGTGATCCACGTCTTCACGACACAGGTCGCCAATACGCCTGGCGTGACCGTCAACGGCGTGGCCGCCACGATCGGCGACACGACCTTCACCGGCTGTCCGGCCGCGCTTCCCAAGCGCTGCTTCAAGTACAACGGGATCGCCTCACTCCCCAGGGGGAAGCAGACGATCGTCGTGGTCGGAACCGATGTGCTGGGCGGGGTCGACACCATCCGTGTCTCGGGCAATTCCGATGTCGCGTTCCACCCGACCGACGCCGAGTGGACGGAGGAGAACAAGAAGGTCAGCCCGACCGCGTGGAGCGGACCCACGCCAAAGCGAGCGGCCCTCATTCAAACGGACACGGCAAATCCGAAACAGAACAATCGCGCCCACGAGATCGATGGATGCTCCGTCCCGGTGCTGATCGACCTGGGCGGGACGTGGCGGAACAACCCGATGCACGCCGCCACACAGAACGTCGCGTCGACGGAGTTCGGCGCGGGGGTGCAGCCGCCGGCGGAACACTTCATTCACGGGAAGAAGCCGGCGCGGGCCCTGCCGTGCAATACGCACGACAACTGCTATCAGACGGTGGGGAGCAGCCGGGCGACCTGTGACTCCAACATGTACACTGACATGCGGAAGGTGTGCGCCACGGCCTACCCGACCATTTCGAACCCCGCGCTGCGCCCGGTCTACACGGCCGAGCAGACCAGCTGCTACAATTGGGCAAAGAGGTACTATGACGGCGTCAACACCGCGGGGCAGGGGAAGTTCGACGCGCGGCAGACCCAGTTCAAGTGGCCGTAGGCTCGCTGCAGTGTGCCACTGCCTCACGAGGCTGTCGTGACCGCGACCGCCTGTGCGCTGCCGACGCGGGGGCGATGCAGGCCGTTTGACGCGAGACCGGGTGCGCGGTAGCTTCGCAGGAAGGTCGGCGCCCCGATACGAGGTGCCGGCCGCATCGACCACTTCAGGGGAGGAGGGCACATGTCCACCAGGAAACCCGCCAAGGGCGCACGCAATGCCGCGAAAGGCAAACACTCCACGGACGATTCACGGGCCCTCAAGGACCTGGAGCCGCGCCGCGAAGCTGCGGAGAACACCCGCGGCGGCCGCGCCGGCATCGACGCACTCGTAGCCATCACGCAGATCAAGGCTTCCGACGCCTCGGAGTCCAAGCCGGTCAAGAGGTAAGGGGGTCCACGACCGCGTGATCCACACCAGTCCCGTCACGCTCGAGGGCCACGGCATCCGCTTGGAGCCCCTGGCGTACGAACACGAGGCGGGGCTGGCCGCCGCGGTGGCCGACGGCAACCTCTGGGAGCTGTGGTTCACCACGGTTCCGAAGCCGGACGGGACTCGCGCCTACATCGCTGAGGCGTTGCAGGGGCAGAAGGACGGCCACATGCTGCCCTGGGTGGTCCGCGAAAACGGCACGATCATCGGCAGCACCCGCTACCACGACATCGTCGCCGACATCGATCGCGTGGAGATCGGGTACACGTGGTACGCGAAGAGCCGGCAACGCAGCCACGTCAACACCACCTGCAAGCTCCTCCTCCTCACCCACGCGTTCGACACGCTCGGCTGCAAGGTGGTCGGCCTCCGCACCGACAACTTCAATTTCACGTCACAGCGGGCGATCGAGGCGCTGGGCGCGAAGAAGGATGGCGTGCTCCGTCACCACCGGGCCCGGCGCGACGGCACGGTGCGCGACAGCGTGATGTACAGCATCCTCGCGCCCGAGTGGCCCGACGTGAAGCGGCACCTCGAGCTCCGGCTGGCGCGCCACGACGGAGCGCCGGCGTGAGTGCCCCGATGGCATGGATGGGAAGCGGCCCGTGCCCCTGACCCTCGACAAGGTGTGAGCTCGGCGAGAACCCAGGAGAACGTGTGTCGAAGAAACCGGACAAACTGAAACGCGCCATCTACGAAGAGAAGCTCGACGAGCTGCACCTCGAGCTGGTCAAGATGCAGTACTGGATCAAGGAGACGGGACAGCGCGTCGTCATCCTGTTCGAAGGCCGGGACGCGGCGGGGAAGGGAGGCGCCATCAAGTGCGTCACCGAGCCGCTCAACCCGCGCGGCTGCCGAGTGGTCGCGCTCGGCACCCCCTCCGACCGCGAGAAGACCCAGTGGTACTTCCAGCGCTACGTCGAGCACCTCCCCGGGGCAGGAGAGATCGTCCTCTTCGACCGCAGCTGGTACAACCGGGCCGGTGTGGAGCGCGTGATGGGCTTCTGCAGCGACGAGGACTACACCGAGTTCATGCGCTCCTGCCCCGAGTTCGAGCGGATGCTGGTGCGCTCGGGGATCGTCCTCCTCAAGTACTGGTTCTCCGTCAGCGACGAGGAGCAGGAGCGGCGGTTCAAGGATCGGGCCGGCAATCCGGCACGGCGCTGGAAGCTGAGCAAGATGGATCTCCAGTCGATTCCCAAGTGGATCGAGTACTCCAAGGCGAAGGACGCGATGTTCAGCCACACCGACATCAAGCAGGCGCCGTGGTGGACCGTCGAAGCCGACGACAAGCGCCGAGCCCGGCTCAACTGCATCGCGCACATCCTGAGCTCGGTCCCGTACCAGGATGCGACGCCGCCGCCGCTGCGGCTCCCGCATCGCCGGCCGCGCAAGGGCAAATACGTCCGGCCGCCGAAGTCGGACCAGAACTTCGTCCCCGAGGTGGAGGTGTGACTCGTCAGGCTGGTCGGGACATGAATGCCGCGCGCGGCCGGAGCATGGGCCGGCTGGCCATCGCCATCAGCGTGGTGGGCGCGTTCAACCTGCTGACGATCATCCTCTTCTACACCGTCGCCGGCTTCTTCGGCCCTATGAACGACGCGGGGATCGGGGTGTTTGGCGTCCTGGTCGCGGTGCTGGCGCGGATGCTCTTCCCCTTCTCCCGCGAGCAGGCGCGCCGCCCGGCCCAGGTGGGACTGATCGCCGCGTACGTCGGGGCCGGCGTGGTCGTGCTGGGATCGATCCTGGTCCTCTTTCGCGTCACCGGATGGTTTCTCGCCGGACTGGTGACGACGCTCGGCTACGCGCTGTCAGGCATCTGGATGATCGTGGTGAACGACCTGGCGCGGCAGAGCCTGGCGTGGCCGCGCCTCCTCTCGCATCTCGGCGTCGCGATCGGCGCGATCATGCTGCTCGGGGTGCTGGTCGCTCCCGGGATTATCGCCGGCGTCGACGCCATGGCCGGCGCGCCCTGGTATGTGCTCCTGGGATACGCGAACGGATTCGGCTGGTTCCTGTTGCTCCCGGCCTGGAGCGCGTGGCTGGGGTGGCTGCTGTTGTCAGGCAGACTGTCGGACAAGGACCTCACCACGCGTGACGGCCTGGTCGTCAAGCGGCCCGCACGGAGGTAGTCATGGCCCGGGTGTCGGTTCGATTCTGCGCGTACTGAATTTCCGGCCTTCACGCCGTCCGGGTGGCGGCGCGGATCCGCCGTGAGCTGCGGACCGAGGTGGAGATGGTCCACGGCAGCTACGGCGAGTTCAAGGTCCTGGTCGACGGGGAGACCATCGTCGATGGCGGCGCGCTCGCGTTCATGGGCGTGATGCCATCGGCCCGCGAGGTGCTCGAGGCGGTCCGGGCCCGCCTGGCCGGGTAAGCTGGAGGCCGGCTACTTGATCGTGATGCCCAGCTCGCTCTTGGCGCCTGTCCCCTTGCCGATCAGCTCCATCGTGTACTTCGCCTTCTTGTCGTCGCCGATCGCGGCGAACTTCACCCACCCGCCCACCGCGCTCTCGTCCAGCCACCAGTCGATCGTGCCGCCGCCCTGGCCGAAGCGGACGTGCTTGGCCTTGAAGGAGCCGGCCGGCGTCGTCACGTTCTCCACGCCGACCGTCGCGCCGTCGATGCTCTCCTGCGTCGGCTTCATCTGGAAGGCGCCGTTCAGGTTCCACATCGCCCACTGCTGCGGCACCATCATCTCCTGCGCGTCGCTGTTCCCGGGGAGCTTGCCGCGCATCCGCACGAGCTGCTGCATCTGGGTGTTGCCCGGCTCGGGCTTGAAGAGCGCCTCGAGGTTCACCGTGTCGGCGCCCGCCTTGTCGCCGTCCTTGTAGTTCGAGATCGTCTTGAGCCGCCACCACTCGCCGCCATCGGCGTTCCGGCCCAGGAAAGCGCGCTCGGTCACCTGCGTCTCGTCAGCGTTGCCCTCGGTCGACACCTGCCACCGCGTCCAGTCGCCCGGCGTGTAGTCCTTCTCGAACATCGTCGCGCCGGACAGGTACTGGATGGTGAAGAGCTGCGAGATCCACATCCAGGCGTAGTCGGTGTTCCAGACGGTGGGCCCGCGCATGCCGCGTCCCCCCACGCTGCCGCCGCTCGCCACCGTCATCGTCACCCCGAAGGCGCTCGCCAGCTGCTTCTCGCGCGACTTGAGCAGGTCGAGCGCGCTCTTGGTGAAACCCGACTGGTCGCCGCCCAGGTACGCCTGCAGCTTGTCGCGGAGGTTGCGGTAGTCGCCGAGCTTGAAGCCGCCGGCCGTGGCGGCCGCGTTCTCGGGCCCCTCCATCATCTTCCGCCGCTCCTTCTGGTAGCCGTCGTCGTCGGACGCGCCGCACTTGGCGCGGATCGCCATCTTCGCGGCGAACCCGCCGAGCTTGTTGCCTGACGCCTCGCCGGCCGCCTCCCAGTTCCTCTTGCACTCCTGGAACTTCTTGATCTTCGTGTCGACGTCGGTGAGCTGCGGTCCCAGGTTGGCCGACTCGCTCTTCTCCTTGTCGTAAGCGGTGAAGAAGCGGTCGAGCATGTCGACGGTGGCATCGATGACCTTGCCCTGCGCCCTCGCGGACGTGGGCGCGGCGATCGAGGCGGCGAGCAGGGTCACCAGAAGGGCACGAGACGAACGCATACGTCCTCCAGACGGACTCGGGGATCGGCGGCCGGTTCGTAGCCGCGCGGGGAGAAGATGGCATCTGCGGCCCCGCATCGCCATTGTCCCGGTTCCTGTCCGGCCCTTCTCGCTCTTTCCGCTATCCCAAGCACGTCGAACCCGGCCCGGGCGCACGCGCCCGGCGAGCCCGTGCGCCACCGCAGCGATCGCGACCCCGGGATGGTTGGACGCAATTGGGCTACGGAAAAGAGCACGGACAACAAAACGGACTTGACGGAAAAGGGCATTTCTTTGTTGTCCGCTCGGCTGAGCCTGGTGCCCGGTTCCGTCGAGAAGGACGGGCTGGCCTTGCCGCCGGCACGAGTTCGCATCGGGCGCTGAGGTCCCCCAAAGAAAAGAGGGACGCGAGGCACGGGGCCCTCCGGCCGATTCTGCGTCCGACTCTTGTCCGGCCGTTTTCCGTGCCGTCTTCCGTAGCCAATCACGTCGTACTCGGCCTGGCCGCGGACTTGACGGAACGGCTCTTTTCTCGCCTTGTTGGAGCGTGGAGGGTGACGGACGATACGGAAATCCTGGAAGCGTGGCCCGATATTGCTACCATCCCGCGACAATCCCGGAGGTGCAGCATGCCAGGCAAGAGCCGCAAGAACCGGAAAGACGCGAAGGCGCCGGCCCGCAAAGCCGCGATCGAGGACCTGGACGCCAAGACCCTGAACGACCGCGAGGCGCGGGACGTGAAGGGCGGGGGCGCCAGCATGAGCGACATCTCCATCACGAAGTACGTGGACAAGAGCACGCCGAAGTTGTTCTGAGGTCGCAGGCGGGGCGGCTCCATCCGGGGAGCGCACGGGGCGCTCCCCGCGGACGTTTCCCCCGGAACGTCACCGTTCTCTCCGTGGAGGTGGGTATGCGTCGTGTTTCTCTCTTCCGTGCCGGACTCGCCGTGTTCGCCGCACTGGGACTGGCGGCCTGCCAGGACAATTCCGGCCCCAGCGCGCCGGCCGCTCGGCCCACCGCCAGCGCCCAGCTGGCGCAGGGCGCGGAGCCTCCGTCCGCCACCGAGCTCGATCGCACCGTGCCGGGCTTTGGCGGGTACTTCCTGAGCCAGGACGGGACGCCCACCGTCTATCTCGTCGGCGGAGCGGGACGCGCTCCCGTCGACCGCGCGCTGTCGGCGTATCTCACGCGGCGCGGCCTGACGAGCGACGCGGTGCGCGTGCTCGAGGGCCGGTACACGTGGCGGCAGCTCCAGCGCTGGCAGACCGACATGACCGACCCTGCGCTCTCGGTGCCCGGCGCGGTGTTCGTCGACAACGATGAGACGACCAACCGGGTGAAGATCGGCGTCACCGACCGCGGCGCGGCCTGGTGGCTGCGGGCCGCGACCACCCGCCTCGGGATCCCGACCGACGCGGTCGTTGTCGAGAACGTGGACCCGATCGTCCAGATGGCGACGCTCCAGAACGTCGTCGACCGTCCGGTGCGCGCGGGCGTCCAGATCAACTTCCCGGGCTTCCTGTGCAGCGTCGGCTTCAACGCGACGTCGGGGGGCCAGCAGTCGTTCGTCACCGCCTCGCACTGCACCAACGTCCAGGGTGGTGTGGAGAGCACTCCGTATTGGCAGCCGCTCCAGTCGGTGGACCCGACCCAGATCGCCACCGAGGTGGCCGATCCGCAGTACTCGCGGACCCTTCCCGGATGCCCGCACGGCAACAAGCGCTGCCGCTTCAGTGATGCCTCACGAGCCGCGTACGCCAACGGCGCCAACCAGGCGCTGGGCCTGATCGCCGCCACCAGCGGGCCGAACAACGGCAGCCTGACGATCACCGGCTCGTTCACCATCAGTGCCGACGACTGCTCGACCATCGGCGGATGCCTGCCGGTGGGAACGACCGTGAACAAGGTGGGGCGCACCACCGGCTGGACCCAGGGCCTGATCACCAACACCTGCGTGAACACCGCCGTGTCGGGGAGCCGGATCGTCCAGCTCTGCCAGACGTTCGTCTCGGCGGGCGTCGGCGGTGGCGACAGCGGCTCCGACGTCTTTCAGGTCACCGGCGGCACGGTCAAGCTCGCCGGGATCCTCTGGGGCGGTAACGGCGCCGGCACGCAGTTCGTGTTCAGCCCGTTCGGCAACGTGACCAGCGAGCTCGGTCCGCTGACGACGCACTGAGGTCGACACGCAGCAGAGTCAGCTCCGCCTGACGCTGGAGGCACCGGCTCGCGCCCGTATCGGCGAGCCGGTGCTTCTTGTTTTCACCGTCGCCAACGCCGGTAAGGAGACGGTGACGCTGCACACGATGGGGCGGACCCCCACCGCCGACTTCCGGATCGCCGACTCGCAAGGCAAAATGGTCTGGACCCGGCTTCGCGGCCAGACGATGCTCGGCGCCTTGCGACTCTTTCCCCTCGCGGCCGGCAAGAGCCTGACCTTCCGCCACAGCTGGGACCAGCGCACCGACTCGGGGAGCCAGGCGAAGCCTGGCGACTACATCGTCCGCGGCGTTCTCCTCACCGACGAGAAGGACGGACTGGCCTCGCCGCCGGCGCGACTGCGCCTCGAGCGCTGAGTGTTCCCCCCTGTTGAGCGCCACGCGTCAGGCGCGTGTGCATCCGGGGCATGATCGTACTTGAGAAGACCCTCCACCGCCTGTTTGACCTGGGCGTCATCATCAAGGGCATTGACGGCGTCCTGGAGGTGACCGGCGGCGTCCTGTTCGCCGTGGTCAAGCCGGGGACCGTCAACGCCCTGGTACGCTTTCTGACCGCTCACGAGCTCTCCGAGGATCCCGGTGACCTGGTCGCCAACCTGCTCCGCAGCAGCGTCGCGCACCTGTCGCCCAACACGACCCTGGTCGCGAGCGCCTATCTCCTGGGGCATGGCGTCGTGAAGCTGCTCCTGGTGGCCGGCCTGCTGCGCGGAAAGTTGTGGGCGTACCCGGCCGCCCTCTGGGTCCTTGGCGCCGTGGCGCTCTACCAGGTCTACCGCATTCTGCTCGGCCATTCGCTGGGCCTGGTGGTGCTGACGGCTGTCGACCTCGTCGTGATGGCGCTCATCTGGCACGAGTATCGTTTCCGCACGGCCGTGGCGGACTCCGCCCGGTGATGCCGGCGTCCCCGCACGAGGCTGCGTTCTCTCTGTCTCACGCCCCAGGCGTCAGGCGGTGCCCCGGTGCCGGATGCATTTCAGGTCCAGGAGCTGTCCCATGCGAACGACCCTGAACGTTGCCGGTCTGCTCCTGCTCGCTGCCACCGCGGGGGCGCAGCTCCCTTCCGCCTCGCCGGGGCGCGGCGCCGTGGCGATCGCGGTGCGCATGCGCGCGCCGATTCGATTCATCACCAATCGCCCTGAACAGGTCACCTTCGTCAAGTTGGTCGATGGTGATGACCCGTATCGTCGTGGCCGGATCATTCACTCGGGGATCCGCAAGGGCGACTATGTCTACCTCCTCAATGCTGAGCCTGGGCGCTACGCGGCGGTGGCGACATTCACTGGCGGCGGGGCCCGGAGGTATACGACGATGCTCGTCGACTCGGCGCGCCGCGCGACCGTAGTCAACGTCCAGGCCGGCACGATCGCGTTCATGGGCGACCTGGTGGTCAATCAGTCCATTGGACTGGTCGAAACGGACTCCATCATGACATACCTCGCGGCATTCGTCGGCTCGGGGCAGGCCGACCGCGGCACAGTAGCCCCCTGCTCGTGCCGCGACCTCCTGTATCGGGGCGCTCTCCACGAATTTCGTCGGGATTCGGCGGACGAGAGCCGGTTCCTGACCGCCGCGCGCGCGGATCTCGGTGCCGGCTGGACGTCTGTCATCGACCGGCGCGTCGCCGAGCTGACAGTGGGGAAGCGTCTGGGTACCGTCGCGGCCGTCACCGAAGACACGGTGACGCCCCGAACGGACACCTTGGAGGGCGCCCTGACCCCGGCCGGTCTTCGCCCGGCTGCCGCGCAGGCTCCAGCTGGCTACGTCACCTATGACTCTCTCGCCTCCGAGTTCACGATTGCGATGCCCCAGGGCTGGTGGGCCTACAACCAGGGAGCCGCTATGCGCGAGAAGGGTCTGCGGGTGCCCAACGATGAGGATGTTGTCTTCTTCACTGCCATCAATCTCTGGGCCGTCGACAACGGCGATCTCTCCGGCCAGAAGAGGAGTCGCCAGCAAGTGGACGACATCCACCACCGGCTCTACACCGGCGAGATCCCGGAATTTTTCGTCCAATTCCTGCTGAACGAGCGGGGTATGTCGTGCGCCGGCCTGACTGATGAAGGTGCCAGGAAGGTATTCGATCTTGTTCACGACACCGATTTCGGTCACGATCGGAAGGTCACCGAGGCGCTGCGGTCGGACTCTGCCATGGTTGGCGGGTGCCATGGCATTCACCTGCAGGGCCGGGTGCAAACGCGGGATGGGTCGGAGCGGGTCATCGACCTGTACGCGGTATCGAATGGCGCCGCGCTCTATACGTTTGCTCTGGATTGTGACGCGGCGTTCTACAAGGCGAATGCGGCGCCCTTTGAGACGGCAATCTCGACGTTGCGGCTGACCGTGGCTGATTCGATCAAGCGATGACCTTCTCGTCCGGCTCTTGTCCGGTCGTTTTCCGTGCCGTTTTCCGTAGCCCAATCACGTCGTACTCGGCCTGGCTACACGCCCGGCGGGCACATCTCGGCCGCGACGCGTGCGGCCCCAGGATAGTTGGACGCGATTGGGCTACGGGAAACGACACGGACAAGAAAACGGACTTGACGGAAAGGGCATTTCTTTGTTGTCCGCATCGAGCGCTGAAGTTCCCCAAAGAAGAAAGGACGCGTGGCCGGAGCGCCGCGGCGGCCGATTCAGTGTCCGGCTCTTGTCCGGTCGTCTTCCGTGCCTTTTCCGTATCCCAAACACGTCCAACTCGGCCTCGCCGCACGCCTGGCGCGCGCATCTCGGCCGCGGGCGCGTGCGGCCCCTGGACAGTTGGACGCAATTCAGGATGGAAACTATCGTCATCCGATTGCGTTGACTCCCGAAGGCGCTCGTGAGGCGCAACCGGGCGCCCGAGTCGATCGTCTGAGTGGTGTGTCCCATGCGTGAACGCTCTCTCCACCGGCCGGCCGCGCTCCTCCTCCTGGCTTCGACCGCAGCCTGCATCCAGTCGGTGCACGGCGACGGCCCAAGCTCGCCGCCCATGCCCGGCGGCGAGGCGCGGGTGCTCGTCGACAAGCCGGGACGGGGAGCGCCCGTGCTGGGCGGCGACCGGATCACGGTCGACTTCTCCGGTCGCTACCGGAGCGGAGAGGAGTGGGGGAGCGGGACGTTCACCCTCGTCTATGGGAACGGGACGTACCCCGGCGCCGTGAATCCGGTGCGCGTGGGGAGCGTCATCAAGATGCAATACGTCGTCCACCCCAGCGACACCGGCGTCAGGCTCATCCCGTTCCCCGGCGGCGACGCCGAGCACGAGGCGTTTCAGGTCAGGCGCGATCGCGGTCAGATCGTCGTCGAGCACAAGGTCAAGTCCGTCTGCCGACCGCTCAAGCTCTTCGTCATCAACACCGGCCTGGGTCCAATAGAAACCTCCATCGGCTGCTGGCACCTCTGGCGGTCGGCGCCGCCACGGGTGGATCCTCGTCAGGCGGAGATCGAGCGGATGATCGCGGAGGTGAACAGCGGCAAGCCGGGCGAGGCGCTGGTGGACAGCCTGGTCGAGCCGCCGGTTGTTCCGCGGCCGCGCGCCGACACCAGCAAGTACCTGGGGCCTGACGGGCTGCACCGTGCGGCCCGCGAAGGGCGCCCCGAGCTGGTCGGCTGGCTGATCGCCCGGGGACGCGACCCCTCGGCGCCCGACGCGCACGGCTTCGCGCCGATCCACTACGTGGGCTTCGCGCAGCGGCCGCTCGAACGCTTCGTGCCGTCGCTGGAGCAGGCGTATTCGGACGTCGTCGACACGCTGCTTGCCCACGGCGCCGCGGTCGACGCCAAGGTCCAGCCGGGGACGCCGCTCTACCCGACGCTCGGCGACAACGAGTTTGTCGGGCAGACCGCGCTGGGCTTCGCCGGCACCGAGTGCGCCGACCGGCTGGTCGACCACCTGTTGCAGTTAGGTGCTGACCCCAATGCCCACGGCGCCGGCGGCAACCCCGCGCTCACCGGCGCGGCCTTGAACGGCTGCCCGGAGGTGGTACGGATGCTGCTGGCGGCCCACGCCGCGGTGGACGCGCAGCCCGCCGGTGGCGGGACGCCTCTCGAGCGCCTGGCGGCGGTGAGCGCCTTCCACCAGGGCCACCTCGCCTGCGCGCGCCTGCTGGTGGACGCCGGGGCGAACCCCGCCGTGGCCGCCGAGCGGCTGGCCGCGCGGCTCAAGGATCCAGGGCAGGGCGGGTTCGGGTTTTCGAACCGGCCGATGGCGCGCCGGGTCCTGACCGTGCTCCGCGGGGGCCCCGGACGCTAGCCGCCCCGCCGCTTGTAGATCCCGTCGAACACCGTCGTCCATGTCTTCCCCTCGTCGCGCGACGCGGTCCAGATCTGGCGGACTCGTGAGGCATCGAGCGGCGTCCACGCGATCCGGTTGATCACGACGCCGCCGCGGGGGCCCGCCGACCGGCCCTCGAGCACCATCGCGCCATCCTTGAACGTGCCGTCCAGCAGCAGCACGCCCCCCTGGCCATCGATCCACGTCTGGTGCCAGCGCTTCTCGGCGCTCAAGTACGTGTTGAGGCTCGTCCCGGTGGAGCCGTCCGCGCCGGTCCAGTGCTCCTGGATCGCGCACCCGTTCTGCTCGCGGGTGACGGTGTTCCGGCCTTGCGGCGCGCCGGCCGAGTCGACGACGTCCCAGTCACCCAGCCAGAAGTCGAACTGCCGATGCTCGGGCGACGCGCACGGCGAGCTGCCCTGGGCCGGCGCCGCGGCGGGGAGCGCGGCGATCGCGGCGAGGGCGGCGCCCGCAATGAAAGTACTCGTTGTCACCGGGGGTACCTCGGTGAGAAAGAGCCGGTAATCCGTTGCAGTCGGAGTTTGACCCAGCAGCCTCATCAGGAGCGCCACCTGGCCACGATGGTAGGTCGAGTGGTTCAGCAGGTGCTGCACGAGGTCGCCCAGCGGGTACACGTGCTCCCGTACCGTCCGCGGAGCGGCCAGTGCATCGTCCGTCAGACCCGCGACAAACGCCTGCTGTTCCCGCTCCAGGCTGGTCCAGGCGGCTTCGATGGAGGCGACGTCGGGGAAGTCCTCCGGAACGGCGTCCGGGATGACCGAGTCGTCCAGCCAGCGGCGGAGCCACCGCTTCTCGCCCCAGAGGATGTGCACCAGCGTGCCGCGGAGCGACCCGAAGCTCGCATGGAGGTCGCGGGTGAAATCGGCGGCCGACACGCGGGCGGCCGTCTCGAGCAGCCGGTGGTTGGCCCAGCGGTTGAAGGCGAAGCGGGTCCGGACATCCGCAACGTTCATGCGCTACTCCTGTCCGCGCGTTACGCGTCGATGGCTCAACCGAGTTTAGCTCTATCCGCGCTGGGTTGCGCCGCCGATCGACGTCAGACCGGTCTTGACGGATTGCACCGTCCATCGCATTGTAGCGGTCCCCGCTTGGCGACGCTGTCCGGCGGCGATGTCTCAGGAACCATGTCTGGTCCGGAGGTCGCCGTGCGTCGTGTTGCCATTGCCGTGGTCGCAGGTTCGCTCGTCCGCGTGGCGCTCAGTCCGCCGCCGGCAGTCGGGCCGCAGGCGCGCTCCCTCCCGCATCGCCCGCGCCGTTTCCGCCCCCCATCACCCGCGTGCGCGCGCCGGTGAACGGGATGGAAAAGATCATCCTCGCCAACTATCAGTCGCCCGGCGACATCGTGATGCTCACGGCCGCCGTCCGCGATCTGCACCGCTGCTACCCGGGGCAGTTCATCACCGACGTCCGGACGCCGTGTCCGCAGCTCTGGGAGAACAACCCCTTCATCGCCGCACTCGACGAGACCGAGCCGGACGTGACGACGATCCGGTGCGAGTACCCGCTCATCCACCAGAGCAACGCGCTCCCGTACCACTTCCTGTTCGGCTTCATCGAGCACCTCAACACCCGTCTCTCGCTCCAGATCAAGCCGACTGCGTTCAAGGGCGACCTCCACATCTCGGCGCTCGAGAAATCGTGGATCTCGCAGGTGCACGAGATCACCGGCCGGGACACGCCCTTCTGGATCATCGTCTCGGGCGGGAAGTTCGACTTCACCACCAAGTGGTGGGACCCGCGGCGCTACCAGGACGTCGTCGACCACTTCCGTGGGCGCATCCGGTTCGTGCAGGTGGGCGAGCGCAAGCACCATCACCCGCCGCTTCGCGGGGTGATTGACCTCCGCGACCGCACTGACCTCCGCCAGCTGGTGCGCCTGGTCTACCACTCGTCGGGCGTGCTGGCGCCGGTGAGCCTGGTGATGCACCTCGCCGCCGCCGTGGAGACCAGGTCCGGCCGTCCACCTAACCGCGCCTGCGTGGTCGTGGCCGGCGGGCGGGAGCCGCCGCAGTGGGAAGCCTATCCGCACCACCAGTTCATTCACACCAACGGCGCGCTGCCGTGCTGCGACAACGGCGGATGCTGGAAGTCCCGCGTGAAGCCGCTCGGTGACGGCGACGAGAAGGACCGGCCGGAGCACCTCTGCGTCGACGTCGCCGGCGAGCTGCCGCGATGTCTCGACCTGATCACCGCCGCCGACGTGATCCGGCGGATCGAGATGTACTATCCGAACGGCTTCGACGCCGAGCCCGCGGCGGGCGACGGTGCGGGCGTCACGCAGCCCAGGGCCCGGGACGAGGCGCGCATCGAGCACGCCGACGCCACCGGCGCCGACTTCGAACCGACCTTCGCGGCCGGGGCCTAGCGATGGGCATCGTCGCCGAGGAAGTCCTCACCGAAAGCACCGCGCTGGAGCGCGCCGAGGAGTTCATCGCCACGATCGGCGAGTACCCCGACGAGTACCACGGTCGCGGGATCGTGATGAGCGGCGGTGGGGTCCGCTACTTCACCAATGCCTGGATCGCCATCTCGCTCCTCCGCCACGTGGGGTGCACGCTCCCCGTCCAGCTCTGGTACCTGGGCCGCGAAGAGCTCGACGCGTACATGGAGGAGCTGATCGCCCCGCTCGGCGTGGAGTGCATCGACGCGACCGCCATCCGGGCGATTCATCCGGCGCGCATCCTCCGCGGCTGGGAGGTGAAGCCGTACGCGATTCTGCACTCGCCCTTCCGTGAGGTGATGCTCCTCGACGCCGACAACTTCGTCGCCGTCGATCCGACCTTCCTGTTCGAGTCGTGGGAGTACCGCGAGACCGGCGCGCTCTTCTGGCCCGACGTCGGCCGCCTCGCGGCCGACCACTCTTCCTGGAGGCTGTTCGGCGTGCCGTACCGCGACGAGCCCGAGTTCGAGTCGGGGCAGATCGTGGTGAACAAGGAGACGTGCTGGAAGGCGCTCTGCCTGACGAGGTACTACAACGACTGGTCGGACTTCTATTACCGGCACGTCCACGGCGACAAGGAGACCTTCCACTTCGCGTTCCGGAAGCTCGATCAGGCCTTCGCGATGCCGCGCCATCCGATGCGGCTGGTGGACGGGACGTTCTTTCAGCAGGACTTCGCGGGCCAGCTCCTCTTCCAGCACCGCAACCGCGCCAAGTGGGAGTTCGCCGCCGACAACCCGATCAACTCGCTCTTCCGACACGAGGCCGAGTGTCGCCGCTTTCTCGAGGAGCTGAGGCAGCAGTGGGATGGCTCCATCGGCGGGCCGCGCCAGCGCCTGACGCGGGTGGACGTCCTGGCGGCGCGGGCGGCGCTGACCTCCACGGTTTACCGCTACGTGCGCGAGGGCTACGGCTATTGGCCGATGTCGTTCATCGGTGATGGGCACATCGGCATCGGGTCCACGGACGCCGAGCGCCAGTGGGACGTGCGTCTGGCGGGCCAGTCGTTGAGCCTCGAGGTGAGCGCCGATGCGCGGCGGTCGTGCACGCTGGCGCCTGACGGCTCCGGCTGGATCAGCGCGTCCGGCGACATCGCCCTCGTGCCGATGCCGAGACCGGTCGGCCCCTCGGCGCATGCCCCGCTGTCCGTGCACCAGTTCATCGAGCGGGCGCTCACGTACGCCGAGCCGCTGTCGCAGAACACCGGCACGCAGAACCTCGGCTTCGGGTGGCTCTACTATGGGTTGGCGCGGAACTACCGTCCCGACTTCGCGATCGCGATCGGGTCGGCGCGCGGCTTCGGGCCGCTGTGCGTGGCGCGCGGACTGCAGTACAACGGCTGCGGCACGGTGATCTTCATCGACCCGTCGTACCGGGGGTCCGGCGACCCGGCGTGGGACGGGAGGGGCCACTGGGATCACGCGACCGAAGTGGAGAAGTGGTTCGATCTGTTCGGGCTCGGCGGGCGCGTCAGGCACCTGAAGATGCGGAGTGACGACGCGCTCCCCACGGTGCGGGAGATGGTGGCGGGCAAGTACACCGGGCTCCTGTTGATCGATGGCGCGCACACGCACGAGCAGAGCCTGCGCGACTTCGACCAGTACTCCGCCCTCATGTCCGACGGGGTGGCGCTGTTCCACGATGCGACCAACCCGAACTGCGGCGTGTCGGGGGCGCTGCGCGAGCTGCGGACGCGGGGGCTGGACGTGGCGACGCTCGACCTCGACGTGGGGCTGGGCATCGTGCCGATCTCCAGGCCCCCGCGGGTGGACGACAAGTGGAGCTACCTCACGGCGTCGTCGGACCGCGGCGCGCTGATCATGGAGCACCTGCGGCCGCTGCTCCGCGACGGCGACCAGGTGTTCGAGGCGTATTGCGGATTCTCGCCGCTCAACGCGCTCTACGGGAACGTGCGCGTGTTCGGCTTCGACCTCGATCCGGTGGTCATCGAGCGGCTGCGCGCGGAGTATCCGGCGCACCGGTGGGCACAGGTCGAGGAGCGGCAGCTGCCATATGCCGATCTGCCGGAGCGGTGCGACGTGCTGGTGGGGCTGGGGCTGAGCCACGGATACTGCTCGTGGGATCCGCAGCTGGTGGCGCCAAACCTGCGCTACCTCGTGAGACAGTACCGCCCGCGGGTGTGCCTGTTCGAGGCCGCCGCCGACTACCACAACGCGGAAATACTGGACGCTGCGGCGGCGACGATCAACGCCGTCGGCTATGCGCACCGGGAGGCGATCATCGAGACCAGTCTCAGTGCCTACAGCCGGCGCCGGTTGCTGATCGGGACGGCGGGCTGACATGCGGCCACGCGACGACATCGCCGCCCTGCAGCAGCGCTTCGTCGACCGGTACGACGAGGCGGCGGCGCTGCTGCGGCGGGTGCCGGGGGTGGTGTCGGTCGGGGTGGGGGCGCGCGAGCGACGCGGCGAGATCGTCTCCGAGCTGGCGTTCCGGGTGTACGTCGCGAAGAAGATCGACGAGGCACTGTTGCCGCCGGGCTACCGCGTGCCGCGCGAGGTGTTCGGACTCCCGACGGACGTGATCGTCAAGCCGGACCTCGAAGAGGCGGTATCGAGCTCGTCGTCGGATGGGTTTGTGGTGAACTGGGACTCGGCCAAGTACCGGCCCCTGGCGGGGGGCGTGCAGGCGCGCACGGAGAAGTTCGAGGGGGACAACAAGCGCGGCATGGGCACCCTCGGCTGCCTGGCGATGACCACCGACAATCATCTGGTGGCGCTCACGAGCCAGCACATCGCCTGCGCGGGTACCGAGTACAACGTGGGTGCCGGCGGGGCGTCGAGCGGATCGGGCGGCGGGACGAGCTTCGCGTGCGTCGGGGTGAAGATGGGGCAGCCGCGGCACATTACCTGCTGCTGCTGCTGCACCTTCAACGAGATCGGCGCGGTAACGACGGCGCAGAAGGACGCGCAGGTGGATTGCGCGATCGTCCAGCTCGATGACGACTCGGCGCAGGAAGTGACGGCGGGGGGCACGGCAAACCTGATTCAGGAGCTGGGGACGCTGGCGGGGGTGGCGCAGGCGGTGTGCTTCTCCGAGGTGCGCAAGCGCGGCGCCGCCTCACGCCTCACGAGGGGCACGGTGGTGGACGTGCTGTACGAGGGGAGCCAGATCCTGATCAACCCGCTGCCGGGGTTCACGAAGTTCGCCGCGTTCGGCGACTCGGGGTCGGTGGTGGTCAACAGCGACAACAAGGTGGTGGGGCTGTTATGGGGTGCCGACCGCGGGACCAAGAGCCGGGGCGTGGCGAACCACATCGGCCCGGTGATGGCGGCGATGGGGATCACGATCGCCGGGGATGCGGGCGCGGGGCTCGGGATTCCGGCGACCTCCTGCGGGAGCAGCTCGAGTGGCGGCGCGGTGCCGCCGTCCAGCTCGTCGTCGAGCGGGTCGAGCAGCTCGAGCGGGGTGGTTTCCTCCAGCAGCAGTTCACGGTCGTCGTCGAGCAGCTCGAGTTCTTCGTCGAGCTCGTCCTCGAGCTCGTCTTCGAGCTCGTCTTCGAGCTCGTCTTCGAGCTCGTCTTCGAGCTCGTCCGCGCTCGCCTGCCCGGCGACCGTCGTCACCGTGGATGCGTCCGATACGCGCACCCACAAGATCCCAAGCAAACTCGGTGCCGGAGGCAAGGATCATTTCGTTACGGCAAAGGGAGCGGGCAATATCACGCTCAGCGTGGCGATTACGCCGGACACACCGGCACTCCGCGCTGCCATCACCTGGGAAGCGGTCGGTGCCGCAATTGTGTCTCCCGTCGGCCCCGACCGGCTGAAAGCGCAGATTTCGCGCGCTGTCGCCAGTGGAACCAAAGTCACCGTGCGCATTAAAGTGGGAGCTCTGACGTGCCGTGAGTTCTTCGTTTGGATCGTCTGGTCGACCTTGGCGGCCGATGCCGATGCCACGCACACCTCGTTCATTGACGGCACACCGCTCGGTCTGCATGACGGGCGTCATCCCACGTCCTACGTGCGTAAGGCAGGCATCGATTGGACTGCGACGATAGAGCCCGCCGAGGTCATAACGGACGCCGATCGTCCGGCGCTCGAGGATCAGGCGAGGCAGGCGCCACCGGGTGAGAATAACGGCGTTCCAGGGCCGGGAAACCTGGACACGACAGGGAGTGGATTCAGCGGCTGGGACATCAGCAGGCAAAAACGGCGCAAGGTCTTCAAGGGCAATCCTCCTGGAACCCCCCTTGCAGAAACGACCGCAGCGGATCCGGACCCGTTTGCCCGGCCGGCTGGCTTTCCCGCGGATGATGTCGAAGGCAACGATGACAGCGATTGCGGCGCAGATGAGGATTCCAACCCCTACGACGCTGGCGCCGGTGTCCCCGGAAAGGGAACGAGAGGCACCCTACGTTCAAACGATGAGCCAAGTACGCCCTTCGACGATGCGACCGGAGCCGATGGCGACACATTCAGGAAACGAATTCATTTTCGTGAATTCGTGCGTGTCCAGCTCGACACGACATGGTACCGCTGCTCGGACCTGGGGCTGTGGCGATTCCACATGTTCGCGAAGCGCGTCGCGGGGAAATGGGACATCGAGCCCGCGCAAGTTGACCTGTTCGATCTGACCAACGACGGATTCTGACCATGAAGAAACCAACGCCGATAGTTGCGATGTTGCGATCACAAAGCATCCAGGACAGAAGACAAGCGGTGCGGACGGTCGTGCAGGAACGAGCCGCGATGGTGGAGGAGCTGCTGGCTCACCTGAAGACGTGGAGCGACGCTGAACGAACGGATACGGTGGAGTCGGATACCACCGCTCACCTCACGTTTGTCCTGCTCGGTGCGCTACGCGCATCCGAAGCCGCGCCGATCCTGATCAAGCACCTCAAGGTGCGCGATGCAGCGTTCAAGCCCCACGCGTCGGACGAGAAGACTCCCTTGGATACTCATTTCCCGGCGTTGCGCGCGCTGATCCAAATCGGCGAGCCAAGTATTCGATACCTGCTGGACGCGATCGCCTTCGCCAAAGATCCGCTGACAATCCAATTGGCGGTTATCGGGCTCATTCGCATCGGCGGGGTGGATGTGGCTCGCTTTCATCTGGGTTCTTCCCACAAGAGCCTTCGTAGTCGGGAACGTCAGGGCGACGAAAAACATGTTGCGACCGCGCTTTCGCTCGTTGACATGCCGACCATTGTCGCCGCGATACGGTCTCAGCAATGAGCGCTCCAATGGCCACGACGCAACCAGCGCAGTGAGCGATGCGCAAACTCGAGTACTTCGAAAAAGAACTGAACGCCTCGCCCACCGGGCGCGAGATCCTGGGCGTCGTGCGGGGCCACATGGATGAGGTGACCACGCTCGTGAATACCAGCCGCCCGGTGATGGTGGCCTGGCAGCGCAACCACGGGCCGCGGTTCCTGATGTCGGCGATGGACAGCGGCTTTACCGCCCACTCGAAGGTCACCAAGGAGATCGACGGTGTGACGCTCCAACGGCTGCTGCTCCGCATGGGCGACGCCTTGCAACAGGCCGGCAGCCCCGAGCTCACGGCCACGGTCGCGCGCTTCGCCGCACCGGTGCTCAATGCCGCCGATGGGTGCGACAGCCTGTCGGAACTGTTCGGCCGGATCCGAGAGGGAACCCTGGCAGGATGGGCGCGATGAAGTCCAGAGACGAACGGCTGCAGGAGTACATGCGGATCCGCGCCCTCCTTCCCCAGGCGAAGGAGGCGCTGATGCGCTATCCCGGCGTGCGCGACGTCTCGGTCGGCTTGAAGGAGACCGACGACCTCGCGACCGAAGTGATCGCGTTCCGCGTCGCGGTGGAAGCGAAGATGGCGCCGAAGGAGCTCGCGCGCGGCGCGATGATCCCGAAGGAGGTACTCGGCGTCCGCACTGACGTTGTGCTGGAGTCGACGACGAGCCTCGCCGGAGACGAGGACACGGACGCGTATCGACCGCTGCAGGGAGGGATCCAGATCGGCAACGACACCACCGGCGGCCATGGGACGCTGGGGGCGATTGCCCAACTCGTGAGCGACCACTCGATCGTCGCATTGAGCTGCCACCACGTCATGCTCGACGGCGGCGCCGCGGTCGGCGAGAAGATCGGGCAGCCGGGCATCAGCTGCTGCTGCTGCTGCAAGAGCGGTGTCGTCGGCGAGGTCATCAACGCGCTGGACAACACGCTCGTCGATTGCGCGATCGCCCGGATCACGGGCCAGCCGGGGTTCACGAACGAGGTGGTGGGCATCGGGTTGTTGTTCGGAGCGGCGCCGCTGAACCTCAGCGGCTCCACTGTGGTCATCGGGGATGTGGTGATGAAACGCGGGCGCAGCACCGGATTCACGATGGGAACCGTCCTCGATCCGGCGGCCAACACCACCAAGCCCGGCGGCGCGATCGACAAGACGAACCAGATCCTGATCAAGCCGGACCCCGGCTTCAAGCGATTCGGCTATTACGGCGACTCGGGATCGGTGGTGGTCAACGACCAGAACCAAGTGGTGGGGCTGCTGTACTCGATCGACAAGGCGACCGAGACGAATGGATACGCCAACGTCATCACCAACGTGATGACGGCGATGAGTATCGCGATCATCAACTCCGGCACCACCGGCACGATCCCGCTGGGCGCCCAGCCGACGGGCGCGCTCGACGATGAGCCCGTTCAGCTGCGCGAGGCCGACGATGCGCCCCTCGCGCCCCTGCTGCGTGGCCTGAAGGAGTCCGGAACGGGTCGCCTGGCGCTCGCGTTCTTCAATCGTCACGGCCACGAGATCAACCGGCTGCTCGAGACGAACCGGCAGGTGAAGGTCTCCTGGCACCGCTACCAGGGGCCGGCGTTCACGGCGCACGCGATCAAGAGCGCGCGGGAGCCCGATCACCGGATTCCCGCCGCGATCGAGGGTGTGGCGTCGGCGAACCTGTTGCTCCGGATGTCGGTCGTGCTGCAGGAGGAGGGGAGCGCGGAGCTGGCGGCGGCGGTGGCCGAACAGACGGTACCGCTGCTCAACCTCATCGACGGGTGCGACAGCGTGCAGGCCCTGCTCGAGCGCGTACGCGCCATGGACGCCGAGGGTGCGTCCGCGGAACCCGCCTTGCACGCCGACGCGGTCTGAGCGAGCGAACACATGGACAAGCAGCCCGGCACCCTCGACGTCATCGCGCTCGAACTGGCGAAGGTGGTCAAGCCGCTCGAGGAGCGCATCGCCAGCGGCGAGGTGCTCGAGCTCTTCGCCGAGCTGGGCATCCGCTTCCCCGAGTCGCTGGGGAACGACCCGCAGTTCCAGTCGGCGATCCAGGATGCCATCACTCGCCTCGAGGCCATCCCCGGGCTGGTGACCACGCTGGTCGACCAGGTGGAGGCGGAGCAGTACGGCGATGCCGCGGGGACGGCGATCGACCTCACGGTGGCGATCGTCAACCTGATCGTCGACATCGACCACATCGCCAACGCGATCGATGCCGCCAAGGGGTCGTTCCCGACGATCGACGTCGGCGCGTTCGTCGCCGACCTCAGCAGCAATCTCGTCAACTACCTGGTGGTCAGCTACCTCGAGAGCAACTCGCCGACCGGGGCGGCGGCGCTCGAGCTGCTCGGCGTGGTGGAGCGGAGCCCGCAGAACGTCGGCTCGGTGAACCCGGTCAACCCGCCGTACATCAAGAGGGCGCTCCACTTCGATGCCCTCACGAAGGCGTTCAGCAATCCCACCGAGCACCTCCGCACGATGTATGGGTGGGGGAACGACGACTTCGACGGCGCCCTGCTGCTGGAGCGGCTGAACAAGGTGATGCTGGGCCTCGGGCTCCCGGTGCTGCTGAACACGGGCGTCACGCCGCACACCCTCGACATCCTCTTCTTCGAGCTGTCGGCCAAGACCGACGAGACGCCGCACGCGCTGCAGTTGCTGCTCAAGTACCTCTTCAAGGTCGGCGGCACGTATCGGCTCACCGCCGACCTCTGGAGCGTGGAGGCCGGATTCGACGCGCAGGTGCCGCTGCAGGCCGGCATCGTGCTGACGCCCGCCTGGAAGGTCACGATCATCCCGCCCGCGGCCGGCACCATCCAGGGCGACGTGTTCGGCCGCTTCCTCGCCAATCCGCCCGCGGGGCAGCAGAAGATCATCCTGCTCGGCCAGGAAGGGGCCGGCCGTCTCGAGATTGCGGGGCTGCGCGCGGAGGTGCGCGTCAACCTCAAGATGGAAGGCCTGAACGCGACCAGCGAGCTGATCGTCGAGGGAGAGATCAGCGGCGGCAGCATCATCATCGATGCCACCAAGGGCGATGGCTTCCTCTCGAAGATCCTGCCGGGCACGCGCATCCAGGCGGACTTCGCGATGTTGATGGGAATGTCGAGCACCCGCGGCTTCTACTTCCAGGGGAGCAGCGCGCTCGAGATCCGCCTGCCGGTCCACATCGAGATCGGCCCGATCTCGCTCGAGGGCCTGACGCTGACGCTGAAGCTGGGGCAAAACGCCGCCGGCGTCACCGAGCTCCCGATCTCGATCGGCGCCGACATCAAGGCCGCCCTGGGCCCGCTCACCGCCGTGGTCCAGAACATGGGCCTCACGGCCAAGTTCAGCTTCCCCACCGACAACAGCGGCAACCTGGGCGGCAGCGCGCAGCTCGACTTCCAGTTCAAGCCGCCCAACGGCGTGGGCCTGTCGATCGCCGCCGGCGGCCTCAAGGGGGCCGGCTTCCTCTACCTCGACTTCGACAAGGGCGAGTACATCGGCGCCCTGGAGCTCGAATTCCAGGGGATGTTCTCGTTGAAGGCGGTGGGGCTGATCAACACCAAGCTTCCCGATGGCAGCCCCGGGTTCGCGCTGCTGATCATCATCGTCGCCGAGTTCTCGCCGATCCAGCTCGGGTTCGGCTTCTCGCTCAACGGGGTAGGGGGGCTGCTCGGGCTCAACCGGACCGTGCGCATCGAGGTACTGCGCAGCGGCGTGAAGACCGGCGCGCTGAACAGCGTGCTCTTCCCGACCGACGTGGTCGCGAACATCACCCGCATCGTCAGCGACCTCAAGCAGATCTTCCCGATCGAGGTACAGCATTTCCTGATCGGGCCGATGGCGAAGATCGGCTGGGGTTCGTCGATCCTCACGCTCGAGCTCGGTCTGCTGCTCGACATCCCGCGGCCGATGTTCGCGATCCTCGGCGTGCTGCGCCTGACGCTGCCCGAGGAAGACGCGCCGATCCTGAAGCTGCAGGTCAACTTCCTGGGCGTCGTCGACTTCGAGAACAAGTACATCTCGTTCGACGCCAGCCTGTTCGACTCGAAGCTGCTGATCTTCACGCTCACCGGCGACATGGCGCTGCGCATCGGCTGGGGCGCGACGCCGATGTTCCTGATGAGCGTGGGCGGCTTCCACCCGGCGTTCCACGAGGCCCCCGCCGACCTGCAGCAGATGACGCGCCTGACGCTGGCGCTGCTGAGCGGCGACAACCCGCGGCTCACCATCCAGTGCTACTTCGCGGTGACGTCGAACACCGTCCAGTTCGGCGCCAAGGCCGAGCTGTACGCCGAAGCCTGCGGCTTCAACGTCTACGGCTACATCGGGTTCGACGTCCTGTTCCAGTTCGACCCGTTCAAGTTCATCGCCGAGATCTACGCCGGGTTCGCGCTGCGCCACGGCACCACGAACATCCTGAGCCTCAAGCTCCGCGGCAGCCTGGCGGGGCCCACGCCGTGGGACGTGCAGGGCGAGGCGAGCTTCTCGATCCTCTTCTTCGACTGCACGATCAGCTTCCACGAGACGTGGGGCGATGATCCCGACGCGCTGGCGAAGGCGAAGGAAGACATCAAGGCACTGCTGGTCGCGGAGCTCGCCGACGATCGCAACTGGCGGGCGACGGTACCCGACAACAACCACCTGCACGTGACGGTCAGGAAGATCGAGGGCGTCACCAACGCCGTGATCGTCCACCCGTTCGGCACGCTGGCGTTCAGCGAGTCGGTGGTGCCGCTCGACTACACGATCGACAAGTTCGGCGAGAAGGTGCCGCTCGACGACACCCGCTTCGCGCTCACCAACGTGCACTCCGGCACCACCGATCTCCCCACGACGCCGGTCCAGGACCGGTTTGCGCCGGCGCAGTTCACGAAGATGAGCGACAGCCAGAAGCTGAGCACGCCGTCGTTCGAGATGCTCGACAGCGGCTTCGCGCTCAGCGGCACCGCCAACCTCGCCACGCCGGCGCCGGTCAACAAGAACGTCGACTACGAGGTGAGCTACCTGCGCAACGAGGAGACGGTGCCCGCCGGTACGCTGCCGCTCAGCAAGAACCGGTTCGCGATGGGGCGCCTGGCGAGCGCCGTGTCCAACGCGTCGATCTCGTACAAGAACACCCGGGCGTCGGCGCTCGCGCCGGCCGAGGTCGTCACCGCCGACGAGGAGTACGTGGTGGCGTCGACCAGCGACATGCGGCCGTGGGCGGCCGGCATGACCGCAGGCTCGTTCGCCGAGGCGCAACAGCTCCACGACGAACTGCTCGACGAGCATCCGGAGCTCGAAGGCTCCATCCAGGTCCTGTCCACCCTCGAACTCATCGGCTCATGACCATCGAGGTCGCACGATACCAGTTCCACTCGTGGGCGCGCCGGGGCATCTCGGCCAACATCCTCGACACCGACGATCTCGGGAGCGGAACGGTCCACACCAAGGAACGGGCCCAGGTGCAGGTCGCCCTCAAGGCGAACGACGCCGACGTCTCGAAAAACTTCGCGCTCATCGGCCCGTGTGACATCACCGGCATCAACCGCGAGATGATCGTCCGCACCGAGCCGCTCAACTGGATCACCGACTTCGAGCCGAACTACCTCCCGTTCGTCGAGTTCTACGACGAGGACTTCGCCTGGCGCTACACGCCGGCCCAGGCCGCGGGCGAGCGGCTCCGCCCCTGGGTGGCGCTGCTGGTGCTCGAGGAGAAGGAGTTCGAGCAGTCGGCGCGCAAGGTGCCGCTGCCGTCGATCACCGTAAAGGACAAGGCCGCGATGCCGGCCACGAGCGAGATCTGGCTGTGGGCCCACGTGCACAGCAACGCCGACATCCCGGACGCCGACCTCAGCGTCTACGAAAAGTTCCTGAACTCGCTGAACAGGTCGGTGACGACGGACCCCGACGGACTCTTCTGCCGCCTGATGAGTCCGCGCCACCTGAAGCCCAACACGGCGTACTATGCGTTCGTCGTCCCCACCTTCGAGACAGGGCGGCTGGCCGGCCTCGAGCAGCCGACCACCGGCATCGACGCGCAGCAGCCGTCGTGGCAGGCCGACGGGACCAGCGCCGAGATGCCCGTCTACTACGAATGGTTCTTCCGGACGGGGAGCAACGAGGACTTCGAGTCGCTCGTCAAGCTGCTCAAGCCCCGCCCGATGGATCCCCGCGTCGGCATTCGTGACATGGACTGCTCGGCGCCGGGATTCGTGCAGGCCGACGGCAGCGGACCGCTGGCGGCCACGAGCCCGCCGATCATCGGGCTGGAAGGGGCGCTCAAGTCGCCGACGACGGTCTCCACCGTCTTTCCGAATCCGCCGGCCAGCAACGACTTCCAGGTCGAGCTGCAGGCGGTGGTGAACCTCGGCGAGCAGACCGCGGCGAGCATGACGGAAGATCCGATCGTCACCATGCCGCTGTACGGGAAGAACCACGCGCGGCAGCACATCGAGGATGTGGTCCTCCTCGACGTTGCGAAGAACACGTGGCTGCACGACCTGAACAGGGATCCCCGCACGCGGACGATGGCGGGCGTCGGCACGCTGGTGATCCAGGAGAACCAGGAGAGCTACATGCGCGCCGCCTGGCTCCAGGTGGAGAAGGTGAACGAAGCGAACCGGCGCATCCGGAACGCGAAGTCGACGATCGCCATCGCCGAGCCGCTGTTCGTGACCACCATCGCGACGCTTCCGGCGCCGCAGCTCATGGCGATCAGCCGGCCGGTGCTTTCGAAGGTCATGGGGAGCCCCACGACGCTCCACCAGCAGTTGAAGCAGAGCCGGCTGCCGGTGGCCGCGTTCTCCGGAGCCTTCCGTCGCCTGGTGCGGCCCCACGGTCCGTTCGCGCGCCGCATGGGGATCGACCGGGCCGGCTTCGGCATGGTCATCGATGGACTCAACAACGGCACGCTGACCGCGGCCCCTCCCCGGCAGGCACCGGCCAGCCTGCCCACGACGCAGGGCCTTGGCAGCGCGGTGGGCGGTTCCGGCGCCGGCGCCGTACTCACGCCGGCCCTGTTGCTGGCACTGGTCCTCATCCTGTTGATGCTGCTGGTGATCTTTGCGTTCGCGACCGGAGCATTCCTGGTCGCGGCGATCGCGGTGGTGGTGGTGGTGGGCGCGGCGCTGGCGCTGCGCCGGCGGCTGGGCTCGCAGGCCACGGCGGCCACGGCGCTCGGCGATCCGGCGAAGGCGGCCGACGTGTTGCGATCCGTTCCTCCGCGTCCGGCGTTCAACGTGCACCTGACCGGTGAGACCGCGGCGCCGCCACCGACCCCGGGGGGCGCGAACGGCGAGAGCGTGGAGGCGCAGAACTTCCGCGCGGCGGCGATCGGGCTGTCGTCGATCGCGCGACTGGCGCCGCCCGCGCTGCCGGCGCTGCAGGCCTTCCCGATGGAGGCGGCGAAGCAGAAGCTGACCGTCGCGCTGACGCCGCGCACCGCCCACGGTGCGCGGCTGTCGAAGCTGGTGAAGATCCGGAACCTGCGCTGGGCCGACGACAGCGCGCCGATCAACGAGGTGATGGCGTACCCGGACATCGACGAGCCGATGTACAGGAAGCTCCGGGACGAGTCGAACGAGCTGCTGCTCCCCAACCTGAAGCTGATACCGCCGAACACGATCTCGCTCCTGGAGACGAACCAGAAGGTCATCGAATCGTACATGGTGGGCCTCAACCACGAGATGGCGCGCGAGCTCCTCTGGCGCGAATACCCCACCGACCAGCGCGGCAGCTACTTCCGCCAGTTCTGGGACGTGAGCGGCCTGGTGGAGCCCGACACCGGCAAGACGCCGGCCCAGCTGGCCGAAGAGCACAAGGACATCCCGCCGATCCACACCTGGCAGCTCACCACGCTGCTGGGCCGGCACAACAACCGCGACCCGCAGGGCGATGCGTCGCAGCTCGTGCTGGTGGTGCGCGGCGACCTCCTGAAGCGCTACCCGAACTCGGTGGTCTTCGCCCAGAAGGCGATCCGCGACGAGACCGGCGCCCTGGCGATCGACCTCGACCTTACCACCGCCGAGTTCACCCAGGAGCTCCTCTTCCCGCTGTACCGGGCCGAGATCTATCCCGACATCAAGTTCTTCGGCTTCGACCTCACCGCACGTCAGGCGTTAGGTGTGGACCCCAGTCCCGGCTTCCCCGCCGCCGACAAGGAGGGCTGGTTCTTCATCATCCAGGAAGTGCCGGGCGAGCCGCGCTTCGGCATGGACATCAGCTACGACCCGGGCTCCGACGGCATGAGCTGGGACGACCTCTCGTGGCAGAACTTCCCGGCGCCCGACCCCGCCTTCATCGCCGCCAGCCCGCACCCCACCGGATTCACGCCCACCGACAACAGTCCCGACCGATGGGCCACGAACTCGGCCAACATGGCCTACGTCCTCTTCCAGAAACCCAGCCTGGTGGCGGTGCACGCGTCCGACATGCTGGCCAATCTCGGGTAACCGGACATGACCACACTGCAGGAACGATTGCCCGACATTGAGCGCCTGCGCCAAGAGCGGAACCGCCTGGGACAGGAGATCTACGCGCTCCGCACGGCGATCGCCCGCACCAGCGCTGCACTGCACAAGAGCCGCCAGTACGCCGGCCGCCGCGGGGCGCCTGACGCCGTCGCCGTCGCCGCGTTGCGCGCGGAGATCGCGACGCTCGAGGCGCGCCTGCGCGAGCTCGCCGCCGCCGAGCTGGCCGCCCGCGCGACGATCGCCGCGTACGACGAGGCCCGCCGCCGCCGCGAGTTCCTCGCGGGCACACTGGCCGGCCTCCGCTCGGCGCTCGACGAGCTGACCGGACAGCTCGCCCGTGAGACGGACGTCAAGCCGCTCAACCACAAGCGGATCGCCGAGCTCCAGGCCGCGATCGAGGCGGCACAGAGGCGGATCGCCGACGCGCAGAAGTCGCTCGAAGCGGCCCGCGCCACCGAAGGCGATCTCGAGGCGCGGGCCGCCAAGGCGCACCAGCAGGCCGCGAGCCTCGCCGCCGAACGCGACAAGATCCGGCAGGCCGTCGACGGGAAACAGACCGAGATCGGTGCGCTCAAGGGTGCCGCCGGACCGTCCAGCGATGAGCTCGTCAGGCAACTCGCCGCGCTAAACACGACGTTCGCGGGCACCAAGGCCCAGTGGACGGCGGCCGGCAAGGGGTTGCACGACGCGATCGTCGGCATCTACGTCGATCCGCACCCGCGGGCGACGGTGGCCCAGATGCCGGACACGACGCCCTTCCTCCTGCTCCCGGTGCGGATCGAGACGCGCTTTGCGGATCCCGCGCAGGCGGGGGCGCTGGCGGCCGAGATCGCGGCGCAGGCCGCGAACGAAGCCGCGGGAACGCCACCGGCGGGCGGACGACCGCTGCCGGGCACCGAACGCGCGATTGGCGCGGTTGCCACGGTCGCGGCGCCGGCAACACCGGCCGTACCCGTCACCCCGGTGGCAGCGGTGGCAACTGCGGCACCGGCTGCGGCGGCCGCCGCTGCGAGCCAGCTGTGGATCAGGATCTACCCCGACGACATCGCCGTCCACACGCACGAGAGCGAGCTCACCGATCGCGAGGTGACGGCGGGCGAGGCCTACTGGCGCGCGCTGTTCGGCATCGAGAAGGGCGCCGCCGCCGACAAGGCATCGCAGCGGACCGAGACGTGGAAGGGATTCGCAGCACTGTTCGGCCCGCCCCGCTCGGCGTGGGTGGCGCGCCAGACGCGGCCGGCCAACTGGAACGTCGTGACCACGCTCGCTTCGGCCGACCAGCTCACCTGGCCGGCGCACGACCTGACGAAGACCGCCGCCTGGTCCCGCGCACCGCGGACCAACGTCCTCCCCGACCGGTTCGTCGTGATGCTGTTCACCGGCGAAACGATGGTCAGGGAGGTGGTTCTCAACATCGTGCCTGACGAGCTGTTCCTCGGGCCCGAACCCCTCGACCTCGTGGCCGAGGCCGACCAGGCCGACGTGGAGGACTCGTTCGTCACCGTGGACGGGCTGCTCACCTTCGGGACCAACTTCGACTGGGCCTCGAACTTCGCGCGCGCCATCCGGCAGGGGATGGGGTGCGCGATCGACCTCACCGCCGACCAGGCGCTGCGCGGTTTCGACCGGATCCTGGTGCTCGGCGTGATGGCCTCGGCGGCGTCCGACTCCAGCCGCCGGATGGTCGAGGACCTGCTGGCGAACCACCATCACTCGCCGAAGGGCCTGACGCTGGTGCGCCGGGGAGTGGCGACGAACAACCTCGACGACAACGGCGCAGGGTACTCCATCAACGACGCCATGGACCAGACCCGCGAGGTCACCGGGCTGGACGTGCCGCTGTTCACCGCGAGCTCGGCGTGCGACGGGCGCATCCTCGCCGACGCGCTCGGCATCGGCTACGGGACGCTGCAGGACGTGTTCAACAGCGACAACACGGACTACCAGGACGCGGTGGCGATGAATCGCGCCCTCTATCCGGCCACGCTCGGCTACTACTTCGACACGCAGTTGAACCCGGTGCTTTCTGACTCAGCGCGCGCGCGCCTGCGCCAGTTCTTCGTCGACAACGTCACCGGCCGTGGTCCGCTCCCGCCTATTCGCGTCGGCGACCAGCCGTACGGACTGCTGCTCACCAGCGACTTCGCGGCGTGGAAGGAGGACGCGGCCACGGTCAAGCGGGACCGTTTCCTGGGCGTGCTGCACACGGTGCTCAAGCACTTCGACGCGATCTGGCAGGCGCTCCTGCCGCAGCTCCTGTACGCCGGCAAGCCGGGCGTTCCCAGCGCCGACGTCCTCATGAACGTGCTGGGACTGCAACCGGACTCGGTGACCTTCGCCCAGCGGATCGGGTACAGCGCCGACTATCTCGACACCCTCGCCGACTTCCAGACCGACGGCCAGTCGTTTTCCGAGGCGATCGAGTCGATCCTGAAGGAGATCGTCATTACCACGGTCCTGGAGAGCTTCGGCTGGCAGCCGGCGGGTGGCCTCGGGAACACCGCCTCACGACCGCCGCTCCTCCGGCTCATCTACCAGCACTACACCACCGCGCTCGACGCCGCCAACCTGATCGACGGGGTGCCGCTGTCGGAAACGGACGGCATCCGCGAGTACGACCCGGTCGCCCACAGGAACTACCTGCACTGGCTCCGCGACGCGACATCCATCGATGTGCTCTCGGCGCAGAACTTCGGCGGCGCACCGGTGCCGACAGCACTCCTCTACCTGCAGCTCCGCCATGCGCTGATCCTGCAGCTGCATGCCAGCGCGGTGGCGTGGATGGACCGCCTCGGGTACGACGCGTCCGTCACCGAGATGGCGCGACCCTTCTACAACATCCGCCCCGCCGGCGACCTCACGCGCTGGGAGGTGCTGCGCGCGCCGGCAAGCGCGATCGATACCGGGATAGCGGACCGCCACCTGGCCGTGGCCGACTACCTGCTGGAGCCGGCGGTCCACGTCGACGAGACGGCGTACCTCGGACAGGTGCGGAGTGCTCTCGACACGCTCGCCGGCCGCTCCACCGCGCGGCTGGAGCGGTGTTTCACCGAACACATCGATGCCTGCACGTGGCGCCTCGACGCCTGGCAGACGGCGCTCTTCAAGGGACGGCTGGATGCGCTGCGCGCCGCGCCCCGGAGCGATGACGGCACCGGCGCGACCGGCGCGTTCCTGGGCGCGTTCGGATGGGTGGAGGACGTGCGGCCGTCCGTGTCATCCGTTGCCGTGACGGACGTGCCCGACAAGCTGAAGTCGCCCAGGGACACGCCGCTGCGCGAGTACGCGGACAACGGCGGATTCGTGCACGCCCCCTCGATCAACCACGCGACGGCGGCGGCGCTCCTGCGCAGCGGCTACATGAGCCATGCCACGCCCGAGAACCCGGACGTGATGGCGGTGAACCTGTCCTCGGAGCGCGTGCGTCGGGCGCTGTTCATGCTGGACGGGATGCGCCACGGCCAGTCGTTGGAGGCGCTGCTGGGCTACCAGTTCGAGCGCGGGATTCACGACCGCGCCTCAGCTGATCCGTCGCTCCAGGTGCTCAACGGTTTCCTCTTCGACATTCGCATCGCGTTCCCCATCAAGCGCGTCCGGATCGCCGCGGGCGCGCAGGGCGGCGCCGAGGAAACCGTCGATGCCTACGACGTCGTCAACGGCATCACGCTGGCCGACACGGCCGCGCCTGACTGGGGCGCCATCACCGGCGCGGATGGCACGGTCCTGACCGCACCGCGCCTCACCGCACTGAACCAGGAGCGCGACCATCTCGCCGACACGCTGGACGCCGTGAAGGACCTGCTGATGGGTGAGAGCGCGTACCAGATGGTGCAGGGGAACTTCGACCGCGCCGGCGCGATCCTGGGGTCGATCAAGGATGCGCACGTGCCGCCGGACCTGGAGATCGTCAAGACGCCACGCAGCAGCCACTTCACCTTCACCCAGCGCGTGACGATCCACTTCGACCGCCTCGATCCGCTCGATCCGGCGGCTGCCGGCTGGTTGGGGATCCCGATGACGCCCCGCGCATCGCTCGAGCCGGGCGTGAACCGGTGGCTGGCCGGCGTACTCGGCCAGCCCGACCAGATGGTCTGCACCGCGTCCGAAGTGCAGGACGACGGGTCGACGGTGAGCCCTGTGGTGCTGACGGCGGCGGACCTGGCGCTGCAACCGATCGACCTCGTGTACCTGGTCGGGGCCGACGCCAGCACCGGCGCCGGCACGCGCAGCGGCGCCTCGGAGCTCGAGTCCCGCATCGCCTGGCGATACCGCGCGGGCCGGGGGCTGGACGAGCAGGCGCGCGTTCAGATCCAGTTCGGCGCGCCGAAGAATCCGGCGGGCCCGGCGACCATGGCCGAGGTCGTTCCGCTGATCCGCGCCTTGCAGCTGGCGCTCTCGGAGTCCAAGGCGCTCGATGCCCGCGACTATCACACATCGACCACGCAGGGTGGCACGCCCGGCACCGGGTGCGATTTCGTCGAACTGCGCGCGCGCGCCGAGAGGCTGCAGTCGGCGCTCGACACGGCGGTGTCGGCGATCCGCGCCAAGCCGTGCGGGGCGACGATCGGCGCGATCGTGGTGACCTCGCTGGGCCAGGCGTTCGACGAGATGAAGTCACAGCAGGTCGATCCCCCCACGGTAACGTTCACCTTCGGCGCCGGGGCCATGGTCGCGTTGCAGCAGGCGCTGATCGGTCTGTCCGCGTTCGGACTGGCCGACGCCTACCCGCGTACCCAGGGAGTCACCACCGACGACGCCCGCGTCGCGCTGATCTCGCAGGCGATGGATGCGACGGCCGCCGCGGTCGCGCGTCGCGCCGCCAGCGGCGCCCGCCTCACCGACGCCGTGGCCGCTGTCGCCGCGACACCGGACAAGGCCATTGGCCTGGCGATCGACGCCTGCAAGGCAATCCTCGGCCAGTCGTTCGCGGTCCTGCCGGCCTTCGAACTCACCAACGAGACGGACCTGACGCAGTCGAACGCCGACCGGGCGCAGCTGCTCGGTCACGCCACCGGCACGCTGAAGATGGCGTCCCCCGAAGAGGAATGGATCCGGAGCGTCGCGTACGCCCGGCCCAAGGTCGCGGCGTGGGAGCGCATCCGCCTGCTTCACGAGACGCTGTTCGGCGCGACGCTCGGCCTCCAGGCGATCCAGCTGCCGTACCGCGCGAAGGACTGCTGGCTGGCGGTCGCGTTCCCGGACACCGATCCGGCCACCGGCAAAGCGTTCGACATCGCGCGCGACACGCTCTCGGTCGTCACGCACGGCGACGCGGCGTTCGCCGCCGGTTCGCTCCGGAGCGGGATCCTGATCGATGCCTGGACCGAAACCATTCCGGCACGCGACCAGAGCACGGGAATCGCTTTCCACTACAACCGGCCGAACGCGATGCCGCCGCAGGCGCTCCTGCTGGCCGTCCCGCCGGAGCTCACCGGACGTTGGAGCTGGGACGCCCTGGTGGGCATCCTCCAGGACACACTCCGGCGCGCCAAGCTGCGCGCGGTCGAGCCCCACCTGCTGGACCAGAGTGAGGCGAATCCCGAGCTCGGCGTGCTGCTGCCGGCCGTCATCTCGGAATTCCAGCAATTCGACCTGAACGTGTCGCTGGACCTGCGACTCAACCTGGCGGCGATGAACCCGGTGCTCGCCGGCTACTACATGAACCCAAACCTCAGCACCTGACGGCCATGCCGCCACTCATCGAACTCGCGACGGTCTCCGGCGTCTCCCGCGCGGAGTACCGGCTCGCCTCGATCACCGCGTACAATCGCCTCGAGGCCAGCCCGCGCACCGTGGATTTCAGCCGAAGCCTGCGCGCGGAAGTGCGCGACCCCATCTGGTTGCTCACCCGCCAGTGGCAGATGGGAGAGTTCCAGGGTGAGGATGCGGCGACGCCGATCGGCGCGAGAATTCTCGCCCGACAGCAGCACGCCGATCGCGTCGGGTTCCCCGGGGGCGCCGTCAGGCCTTACGATGAGTCGGTGCCCATCGAAACGCGAATCGAGCGCGAGACACTGACAGGCGATCTCGGGCTGGCGGTCGAGCTGGCGCGCACGTTCTGGAAAGCCAACACGGGCCTCGTGGCCACCCATCGCCGGCGGCTGATCACGAAGTACCCGCTGACCTTCTCGCCCGAGCCGAACGACTATGCGGCGACACAACTATATGATGTGGCGCGGACCCGGTGGTGGAACGGGTTCACGATGTATGGAGACGTCGTGACGCCCGGCCTCAATCCCGCCAAGAGCCGCTTTCTCGAGTGGCTCGAGTCGGAGGCCGGCATTCCGGCGGGCGACAAGACTGCGCTCGACGGACTGGGCGCGGCCCTCACCGCGTGGTTCGCCCGCATGTTCAGCCAGCCCGCCTCGCCGGCCGAGAATGCCTGGAAGCCCGCACAGCTCGAATACGGATTCACGGTCGGCACGCCGCCCGCCCAGCAGAACGTGCTCGTCGCCGACGAGTACTACCAGGGCCACGTCGACTGGTACTCGTTCGACATCGACAATCGCCAGCCCCTTCTGCGCGACGGCGAGACCGTGCCCACCACACCGCCGGACGAGGGAGACCTGTCGTCCTTCATTCCCTCGCCGATCAGCTTCAAAGGGATGCCCCATCCCCGCTTCTGGCAGATGGAGGAGAACCAGACGGACTTCGGTGCGATCGATGCGTCGACCACGGCGCTCCTGCACCTGGTGTTCGCGGAGTTCGGACTGATCTACTCGAACGACTGGTTCATGCTGCCTTTCCCGATGCCCTTCAACACGCTGTGCGAGGTCCGGGGCATCGTCGTGACCGACGTCTTCGGGCAGGAGACGCTGGTCCGCCCCGCGGGCCGTGGCCCCGAAACGAATTGGCATCGCTGGACGATGTTCCACAACATCGACCGCTCCGGCGCGGCCTCGGCGTCAAACCGCTTCTACCTGGCATCGTCCCTCACGCACTTCCTCGAGAGCGACCCGGTCGAGAAGGTCAACTTCCTGCGCGACGAGACGGCCAACATGGTCTGGGCAGTGGAGAATACGGTTCCGTCGCTCGCCGGTCCCGGACTGCGGGGAGACGAGATGGACATCGGAACGAACGCGCCGGCCCCGTTCACGCCGGCCGGCACCGCGGCCATCCGCTATGTCGCCGGGACGACCGTGCCGACCAACTGGATTCCGTTCATCGCGGTCCGCATTCCCGGCAGCGTCACCGAGATCCGGCTCCAGCGCGCGCGGATGCCGGCCGCCCCGCGCGCGCGGGGACAACTGCTGACCGAGGTGCCGGCACCATATTTCATCAACGAAGAGGAAGTGCCGCGTGCCGGGGTGCTCGTGCAACGGACCTGGCAGCGCGCCCGCTGGGTCGGCGGCCAGACGCATCTCTGGCTCGGCCGGTTCAAGGAGGCGGGGCGCGGCGAAGGTCACAGCGACCTCAAGTTCGACCAGCTCGACGACATCGCGCCGCCGGCGTAGGGCGCCGGCACCGCGGCGCGTGGCCGACCTGGTGGCCACGCCAGCTCTTACCGCTGGAACGCGGATGGGCACGGAGCGACGCGCTCCTCCGCGTTCCAGCCGTAGAACCCGGCGGGGGCACGATGCTCGCCAGAGCGCCACCGCACCCTCCCGGCGCCGGCACAACCCCTACAGGCCACCACGCCGTCCCCGCGGCCCAGCACTCCCGCCGTCCCCGCGCGCGAGTATCTTTCCGCCCCGATGGACTCTCTCCAATCCCGCCTCGCCTCCGCCCTCACCGGCCGCTACTCGCTCGACCGCGAGCTGGGCCAGGGCGGGATGGCCGTCGTCTTTCTCGCCAACGACCTCCGCCACGACCGCCAGGTCGCCCTGAAAGTCCTCCGCCCCGAGGTCTCGGCCGAGATCGGCGCCGAACGCTTCCTGCGCGAGATCAAGATGGCCGCGGGGCTCACCCACCCGCACATCCTCCCGGTGTTCGACTCCGGCGAGGCGGGCGGGCTCCTCTTCTACGTGATGCCGAGCATGGAGGGGCGCTCCCTGCGCGAGCGCCTCGACAAGGAGCGCCAGCTGTCGCTCTCCGACGCGCTCCGCCTCACGAGAGAGGTCGCGTCTGCGCTCGACTACGCGCACCGCCACAACGTCGTCCACCGCGACATCAAGCCTGAGAACATCCTGCTCCATGAAGGGGCGGCGATGGTCGCCGACTTCGGGATCGGCAAGGCGCTCACCACCGACGGGCGCTCGATCACCCAGACTGGGCTCGCGATCGGCACCCCCGCCTACATGAGCCCCGAGCAGTCGGCGGGCGAGCTGGGGACCGACGGGCGGAGCGACCTCTACTCATTGGGATGCGTCCTCTACGAGATGCTCACCGGCGAGCCGCCCTTCACCGGCGTCACCCCGCAGGCGATCATCGCGAAGCGTTTCGTCTCGCCGATTCCCAAGGTGCGGACCACCCGCGACGTGCCGGAAGCGGTGGACGTCGCCGTCAGCAAGGCGCTCGCCCGCACGCCGGTGGACCGCTATCCCACCGCCGCCGATTTTGCCGAGGCGCTGCGGCAGATCGGCCGCGACGGCGGCACGGGTCCGCACCACACCGCCGACAGCGCCAGGGCGGCGGCGACCGCGATTGCCGTCCTCCCGTTCAAGAACATGAGCGCCGACCCGGAGAACGAGTATTTCTCCGACGGGATGACCGAAGAAATTATCAACGCGCTCGGCAAGGTCCCCGGTATCCACGTCGCGTCGCGCACCAGCTGCTTCGCCTTCAAGGGGAAGGACGTCGACATCCGGCAGATCGGCGAGAAGCTGGGGGCGACGTCGGTGCTCGAGGGGAGCGTCCGGAAGGTCGGCAACAAGATCCGGATCACCGCCCAGCTGAGCAACGTCGAGAGCGGCTACCACCTCTGGAACGAGACGTACGACCGGCAGCTCGAGGATGTGTTCGCGGTGCAGGACGAGATCTCGCGGGCGATCGTGGACGCGCTCAAGCTCCGCTTTGCCGGCGACGCGGGGCAGGCACAGGTGGTGGCGCCGACGAAGAACCTCGAGGCCTACACGCTGTACCTCAAGGGGCGGTTCTTCTTCGCGAAGCTGTCGGAGCCGGCGCTGCGGCGGTCGCTCGACCTCTACCAGCAGGCGCTGCTGCTCGATCCGGCGCTGGCGCGCGCCTACGCCGGGATCGCCGACGCCTGGTGCAACCTGGCCGACGACTGGGTGGCGCCTGACGATGCCTATCCGCGCGCCAAGGGGGCGGCCGAGCGGGCGCTGCAGCGCGAGCCCAACCTGGCCGAGGCGATCACGTCGTTAGGGAAAGTGCTGGGCTGGCACGAGTGGAAGTTCGAGGAGGCCGAGGTCCAGCTGGCGCGGGCGGTGTCTCTCGCACCTAACTACGCGGAGGCCTGCTACGTCCACGGGACGATGCTGCCGGCGGTGGGGCGGCTGCGCGACGGGATCGACACGATGCGCAAGGCGCTGGTGCTCGACCCCCTGTCGGTCCACTACAGCGAGTGGCTGTCGCGCTTCCTGCTGTACGACAAGGACTACGCCGCCGCGATCATGCAGGGCGAGCGGACGATCGACATGGACGAGATCTGCCACCGCGCCCAGCACTACATCGGGAGCGCGCACCTCGCCCAGGGCGACGCCGAGCTGGCGCTGTCGTGGCACCGCCGCGCCCAGTCGCTGGAGCGGGCCCCGCGCTCCTACGACGCGATGATCGTCCGCGCCCTGGCCGCGCTCGGCCAGAAGGACGAGGCCGAGGCGATCCTGACGCGGCTGGAAGACGAGTCGAAGAAGCAGTACCTGCGCGGCGAGGTGATCGCGATGGGGTACGCCGCGGTCGGGAACCTCGACGGGGCGTTCGCGTCGCTGGAGCGGGCCTACCAGGACCGCTCGGCGGGGTTGATGTTCCTCCACCTGGATCCGGGGTACGAGGGGCTGCGGAAGGACGCGCGGTACGCGGATCTGGTCAAGCGGATCGGGGTGAAGTAGGATGCGCGTGCGTCAGCCAGGTTCGACCGCGTTTGCCTTCCTGCTCTGCGTGACCGTCGCGCAGCCGGCCCTGGGGCAGTACGAAGGGGCCGGCCACGACCACGGAGCCGGCCAGGTCGGCCGCGTCACCTTCCCCATCTCCTGCCGGCCGGCCGTGCAGCCAGCGTTCACGCGCGCCGTCGCGCTGCTGCACTCGTTCGCGTACGAGGCGGCCGACGCGCAGTTCCGCGGCGTCGCCACCGCCGACTCGAACTGCGCGATCGCCTGGTGGGGCGTCGCCATGAGTCTCCTGCACCCGGTCTGGCCGCCCCCCGTGCCGGCGGACCTGGACTCCGGCCGGCGCGCGGTGGTGCGCGCGACCGAGCTGGCGGGGAAGGGAACACGCACGACGCCGCGCGAGCGGGACTACATCGCCGCGATCGCCGCCTACTTCGCGCCGCCACAGGCGTCGATGCCTCACGCGGAGCGCATGCTCGCCTACGAGGCCGCGATGGAGCGGCTCTGGCGCGACTACCCCGGCGATGATGAGGCGGCGACGTTCTACGCCCTCGTCCTCACCGCCAACGCCAGTCAGACCGACACCACCTACGCGCGTCAGCGGCGGGCCAATGCCATCCTCCTGCCGCTCTTCCGCCGGCACCCGGATCATCCGGGGCTCGCCCACTACATCATCCACACCAACGACTCGCCGGCGCTGGCCGCGAACGCGCTGCCGGCGGCGCGCCGGTACGCCCGGATCGCCCCCGCGGTGCCGCACGCGCTGCACATGCCCACGCACATCTTCGTGCGGCTCGGGCTCTGGGACGATGCGATTCGCTCCAACGTGGCCTCGGCCGCGTCGGCGCGGCGGCAGGAGCCCACCCGGCATGCGGACAGCATCTGGCTTGCCCGCGTCCATCCCCTCGACTACCTGACCTACGCGTACCTGCAGGAAGGCAGGGACTCGGCCGCCGTCAGGGTACGCGCCGAAGTGAGCGTAGCCAGCCAGGTCTTCCCGCAGCCGAACGATCACCAGGAGCTCGCGAATATCCCGATCCGCGTGGCGCTGGAGCGGGGCCGGTGGCGTGAGGCGGCCGCGCTGCCGCTGGGGCCGCCGGGTACGGAGCGGCGCGCCGAGGCGCTCACCCGGTTTGCCCGGGCCCTCGGCGATGCCCGGAGCGGGGACACCGCCGCGGCACGCGCCGAGCTGAGGAGCCTCGAGGAGATCGAGCGCGCGTTTGTGGGCCCGCTGCCGCGGATCAGCGGACCGTCCATGACTATCCTCAGGTTAGGCGCGGCGGCGTGGCTGGACGCTCTGACCGGCGACACGATCCGCGCCACCCAGGAGGCCGACTCGGCCGAGCGCCTCGAGGAGGCGTCCGAAGGGACGCCGGCGCCTCCGGTCCCGCCGGCCGGCGAGCTGCGCGGCGAGCTGCTGCTCTACCTCCACCAGCCCCGCGCGGCCGAGGATGCCTTCGAGCGGACGCTCCGGCGGGAGCCGAACCGGGCCAGGACGCTGTTCGGCGCGGCGCAGGCCGCGGAGCTCGCCAACGACCCGGCCGTCGCGCGCACCCGCTACGCGCAGTTCCTGGCGGTCATGGCCCACGGTGACGGAGCGCGACCGGAGGTGGAGATCGCCAAGCGGTACCTTGCCAAGCCCTGACTCCGCAGGGACTGGCCGATGCCGGAGAGGCCCATTCTATATGGTATAGGTGGTATTCCACATTGGAGTACATAAAGTAATGTGTACTTGACAAAAAGCTATTAAGCAGTACTTTTCTTCGCATCGCGGGGCGGACACCAAAGCCCCGGCCCTCTGGCCCCACCCTCGATGCGAAAGCCACCAGCACACACGCTCGTCCTCACCGCCGCCGTCGCCGCGCTGCTCGTCATACTCGCCGCGCTCGCCCTCAAGTACTGGATCACCGCCCCCGCGGCGAGGGTCGTCGTCGCGCTGATCCCGGTGCCCGCGTACGCCGCCCTGGTCCTGGTCACCGTCGCCTGGGTCCGGACGCTCGACGGGCTGCAGCAGCGCATGAGCCTCGAGGCGATGACCTTCGCCGCGACCACCACCGGACTCCTGGCGCTCCTCTACGGCCAGCTGGAAAAGGCGCGCGTGGCGCCGGCGGTGAACATCGGGTTCATCGCGCCGGCGCTCATGATCCTCTACGCCGTCGGCTACGCACTGTCCAGCCGGCGCTACCAATGAGCGTCACCAACCGGCTGCGCGTGCTCCGCGCCGAGCACGACTGGACCCAGGCCGACGTCGCGGCCAAGGTGGGCGTGTCGCGTCAGGCCATCCACGCGGTGGAGAACGGGAAGTACGACCCCGGCGTGTCGCTGGCGCTGGGGCTGGCGCGGCTGTTCGGCGTGCCGGTGGAACAGATCTTCAAACTGGAGACGACCGATGCGGATGATGCCTAGGTTCGTGTCGTTCGCGATCGCCGCGCTCGTTGCGGTGCGGGTAGACCCTGTGCCGGCCCAGGCGCCGGCGGCGGTCCGCCCAAGTGTCCTGGCGGCCAGCTGTGCGATGACGTCCGTGGCGTTGGTGCCGTCGGATACTCTGCCCGCAGACCACGCGGGCGAGACGTTCGACGCCGTCCTGGGCATCATCGCCCGCACCCATTTTGACTCGACGTGGGGAGGGTCCGCCTGGGGCGAGCGTGGCGCGGCGCTCCGGCTGTCCGCCGTGAATGCCCGGACCGCCGGCGACCTGCGCGGCGTGCTGCGGGATCTCCTGTCACCGATCGGTGGCTCGCACGTCCGGATCCTGCCGAGGGATCGTGTCGATGGGGGCGCGACGTCACGCCCGGCCACCGGCGACACCACCAGCGCGGGCCGCCTGGCGCTCGACGCCGGCGTGGGCGTCGAGTTGCGGGTGGTGGACGGACAGTTGCTGGTGTGGCGGGTGCGAGCCGACGGCCCCGCCGCGCGAGCGGGTGTTCGCCCGGGATGGATCATCCGGGCCATCGATGGATGCACCGTCACCGTCGGCGGCGGCGCTTCCGCGGGTGACGGTCAGCAGGAGATGACGCGCCCCGAGCGGGCGCGGGCCGCGGAGCGCGCGATGCGATCGTTGCGTGGCGTGGCCGGTTCCACGGCGCAGGTCGACGTCGCCGACGGCGCGGACAGGCTGCGGCACGTCACGCTCGCCCGCGTTGCCGCGCCCGGCCATCTCGCGGAGCTGCCGAATCTCCCGCCGGCACACGTTGCCGTGGAATGGAGTCGCGAACGGACGCTGGCCGGTCGGGTAGCCGGCGTCGTGCGGTTCGACGCGTGGTATCCGGTGATCGCCCGGGACCTGGCGGCCGCGATCGATTCGCTGCGCGACACTGACGGCATGATCCTGGACCTGCGCGGGAACACGGGTGGCGTGGCCGCGATGTACCCGTGGCTCGCCGGCTACTTCGTGCCCGGCCGAAGCTTCCTGGGCGCGTTCGTGGCGCGCGGCGCTCGCCAGGCGCTGTGTGCGGTGCCGGTGAGCGGGCCCGATTCGTCCATTGGGCGGGTGCGCTACCTTCACCCACTCGCGATCCTGATCGACGGACACTCGCACAGTACGACCGAGATGTTCGTCGCCTCGCTCCAGGCGGTGGGTCGTGCGCGCGTGTTTGGCGAGACGTCACTGGGCGGTGTGGTGGGCGCGATGTACGACCGGCTGCCCAACGGCGACGTCTTCGAGCATCCGGTGGTCGACTTCGTCACCGCGACCGGGTCGCGGCCGGAAGGAGCGGGAGTCGTGCCGGACGACGTCGCGCCGGCGCGGCGCGCGGATCTGCTCGCCGGCCGGGACGCGGCAATGGACGCGGCGCTGCACTGGCTGGATCGCGAAAAAGGAGGAGCCGGGTGGGGCGGCGACGGACTGGCGCCGGCGAACGGGAAGTTGTCGCTTCCCGATTGTTCCGCCTCCAGCCGGAGCGAACCATGAACCAGAAACCGGGTGACCTGCTGCTCAGCGTGATCGACTTCTTCGGGATCCTGATCCCCGGAGCGGTGCTCGCCTTCCTGCATGGCAACCTCCTGCTCGCGCCACTCGGCCTGTCGGTGAAGGCGCTCGAGACGTTCTCGGACTGGATACCGGCGTTCTTCGTCTCGTTCGTGCTCGGCCATTTCCTGCTCGGCCTGAGCGTGCCGTTCAATGGCCTGGCCGCCAGATTCCCATCGACGGTGACCGAAGCATACGAGAAGGCGGTCCGCGCGCAGCTCACGCTGCCGGCTGGCGTGAAGGACACTCGGACGAACCTGTTCTACGCCGCCTTCTCCTTCGTCCGCATCCACAGCCCCGAGGCCATGGCCGAGCTGGAGCGGCAGGCGGCCGAGTACAAGATGTTCCGGAGCCTGACGCTGCTCTTCCTCCTCGACATCCCCCTGTGCGCGGTGTCGGGCTCGCTTTCCCTCGCGCGCCTGGTGGCCTCGCTGGCGATCGTGGCCCTGGCCGCCTATCGCTTCCGCTTTCTCTTCGACTGGACCTACCAGCTGGCGTTCGAGTTCTACTGGCAGCTGCAGAAGCCCGCCGCGGGCCAGGTCGGATAGTCCCGGCATGGTCGCCGGCGTGTTGCGTCACACGCTTGACAGGACGCACCGCGCCGCGCCCATTTGCGCTCCCCCCGCTTCCAGCGAGACAACCGATGCGTCTGTCGACGCTGCTCTTCGCCGCGGCGCTGCCTGCTGCCGCCGCGTTCGCACAGGCCCCGGCCCATCCCCTGGATGGCCTCTCGGCGCGCGAGCACTGGACCATCTATGACGCGCTGATCGCGTCGGGCAAGACGGACAGCACCACCCGCTACCTCTACGTCGCGCTGCACGAGCCGCCCAAGGCCGAGGTGCTGGCGTGGCGGCCCGGCCAGCCGTTCCGGCGCGAGGGCTTCGTCCACCTCATCCAGGACAAGCGCGGCTACGAAGCGCTGGTGGACATCACCGCGAAGAAGGTGCTGTCGTGGAAGGAAATCCCCGCCCGCCAGTTCATGACCAGCCGACAGGAGGCGGAGCAGGCGAGCGACCTCGCGATGAAGGACCCGCGCGTGCTGGCGGCACTCGCCCGCCGCGGCATCACCGATCTCACCCACGTCGGCTGCGACCCCGCCAACCACGGCTACTTCGACCTCCCCGAGGAGCGCAATCACCGCGTCATCCACCTCTCCTGCGGCACCGATCGCTACCGGTTCTCCGGCTACGGCGAGACCTTCGACGGGCTGGTGGTCGTCGCCGACATGACCGACGGCAAGATCCTGCGGGTGACCGACACCGGCCCCCAGCCGTCCACCGGACCGATCGGCGATCACGACGCCGAGGCGGTGGGCCCGACGCGCGAGACGCGCAACCCGGTGTCGATGGTGCAGCCGCTGGGACCGTCGTTCACGCTCGACGGCCACCAGGTGAGCTGGCAGAACTGGAAGTTCCACTTCCGGGTGGATCCGCGGCGCGGCATCGTGCTCTCGCTGGTGAAGTACACCGACGGCGGCAAGGATCGCTCGATCATGTACCAGGGCTCGCTCTCCGAGCTGTTCGTGCCGTACATGGACCCCAGCGACCCGTGGAACTACCAGGGCTACTACGACCTCGGCACCTATCCGTCGAACTTTGGCGGCGTCGCGAGTACGCTCGAGCCGGGCATCGAGTGCCCGGAAAACGGGACCTACTTCAGCACGGTGGTGGTGAGCGACAAGGGCCGGCCGCGCGAGCGGGCGCGGGCCGCCTGCCTGTTCGAGCGCTCCGACGGAGACGTGTCGTGGCGGCACAGCCGCGAGCAGGGTGCGGTGGTCGAGACGCGCACCAAGCGGGACCTGGTGCTGCGGATGTACATGACGGCCGGCAACTACGACTACCTGTTCGACTGGGTGTTCCAGCAGGACGGGACGCTCCGGATCAACGTCGGCGCTACCGGGATGGACCAGGTCAAGGGGATCAGCGGGAAGGGGAACGACGAGCTCTACGGCCGGCAGGTCGCGCCTAACCTCATCGGCGTGAACCACAGCCACTTCTTCTCCTTCCGGCTCGACCTCGACGTGGACGGGACGTCGAACTCCCTGGTGGTGGACAAACTCCAGACCGAGCGGCTGCCGGACACCAATCCCCGTCGCAGTCTCTGGAAAGTGCAGTCGACCACCGCGCGGACCGAGGCGGAAGCGCAGCGCCACTCCACCATGAGCGAGCCCGAGATCTGGCGGATCGTGAATCCCGGGGTGGCGGGCGCCTACGGGTCGCCGGTGGGCTATCAGATCGATGGGCACGGCGCCATGACGCTGCTCAGTGCCGACGACTACATGCAGCGGCGGGCGGGGTTCACCAACCACACGCTCTGGGTCACACCGTACAAAGCGGACGAGCTTTTCGCGGCGGGCGACTATCCGACGATGAGCACGGCCGGAGACGGACTCCCCAAGTGGACCGCCGCCAACCGCCCAATCGCCAACACCGATGTGGTGGTCTGGCTCACCATGGGATTCCACCACGTGCCGCGTCCGGAGGACTGGCCGATCATGCCGGTGTCGTGGCACACCTTCGAGATCCGGCCGGTCGGCTTCTTCTCCCGGAACCCGGCGATCGACCTTCCGCGCACGCCGTAGAGAGCGCACGCGCCCGGCGAGTGCGGCCGGCGGGCGCGTGCCTCACCGCGGCGATCGTGGCCCCGGGATGGTTGGACGCAATTGGGCTACGGAAGCCGTTTTCCGTGCCGTCTTCCGTAACCAATCACGTCGTACTCAGCCGGCGTTCACCCGATGGTCAGGTGCACGACGGCGGGCGCACCACCTGGTCGACGCGATAGACCCAGGAGAGTGAGTCGCCGGCCGGCGCCCGCCCGTCGAACCGCAGACTGTCGCCCGTGAGCGTGCCTCTCCCGTTGGGCCCGAAACCGATGCTGTCGATCGCCACCGTGCAGGCGTTGATGACCCGCAGCGGCAGGGTCATCACGCTGGAGTCCTGGTTCAGGAGCGGCCCGAGGAATCCGCCCAGGTGGACGTCGGAGCCTCTCACCGAGATCGCGACGCTGTCGCTGGTCACCGTGAGGCGTCCCCAGCCGCAGACCGTGTTGTCGGCGGGCGCGACGTAGTTGCAGGCCTGTTTGTTGATCCAGTCGTCCGCCCGCACCAGCGTGAAGGTGCCGGAGAAGACGGCCGGGGGGACCGGCTTGCCCGTGGGGGGCGTGACCTCACGCCCGCACGCGCTCCCGCCGCCCGCGACCAGGATCGCGACGAGTGGGGCGGCGGTGTGCCACCCGGACCGCGGCCGTGCCTTCGGAGAGTCTCTGCGCATCGACCCGCCTGCTCCTTACCGGGCCTGTTGCAAGGTACCCACCCGCACCGGAGGTGCCAGTCCGGAGGCCGCACCCTCCTCGCGCCCGGAGGTGCGGCGCTGTAGAATGGCCCCGGGCCACCCCCCGGCCCGGCATCGGACCCGCCGTGTGGGACGACCCGGGCAAGGCCTGTTGACGCTCCACACACTTCTCACCCGACACGCCTCCTCAAGGGGAGCCTTCGCATGCCACGCTCTGACGTCCTCCTTCGCCGCCTGAGCATCCTGCTCGCCGCGGCGCTCTGCCTCCTGCCGGCCGCGCGCGCGTCCGCACAGACACCGCTCTGGCTCCGCTACCCGGCCATTTCGCCCGACGGACAGACGGTCGTCTTCAGCTACAAGGGCGACCTCTACTCGGTGCCGGCCGCCGGCGGCACCGCGACGCCCCTCACCCTCGGCGAGTCGTACGAGTTCTCGCCGGTGTGGAGCCACGACGGGAAGTCGATCGCGTTCGCATCCGACCGCTACGGCAACTTCGACGTCTTCGTCATGCCCGCGTCAGGCGGTGACGCAACTCGCCTCACCTTCCACTCGACGCGCGAGCTCCCGACGAGCTTCACGGCGGACGACAAGGCGGTGCTCTTCTGGGGCTACCGGCAGGAGCTGGCGACCAACGCCCAGTTCCCCGTCGGGCTCATGACGCAGCTCTACTCGGTGCCGGTGAGCGGCGGGCGCGTGTCGATGGTGCTTCCGGTTCCGGCCGTGAACGCGACGCTCAACTCGGCCGGGAACAAGGTCATCTACGAGGATGTGAAGGGCTACGAGAACGAGTGGCGCAAGCATCACACCTCGGCCGTTACGCGCGACGTCTGGGTCTATGACTTCCAGACGAAGCAGTACAAGCAGCTCTCCCAATTCGCCGGCGAGGATCGCAACCCGGTCTTCGACAGCGACGGCAACAACTTCTACTACCTCACCGAGCAGAGCGGCTCGTTCAACGTCTACAAGAGCTCGCTCTCCGATCCCTCGAAGAGCACGGCGGTCACCCACTTCACGAAGAATCCGGTGCGCTTCCTGACGCGGGCCGGCAACGGGACGCTCTGCTTCGGGTACGACGGCGAGATCTACTCCATGGCACCCGGTGGCGAGCCGAAGAAGGTCACCGTCCGGATCGCCGAGGATGGCCGCAACACGATCGACCGGATCGTTCCCGTGGCCGACGGCTTCACCGAGGCGACGCTGGCGCCGAGCGGGAAGGAGTTCGCCTACGTCTTCCGCGGCGAGATCTTCGTGACCAGCATGGAGGGCGGGATCACCAAGCGGATCACCAACACGCCGTGGCAGGAGCGGAGCGTCCACTTCAGCCCCGACGGCAAGTCGCTGGTGTACGCGGCCGAGCGTGACAGCAGCTGGAACGTCTACACGACGTCGCTCACGCGGAAGGAGGAGCGCTACTTCTACGCCTCGACGGTGCTCGAGGAGAAGCCGGTGGTGGCGACCACGGCCGAGGAGTTCCAGCCGGCCTTCTCGCCTGACGGGAAGGAGGTGGCGTACCTCGAGAATCGCGTCACCCTCAAGGTGATCAACCTCGCCACGAAGCAGACGCGCACCATCCTCACCGCCGACAAGAACTACTCCTACGCCGACGGCGACCAGTACTACACCTGGTCGCCTGACGGGAAGTGGTTCCTGGTTCAGTTCGGGCTCGCCGACCGGATTTTCACCCCACAGGTGGGGCTGATCTCGTCCGACGGGAAGGGCGAGCTGCACGACCTGACCCAGAGCGGCTACGACAACTTCGCGGCCAAGTGGGCGATGGACGGCAAGGCGATGATCTGGGGCTCGGACCGCGAGGGGACGCGGCAGCAGGGCGGCAACATCGTGAGCGGCGATGTCTACGCGATGTTCTTCTCGCACGCGGCCTGGGACCGATTCCGCCTGACGAAGGAGGAGCTGGCGTTGGTGAAGGAGCAGGAGGAAGCGGCCGAGAAGGAGAAGAAGGACTCGACCGGCAAGGCGGCGCCGGAGGGGAAGAAGGGGGGAGGGGCCGCGAAGGATGCGAAGGACACGGCCGCGAAGCCGGCGACCCCGGCCGACTCGGCGAAGCCGATCGTCATCGACTGGGATCACCTCACCGACCGCAAGCAGCGCCTCACGATCCACACCTCGCCCACCGGCGACTGGCTGCTCTCCAAGGACGGCGAGAAGCTCTTCTACCTCACCGAATTCGACAAGGGGAACGACCTCTGGCTCACCGAGCCCCGGTCGCGCGACACGAAGCTCTTCGCCAAGCTCGGCGCCAACCAGGCGGGGATGGAGATGTCGCCTGACGGGAAGTTCATCTTCCTGCTCGCCGACGGGAAGCCGATGAAGATCGCGACCGACGACGGGAAAGCGACGCCGATCCGGACCGGCGGCGAGATGGTGCTCAAGGCCGCCGACGAGCGCGCGTACATCTTCGACCACGCCTGGCGGCAGTTCAAGGAGAAGTACTACCTCGCCGAGATCACCAGCGCCGACTGGCCGTACTACTACCGGCAGTACAAGCGCTTTTTGCCGTACATCAACAACAACTACGATTTCGCCGAGCTGCTGAGCGAGATGCTCGGTGAGGTGAACGCGTCCCACACCGGCGGCCGCTTCGGCGCCGGACGGCCTAACACCGACCAGACCGCATCGCTCGGCGCGCTCTACGACCTCAGCTATACGGGGAACGGCGTGAAAATCGCCGAGGTGGTGCAGGGCGGCCCGGTGGACAAGGCGACGTCGAAGGTCAAGGCCGGCGTCGTCATCGAGAAGATCGACGGCCAGGCGCTCACCGACCAGTTCGACTTCTACGCGCTGCTCAACCGGAAGGTGGGGAAGCTCACCTTGCTTTCGCTCTTCGCCCCGGCGGCGAACACCCGCTGGGACGAGAGCGTCAAGCCGATCAACGGTGGCGAGGAGAACGAGCTCCTCTACCAGCGCTGGGTGCGGCAGCGCCGCGCCGAGGTCGATTCGCTGTCGGGCGGGAAGATCGGGTACGTCCACGTGAGGTCGATGAACGACGCCAGCATGCGGACGGTGTTCGAGGAAGTGATGGGGCGCGGCTGGGGGAAGCAGGCGGTGATCGTCGACACGCGCTTCAACGGCGGCGGCAACATCCACGAGCAGCTGTCGGACTTCCTGAGCGGAAAGACCTACTTCGACATCGTCCCGCACGGGCAGCGGGTGGGGTTCGAGCCGAGCGACAAGTGGACGAAGCCGTCGATCGTACTGATCAACGAGAGCGACTATTCCGACGCCCACCTCTTCCCGCTGGCGTACAAGCTGAAGGGGATCGGCAAGACGCTCGGCATGCCGGTGCCGGGGACCGGGACGTTCGTGTGGTGGGAGGGGCAGATCGACCCGACGATCGTCTTCGGGATTCCGATGGGCGGCTGGCGGATGCCTGACGGGAAGTTCGGCGAGGGGACGCAGCTGGAGCCGGACATCAAGGTGAAGAACGAGCCGGCGGTCATGACCGCGGGGCGGGACCAGCAGATCGAGGCCGCGGTCAAGGAGCTGATGAAGCCGTAGCCACGGACTTGACGGACAAGACAACACTCCTTTGTTGCTTTGTCCGTCAAGTCCGTTTGTTTGTCCGTTCCTTGTCCGTATCCCCAACTCGTCGGACTTAACCCGCGGGGGCGGCTGGCACGGGGCGGCATCGCGTGGGCATATTCTGCCCACGCGCCTCAGGTCGTACACCCGAGCCATGCGGCGGCGCCGTTCCCCGCGCGCACCAAACACTTCTTCCGCTCGAGCAACGTATGACGATGTCTCGTGTCTTCCGGCTTGCCGTGCTGGCGGTTTCGGTCGCCGCGGCGCCCGCGTTGAGCGCGCAGGCTTCCACGGTCATCCTCGTGCGCCATGCCGAGAAGAGCGCACCCACCGGAGATGTCGACATCTCGGACGTTGGGCGGGCGCGGGCGCAGGAGCTCAAGGCGGCCCTCGCAGGCTTCCCGGTGCAGGGCATCTTCGTCACCCAGCTCAAGCGCACGCAGCAGACCGCCGAGCCTACCGCCACCGCGCTCGGCCTGACGCCGACCGTCGTCCAGGTTGCGAGCGACCCGGCTGCCAATGCCGCGGCCACGGCGGCCGCGATCCGGCAGCTGCCCGCGGGCAGCGCCGCCCTCGTGGTGGGTCACAGCAACACGCTCGGCCCCATTGTCGCGGCGCTGGGTGGACCGAAGCTGCTTGACCTCTGCGACGGCGAGTTCGCCACGCTCCTGGTGCTCGAGCTGCCGGCGACCGGGCCACCGCGTCTCCTCCGCGCCAGCTACGGTGCTCCGGACCCGCCGACGGCCCACGACTGCCGGCACGAGCAGGTGCGGTAGGTCACGGGGCGCCCACCGAGGCCGCGGTCAGGGAGTTGATGCAGGCACGGCGCGAAACGGGTACCGCGGAACGGCCGTACGCCAACGGTATCTCACATACGGAGGTCCGTATGCTTGACCAGGACCAGGACTCGCCCCGCCGCATCGGCATTCGTCAGGGCCTGCGGTTTCTCGTGGCCGCGGGCGTGCTGACTCCGCTGATCTTTGTCTTCGAGGGCTTGTTCCCAAGCTTGGAGAATACGAGGATCGACGAGCTGCCCCAGATCGTCCTCGGCCTGGTCCTCACCGGGCTGGTCCTCGCCGGCGTTGCCCGGATTGCGTACGCGCTCCTCGCCGAGAGCCGGCACGCGCCGGAGCCTTCCGAGATGACGGGGAGCCCGCGTTCCGGGGAGTGAGGCAGGTCGCGGCCTGGCAGTCGACCGGCGACACCCTGCATGACTGCGGCACGCTCGCCCGCAAGCACTGGCTGGATGGTCACGTCGTGCTCGCCCGCCGGCTGCCGCACCCGCGCTTTCGCGGCATCGAGACCTTCTCGCCGCGCAATCATGTGCACTACTTCCGCCTGACGAGCACGGACGACATCGACGACGACTTCCGCGCCTGGCTGCGCGAGGCCTACGCGGTGGGATGTCAGGAGCACCTCCGGCCGCGTCGCCCGTGAGCTGCAGGGCCCCTGGCACCGCCGCGATTGGCGCGCTGGCACGGGAGCGGCTACCGTAGTGCGGCCGCGGGCGGGCCGGCCCCGGACGAAACGCCAACGCCTTGAGAGCTGAGGGGGCACGCGCATGCGACGCAGGGAGTTCCTCGCCATTCCCGCCGGCGCGATCGGCGGGACGGTCCTCGCGATGCTGGCGCGCGAGTCCGTCCGGCTGGAGGCGCAGGCCGGCCAGCTCCGCGTCCCCCTCCGCTTCTTCACCGCCCAGGAGGCCCGCACCGTGCGCGCCGCCTGCGAGCGCATCTTCCCGCGCGACGCCGACGGACCAGGTGCCACCGACGCCGGCGTCGTCATCTACATCGACCGCCAGCTCGCCGGTCCCTACGGGCGCGACAAGTATCGGTACGCGAAACCGCCCTTCGTGAGCTCCGTCCCCGAGCACGGATACCAGGGCAAGGAAACTCCGCGCCAGACCTATCGCGCCGGGATCCGCGCGCTCGGCGACTTCGCCGACCTGCCCGTGGCTACGCAGGTCAGCCGCCTCACGGCGATCGAGCGCACACACTTCTTCGAGCTCCTGCGGACCCACACCATCGAGGGGATGTTCTGCGACCCGATGCACGGCGGCAACGCCGACCTCATCGGGTGGAAGCTGATCGGCTATCCCGGCCCGCGGATGAGCTACCACGACGAGATCGACCGGCACCCCGGAACGGCGTTCCGGCCCGGCCAGGCCAGTCTCCGCCAGATCACGGGGCTCGCCGCCCCGGTCTGGGAAGACGAGAAGGAGTAGCCCGCGATGACCGCCCTCAAGTCCGTGGACGTCGTCATCGTCGGTGGCGGCTGGACCGGCCTCACCATGGCGAAGGAGCTCACCGCCCGCACCAGCCTCTCGGTGCTCGTCCTGGAGCGCGGCGCCTCACGAGGCCCCGTCGACTACGCGGCCGGCATGGACGAGGTGGACTACTCCCGGCGCTTCCGCATGATGCAGAGCACCGCCGATGAGACGATCACTCACCGCCACTCCGCGCGCCTGACGGCTGTACCCGTCAGGCAGTATGGCTCGTTCCTGCCGGGCACGGGCGTGGGCGGCGCGGGAGAGCACTGGGCCGGACTCTCCTTCCGGTTCACGCCGGAGATGCTGACGCTGCGTTCGCACCTGGCGCAGCGCTTCGGCGCCGCCCGGCTGCCCGATGGCCTGGCCGTGCAGGACTTTGGCGTGACCTACGACGACCTCGAGCCGCACTACTGGAGCGCCGAGCAGATGCTGGGCGTCGGAGGAAAGGCGGGCAACCTCAAGGGAGAAATCGTCGCCGGCGGGGATCCGTTCGAGGGGCCGCGCGCGCACGAGTATCCGCTCCCCCCGCTCAAAAGCTCGTATTTCTCTTCGCTCTTCGCGGACGCGACGAAGTCCCTGGGCTTCCATCCCCACGTGGCGCCCTCGGCGCTCCCCAGCCGGACGAATACGAATCCCGACGGCATCGCGCGGCCGGCCTGCCTCTACTGCGGCTTCTGCTCTGGCTTCGGGTGCATGATCGGCGCCAAGCCGCAGCCGTCGAACACGTTGCTCCCGCTGCTGCGGCGGCGCCGGAGCTTCGAGCTGCGCACACGAAGCTGGGTGCGGCGCGTGGTCCACGCGAATGGCCACGTGACGGGCGTGCGGTACGCGGACGAGAGAGGCGCAGAGCAGTTCCAGCCGGCGGCGATCGTGATTCTCGCGAGTTGGTCGCTGAACAACACGCGGCTCCTCCTGCTGTCGCGGGGCGGCAGTCCGTACGACGCCGCCACGGGGAAGGGGACGCTGGGGAAGAACCTCACGCACCAGCTGCAGGGCGGGACGCGGGCATTCTTCGACAAGCCGCTGAACGGGTTCATGGGGGCCGGTTCGGTCTGCACGCGCATCTCCGACTTCGACGGCGACCGTGGGCTCACCGGCGCCGAGGGGGTCGTTAGGCTGGGAGCGATCCAGGCGATCTCGCAGGGGGATCGTCCGATCGGGTCGTTCGGCGTTCTGCCGCGCGGCGCGGTGACGTCCAGCTGGGGCCCTGAGTGGAAGGCCGCGGCGCTCAAGTGGTACGACCGGAGCGCCGTCATTTCCTTCGTCGGCGAGCATCTCGCGTGGCGCCAGAACTGCATGGACCTGGATCCGACCTACACGGACCGGTTCGGCGACCCGCTGCTGCGCTTCACGCTCGACTGGACCGAACACGAGCACCGGCAGCGCGAGATCGCGGCCGCCCGTACGAAGGCGATCGCGAAGGCGATGGGCGCCACGACCACGGACGACAGCGCTCCGGCGCGCGGCAAGTACGACGTGACGTCGTATCAGAGCACGCACATCCAGGGCGGCGTCGTCATGGGCGCCTCGCCGGAGTCGAGCGTGGTCAATCCGTACCTGCAGCACTGGGACCTGCCCGAGCTGTGGGTCGTCGGCGCGTCGGCCTTTCCGCAGAACCCCTCACAGAATCCGACCCTCACGGCGATCGCCCTCACCACCTGGGCGGCGGACGCGTTGATCGGGCGCTACCTGAAGAATCCGGGCAAGCTGATCTGACCTTCGGGCCCGCTGGCCCCGCAGCGAGCCGCGCGGGCATATTCCATGAACGCCACACTGACCGATACTCAGTACTCAGTACTCAGTACTTGGCAGCTGCCCCGGAGCCTCCCCATGTGCCGGAACATCAAAACCCTCGCCAACTTCGAACCCCCGGCCACCGACGACGAGATCCGCGCCTCGGCGCTCCAGTTCGTCCGCAAGCTGAGCGGTACCACCAAGCCGTCGCGCGCCAACGAGGCTGCCTTCAACCAGGCCGTCGACGACGTGACCGCGGTCGCGCACCGCCTCGTCCACTCGCTGGAGACGCACGCCCCGCCGCGGAACCGCGAAGAGGAAGCCCGCAAGGCCCGCGAGCGCGCCCAACGCCGCTTCGCGTGACCGCTCCGGCCGCAACGGTGGACGCAACGGACGCCGCGGCCGCCAACCAGCCGCCGCCCCCCCCGGTCCCGTCGTTGTCGCAGCGGGGAGCGATCGAGGCGCCGCCGGAGTCGCTGCTGGTCCTGGCCGGCCCCGGGGCGGGGAAGACCTTCTGCCTCATCGAGCGGATCGGCTGGCTCATCGAGCATCACGACTTCCCGCCGGCGCGGATCTGCGCCTTCACCTTCACCAACAAGGCGGCCGGCGAGATCGCCCACCGGCTGGAAGCGCGGTTAGGCGAGGCGGCGGGCGCGATCAAGCGCGGCACCATCCACGCCTTCTGCGCCGAGCTGCTGCGCGAGTTCGGGGAGCACGTGGGGCTGGAGCGGGGCTTCGGGATCGCCGACGAAGAGTACCAGCGCTCGGTGTTGCGGCGCATCGAGGGTTTCCGCCGCTGGCACGGCAACACCCTCACCCGCTTCGCCGCCCACCGCTTCCGCGGCGACCCGCTCCTCCACAACGACCTGGCGCTCTTTGACAAGTACCAGAAGTTTCTGGCGTCGCGGAAGGTGGTCGACTTCGACACGCTGGTGATCAAGGCCGCCGAGCTCCTCGAACGTCCCGAGATCGGCGCCACCGTGCGGGCGCGGTGGGACGTCGTCCTCGTCGACGAGTTCCAGGACCTGAACCCGGTCCAGTACCGGGTGGTCCGCGCCCTCGCGAAGGACCACCGCCACGTCTTCGCGGTCGGCGACGACGAACAGTCGATCTACTCCTGGGCCGGTGCCGACCCCCGCGTCTTCATCGACCTCGTCAACGACTTCAAGCTCGGCCCCCCGATCCCCCTCGAGGAGAATCGCCGCGTTCCGCACGACGTCTTCGCGCTCGCCCGCAAGCTGGTGACGGTCAACACGCCGATCTTCGCCGACCGCGTCGCGCCGGCGGCCGACCGCGTGTCGGCATTCCCGGTGGCGGCCGTGGGATTCGACTCCGACGACGCCGAGTCGACGTGGATCATCGACGATCTCCGTCGCGATCGTGAGGCGCACGGCCACGACTGGGGTGACGTCGCGCTCCTCTACCGCACCCACGAGGTCGGCAACGCACTGGAAGCCGCGTTCCTCAACGCCGGCATCCCCTGTCGCCTGGCGCAGGGGCGCGCCCTGTCCGAAGACCCGGTGGTGGGCTACGTGATCGCCGCGCTGCGGGTGATCATTAGCCCCGGTGACGACCTCCTCCGCGACCTCTTCTTCGCCGTCGTCCTCCCGCGCCCGTTGCTCGACGAAGCGCGCGCCGAGGCCGAAAAGAAGGGCCAGGATCTCGCGCGCCAGCTCTACCATCTGGCCGGCCACCTGCCGCGTGCCCACGAGAGCGGCCGGCAGGTCCGCCGCGCCCTCGCCGACTGGCGCAACCTCGCCGCGGTGGGAAAGCGGCACGCGACACTCGCCGCGCTGGTGCAGGAGCTCCTGTCCCGTCGCGTCGGGACGGTGCGCTCGGTGCTCGACGACCGCCACGATGAGATCAGCGATCCGGCATCGCTCGGCGACGTCGACAAGCTCGCCGCCAGGCTTCGCGCCGCCCGCCAGCGGCGCGCCACGGTCTGGATGCCGCGCATGGGGGGCGTCGAGATTGGGCTCAAGGGGATCCTGGCCGGCATCGGCTTCGCGGACGTGCGCCTCGCCGGCGAGTGCCCGCCGGGCGCCGAGCGCATCGAGGCCGGTGACGTGCTGTCGGTGGGTGTGGCGCTGGGCGTCTTCAAGGCGGCGCAGTTGGTGGAGATGGACGACTCCGGCGCCGCGCGCGAGAACTTCACCGCGATCGACCTCGAGACGACCGACAACGATACGAAGAAGGCGGAGATCGTCGAGATCGCCGCCGTCCGCGTGCGCGAGGGGCGGCCGGTCGACGAGTACTCGTCACTGGTGCGGCCGCGCGCGAAGATCACCGCCGGCGCGGCCGCGGCCCACGGGATCACCGCCGCCGAGCTGTCCGGCGCGCCGCGCTTCGAGGAGGTGTGGCCGGCCTTCCGCGCCTTCTGCGGCGACGACGTCGTGGTCGCGCATAACGGCTACGACTTCGACTTCCGGATCCTCACCCGGATGGCGCGGGCGGCCGGCGGGCGCTTCGACCTCTGCACCTACGACACGCTCCCCCTGGCGCGCGACCTCTACCCCACCAGCCGCAAGCTCGTTGACCTGGCGCGCAAGTTCGGCATCCCGCCGGGCCGCTCGCACCGCGCCCTGGACGACACCCGGACGCTCGCCAAGGTCGTACTCGCGCTCGATGAGGCGAAGCGGGTGCGGGCGCGGAAGACGGCGCTCGTCAACCTCCTCGACCAACTGGGCGTCGCCCTCGCGCTGAGCGACGATGACTCGTTGGGCACCGAAGCCCGGATGTTCAAGGGCGTCGCCCGCTACTTCGCGCTCGGCCGATACAGCACCTGCCTGGAGACGTACGAGCACGAGCAGGGGGACGACCTCTCCATCCCCACCACCGACCAGCTCATCGCGCGGCTGGGGGGAGTGGACCTGATGGTGAAGGTCCGCGCCGAGAAGACCGCCGACGAGCGCTATCCGGCGGCGATGATCCGACTGCGGCGGCTCCTCGCCGGCATCCCCGACGGCCCGCTCGACGCGCAGATATCGCAGTTCCTCGAGCGCGCCCTGCTCTCCAAGTGGGACGGCGCCGAGCCGGAGCGCGGGCGCGTGAACCTCCTGACGCTGCACTCGACCAAGGGACTCGAGTTCTCGCGCGTGTACGTGGTGGGGGTGGAGGACGCGCAGCTGCCCGGCGGGTCGCCGAAGACGGGCCCCACGCCCGCGGAAGTCGAAGAGGCGAGGCGGCTGCTCTACGTCGGGATGACGCGTACCAAAGACCGCCTCGTGCTGACGCACGTGACGCGGCGCGCCGGCAAGGAGCCGAGCGGGCACCGGTTCCTGGACGAGATGGGGCTGACGGCCAAACAGCTTGAATGAGGAGACAATACGAATGAGGAAACGAGCCGCGCGAGACCATCTCCGGGAACGAGGCGGGGATCAGCCAGAAGACGGGGTGCGTGAATGAACGCTGCCGAGTGGCAGGTCGCGGTCGGCGACGCGACAACGCGCGCGGTCTACGAGCCTCCGTCGTCAGGCAGCGAGGCGGCGGTGTTCGTGTGCGCGCACGGCGCCGGCGGGAGCATGTCCGACCGCTCGCTCCTGGCGGCGGCCAACGCGCTCCGCGCCCGTGGGTTCGGCGTCGTCCGCTTCAACTTCCTGTACAAGGAGAAGCGCTCCGGCCGGCCGGATCCCATGCCGAAGCTGAAGGAGACGGTGGGCGCGGTGGTGGCCCGGGTACGCGCCGAACTGAGTCCGAAGAAGCTGGTGATGGGAGGGCGGTCGATGGGCGGGCGGGCGGCGTCGATGCTCGCCGCCGATGGCTTCGCCGCCGATGGCTTGCTGCTGCTCGCGTATCCGCTGCACCCGGCGGGGAAGCCGGAGCAGTTGCGCGATGCCCACCTGCCGCTCATCACGATGCCCGTCATCTGTTTCAGCGGCACGCGCGATCCGTTATGCACGCGGGCGCTGATGGAACGCACGCTCACCACGGTGAAGGCGCCCTGGGCGATGCACTGGCTGGAGGGCGCCGACCACAGCTTCCACGTCCTCAAATCGTCGGGGCGGAACGACGCGGCGGTGCTGGAGGAAGTGGCGGAGGCGAGTGCGAGGTGGTTGGCGGGGATCTGATCCGCGTGGTCGTGCGGCGGTTGAACAGCGGCGACGATCCAAAGTGCACCGCTTGCGAGGCATGGAGCTATGCCGGGATCGCGATCCCCCGGCACCGCGCCACGAGCCTGAAGTCGCCTAACCGCTCGGCGCACGCCTCGAACCCGTCCGTAGGCCCCGCCACCGGATCTCGTCCACATCCGTGAAGAGCGGCGCGTTTGTCCGTAGCGTCGCGAGATCCTTGAACAACAGCGCCTGCGCACGCTGCTCGCCCAATACATCCGGCGGAAACGTCTCGATCGCGCCATGCTTGTTCAGCAGCCGAGCCGCGCCCTTGGCGCCGATCCCCGGAATCCCCGGATAGCCGTCGGCGCTGTCGCCCACCAGCGCCAGCCAGTCCGGGATCAGCGCCGGCTCCACGCCGAACTTGGCGCGCACGCCCTCGGCGTCGCGAATGGAATTCGCCCGGCGATCGGCCTGCACCACCCGGTCGCCGCGAACGCACTGCGCGAGATCCTTGTCAGGCGTCCAGATGCACACCTTCTCTACGCGCGGATCTTCCGCCGCTATTCGCGCCGCCGACGCCAGCCCATCGTCGGCCTCGAGCTCCACCATCGGCCAGACGGCGACGCCCATCGCCCGGAGCGCGTCCTCCAGCGGATGGAACTGCGCGAAGAGCACCGGCTCGATCCCCTCGCCGGTCTTGTAGTCGGCCCAGAGCTCGTTCCGGAACGACTCGATGACGTGATCCGTCGCCACGCCGATGTGGGTCGCGCCGGTGCCGAGCATCTGGAGCACGGTGTGGAGCACGCCGGTCACCGCCGCGAAGGGCGCGTCCTCACCGTTGTTGAAGCGGCGCTGGCCGTAGAAGTGGCGGAAGAGCTCGTAGGTACCGTCGACGACGTGGACGATCATGGGGCCGCGCCACGGTCCCGGCGCGGCCGCGTCGCCCGCCCGACGTCCGCCCCGTTTATTTCCGGTGGTCCACAGGACAATTTCCGGTTCCCGCCGTCAGGAGCGTTCATGCGCATTGCCGTCGTCCTCGCGACTCTGAGCGTCGTACTCGCCACCGGCCCCCGCGCCGCCGCCCAGTCCACCGGCGGCGGACCCGGGCGAATGCGCGGCACGCCGATCCAGCCGGGCGAATCGTGCCCCGCTGGCACCACCGAGATCCGGCCGCGCAACTGCATGGCGCCCGAACTTCCGGTGCCGAGCATCGTGGATTATCGGCCGCGCTCGACGCTGGTCACGCCGGCGCACCCGGTCAAGACGGCAAAATATCCCGCGATCGACTTCCACGGCCACCCGCGCGGCCTGATCAGCTCGGCGGACGGCCTCGCGACCCTGGGCGCGGCGCTCGACAGCCTGAACGTGCGGCTCATGGTTTCCGCCGACAACCTGTCGGGGGACCGCCTGCGTCAGACCCTCGCCGCCATCAGCGCATCGCCGGGGATGAAGGACCGCGTGCGGGTGCTCGCGGGGATCGACTTCCGTGGCGTGGGGCCGGGGTGGGCGGCGAAGGCGGTGGCGCAGCTCGAGTCCGACGTCGCCGCCGGCGCGGTGGGCGTCGGTGAGATCTCCAAAGGCCTCGGCCTTGGCTACAAGAAGGCCGACGGGACGCGACTCCGGATCGACGACCCCGATCTCGACCCGATCTGGGACGCCTGCGCCCGCCTCAAGCTCCCGGTCTTCATCCACACCGCCGACCCCGAGGAGTTCTGGCAGCCGATCGACTACAGCAACGAGCGGTGGCTGGAGCTGGCGTTGTTTTCCGACCGCCGCTATCCGCCGGATCAGTTCCCGCCGTTCGAGGAGCTGATGACGGAGCGGGACAACCTCTTCCGCAAGCACCCGAAGACGACGTTCGTGGCGGCCCACCTGGGGTGGCAGGCCAACGACCTGGGGCGGCTGGGGAAGATGCTGACCGAGATGCCTAACGTCTACACCGAAGTGGGTGCGGTGCTCTACGACATCGGCCGCCAGCCGCGCGCCGCCCACGACTTCTTCGTGACCTTCCAGGACCGGATCCTGTTCGGGAAGGATTCGTTCCAGCCCGAGGAGTATCCGTACTACTGGCGGGTGTTCGAGACGCGCGACGAGTACTTCGATTACTATCGCGGCTACCACGCCTTCTGGAAGCTGTACGGCATCGACCTGCCGGACAGCGTGCTGAAGAAGGTCTACTACCAGAACGCGCTGAAGCTGACGCCGGGGCTGCCGCAGACCGGGTGGCCGCGGTAGCGGTGGCTCGACCAGCCGCATACGATCGGATGGCCGCGGTAGCGGCCGCGCGATCAGCCGGCTACGCCGATCTCGCCGCCGGACCGGGGGCGCGGTAGAATCATCTCCCCGGCCTCAACGAAGGACTTCCTGGGAGGAATCCATGTACCTCGTACGCGAAATCATGTACTGCAAGCCCGGCAAAGTGCGCCCGATGGTCGAGAAGTTCGTCGCCATGAACAAGCTGGGCGCCAAGTCGGGGATGCCGAAGATGCGCATCATGACCGACTTTTGCGCCGAGCAGTACTGGACCGTCGTGGCGGAGATGGAGGTGAAAAGCCTTCAGGCCTTCGAGGACCTGATGTCCGCGCCGCCGGGCTCGGCGGAGGACCAGAAGGAGTTCGAGAAGATCATGCAGGGCTACCACGAGCTCGTCGATCACGGGAAGCGCGAGGTCTACAAGATCGAAGGCTAGACGCGGAGCGCCAAAGACATTCTTACGGCGTTGGAACGGACTGATCGGACTTAACGGATGAATAGGGCTCGCCCCACCGTATTCATCCGTTCATTCCGAACAGTCCGTTCCAACGCCGTAAGACTCGCCGGTTTGCACCGAAGCTCACCCGCCAAACGCTTTCACAAACGCGTCCACCGCCGGCGGCCCCGATCCCGTCCCTTCGTCGTGCTTGAAGTACACATACGCCTCGGACCACGGCTGCGCGTTCAGCTTCTTCGCCCACGCCGCCAGCGCCGCTCCGTCATAGTCAAACCGATGTAGCCGCGCGTATCCCCAGCTCGCCGTGGCCACCAGCGGGGCCGCGAAGTCATCCTGTTCGCTGATCACCAAGGGAATGTCGCGCGCCTTCAGCGCCTCGAACACCTCGTCGTCGAACCAGCTCTCGTGCCGGAACTCCATCGTGTACCGGCGGTCGGCGGGCAGCGTCGCCAGAAAAGTCCGCAGCCGCTCGGCGTCCTTCTTCAGGTTGGGCGGCAGCTGGAAGAGGATCGGCCCCATCCGCCCGCCCAGGATGGTCGTGTTCTTCAGCAGGAACTCCACCGCGCTCGCGCCCTCGGGCTTGAGGCGCGTGTGGTGGGTGATCCGCTGGCTCGCCTTGATCGAGAAGCTGAACGTCTCCGGCACCTGCGACGCCCACTCCTGCAGCACGTGCTCCCGCGGCAGCCGGTAGAAGGTGTTGTTGATCTCGACGGTCGGGAACCGCGTCGCGTAGTAGTTGAGGAACCCGTCGGCCTTGAGGTCCTCGGGATAGAACGATCCCTTCCACTCCTTGTACGCGTAGCCGCTGGTGCCGGCGCGAAGCTTCATGACGCCTTGGCGGTCGCCTTGTCCGGCTTCGCGGCCAGGCTCGCCTTCAACGCCTCCATCAGGTCGATGATCTTGGTGCCGGCCGCCGGCGCCGCGTCGGCGGTGATGTCCTGCCCGTCGATCTTCCGCTGGATCGTCTCGAGCATCCGCTCGCGCACGGTGTCCTTGTACTTGGCCGGATCGAAGGCGTCGCTCGACGACTGCTCGATCAGCTGCTTGGCGAGGGTCAGCTCGCCTTCTTTCACCTCGCCCGAGGGGATGGTGACCTCGGTCGTCGGGCGCACTTCATCCGCGTAGTGGAGCTGCTCCATCACGATCACGCCATTGAGCGGGCGGAGGAGCACCAGGTGCTGCTGCCCACGGGCCGCGTACTGCCCCAGCGCCGCGCGCCCGGTCTCCCCCAGCGCCGCCGCCAGCAGCCGGTAGGCGCGGTCACCCCCCTTGTCGGGGCCCAGATAGTAGATTTTTTCGACGTACTCCCGGTCGACCTTGGCCAGCGGCACGAACTCGGCGACATCGATCATGCCGGTGGCTTTTTCCTCGAGCGCCTTCAGCTCCTCGGCGCTCAGCACCACGTACTGGTCCTTGGCGAACTCGTACCCCTTGACGGTGTCGTCGCGCGCGACCACCTCGTTGTCCTTCGGACAGGTGTACTGCTGCTTGAGGCGCGACCCGCACTTCTTGTGCAGCATGTTGAACGACACGCTCGCCTTGGACTCCGACGACGAGTACAGGTTCACGGGCACCGAGACGAGCCCGAACGAGATGGTGGCGCTGCCGATAGCTCTGGCGGGCATATGGTGGCGGGAAGGGGGAGGAATGCGGAATGCGGAATGCGGAATGCGGAAACCGGGATACCGAATGGTGGAGCGCGATACGAAGGGTCGGGCGCAGCATGACCGTCTGGCGGGATGCTGTTCCGCATTCCGGATTCCGCATTCCGCATTCTCGACTAACACATACACTTACCACGCACACTCTTGCCCGCAAGTAGCGACGACGCGCCGGTAACGGACAGCCTCAGCAGCTACCGAGCGAAGCGGTCCGTCGACAGTACCCCCGAGCCGCTCGGAACGGTCTCCGCGGTGCCGGGGCACCTGTTCGTCGTCCACAAGCACGCCGCCCGGCAGCTCCACTTCGACCTGCGCCTCGAGATGGCCGGCGTGCTCCGGTCGTGGGCGGTGCCCAAGGGGCCGTCGTTCGACATGAACGACAAGCGGCTGGCCGTGAAGGTCGAGGACCATCCGCTCGAGTACGGCGACTTCGAGGGAATCATCCCGGCGGGGAACTACGGCGCCGGCGGCGTGATCGTCTGGGACCGCGGCGAATGGGTGCCGCTCGAAGACTGGCGCGAGGGGCTCGAGAAGGGGAAGCTCCTCTTCGAGCTCCGCGGCTACAAGCTCCACGGCCGGTGGACGCTGGTGAAGATCAAGAAGTCGGAGAAGGACTGGCTCCTGATCAAGGAGCGCGACGCCTGGGTGAAGGTGCCCGGCGACCAGTTCGATGAGACGTCGGTGCTCTCCGGCCTCACGGTGGACCAGGTCAAGGCCGGCGAGTCGCCGGCCGCCAGGCTCCGCGCCGCGCTCGAAAAGACGAAGGCCCCGCGCGCGCACGTCGAGCCGCGGGCGGTCGAGGTCATGCTCGCCGAACCCACCGACAACGCGTTCACGAAGGACGGCTGGCTGTTCGAGCTCAAGCTCGACGGCTACCGCCTGATCGCCGGCAAGGCGCACGGTGAGGCGATCCTCCTCTCGCGCAACGGCAACGACTACACGGCGGTCTTCCCCGAGGTCGCCCGCGCCGTCAAGGCGATTCCGCTGGACGAGTGCATTGTCGACGGCGAGGTCGTGGTGCTCGATCCCCAGGGGAAGCCGAGCTTCGCGCGCCTGCAGCAGCGGGGACGCCTGTCGTCGGCGATCGACATCAAGCGCGCCGCCGTGGAGCTTCCGGCCACGTTCTATGCGTTCGACCTGCTGGCCTTCGAGGACTTCGACCTCCGCCCGCTCCCGCTGTCGACTCGCAAGGCGCTCCTCATGGACGCGCTCCCCAAACTCGGCGCCGTCCGCGTCCTCGACCACATCGAGCGCGAGGGCACCGCGTTCCTCGAGCAGGTGGACGCGATGGGGCTGGAGGGGATCATCGCCAAGCGCGCCGACGTCCCCTATCGCGGCGGGCGCTCAGACGTCTGGCTCAAGATCAAGGCCGAGCGCACCGGCGACTTCGTGATCGTCGGCTTCACCGAGCCCCGCGGAGGGCGCAGCCACTTCGGCGCGCTCCAGCTCGCCGACATGGTGGGCGGGGAGCTGGTGTACGCGGGACGCGTCGGCACGGGCTTCGACGACAAGCTGCTCGGCGAGCTCAAGGCGCTGCTCGACCCGATCGTGCGCAAAGACCCACCGTGCGCGCCGCCGGTGGGGGAAGGAGGCTCGGCCTCAGAAATCCCGGACACGAAGACGACGACCTGGGTCGATCCCGTGCACGTCTGTACGGTGCGCTTTCGCGAGTTCACGCCCGATGGCGTGCTGCGGCATCCGGCCTTCATGCACCTCCGGCCCGACAAGGATCCCCGCGACTGCGATCGCCAGCGCCTCACGAGCGATGCCTCACCGGGCTCCGCGCCGGCAGGAGCGCCCGCCGAGCCGCTCCCGCCGCCCCGCGCGCCGGCCGAGAAGTCGGTGACCTTCTCGAACCTCAAGAAGGTCTACTGGCCCGCCGACGGCTACACCAAGGGCGACCTGATCGAGTACTACCGCGCCCTGTCGCCGTGGATGCTCAGGTACCTCGCCAACCGGCCGGTGGTGATGACGCGCTTCCCGGACGGCATCGACGGCAAGTCGTTCTATCAGAAGGACGCCCCGGAGTTCGCGCCGGAGTGGATCCGCACCGTCCCCATCTGGAGCACCGACACCCAGCGCGACATCAAGTACTTCGTTTGCGGCGACGTCGAGTCGCTGCTCTACATCGCCAACCTCGGCTCCATCCCTCTGCACATCTGGAACAGCCGGGTGGGGACGCTGGAGCAGCCGGACTGGTGCGTGATCGACCTCGACCCCAAGGAGGCGCCCTTCTCGGACGTCATCCGGTGCGCGATCGCCCTGCGCGCGTTGTGCGAGAAGATTGGGCTGCCGAGCTACGTGAAGACGACCGGCAAGACCGGCCTCCACATCCTCCTGCCGTTAGGGCGGCAGTGCACCTACGAGCAGTCGAGGACGCTGGGCGAGCTGCTGGCGCGGGTGCTGTTGCGCGAACTGCACGACATCGCGACGATCACCCGCCACGTCACCAAGCGGGGAGACAAGGTCTATCTCGACTACCTCCAGAACCGGCACGGCCAGCTGATCGTCGCCCCGTTCAGCGTCAGGCCGCTGATGGGCGCCACGGTATCGATGCCGCTCACCTGGGATGAGGTCAACCAGTCGCTCGACCCCCGCGCGTTCACGATCAAGACGGCGCTCGATCGGATGGAGCGACTGGGGAAGGATCCGGTGGTGCCGGTGCTGGAGGACAAGCCGGACCTGGGGCAGGTGCTCGAACGGCTGGGCGCGATGATGGTGGAGTGAGGCATTACGGACTAAACGGACTGTTACGGACTAGACGGACAAGGCACAGGCTTTCTCGAGAGATCAACCCACTTCCTTGTTTGTTGTTTTGTTCTCTCCCGCCGGGCAGGAGCTGGTCCCCCCGTTGCTTGCAGTGTCCGTGCAGTCTTCCGTGCAGTTGTCCGTCTAGTCCGTATCCCCAACCCGTCCAAGCCTGAGGACGTCCAAGCCCGTGGTCGCGCACTGGTGCAAGCCAGAGGACGTCCCACCCGGCCTCGCACGCCGAGCCCTGCCTTGCGCCGGCCACCGCCACACCCAGAATTCACCCCATGAAGACACTAGCCTTCGCCCTCGTCGCAGCCGCGATCTCGGCGCCCGCCTCAGCCTGCTCAGCGCAGCGCGTCCCCACCGCCGACATCGCCCGCTGGGAAGCGCAGGCGCAGCGCGTCACCATCACCCGCGACGATTGGGGCATCGCGCACGTCCGCGGCCACACCGACGCCGATGCCGTCTTCGGCGCCGTCTATGCCCAGGCCGAGGATGACTTCAATCGCGTCGAGATGAACTACGTCAACGCGATGGGGCGAGCCGCCGAGACCGAGGGGGAGAGCGCGATCTGGCGCGACCTGCGGATGAAACTCTTCATCGACCCCGACACGCTGAAGGCGCAGTACGCCGCCAGCCCGCCCTGGCTCCAGCGCCTCATGGTCGCCTTCGCCGACGGCCTCAACTACTACCTCTACACGCACCCGGACGTGAGGCCGAAAGTCATTACCCGCTTCGAGCCGTGGATGGCGCTGAGCTTCACCGAGGGGAGCATCGGCGGCGACATCGAGCGCGTCTCGCTGAATGGCCTGGCGGCGTTCTACGGCAACCGCGCCGACACCCTCGCCTCCGCCGGAGACGACGACGGCGATGGCGCCCCGCCTGACGAGCCGACGGGCTCCAACGGCTTCGCGATCGCCCCGTCGAACACCGCCTCGCACCACGCGATCCTCTGGATCAACCCCCACACGTCGTTTTTCTTCCGGTCCGAGCTCCAGATGACGAGCGACGAGGGGCTGAACGCCTACGGCGCGTCCACTTGGGGCCAGTTCTTCATCTACCAGGGATTCAACGACCGCGCCGGCTGGATGCACACCTCCAGCGGCGTCGACGCCGTCGACGAGTACCTGGAGGCCGTGTCGAAGGACGGCGGCTCCGTCAGCTACAAGTACGGCGGCGGCCGGCGTCCCGTGACCGTGTCGACGATCGTCGTCCCGTACAAGACGGCCACCGGGATGGCGCGCCGCGACTTCACCGTCTACCACACGCACCACGGGCCGATCGTCCGCACGCTCGGCGACAAGTGGGTGGCGATGCGCCTCATGCAGAAACCGATCGAGGCGCTCACCGAGTCGTTCACGCGCACCAAGGCGCGGAGCTACAAAGCCTATCGGGAGACGATGGAGCTCAAGGCGAATTCGTCCAACAACACCATCTTCGCCGACGCCGACGGCGACATCGCCTACTTCCACGGCAACTTCATCCCCCGGCGCGACCCCCGGTTCGACTTCACGAAGCCCGTCGACGGCAGCGACCCCGCCACCGACTGGAAGGATCTCCTGTCGATCGACGAGACGCCGCACCTGCTGAACCCGGCCAGCGGCTGGCTCTACAACACCAACAACTGGCCGTGGACGGCGGCCGGCGCGAGCAGTCCGAAGCAGGCCGACTTCCCGGTCTACGTGGAGATGGGGACCGAGAACCCGCGCGGCATCCACGCCATTCGCGTGCTCGGGAGCCGGCACGACTTCACGCCGGCCTCCGTCATCGCCGCCGCGTTCGACAGCCGCCTGACGGAGTTCGAGGTCCTGATCCCGACGCTCCTCGCCGCGTACGACAGCACGCCCGCGTCCGATCCGCTCAAGGCCAGGCTCGCCGACCAGGTGGCCGCCCTCCGTGCCTGGGACCTCCGCTGGTCGGTGGCGTCGGTCCCCACCTCGCTGGCGGTGTTCTGGGGCGAGGATCTCGGGCAGCGCGTGGCCCGCGAGGCGCGCGCCGCGGGGGTGTCGCTCTACAGCTTCATGGAAGCGCGGGCGACCGCGCAGCAGCGCCTCCAGTCGCTGGCGGCGGCGTCGGACAAGCTCACCGCCGATTTTGGCAGCTGGAAGACGCCGTGGGGCGAGATCAACCGATTCCAGCGCCTGACGGATGATATCGTCCACCCGTTCAATGACTCGGGGCCGAGCATTCCGGTCCCGTTCGCGTCGGCCCGGTGGGGCTCGCTGGCGTCGTTCGGCGCCAAAGCCTGGCCCGGCACGAAGAAATGGTACGGCACCAGCGGGAACAGCTTCCTGGCCGTGGTCGAGTTCGGCGACAGCGTGCGCGCCCGCGCGGTCACCGCCGGCGGTGAGAGCGGGAGCCCCGCGTCGAAGCACTTCAACGACCAGGCCGGCCGCTACAGCGCCGGCGACCTGCGCGAGGTGTACTTCTATCCCGCTCAGCTCAAGGGACACACCGAGCGGGAGTATCATCCCGGCGGCTGACGCCGGACTGGAGGTCCCCATGAAGGCGCTCGTGGCGGCCGGCCTGGTCGCGCTGAGCCTCACGCGCGCGGGTGGCGCCCAGACGGAGACGATCGACGTCGCCACTTTCACGCCACCACAGGGATGGGCACGCTCGACGTACCCTAACGGCGTGATCGTCTACCAGGCGCCGCCGCCGCGCAGCGGCCCACCCGGGTTCTGCCAGATCTTCGTCTATCCGGTGGGGGCGAGCACCGGAACGCCTGACGAGAACTTCAACCTGGGTTGGCGCGCGCTGGTGACCACCGCGCCGTGGACCACCGGGCTGCCGCGCACGAGCACCCGCCAGACGCCGGACGGCTGGACGATCGTGACCGGATCGGCGAACTCGGTCAACGGCCGAGTGGCGTTCATGACCGTGCTGTATGCCGCCACCGGACATGGACGCGTGGTGTCGGCGCTGGTCAACGTCGCCAGCCCGGCCTACCAGGCGGAGGCCGACCGTTTCCTCGCCTCGATCCGGCTCGCGGTGCCGGCGGGCATCGCCGCCGCGCCGGCCGCACCCGCGGCCCCCCCTGCGGCCAACGCACCCGCGCCGGCCGCCCCGGCAACGGCGCCTGCCGCCTCCTTGCCGATCCCGGCCGGCGGACTGGCACCGGGCTACGTTTATGCGCTGCCCGACGGATGGCGGGGCACGGCCTTCGCCCAGGGTATCTCGTACCTGTCGCCACCAAAGTCGAACGGCGAGCAGTGCCAGATCACCGTCTTCCAGCTGCGGCCGGCCGGCGCAAGCCTGCCTGACGATGCCCGCGCCGCGTTCCGCGGGATCTTCAACGCCGACCCGTTCCAGAATGCCAGCTATCCGTATCCGGCACCCACGCTCACCCGCGGCACGTCGCCGCTGGGATGGGACTATTTCGTCATCGCCAAGACGTTGGGGGGGCGGGAAGGGGACGACGGACTCTGGGGAGCGCGGGTCATGGCGGTGCGCCTCGATAGGCAGCTGGCGGTGATCGCGACCACCGCCAAACGGCCGCTGGTGAGCGCTTGCTTCGGCCAGGTCCTGGGCGACGACTGGCCGGGCTTCTTCCACAGCCTCCAGTTCCGGAGCGTCGCCGCCCCGTCGGACAAGGCGCTGGCGCAGAGGCTGGCCGGCACCTGGAATACCACCACGGCCAGCGTCGCCGACCGCTACACCTTCTCCGCCGAGGGCCGGTACGCCAACGCCGCGGCCGTCGGCTACACCTCGCGCATCTCCAGCACCGAAGTGCTGATGACGACACACGGCTTCGCCGGCGACGGCGCCTTCACCGTCCGGGGGAACACCATCACCCTCGCCGCCGACAACAAGGGCCCGCCCACGGTGCGCCGCTTCCGGCTGGAACAGGTGAGCGACGACCTCGGCCAGACGTGGAGCGACCGGCTCTGCCTCTGGGCGGCCGGCGCGGGCGAGGTCTGCTACGCGCGGGAGCGATAGCCCCAACTCGTCGTACTCAGCCCCGCGTCCTCAGCGCCGCGGGCAGCATCCTGCTTGAGGGCAGACTGCCCCAGTGTGGTTCGGCAGACTCGGAAGACCCTCGTCCCCGGAGGGTCCGACGCGGTTGGGATACGGAAGACGACACGGACGGAAACGGACTTGACGGAAACAGCTCTTGGGGTACTCACCCTCTGTGGCGCCCCAAAGCAAACCAAAGGTGTTTCTTGTCCGTTCTGTGTCCGTGCTTTTGTCCGTCTAGTCCGTATCCCCAACTCGTCGTACTCGGCCCCGCGCCCTCTGCGCTGAGGGCACGGTCGAGGTAGCGACAGGAGCCGGCCCGCGTGGCGCCGGCGGTAATCGCGCTGCATACTCATCGCCGGTCGCGCGCCCGCGCCATGCGGTTCCGTCCCTCCCGCCACACCCCATCGCGAACTCCCGTGCACACTCTCTGCCCCCGCATCCGCGTTCCCTTCACGTTGCTGACGCTCGCTTCGGCCACAGCGGTCGCCACGCTGGCCGAGCCCTCCACCGCCCGCGCCCAGGCGCTCGACCCCGCCTCGGCGATGCACTGGCGCCAGATCGGCCCCTCGCGCGCCGGCCGCGCCCGCGCCCTGTCCGGGGTGCCGAGCCAGCCGAACGTGTTCTATGTCGGCTTCGACAACGGCGGCGTGTGGCGCTCCACCGACTACGGCAACAACTGGGAACCGCTCTTCGACCACGAACCCACCGGCTCGATCGGCGCGATCGCGGTGGCGCCCTCCGATCCCAACATCATCTATGTCGGGACCGGCGCCGGCATCATCCGCCCCGACCTCGCCACCGGCGACGGCGTCTACAAGTCGACCGACGCCGGCCGGACGTGGACGCACCTCGGGCTCCGCGAGAGCCAGATGATCGCCATGATCGAGGTCGACGCCGCGAATCCGAACCGCCTGTTCGTCGCCGCGCTTGGCCACCCGTATGGACCTAACGCGGAACGCGGCATCTTCCGGTCGACCGATGGCGGCCGGACCTTCGAGAAGGTGCTGTACAAGGACGAGTACACGAGCGGCAACGACGTCCGCATCGATCCCAGCGATCCCAACACCGTCTACGCCACCCTCTGGCAGCAGCAGCAGGCGTTCTGGGAGGGCGGGGGATTCGGCGGCGGCGGCAACGGCATCTTCAAGTCCGGCGACGGCGGCACCACCTGGCGGCAGCTCACCGCCGGCCTCCCCTCGGTGCTGCAGGCCAACATCGCCATCGCCCCCTCGAATACGAAGGTGATGTACGCGATGGCCGCGGCCGCCACCGCCACCGGCGCGTCGGGGCCGGTCGGCTTCTACAAGTCCATCGACGCCGGCGAACACTGGTTCCTGGCCGTGCGCGGCCCCGACTCGTCAGGCGCGGCGGCCGCCCGGCAGGCCGACTATCGCCCGCTCGTCCGGATCGGCGGCGGTGACCTGCCGACGATCGCCGTCGACCCGAAGAACGAGAACGTCGTCTACAGCTCGTCGACGGTCTTCTGGCGCACGGAAGACGGCGGTGTCACCTGGTCGGCGGTGCGCGGCTCCCCGGGCGGCGACGACTACCAGAAGACGTGGATCAACCCCGTCAACCCGGACATCCTCCTCGCCGTCTCCGACCAGGGTGCCGTCGTCTCGGCCAACCGCGGCCGCTCGTGGAGCAACTGGTACAACCAGCCGACGGCGGCCATGTACCACGTCACCACCGACAACGCCTTCCCTTACCGCGTCTGCGCCGGACAGCAGGACTCCGGCTCGGCGTGCGTCGACAGCCGATCCATGGATGGCGAGATCACCTTCCATGACTGGCATCCGGTGAACATCCAGGAGTACGGCATCGCCGCCCCGGACCCGAGAGATCCCGACATGGTATTCGGGAGCATGCGCACCAGCGTCTCGCTCTACAACCGGAAAACGGGGCAGACGACCTACGTCGGGCCCGACATGAGCGCCAAGGGCCCGAACGGAGAGAACTACAACCGGAACGTGCGCACCATGCCTATCGCCTGGTCGCCGCTCCAGCCGGGCGTGCTCTTCTACGTCTCCAACGCCGTTTGGAAGTCGGTCGATCACGCGAAGAGCTGGACGCGCGTGAGCCCCGACCTCGCCAGGCAGACGTGGGACGTGCCGGCCAGCGCCGGCAAGTACGCCGGTACCGTGAAGCCGGCGCCACAGGGGACGATCACCGCGCTGGCGCTCTCCGCGCGCACCACCGGCGTGATGTGGGCCGGCACCGACGATGGCAACATCCAGGTCACGACCAACGGCGGCCGGACGTGGACCAACGTGACGCCGCCCGCGATCAAGCCGTGGACGCGCATCTTCAACATGGACGCGGGCCACTTCGACAGCAGCACCGCCTACGCCGCCGCCAACACGATGCGCGTGGATGACATGCGCCCGCACTTCTGGCGCACCCATGACGGCGGCCGCACGTGGACCGAGATCGACAACGGAATCGCCCCGGACGCGCCGGCCAACTCCATTCGCGAGGACCCGCGCCAGCCCGGACTCCTGTACGCCGGCACCGACCGGCAGGTCTGGGTGTCCACCGACGACGGCGACCACTGGCGGTCGCTGCGGCTGGACATGCCCGCCATTTCCGTGCGCGACCTCCAGGTGAAGGACGACAGCGGCTGCGTCTGCGCCGACCTCATCGCCGGCACCCATGGTCGCGGGTTCTGGATCCTCGACGACGTAACGCCGCTTCGTGAGGCGGCCGCACTGGCCGCGGCACAGCGCGCCGGCACGCCGTACCTGGTGAAGCCGCTGACGGCGGCGCGGGTGCGCTTCGGCACCAACGATCCCACGCCCTGGCCGCCGGAGTTGCCGGCGGGAGAGAATCCGCTCCCCGGGGCGATCATCGACTACTACCTGCCAAGTGGCGTGTCGGGTGCGGTGCGCCTCGACATCCTCGACGCCGCCGGCAAGGTGATCCGGTCGTACGCGAGCAACGACCCGACGGTCACGCCGGACCCCGCGCTCGATCCGGATGGCTACGACAAGGTCTGCCGGCAGACGCCGACCGCCACCTTCTGCGGGCTGCCTCTCTACTGGCCTGCGCCGGCGATGATGGTCGCCACCGCGGAAGGGATGCACCGCTTCAGCTGGGACCTGCGCGTCCGGCCGATCGCCGTGGAGAACGTCGCCGACGCCGGCGATGAGGGCGCCACCGGCGCGGTGCCGCACCGCACCTGGCCCGATGTCAACGCGCCCTGGGCGCCGCCCGGCCGCTACACCGTTCGCCTGACGACTAACGGGAAGAGCATCACCGCGCCGCTGGCGGTGCGGCTCGATCCCCGGGTCAGGACGCCGGCCGTGGGGCTCGCCCGGCTCGCCGCGCTCTCGCGCGAGGCGTACGACGGGGCACTGACGACGCACGATGCGTTCGTCCAGGCGCGCGCCCTCTCGGCGCGGCTCGAGCCAATCACCGGCGCCGACGCGGAGGCGTTCAAGGCCCGGGTGGACTCGCTGGCGCCGGCGCCGGCGCGCGGGGGACGGGGCGGCGCGTTCCGCCGCCGAGGGGCAGCGGGCGCCCCGCCGACCCTCGAGTCGGCGAGCAACGCGCTGATGGCGGCGGCGATGGCGATGCAGGGGGCCGACGTCGCCCCGACCGCGGCGCAGGAGGCGGCGTGTGTGCGCGCCGGCGCCGACGCGGCCGCGATCCTGCCGCGCTGGACCGCGCTCAAGACCACCGGCCTCTCGGCATTCAACGCGAAGCGCCGGGCGGCGGGCCAGCCCGAGGTGACGCTCCCCAAGTAGTGCGGCCAGCCGGGCCCGCGGGGCAGAGGCCGCGCGGCCGAGTACGACGAGTTGGGGATACGGACTACGGAGAACAACACGCACAAAGAACGGACAAAAGACTTGTTTGTTGGTGTTGGCGACAGTCACGACGGACGCCCTGCGATCCTCGCCGAGCACTTCCGTCAAGTCCGTTCATGTCCGTGCCCTCTTCCGTATCCCGTATGCGTCGGACTCTCCGGGCGAGAGGCCCCATCCCTCGCGCGGGACTCCCCCGGGGCGGTCTGCCTGGCGCACAGGACAACACTGACTCCTAACCGCGCCCCTTCCCGGCACCACTCACCGCCGGCGCCGCGACGCGCTGGAAGACGGCGTCGACCTCCTCGACCGTCATCCGTGTGTCGCTGGAAAGCCACCACGTGGCCAGGCCCATGAACGCGCCCACCACCGCCTGGACCTGCGCCTCACGAGCACGCGCCTCATCCGCACCGCCGCGGGGCGGGTCCATCCGTTCCAGTTCCGCCCGCACGACGTCCGCGAATATGGCCGTGGTCTGCCGGCGGATGCGCGCGTAGGGACCACCCCTGAGGGTCGCCAGCGCGAACCGCTTCTGGTCGGCGATGTGGCGCAGCAACGGCAGGCTGAACCGGAAGCCGGCGCCGCCAGTGGGCGGGGCGTGCCTGGCCAGGCCGCGCAGTCCCGGCCCGAACCCGTCGAAGAGCAGCTCGTCCTTGGAGTCGAAGTGGCTGTAGAACGTCGAGCGCCCCACCTCGGCCTTGCGGGCGATGTCGTGGACGGTGATGCGCTCGTAGCCGCGCTGGCGGATCAACGCCAGCAACGCGTCCTTCAGGCGGCACTTCGTACGCTGCACGCGCCGGTCCTGGCGCGGAGGAGACATGGGAGCTCCGAGTTCCTGAACAATTTCACGCCGATGTCCAGTTTCGGCTGGGCGCGTGCCGGATTGCATTGACCTGCGCCCGACGGGGTGACAGCCTGTTGCTGGACGGCTGTCCAATATCGCATCTCGACCCCCCGCGGAGGGAGCCCGTGCACCTGCACTTCGTGTTCATCCTGATTCTCCTGCTCGTCGCGGCGGGCGTGCACGCCGCCAGCGTGACGCCGCGCACCGTGCCCCGTGCCGCCGAGCTGGTGATGAAATACCTGCTGGTGGGGTACTGCGGCGTGCCGATGCTCGTCGTCAGCCTCTATCTGCTGATCAGTCCCGAGCGCGCCGCCGCCGCCTTCGGCTTCACGGCGTCGGGGCCGGTGATCGCCTTCTTCGGCTGGGCGTACCTGGGCATGTCGATTCTGTCGCTGTTGGCGCTCTACTACCGGGGCGCGTACCTGGTCGCGCCGGTGGTGGTGTGGGCGGTGTACCTGGGCGGCGCCACCTTCGTGCACTTGGGCGAGCTGGCCGCGCGCGGCGGCGGCGGTGGACATGGCGGTGGGCCGCTGGAGATCTTCGCCGCCCACGGGCTGGTGGGGGTGCTGCTGGTGCTGGCGCTCCTGGTGAGCGGCGCCTGGCGGGGCCGCGGCTAGGCGATCGGCACAGATCGGTTCGCTGGGCACGGTGCCCCGGGAAGGGCCTTTCGCGAATGGTCGGGGTGTCTCCCCCGGAGAGTCCGACGCGTTTGGTATACGGAAAACGGCACAGACGTAAACGGACTTGACGGAAACGGCTCTTTGAGGGTTGTCACCCCCCATGGCGCGCCACGGCAAACCAAAGATCCCTTGTCCGTTCTTGTCCGTGCTTTTTTTCGTCCAGTCCGTATCCTTAACTCGTCGTACTCGGCCTGGCGGCCTTTGCGCCGCGGGCCCGGCTCACGCGCGAGCGCTCCCGCGGCGTGACGAATGTCGCGATGTCGGGGTCGATGGGTTATGAGCCACTCCGGTCGATAATGGCACTGCCTCCTCCAACGCAACGCGCCCACCTGGTCGGCGTCTTCGTCGCCGCCACGGCGCTCCTCGCCGGGTCGTGCGCGGAAGCCTTCCCACCGGCCGGCGACCGGCTCGCCATCGGCACCTGGGGCGGCGACAACGCCGGCGTGATCGTGACCGACTCGGCCTTTCACGTCCACGTCGGCTGCACATTCGGTGACGTCACCGGCACAGTGCCGCTCGACGCCGAGGGGCGGTTCACCGTCGACGGGAGTTACGTCCTGCGCGCCTATCCGATCCTGGTGGGGCCATCGCTGCCGGCGCAGTTCAGCGGGCGCGTCGTGGGGCGGACGCTGACCTTCGCCGTCGCCGTCAACGACACCGTCGAGAAGAAAGTGGTCGCCCTCGGCCCCGCCACCGTGGTCTTCGGGCGGACGCCGAGCATGGGGCCGTGCCCGATCTGCCGGGTGCCGCGCCGTCGAGTGACGGCCGGAGCAGCATCGATGGCAGCGCGGAGCGTGCGCGGCATGGATTAGGAGGGTACGCTGGCGGACAGCCGGGCGTGACACGTGGCGGCCGGTGGCCCAGTGGCGAGCTTCCTAACGCTAAGCCGTGCCGGCTTTCCCTCTTGACACTCGCCGGCACGGGCACGAGCATGCAGCATGCGCTCAAACCGATGTTTGTGGACCGGAATCCTGGTCCTGGGCGCGGCGTGCGGCGACCCGGACAAGCAGCCGCTCTTCCCACGGGCGGTCGGGCCACGCTACCGGCTGGACGTGCGGACCGAGCTGACCCAGGTCTGGTCCGGCGACACCATTCGCTTCAGCGCGATGCTGGCGCCGCGGTTGGGCGACACCACCAGGCGACTGGCGCCGCCGCCGCCCGTGCTCTGGTCGGTGGCGGACACCACCATGGCGCGGCTGCTGGACAACTCCGGCCCGAGCATCCGCGTCATCGCGAAGCGCACCGGGACGGTCATCGTAAACGCGCGGGCTGACTCCCTGCAGGGCACCGCGGTGTTCGGGGCGATCAGTGAAGGCGACCTGCTGGACTCGATACCGCTGCGGAGCTCCACGTGGATGTCCGGTCCGGCCGTCGGCGACGACGGCACCATCTACGTCATGCGGTCGCTCCTGTCCAACGGCGGCAACGACAGCCTGGCGGCGTTCGCGCCGGACCTCTCCCTCAAGTGGCAGAGTCCGCTCGGGTACACGAACGTCAACGGGACGCCGACCATCCTGCGCAATGGGACGATCGTCGTGGGCGCATCAAGCAGGCTGTTCGCGTTTGGCCCGACCGGCATCCAACTCTGGAAGGACACACTCGGCGGAGACATCGAGTCCACGCCGGCGCTCGACGGCCAGGACAACATCTATTCGGGTCGGCAAGCCGCGGGTCGCGTGTCGAAGTACACCTCGGGCGGGGCGCTGGTGTGGAGCGACACGGGCGCCAGTCTCAAGGTGGCGGGACTCGTAGTGGGAGACTCCGTGGTGCTGTGGGGAAGCTTCGTGGGGAAACGCCTGATCGGCCGCTCGCTCCGTACCGGCGAGGTCCTGTGGGTGGACACCCTCGCGGGGACGCCGCGGTACTTCGCACCGTCGGCAGGCGCCGACGGCCGCACGATCTACGTGCCGGCCCGGTTGTACGTGTACGCCGTGGACGGGCTCGACGGAACCGTGCGGTGGACTTATCCAGTCGGTGGTGAGTTGTTCCCTCAGACGCCCGTGGTGGACGCGGATGGAACCATCTACGTCCAGATCAACACGTCTCTCCTGGCGCTCAATCCGGACGGTTCGGTGCGATGGGTGAATGACAGCATCCACTCCTTCGCGTACGGCAACCAGGGAGGCGCTCCGGCGCTGGCCGCGGGCGGCGTGATCTACACCGGATGCATGTGGTCGGACGGGACTCCGGCTCTCTGTGCGGCCCGCACCAGCGACGGAGCGCTCCTCTGGCGGCAATCGCTGCCCGTCCCCGGATTCGCCGGCCCGATCACCATCTTGCGTGACAGCTCGATCGTGTTGCAGACGTTGGACGTCAATGACGCCAGCTATCTCCTTCGGTTCCGGGGCCGGCACGCGCTCGCCAACGCTCCGTGGCCCATGGACGGCCGCGACTACCGCCGCACCCGCCACGCCACGCCCTGGCCCTGATCCCGGCGTCGGGGATCGAGGGCCTCGTCAGGCTTTCCGGCCTCAGTCCCCCACGAAGCAGCGGTCCACTCGCGCCATCCAGCACCCCGCCTCGCCATTCCGGATGTGGACGTAGTCCGCGGCCCCGGGTGCGAGCAGGCGTTCCAGCACCGCCTCCGGCCCCTCGCCGTTCACGCGCTCCTGCGCCACCATCCGCCCGCCGGCGCGATAGGCCTCGAACACCAGCGGCAGCGACCGGAAGTCCGGCGGCAGTTCCAGCGCGTCATACCGCCGGCACGCCTCCGAGTGGATGAACACCGGGCCCGGCGCCGGCAGGCTCCCGGGATCCGAGAACGGCTGGTACGTGAACAGAATCCGCTCCTCCTCGCCCACCTCGAACGTCCGCAGACAGAGGCGGCAGGGACCGGTGCCCGTCGCCACCTCGCGGTGCGCGGGGTGCCCATACTGGGGCGACGTCATCTTCTCCCGCACCGCGGCGGCGACCGACTGGTCGATCCCTGCAAACCGGAACACCGGCATGTCCGCTCCCTGAATGTGTGGGGAGCAGTGTAGGGGAGCCTGCCCGGGAAGGCGACCCGAAAGTTGCTCTCCCGGGGACCGGATTACGCGGAAGACGGCGGATTCTCGCCGATACGGCGGGGGCACGGATTCCGCGGAAACCGCCGGATACCGCCGATACCGCCACAACAACAACAAACAGCTATTGGTGCACGGAGTACGCGGAGCAGGCGGATCGCGGGAACGCCGAGGTGTGTTGCAGTATCCGCGGGATCCTCCCTCTTCCGCGAAATCCGCGCCCCCGGTAGTATCGGCGAAATCTGCCTTCTTCCGCGGCATCCACACTGGGCTCACCGAGGGGCACCACCATGCCTTGCTCCTGCACCTGCACCGGGCTCGAAGAACAGTTCGGCGCCGACTGGGCCCGGAAGGAGCTCGCCGCCTATCGACGGCGCGGTCCCAAGGGAACGACGCGGCGCCTCCTGCGCCTGATCCGCGACGCCGGCGCCCGCGCCGACTCCCTGCTCGACATCGGCGCCGGCATCGGCATCCTCGACCACGAGCTGCTCGCCTCCGGCACCCGGTCGGCGGTTGCCGTCGATGCCTCGGCCGGGTGCATCGAGGCGGCGTGCGAGGAGGCCGGCCGCCGTGGCCAGGCGGACCGGATGCAATTCGTGCACGGTGATGCCGCGGTGATCGGGCCGTCGCTCGCCGAGGCGGACCTGGTCACCCTGGACCGGGTGGTGTGCTGCTATCCCGAGGTCCGCCCGCTGCTCGGCGCGGCCGCCGACAAGGCCCGGCGCTACCTGGCGCTCAGCTATCCCCGCGACCGCTGGTACACGCGCGTCGTCGCCGGTTTCGGGAACTGGCTCCGGGAACGCGGCGGTCACCCATTCCGGACGTACATTCATCCCCTGGCGCAGGTCGATGCCCTGCTGCGCGACCGCGGCTTCGAGCCGGTACGCACCGAGGGCAGGCTCGTCTGGATGGTGTCGTTATGGGCGCGCCGGGCGGCCGCATGACCCCGGCGCCGGTCAAGCCGACCGTCCCGCTCGCCGCCCTCGAGGCGCTCGACATCCGGGTGGGCACCATCGAGCGCGTGGAGGACGTGCCGAAGTCGGCCAAGCTCGTCCGCCTCACGGTGAACTTCGGCGACCACGCACGGACGGTGCTCGCCGGCCTCAGGCGCGAGCGCGCGAACCCCGCCGAGCTGACCGGGCGCCAGGCGCTGTTCGTCGTCAACCTCGAGCCGCGCCCCATGGCCGGCGAGCTCTCGCAGGCGATGCTCTTCGACCTGGGCTATCCCGACGGGATCACTCCGGTGCTCGCGGTCCCGGAGGCGCCGGTGCCTGACGGGACACGCGCCGGATAGCCGCAGTTCGACCTCCAACCTCCGGTGGTGACCGCGGACCGCTGACCGCTGACCGCTGGCCTGACCCTGTCCCTGAAACGGAAATGGCCCGCCCGGCTGAGCCGGACGGGCCACGCGCACCCGGGAACCGGGTGTTCCGTTACGCCTGCCTGACTACTTCGCGCCAGGGCCGAAGAGCATCCCAATGGTGATCGGGATGAAGGTCGTCGAGCTGCCGGACGTCGAGACGCTGATGAAGCGCGCCTCGGCCATCAGGTGCGCGGAGCCGGCGTTGAACAGGATGCCGCCGCCGCCGCCAAAGCCGATCTTGGACTCGCTGACTGAGCCGAACCCGGTGACGTCGACCTTCACCTGGTAGTAGCCCAGGCCGCCCAGGATGTACGGCTTGACCGACCCACTGGCCGAGAACGGATAGACGATGCTCGCCATCCCGCCAATGATGTTCGTCTTGCCGCCGATCGACGTGCCGCCGATATCCTTGTGGCTCGAGGTTGCGTAGTTCGCTTCGATCCGTCCGCGCACGGGCCATGTCGAGAGCGGCATGCTCGCGCCGATGCCGGCCGTGTAGCCCATCTTGTCGACCTTGCCGTAGTCACCGTTCGGCAGCTGAACCCCGGCGGCAATGCCCCACCGGTATTGCGCCTTGAGCGGCAGGGCCACGAGCGCGCACAACACGACTGCACATCCAAGCACCTTTCTCATCATTCCCCCTTTGGCTGAGTGAACTGGGGCCCGCGGAGACCGTGGCCTTCGCGAACCGCCCAACGGGTAAACGTCAACTGCCCATCTGTCAAGAGTTTAGTTATGCGACGCCTTGGCATTGGCGCCGGTAACCAGAGTGCCCCCCTTCATGACCATCCGGACGGCCGCCAGAGCCTTCACGTCCCTGGTCGGATCGCCCTCCACCGCCACCAGGTCCGCCAGCAACCCGGCCTTGACACTCCCCAGCCGGTCGTCGAGGTGGAGCACCCGCGCGCTCACCACCGTGGCAGACCGTAGCGCCTGGAGCGGCGTCATCCCGTAGTCGACCATCAATGCCAATTCCCGCTGGTTCTCGCCATGGGGGAATACACCTATGTCGCTACCGGAAATGATTACGACGCCGGCTTTGAGCGCCGCCGCGAACGACTCGCGCTTCTCCGTGATCCGACGCGGCTCGGGCTGGGCGCCCTTCTTCCACCCGCGGTACTGCTCCACGGCGTCGCCGGCGGCCAAGGTGGGGCAGAGGGCGACCCCCTTCTGGGCCATCAGCGCCCAGATCTCGGGGGTCCCCGCGTCGCCGTGCTCCACCGTCTCGACACCGGCCAGGATCGCGCGCCGCATCCCCTCGGGGGTGGTGGCGTGGGCCACCACCGGGCGCCCGCTGGAGCGCGCCGTCTGGACAATCGCCGTCAGCTCCTCCAGGGAGAACGTCGGGCGCGCCTCACCGTTGGGGCCCCACCGGTAGTCGGCGTAGACCTTGATCCAGTCGGCGCCGTGGCGGATCTGCTCCCGCACCACCTTGATGAGCGCGTCGACCCCGTCGGCCTCCTCGGCGCCCTGCGGAATGTCGCCGGCGTACTCGGTGGCGAAGCGGTTGGGGGCGTAGCTGCCTGACGCGACGATCGCGCGGGTGGTGACGATCATCCGGGGCCCCGGGATGATCCCCTGGTCGATCGCCTGCTTGAGCCCGACGTCGGCGTAACCGGCGCCCTCGGTGCCCAGGTCGCGGACGGTAGTGAAGCCCGCCTCGAGGGTGCGCCGGGCGTGGACCGTCGCGCGCGCCACCCGGAGCGCCAGCGCCTCGCGCAGGACCTGTTCATCCCACGGCGTCTCGTTGTACGGGTGGAGGAGCAGGTGCGAGTGCGCTTCGATGAGCCCCGGGATGAGGGTCGTGCCGGGGAGCGCGACCTGCCTTGCCTCACGAGGCGCGTTGAGGCCGTCGCGCGGGCCGACGCCGGCGATCCGGTCGCCGTGGACGAGCACCGCCCACCCCTCGTGGGGGGCATCGGAGACGCCATCCCAGACCCGCGCGGGGAGGAGGAGCGTCCATTCCGGGGACTGCTGGGATCGCGCTGATCTCGGAGACGCGAGGCCCAGCGTGGCGAGGAGGAGGGCGGCCGTGCGCCCGGTGGGGCGTCGGCGGTGCTGAGTCACGTTGCCTGTTCCGGTGTGGGTTAGGATACTCGCGGAAGATGGCGGATTCTCGCCGATACTGCCTTGGGCGCGGATGACGCCGAAGAGAGCGGAACTTCGCGGATACTGCAACTACACCACCCCTCCCGGAATCTGCGCCCTCCGCGTACTCCGCGCCCCAAAGTAGTTCTTGTTTTGTTGTTGTTGTTGCTGTTGCTGTTGTTGTTGCACGTGTTGTTGTAGTTGTCGTATCCGCGGAATCAGTCTGTTTTCGTGCAATCCGCGCCCCCCGCCGTATCGGCGAAAATCCGCCATCTTCCGCGGGAATCGTCCAGCGCGCAAATCCGTCACGTCCCGCCCGCTCCCTTGTCCCCCGGCAACTCCGTCACCCCACCCGACACGATGAACGCCATCACGTCCGCGCTGTCCACGTCCAGCGCCTGCACGCGCTCGGCGGGGAAGACCATCACTCGTCCCGCGATCGAGTACGAGAACGGGAAGTAGACCGTCACGTGCGAGGCGAGCCCGAAGCGCGCCAGCGACTCCTGGGTCACGAACCCGAAGGCCCGCACTTCGTCGCCGGCCCGCAGCGTCACCAGCACCGGCCGGTTGAAGCGCCGCTTCTCGCCCACGAACGCGTTCAGCAGGTCCTTGGTCGACGAGTAGAGCAGCCGCACGAAGGGCAGCCGGTTCACCGCCCGGTCGAGCATCGCCAGCGCGCCGCGGGTCACCAGGTTGGTCGCCAGCCAGCCGAAGAGCGTGATCAGGACGATCGTCACGGCGAAACCGGCGCCCGGGATCGGGATCCCCAGCCAGCCGTCGATCGTGACGAACACGCGCCAGCAGATCCAGCCGGTGATCGCGATCGGGGCGAGGAACGCCAGGCCGCGCAGGAAGTAGCCGACCAGCCGGCGCACGATCAGCGCTCCACCGGCAGGCCGGCCCGCTCCCAGGCCGCGATCCCGCCCCGCAGGTTCAGCACCGGCTCGACACCTAACGACTTGAGGATGCTCGCCCCGATCGCCGACCGCGAGCCGCTCGCGCACTGGACCACCAGCGGGCCGCCGACGTGCGCCGGGATCTCGGCGATCCGATCGGTGAGGTAGCCCATCGGGATGTTCGGGACGCCGGGGATATGCCCGCGCTGCCACTCGTCCGTGCCCCGCACGTCGATCACCCGCACCTCCCCGCGCTCCAGGCGCTCGGCCAGCTCCGGCGCCGAGATCTGCGGGATGGCGGCCAGCGCGCGGCCCGCCCCCGTCTCCGGCCACTCGTCCACGGCCTCGGCGCCGAAATACCCCGCCAGCCGGTCCATCCCGATCATCGCCAGGTCGCGGATCGCCGTGTCCAGCGCCCGCTCCCCGGCCTCGCCGTCCTCGACGATCAGGTGGAAGTCGCGATCGTAGGGCAGCAGCCACCCCGCGTAGCCGGTGAACGAGCGGTTCACGGGGATGTTGATCGTCCCCGGCACCAGGCGCTCGGCGTAGTCGGCGGCGTGACGGGTGTCGATCACCAGCGCGCCGGCGGCCAGCACGTCCCCCAGCCGCGACCCGGGCAGCCGTTCGGGGCGCGTGAAGCCACCCAGCACCCGCGGCCCGATCTTGTTGACCTTCTTCATGTGGGCGAAGTACTTCGGCGGGTCGGGCTGCCCGTCGAGCACCGCCGCCGCGAACAGGTCCGGGTCGGACTGCGCGAACGCCCAGTTGAAGAGCTTCTCGTAGCCGAGGGTGGTCTGGGGCACCGCACCTAACGACTTCCCGCACGCCGAGCCGGCGCCGTGGCCCGGCCAGAGCTGCAGCCAGTCGGGAAGGGCCCGGAAGCGCTGGAGCGACGCGTGCAGCTGCCGCGCCGACTGCTCCATGGTCCCGGCCACCTTCGCCGCCCGCTCCAGCAGGTCGGGGCGCCCCACGTCGCCCACGAAGACGAAGTCGCCGGTGAGCGCTCCCATCGGCCGGTTCGCGGAGGCGCCATCGATGACCAGGAAGGTCAGGTGCTCGGGCGTGTGGCCGGGGGTGTGCAGGACCTCGATCCGGACGTTCCCCACCTTGAACGCGTCGCCATCCCCCACCAGCACCGCCCCGGTGCGCTCAGCGAAGGCGTAGCTCCAGTCGGGGCCGCCCATGCGCGACAGGTAGAGACGCCCGCCGGTCCGCTCGGCCAGCTCCAGCGACCCCGAGACGAAGTCGGCGTGGATGTGGGTCTCGGTCACGTGGGTGATGCGGAGCCCTTCGGCAGCGGCCACGCGGACGTAGGCGTCCACGTCGCGGTTGGCGTCGACGACCAGCGCCTCGCCGGTGCTCTGGCATCCCACCAGGTAGCTCGCTTGGGCGAGCTTGTCGTCGTAGAATCGTCTGAGGAGCATACTATAAGAAGGAGGGCCAGGGCCGGCCGGGCTGTGACGGGGGGAATATACCGATCGTGTAGGTGCGCAGCATGGTGCGGGGTGGAGTCGTGGCGCGGGGGAGAACGCGGGGTCACTCAGGCTTTGGAGCGTTGCCCATGCAACAGGTCAAAGGATCGGTCCTCAAGTCCCGCATCGCCTACGTGGAGGCGCAGGGAGGCGCCGAGGCGGTGGAACGCGTGCTGTCGACGCTGAGCGACGAGGACCGCACCGCGCTCCAGATCATCCTCACCGTCCAATGGTATCCCTTCGACCTCGGCAAGCGGCTGGACGACGCGATCGTCGCGGCGCTCGGCGAGGGCAAGCCCGAGTACTTCCTGAAGCTGGGGGAGGCGTCGGCGACGAAGAACCTCACGTCGATCCACAAGCAGTTCCTGACTCCCGGCGACCCGCACGCCTTCCTGGCCAAGGCGCCGACCATCTATGGACTCTACTACGAGACGGGGAGCCGGGAGTACCAGAAAGTCGGGGAGAAGGAGGGGGTCCTGATCACCCACGACGCCGAGACCTTCAGCGGCCCCGATTGCCTCACGGTGATCGGCTGGCACCGCAAGGCGCTGGAGATGGTGGGCGTCACCGGCGTGAAGATCGACGAGGAGGAGTGCCGGGCGCGGGGCGGGGCGGGGTGTCGATATCGGGTGAGGTGGGCGTGAGGGTGGGGCGCGGCACTCCGTCGGGATGGCCCCGGCGCGCTCCGGCGGGCATCGTGGCGCTCCGGCCGGCACCGTGCCAACGCCAGCTATTACCGCTGGAACGCGGACTACACGGATGAACGCGGAGACTCGCGGAGACAGCAACAACAACACTTGAAGAACAGCTTGAAGTAGTATCCGCGTCAATCCGCGTGATCCGCGTTTTGTCCGCGTTCCCAAGCCGTAGGAGCTGGCAGCGGCACGATGTTGGCCAGGTGGGCGGAACCTCTGCCGCCCAAGGCGTTGGCGCCTGACTCCGGCTCCTGGCGAGAGTTGCCCGCCCGCTACCGCGCCCTCCTGATCTTCTTCACGTTCGCCGTGAACAGCTCAGCCGGGTGCCCGCAGACATCCTTGTCCCGGAAGATGTCGACGATCGTCCAGCCGGCGGGGATCGGCGCCGCGACGCAGACCTCGATCACCGTGTCCACCGGCCGGTTGTCGTAGCGCTCCAGCGCCCAGACGTTGTAGGCGTTCACGGCCGCGGGGTTCGCGCCGTCGCACATCGAGCGGTCGCGGAGGTCGTTCACGAGGATCCAGCCCGCCGGCACCGGCGCCCCGCGACAGACCACCGAGCGCTGCGCGTTCTTCGACTGGCCCGCGCCCTGGCCCGTTGACCCGCTCGTGACGGTGGCCCCGCTCGGCTTGCCGCCCACCCCTCCCGTGCCCGCCGGTCCCTGGGCTTGCGCCCTGCCCGGAGGCGCGGCGATCAGAGCGAGCGTAGCGCAAGCGAGGGTGACAATCTGACGCATGTGATCGATCTCCGGGATCGGGGGGGAGCGAGCGGGGGAGAAGGGAAGCCCTCCGCCCGCTCTGGCTGTCTCACTGGAGACGCTATAAAGTGGTGATCCCGGCCCCCACGTACCAGTGGCGCCCGAAGGTCCCAGGCCCCAGCGGTGAGCCAAGGTACCACGTACCCAATGGTGGCCAAGTCTCAGCTCCCAGTCCCGCCTTCCCGCTCCCCGTTCCCCGAGTCCACGTCCGCTCCCTGTCCTCACGGATCCCCGGCCCTGACCCTGACCCTGACCCTGTCCTATGCGCCGTCTCGCCCTCCCGCTCTGCGCCGTCGTCGCCCTCGCCGCGACGTCCGCCCCCGCCCGCCCTCAGTCCCCCCCCCGCAAACCCATCACCCAGGAGACCTACGACCTCTGGCGCTCCATCCAGGGGTCGACGATCTCTCCTAACGGGAACTGGGCCGCGTACACCGTGACGCCGGTGGTCGGCGACGGCGACGTGGTCCTCCGCGCCACCACCGGCTCGTCCGAGTTCCGCTTCCCCCGCGGCTGGACCGGCCGCCCGGTGATGTCGGTGACGCAGGACTCCGGCTTCTCCGCGCCCCCCGCGCAATTCTCCGCCGATTCCAAAGTCCTGGCGTTCCTCGCCTACGCCCCCAAGGCCGACTTCGACAAGGCCCGCCGCGAGAAGAAGAAGCCCGCCGACCAGCCCAAGGCGTCGCTCGTCCTGGTGACCACGGCCAGCGGCAAGGCCGAGACGATCGCGCGGGTGAAGAGCTTCCGGCTCGCCCGGGAGAGCGGGCGCTGGATCGCCTGGCTGCTGGAAGCGCCCGACACGAGCGGCAAGGCCGGAGCGGGCAAGGACAGCGCCACCGCCAAGCCGGCCATGCTCCCGCCGGCCGTCGCCGGCGCCGCCGCCCCTGGCCCGTCCGCCGCCGCCACCGACTCCGCCAAGGCCGGCGCCAAGGAGAAAAAGAAAGACACCGGCACCACCCTCGTGCTCCGCGACCTCTCGTCAGGCGCGGAGACGCGGATCGATGACGTGCTGGCGTACGCCTTCGACGACAGCGCCAAGTGGCTGGCCTACACCGTGTCGTCGAAGACCAAGACACGCGATGGCGCGTACGCGCGCTCCCTCACCGGCACGATCGCGGGTGCCGAGGTGGCGCTCGCCACCGGAAACGGGAACTACAAGGCGCTGACGCTCGACCGGGCCGGCACTCAGATCGCGTTCGTCTCCGACCGCGACGAATACGCGAAGCCCCAGTCGCGCTACACGTTGTATTACGCGGCGCTGGGCGCGTCACCGGCCGCGCAGGCGATCGCCGCACCGGGTGCGTTCGGCGATTCGCTCAACGTCTCCGACAAGGGACGCGTCGCGTTCGTGCGCGACGGCAGCGCGCTGGTGTTCGGCGTCGCCCCCGTCATGCCCGACACCATCCCCGCCGACTCGCTCGCCGACAAGGCCGTCTACGACCTCTGGAACTACAAGGACAGCCGCCTCCAGCCGCAGCAGAAGCTCGAGCTGGCCCGCGACCGCGACCGCTCCTTCACGGCGGTCTGGACGGTGAAGCAAAAGACCGCCGTCGTGCTCGGCAACGATTCGCTGCGCGACGTCAGCGTCTCCGACAACGGGCGCGTGGCGCTGGCGGGCAACGAGCTGCCGTACGCGATCCAGGCGATGTGGGGTGAGGGGGGCGCCGACGCGATCCTCCTCGACGCCGCTACGGGCAAGCGCACGCTGGTGGCGCAGAAGCTCGAGTTCGATGCCGCGCTGTCGCCGGCGGCGAAGTACATGGTCTACTTCGACAAGGGACACTGGTCGTCGTACGCTATCGCGTCAGGCAAAACGACCGATCTCACGAGCGCCCTCAAGAGCGTCCACTTCGAGCAGGAGAACTGGGACATCCCCAGCAACCCGGCCCCGTGGGGAGTGGCGGCCTGGACCACCGATGACCGTTCGGTGCTCCTCTACTCGCGGTACGACGTCTGGGAGGTCGATCCCACCGGCGTGCGACCGGCGCGGGTGATCACCGATTCTGTTGGAGTCCGGGGGCACATCCAGCTCCGATATGTTCGCCTCGACCCCGACGAGCGCGCCCTCGACCCGAACGCGACGATCCTGCTCAGCGCCTTCGATGACAACTCCAAGGCCGCCGGATTCTACCGTGACCAGCTGGGCGTGACCCGGGCGCCGGAGCGGATCGTCATGGCCGACTTCCGCTTCGGGAACCCGACCAAAGCGCGGCGCGCCGACCGCTTCCTCGTCACCCGCCAGACCTTCCGCGACTTCCCCAACCTGTGGACCGGCCCGCGCCTCGACAGCCTTGTGATGATTTCGGACGCGAACCCCCAGCAGGGCGACTACCGCTGGGCCACCGCCGAGCTCGTCCACTGGCGCAGCACCGACGGCGAGGAGCTCCAGGGGATCCTCTACAAGCCTGACGACTTCGACCCGTCGAAGAAGTATCCGCTCATCGCCTACTTCTACGAGCAGCTCTCCGACAACCTCCACCAGTACTCGGCGCCCACCGGCCGGAACGTGATCAACCCGGTCGTCTACGCGTCACACGGCTATCTCGTCTTCTTCCCCGACATTTACTACTTCAAGGGCTATCCGGGGCCGAGCGCGCTCAAGTCGATCGTCCCCGGGATCCAGTCGCTGATCGACCGCGGCTTCGTCGACGCCAAGGCGATCGGGACCGCCGGCCAGAGCTGGGGCGGCTACCAGACCGCCTACATGATCACCCAGACCAACCTGTTCGCGGCCGCGTTCGCGGGCGCGCCGGTGGCCAACATGACCAGCGCCTACGGCGGCATCCGCTGGGGGTCGGGGCTGGCGCGCGCCTTCCAGTACGAGCACTCGCAGAGCCGCATCGGCGGGTCGATCTGGGAGTACCCGATCCGGTTCATCGAGAACTCGCCGCTCTTCTTCGTCGACCGGATCCAGACGCCGGTGCTGATCATGTCCAACGACGCCGACGACGCGGTGCCGTGGTACCAGGGGATCGAGTTCTTCGTCGCGCTGCGGCGCTTCGGCAAGGAAGCCTACCTGGTGAGCTACAACGGCGATGTCCACAATCCGCGGAAGCGCGCGAACCAGAAGGACGTCGACCTGAAGATGCAGCAGTTCTTCGACCACCACCTGCGCGGCGCGCCGGCGCCCGACTGGATGACGAAGGGGATCCCGGCGATCGCGAAGGGGCGCGACCAGATGCAGAAAGGCGTCGCTACCGGTTCCCAAACTCCTTCTTCGGTACCGTCTTCAGGAACGCCCAAACAGCCCTGATTTCGACGTCCGACATCTGGCCGGCCATCTTCCACGGCATGAAGGGATCGAGCGCGCTGCCGTCGGGGCGCTTGCCGGTGCGCAGCGCGGTGAAGAAGTCCGCCTCGCTCCAGCTCCCGATCCCGGTTGGAGTGAGGTTGGCGGCCGGCTTGAACTCCGGGGGCGTCCCGGGGACGTGACCGCCTGACAGCCCGGGGCCGTGGCAGCCGGTGCAGCCGCCGATCTGCGCGAGGTAGCCGCCGTACTCCCGCGTCACGCCCACCGGCGGCGCGGCCGGGTGCGGCGCCCTCACCGTGACGAACGCCGCCTGGTAGAGCGGCAGCTTCCCGGTCGCCACCAGCGCTCTCCCCAGCGGACCCACCGTGCTGAGCGGGAGGACGTTGTCCACCGGCGGCACCGACCGGATGTAGGCGAGCAGGGCCGCGAAGTCGGCGTCGTCGTAGTACTGGAATTCGGACGACGGCATGAAGGCGACCCCGTGGCCGTCCGGCTTCACCCCGTGGCGGATGGCGCGCTCGTAGTCGGCGTTGCTGAACGTCGCGCCCAGGCCCCCCTTGCCGGCGGTGAGGTTAGGCGCGATGAACACGCCCAGCGGCATGGCGTCGATGAACTTCTGGCCGGCTAGGTTGTCGCCGTGACAGTCGACGCACTTGCTGATCGCGGTGGCCAGGTGATGGCCGCGGGCGATGGTGGCGCTGTCGCCGGCCACGGCGATCGACTCGGCGGGCACGGTGTACGTGCGGTTCATCTTCGAGCTCGCGACGCCGTAGAAGACGGCGGCGACGAGGACGCAGAGGCCGAGGAGGGTGGCGAGGACAATGCCGATTTTGCGAAGGATGGACATTGGGATGAACGAGGAATGAGGAACGAGGAGGCGAGCACCACCACCTCAGGGATCATCGCACGTCGAGACAACCCATCGCGAGCCGGCCGGCTCCGTGCCCGGGCGGGCTCCTACTGCTGGAACGCGGAAACGCGTGGATTGGTGGAGCCACGGATTGCCGCCGGATCGCCCAGCGCCAGCGCTGGATGCGGGGGGCCGGGGCCAAGAACTTCTCGTCTTCCTGGTGTTGGACTTTTTCTTTTCTTGTATCCGCGTCCCTCCGCGCTTTTCTGCGTCATCCGCGTCCCCAGCCGTAGAACTCGGCGCCTACACCGATCTCGCCGGGCTTGCCGATCCCAGCCCGACGCCCGCGCGGCCGGGATGATGTCTACACCTCCGGGCCGGACTGTCAATGAGTCAGGGAACGGACGTAGACTCGGGGAACAGGGAGCGGAAGGGGGAGCAGTCCCGCTCCCCGCTCCCCGAGTCTACGTCCGTTCCCTATATTCACCCCGTGCCTTCCGCCATCGAGACCCGCTCGCTGCGCAAGGAATATCCCGCGCCGGGCTCCAAGCCGCGGTATGGGTGGCCGGCTGGGCCTGGTACGACGGCAGCCGCCGGCACCGGCGCTCCCGTCGTGCGCGAGAGTGCCATCCTCCGCGCGATCGGCAGTGGCCTGATCGTCGCCCTCGATTCCCTCGACCTCGATATCGCCGAGGGGGAGTTCTTCGGGCTGCTGGGGCCGAACGGGGCGGGGAAGACCACCACCATCGGGATCCTCACCACCCGCGTCCGCGCCACCTCGGGCAGCGCGCTCGTCGCCGGCGCCGATGTCCGCACCGAAGACGTCGTCGTCAGGCAGCGGATCGGCGTCGTCCCGCAGCGCCCCAACCCCGACCGCGCGCTGAACGTCCTGGAGAACCTCCTCTTCCACGCGGCGTATTTCGGCATTCCCATGCAGCGCGCCCAGAAGCGCGCCATGAAGCTGCTGGAGCAGCTCGAAATCGCCGACAAGATAAACGCGATGGTGGACGAGCTCTCCGGCGGGCAGCAGCAGCGCCTCATGATCGCGCGCGCGCTGATTCATGAGCCGCGGGTGATCTTCCTCGACGAGCCGACGGTGGGGCTCGACCCACAGGCGCGCCTCGCGCTCTGGGACATCCTGCGCGCGCTCCACGACCAGGGTCGCACGATCGTCATGACGACCCACTACATGGAGGAGGCCGACCGCCTCTGCGACCGGCTGGGGATCGTCGACCACGGCAAGCTCCTCGCCACCGGGGCGCCGGCCGAGCTGCGCGCCAGGGCGCCGGGGTCGACGCTGGTGGAGCTGACCCTGGACGGCGACGCCGGTGCGGCCGCGGGACGCGCCCGCGCGATCGCCGGCATCGCGCGCGTCGAGTCGAATAACGGGACGCTCCGCGCCTACTCCGACCGCGGCGGCGAGACGATCCCGGCGCTCATCCATGCCGCCGAGGAGGCGGGTCGCGTCGTGAAGGACATCCACCTCGCGTCGCCCAGCCTCGAGACGCTGTTCGTCTCGCTCACCGGGAGGAAGCTCGATTGAGCTCCATCGTTGCCGGCGGAGGAGGGGGGGGGGCGCCTCCAATAGAACGCCGGTCGTCCGACTCCTTCCGGCCGTCGCAGCCCATGCCCGCGCCCGTCTCGGCGCGCACCGTCTTTTTCGCCCTGATGCGCCGCGACGTACGCGCCGCGCGTCGCGAGCTGCCGTACTTTCTGCTCCGCACGATCATGCAGCCGATGATGTTCATCATCGTCTTCGGCTTCATCCTCCCGAAAATGGGCTGGGTGCGGGGCGGCTACACCACCACGCTGCTGCCGGGCGTGCTGGCGGTGAGCCTCACGCTGAGTGCGGTGCAGTCGGTGGCGCTCCCCATGGTGCAGGACTTCGGCTGGACCAAGGAGATCGAGGACCGGCTGCTCGCGCCGATCCCCATCCCGCTCATCGCCGCCGAGAAAGTTATCATGGGTGCAATTCAAGGAGTGCTGGCGACGCTGGTGGTGTTGCCGCTGGCGCGGATCGTCATGGGTCCCATCCCCGAGCTCACCTTCGCCCACTTCGGCGTGATCCTCGGCGTCACCATCCTCGGCGCGATGTCCTTCTCGGCGGCGGGACTCTGGATGGGGGCGACGATCAGTCCGCAGCAGATCGGGTTGATGTTCAGCATCATCATCGCGCCGATGATCTTCCTGGGGTGCGCGTACTATCCGTGGCAGGGGCTGGACGCGGTGCCGTTCGTGAAGTACGCGGTGCTGCTGAACCCGCTGGTGTACGTGGCCGAGGGGATGCGGGCGGCGCTGACGCCCAACGTGCCGCACATGAACCTGATCGCGATCGTGGCGGCGCTGGTGACGATACACTCGTTATTCTGGCTGCTGGGGATGCGGCGGTTCCAGAAGCGGGCCATTGGGTGACCGTGCCGGTGGACGACCCGATCGCGCGGTTCAATGCGCTGCTGGCCGATGCCCAACGAGTGGACCGCGCGCGCCTCCCCGAGCCTACCGCGTTCGCGCTGGCGACCGTGGGCGCGGACGGGATGCCGAGCGTCCGGATGCTCCTCTTGAAGGGCGTGGACGACGGCGGTTTCGTCTTCTACACGAACTTCGAGAGCCGGAAGGGGGAGGAGCTGCGCGCGCATCCGCAGGCGGCGATGTGTTTCCACTGGCAGCCGCTGGAGCGGCAGGTGCGGGTGGAGGGGGTGGTGTCGCCGGTTTCTTCTTCTGAGGCCGACGCTTATTTCGCGACGCGGGCGCGGGAGAGCCAGATCGGGGCGTGGGCGAGTGCGCAGAGCCGGGTCATTGCCCAGCCTGGAGATCTCGAACGGCGCTTTGGCGAGTTCGCGAAGAAGTTCGAGGGCGGCACTGTGCCGCGGCCGGCGCACTGGTCAGGCTTTCGGCTCCGGCCTGGAAGGATAGAGTTCTGGTTTGGCAAGCCGAACAGGCTGCATGACCGGGAGGTGTATGTTAGGGATGGGGGGGAGTGGAGGGTGGAGAGGCTGTATCCGTGATGGGGCGACTAGGGCCAGACACTGATTGGCATGATGCTGCAACTGGCCCGTCGCTCGTTCACGTAGTTTGGAAGAGTCGCTTGATCCGCCGGCGAAGCTTGGATCGACGCTGTTCATCGCGCGTCTCACACTCCCAGATGACCAAGACGCGCCAGCCTAACCGGCGCAGTTGCACCTCCACCTTCCGGTCCCTTTGCTTGTTCTCAACCATCTTCGCCCGCCAGAAGCGTCGGTTCGTGCCCGGCTTCGCTGCGAGACGGCATCCCGAATGCGAGTGCCAGAAACAACCGTGCACAAAGACAACGGTTTCGTGCCGTCGGAGCACCACATCGGGTCGACCTGGAAGAATCGCCACGTTGACCCTGAACCGAAGGCCTTGGCGATGGAGAAGACTCCGAACGATCCTCTCCGGTGTCGTGTCCCGCACGCGGATACGCGCCATGTGCGCGCTCCGTTCTTCTGGAGAGAACGGGTCGGCGCGACTACTCAAGGATTCTCCCAACAATCTCAGCCAGACGCTTTCCAAGCTTTGGCGGAACTGCATTCCCGACTTGGACGTATTGCTCAGTCCGGGTTCCGCAGAAGAAGTAGTCTTCAGGAAATGTCTGAAGTCTCGCCGCTTCGCGCACCGTTAGACTTCGGCACTGCGTCGGATCGTAGTGGATGTAGTAGTGACCGTCCTTGGCGATGTGCGACGTGATCGTTGTGGATGGTCCATTCTTCAACTGCACTCTGAAACGGTCCGCGAAGGTACCGCTGCTCGAAACTGCATCTTTGACGTTCTGGTGCTTCGGTAGCAAGTCCATTGGGAAGTCTCGCAGCAGCGGCGAGCGTCCGTGAGCGTGTGCGTAGCTCGCCGCGAAGAGATAGCGGTGGAGGTCGCTGAGCATGTGACCCCGCGAGGAGTGATTCCAGACCCGGAGGCCATCTCGTCCCGTCAGCGACTCGGCACCGCGATCCCTGGCAGGCGCTGCGAGGCGCTCAATTGCGTCTCCTAGGGCTTGGCGGCTGACTGCGTCAATCTCGCCTGCCCACGGCGTGCTTTTCGCGGCCCTCAAGTGCGCCAGCCAAGCCTCGCAACCGTCCTTGCTCTTCGTGATACCACTTCGTAGTCGCGGGAGTCCCTGAAGGACATCAGCAACCGACTCTGGTTGCCGCCTAGAGAGTCGCGGAAGCTTTCTGGCGGCAAGAGTGTCGCGTCGTAGACCGAGTAGGATCACCCGATGTCGGGCCTGCGGAATGCCGTGGGACTCGGCCTTGATCACGAATGCTCGCGGGTCGCTGTCCGAGACGCCGTCATGATCGACGAACGAGTAGAGATCGTAATTCGGCCGAGCCCCATTCGAGCTTCTTGCTTCTCTCGTGAGCGCCCTCGCTGGGTCGCCCAGATCTTCGCGAATACGATCAAAGAGTCGCTTTCCGTCGTGCGACGCGGAGAGCAGCCCCTTCACGTTCTCCATCACGAACACCGGGGGCTGATGATCTGCGAGAAGCTGGAGGTACTCGACATACAGCTTCTGTCGCGCGTCTTTTTCTGGAGAGTAGTTCTCCTTTCCACGATTCCGTGAACGTCCCGCGAGCGAGTAGGCTTGGCACGGCGGACCGCCAATCAACACCCAGCGATCAGCGCTGCCGAGCGCACCACGCACTCTCGTTCGGACCGCCTCGACCGCCGCTTCTCCAACCTCGACCAGCCACGCCTCAGCCCGGGCCGCCGCGGCCGCCTTGGCATGACGCAGGTATGCCTCTTCCCGCGTTAGCTCACCGCTGAGCATCCGGTAGTACGTCTTGGCGCCGGCAGCATCGAGATGCCTTCGAAACGCTCGGAGTTCAAGCGTCTTGTGGGCCGCCGCATCCTTCTCGATGGACAATGCGAGCCTGAAGATTGCGCGATCGTCGTTTGTCGCGGCCGCAAAACCCTCGCCCAGTCCGCCGGGCCCTGCGAAAAGGTCGACTACTGGGATCATCGACAGCTCACAGCAACCGCCGAGCTGATCGCAGCGAGTCGCATGGCTACCGCACCTCTGCCGCGAGCGTGCAGCCCTCGGATCGCAACTTCTGCAACGCCTTCAATATCACCATCGCCTGTTTTTCGCTTGGCAGTTTCGCGGGCATCGAGGCGCCAACATCCAGGATGTCGAGCTCCTTCTGTGACAGTAGCCTCCTCTCGGCTCCCCACCGCCTGACCTGCCGCCAAGTCTCTGCACCTGCGCGCACGACGGCGCTCTGCGCTTCAATGCCGTTGAGCATTTGCTGTTCCTTCGTGCCGAGGCGCTCGCGATCTTGCTGTTCCTCCGACGACAGCAGTTCCTCAGTCCATTGCGGTGGCCACTGGACTTCGAGCGCTGCGACCCGATCCCAGCAGGCATGATGCTTGGCCCACTCTGTTACGTTCTTTACACTCCCAAGCGGTGGGTTCACTATCACGTTCTTAACCACGGCCGCTGACTCTTCCAAGGCGTTCCTGAACTGCTCGGACACGCGCTGCGCGCGCCAGATCCGCTCGAAATCTACGCTTTGCGCCATCATCTGCACATCGAAAGCGAGTTTCGCGATCGCATATGCAACGATGTTGGCCCGATAACCTCCTTCATACCATTCCTGATGGCTAACGAGCGCTTCTGTTTCCCGGAACACGATCGCCTTGGCGATCGCGTGCTGAAAATAGACCTCATTGAATGCATCGGGTTGGTCTACCCATGCCGCTCCCACAGCCGCGGCAAAGTGCGCGAAGTTCTTTTGCGCACCCTTGCTCACGATGTCCGGATGGCCCGACCAGAGGTTCAGAAACTTTGCGAGGTCGGTCTTCGAGAATACCTGGCGCTTCGGATACTCGAGCTCAAACTTCTTCCGGTCCGTCGCAGAGAGATTGCTTCGCGCATCCTGGTACTGCCCGCGTGCGCGCTCGTAGAACCACTTGGACTCCCGGAATGCGCCGTCTGGTGACGGGGCGAAGATCGTCTCGGAGAACTCCTTCATTCGTAGGTGGAACGGATGATTTGCGAAGAAGTCAGCAGCATTCACCTTGTTCTGGCTGTTGGCGTACTCCGAGATCTTCGGTACCACAGCCTCCGCCCGCTCAGGCGGGATGATCGAAAGCTTCATCTGCACGAACACTTTCGAGAGGTCTACTGTCCCCTTCCGCTTCGCGGCGTAGATTGAGGCCGTCGTCTGCCCGCCGTTCACGATTTGGAGGTTGTGCAGGCGAGTCACGAGCAAGCCAGCGCGACTCTCCTGCGCAGATATCTTCTCCGCTGTCGCTGTGAGGCCGTTGTTGTAGGCAAAGAACATCTCGGGGTCGTTCTCGATCGTGTTTCTGATGCCCTTGTTCACAGCTCCGCGCGCCTGCAGGAAGACGCGGACGTTTTGTTCGAGTAGCCGTGCTCCCCAGCGATCATAGATCGAGGCTAGCTGTTCTCCGGTAATGACGAGGAGATAGGCTTCATATCCAGCGTCCGTCAGATGTGCTGGAAGGGCTGGCACGAGGCCGCCGTGCTCATTCAGCTCGACGACCAGTTCTTCTCGACTTCTACCGGCGACCACATACCGCTGAAGTCGTCCCAGATCCCAGACGCTGTAAACGATCGGGACACCCTTGAACTCTCCTGCCTCTCGGCCATCGACTCGTGCGCTGAGTACGCGGTTGGTGATGAGGAACAACCGTACTTTCCGGACAAGGCCCCATGAGTTTGCGATCAAATCGGCCAAGCCAAAGCCGGGTGAGGTCTCTTCAAGGCTGTTGCGGAAAGTGCTGTCGAGCGCCTTCGCTAGGAAGGATGACGCTCGCTTGAAGATTGCGTCCATTTCCGTTGCGGTCAGCGTTTCGACCGCTTGCGACTGACTGAAATCGGCAATGATGAGACTAAGCGTGCCCTCCGCTGTCGCCGGATCGCCTCCATATCCGTCGATTCGAACGCCCCGCGCTGAGAGGTATGGCGCGCGATCAGCAGTCTCTAACTCGCCTGCCTCGACGAGATGCCCACAGAACAGGTCGAAGAACGCGTCTTCGGCAAACCGGCCATCCGCGTCTGCGTCGCGATGAATCTCTTGGAACAGCTCGCGATGGAATGATTCCAGCTCAACTAACACGTTGGTCTCCAACAATCGCCGCTTGAAGGGCCGCAGGAAGGGCGAGAAACCCAGCACACTCCGGCAGTGACAGCGTGTACTTCACGTTGGCGACACCGCCTGGAATTGTCGCAGTCATCAGGCGAGGAAAACCGCCTTCCACACGGTAAATGCTCCTCTCGCCGCCAGTCCACCGCAACGTCGAATAGTCGTCTTCGGGGCGGAACCCCGCGGCCATCAGCAGGGCGTCAAACTGCTCGGCGAGTCCTTCCTCAGACGTGAGGATGCTTGCTTGGATGCGGGTTACGACATCCGTGAGCGAGAATCCGTCATCCCCGTGATGCTCGGCGTTGTCGAGTACCGATATGTGGAGAAACAAATTGGCAAAATTCGACGTGTCGAGCTGGTATTCCGAGCTAATCGGCACCCTGCTGGCGTCCCCAGTTGCGCGGGCCTTTGACTCGATCGCTGTGCGCCCGATGACGAAATCCTGCGCGGCACCCAACGGTCCGCGCCATGCGGCAATCGCCTCGCGCGCTGGAACCGATCCGAGGAGATAGCGCTCCAGGACTAGCAGCTCACCAATCAGTCCCATTTGTTCCTGCACTGAAAGCCGGCCGCCGGTTCCTCCGCGCAGCAGGTGGTGCCACCGCCACAGGCGGGCAACTGCTGTTGAGACTGCCGCCGCTTCCCCTTCAACCCGCGATGTACTGCCCACGATATCGAGGCAGAGCCGATGAAAGATGTCGCGTAGCGTGGAGTCCAAGAGGCGCACAACCAAGCTTGGCTTGTGACCATCCTTGGGCGGAGCTAGTAACACGTCCACGCCCTTCAGATGCGGGAGCCGATCTCGGGGAGATGATGAACTTCCGTGACGGAGCACGAGCAAACAATAGTGGTTGCTGTCGAGCGCCCAATAGAAATCCCAGGGACTTGTTTCATCTACTCGCCTGGCGTTGATCGAGTCCGCTTCGATCGGAGGGCTGAGCGATTTCCATGGATCGTCAGACATCGTCCCCGTCCATGTCGTCGTCGTCCGCATCGCTCCTGAAATGTTCGCGGAGCCACGTTGTGGTGACGACGTATTCGACACGCTGCTCGGGGCGTTTCGTCGGCGGGAAGCTGATGCCCCACGCAACAACCGGTTCGTTATGCATCACAGTCCCATCCGGCTTGAGAACGCGCAGGAGGTGAATCATCAGCAGCGGCCGCGTGCGGCGCGCTCTGTATATCCTGTCGGGATAGTTCCATGACGCTCGCTCGTTTCCCTGATTCGCCACGCTTTCGCGAAAAAGACGCTCGGCCTCCTCGATGTCGGCATCCGATAGTCCCGTCCGCTCAATTCCTCGCGACGCTACCCGCTGCTTGTTGGTGATGCGGAGAGTCGAGGCATCGCTCTTGCTGCCAGCGCCGCGCTCCTGGCAGTTGACAGGAATTCCGAGTGACCGATCGACGATGGTGTGCTCCGACTTTCTGAGGCCGGCAATAAGCAAGTCCCACAGAGCAAGTTCGCCGCCTTCTCGATCTGCGATGTAGCGGCCTACCGGCCCGGGCTCGGTAACCATCGAGAGCGGATGGTTGACAAACGCACCGAGGAACGTGCGAACAGGCCGTACTGGCACATTGCGCAGGAGCCATCCGAAGGGTTCGGCCGTCGCGGATTCCAGCGTAGGGCCGTCCTCGGCGAGCTGTCTCGCGAGGTTCCGGGCAGCTCGTCGATTCTCGTCGAGGCTGGTCGCGTCGTTTCTGAGTGTCGAGGTCTCGACGAACTGGTTCCCGAGGCCGATGCTGACAACAATTTGTTCCCCTGATCCCATCTTGTTGCGGGCTGTAACAATGAGCGTGTCCGGATGCGCGCGTACCTTGAGGCCGAACTCCTCAGGTGTGGCGCCGGCGGCCGCCATCGTCCGCAGCTCCTCGCGTAGCATCTCGATCGATTCGGCAACGTGTGCGTACCAGCCTTCCGCCTCTTCCGGCATCCATACGCGGCACAGGTCTTGGTAGTCCGGTCGGTACCCGAACCAGCGACCCATCTGCATCAGCGTGTCGTACATCATGGAATTGCGCATGAAGTAGCTCACCATCAGCCCCTCAAGCGTGAGTCCGCGCGAGAGCGAGTATCCGCCGATTGCAATGACGCTCAGTCCGGTGGACGCATACTCATCGTAGTTCAAAGTGCCATGCGATCGGCTGTTCACTTCGACAACCTTTACCGGAACGACCGATGCAAGGAGCTTGCCTTGTACTTCGGCCCACGTGGCGCCAGCACCCTCGAACTCGTCGTGCCACACGTTTCGCAGCGCGGTGATCTCCGGGTCGCGCAGCGCCTGATTCTCGGGCAGCGCTGCATTCACGCGCACAGAGGCCTGGACGCTCTCAAGAACTTGCTGTATCAAACTCTTGAGTTGCGATTGCACGCTCGTGAACCGCGAGGCATTCACCAGCATTGAACAGTGTTCCTCGGTGTGACCGCGGTGGAGCCGAATCGCCCGTGCGATTACGAAGCAGCGAATCGCCGCGACCAGGCTCGCCGGGAGAGCAGCGACGTTGTGGTCTTTCGGGTGGCTGATCGGCAACACGTCTTCGTTGTCGGCGATATGCCGTACCACTGACCTCGCCTCGTCACGAAACACCCGATCGGCGCCGAAATAGTTGGAAGGTGGATCTAGGCTGACAATGAAATGCCTCGGGAAGAGATCCGCCCCGCGCATGTCGTCGTCGGTGTCAGGATCGATGAAGATGTTCGCGAACGGCGTGGCCGTGTAGCCGACATAACAGCTCCGCGAGAACATCTGAAGCAGCTCCCGGATCTGCCCGTTGATCCGTGACACCTCTTTCTGTCCGTATCTGACATTGATGGACGCGTTGTCCGCCTCATCGTCGATCAATAGCATCGGCGCATCGACATGCGTGCCACCGCGCATCGCGTTATGCTCGTGCACCCATTCGAGTAGATTTGTCAGTGTAGTTGAGTTCTTCTTGATCACGAACACGGCCGGCTCTTTCAGTCCTTGAAGCGGAACACCGACGCCGGTCGCCATTTCCTTGCTGAAGTCCCGCACCGAGTTTGTGAAAGTCACAGGACGTCTTCGCGCGTCGAAACGACCGACTCCTATGTGGCGTTCCTCGCGCTGCGTGAGGAGGCGCGCACTATCGTGGCCCACCAGCCCCTCGTCGATGCGTTTCTGTGTCTGATTCCGCAGATTGTTGTGTACGCCCGCAATCACAACAATGAGGCGATATCCAGCATCAGCCGCTTTGCAAATGAGGCCGATATAGTTTGCGGTCTTGCCTGATTGGACATGACCCACAACCATGCCTCGTCGGCGCCAAGGCCCGTCGCGCCCCGGGTCCTCCAGAAGGCCGAGTGTCCGATCCGTATCGTCGTGCAGAGTCGAGATGACCCTCAAGGAGAAGCCCTTCTCCTCCAGAAGCTGTCTGTATCTGTTCCAGTAATAGGAGTCGAAATCGACTCGTGCTCGCTCCAACCACGGCTCATAGCCCCTTTCGACGAGTAGGGACCCAATCGCCATCGTGACTTGGTGTCGCGTCTCGAGGCGCCGCGCAAGGTCCTCTGCTTCGTCGTCTGTGACGTCGCACATCGGCATCGCGCGAAAATCGCGGATCCACTCCCGGATGCGCTCAGGCGTCAGGTGTTTTTCTTGAACAAGAAACGCCGAGACCGCCCGTTCAAGGTTTTGCAGGTGCCCGATGTTCATCGCGCTGAGTCCCGCGCGATCTCATCGATCAGCGGTTCCGTCTGGTACCAATTCGATCTGAACGGTTCCGCGACCCTAAGCATCTGCGGTATCTGCTCGCGGCTTATCCCGTACGCGACCAAGCCTGCATACGTGGTTTCGAGAAAGTGACGGAGAGACTCCTCAGGGATCGATTCGCCTTTTACGATTTCGGGCGTTCCCGCGAGGTCGGCGAAAATCGCGTCCATGGGAAGTCCAGACCCGATAGCCTGGAGCAGTCGCGCAAACTCGGTGTGCACGTCCGCCGGAAGCTGCGCGCGAAACGCCGCAACCAGGGGATTCTGCTGATTGAGGCGATAGACGATATCGCTGTCGGTCTGCACTCGCTCCCAGATCGGCAGCCGCGCGTCATGCAGGACCCTGCCTCGTCTCGTGTAGATCGTCCTGGACGGGGCCCCCAGTTCGGCGATGATGCGCTGAAGGCGCTCACGAACCTGAGATGGGGGCCGCGCCCAAGCCTTCTTCACATCGACGCTCCACTCCGCGTCGAGTCCGTTCGGCATATCGATTCGAACGCGCGCCAGCTTCGTGAGTTCCATCTGCCGGGCGATCCCGAACCAAGTTCCGTGCACGATCAGGCGCTTTTCGCGGTACAGATAGAATCCTTGGTTCTTCAGGTATCCGGCTCGCCCAGCATAGTGGTCCCATTCAGCACGACTCACGTTTCGGTGATGTGGCAACGTGAAAGTCGTGATTTCCACGACATGTTCGCCAACCTGAACCCGTTCCGGATCACGGCGAATCGTAGCCGGATGATTGCTATGAAACGGGTCGAATGGTTCCAGGGGCAAGTCGTTGAGCAGGATCTTGACTCGTGCGAGACCGCGCTCTCCGGCGAGATACCGGTGGAATACGAGCTCGAGATGCTGGCGCGCTTCATCGACGCGTCTTACGAAGTGTCGTCGCGCAAGCTCCGACCCATCTCGCTCCATGGCGCGATCAACCTGCTCCCACAGTACGAGCGCCCCTTCCGTGCCGAGCTGATCGACGAATGGGATGCCATCGGCGTTGTCCGGAACGAGAAGCGACCACTTGCCCTCGCGTGCAACATGATCGAGATCCCAGATCGCTGCGCTCGTTGTGCCTGACTTGCGAGCGACCACGGTCAGTCGGCGACATTGGGAGAAGGACGCCGTCTTGAGACCGAGGCCGAAACGGCCAAGATCGCGCTGTCCACGTTCTTCTTGCGGGTGCCGACTGCCCAGTCTCATCGCATCGACGAGCTCCTCCCCGGTCATGCCCCGTCCATCATCTGCTATGCAGACGCTGACCTGTGGGCTGGTCGTATCAACCGAGATGTGGATGTTCCGCGCACCTGCTGAAATGGAGTTGTCGACGACATCAGCCAATGCAGTCTCGAGGGAGTAGCCGATATCCCTCATGCTCTCGATAAGGATCGCGGCCTTAGGTGGGGTCTCAACAGATCGCATCGCACTCCTCTTGGACGATGCCGATGAACTGGTCGCCCGGAACGAGCCGACGACTTGCGTGCTCAAGGGTTCGGCTGCGCGCCGCAGGTCGCAATCTCCGTCAGCAGTGACGATTCCCGGACCAACAGTGCTGTGAGATCAGCGATTTAGGTAGCGGAATTCGGTCGCCCCGACAGCGACCCGCGAGGCCGCGCGAAACAATGACGTCGATTGGTCGCGATCACGCCACGTCCTGACCCACCGAGCCTGTCGGAGCGGAGCTCCACAAGCTGAGAATCTGTCATTGCCGGCGCCACTAGGGAAGGGTGCCTAGCGACCGTCTTGGAGGCACGGCAGATGGTTACTTTACCTCGCCACGCATGACTCGTTCGACCGGGTGTACCGTGCGGCACGCGCACATGTCGCGGCGCCCGTAGTCATCCCGCGTGCCTGCTCGCGGCGCGCGCGGCGGCGCAACAAGACGCCACGGCTGCGCAGTACGGCGGGGAGTTTCGGCCGCTCGCGGCGGCGGAGCCCCCCCTCACCACGCCGTCCCCTTCACCACCACCGCCCGCCCCCCCAGCGGCCCCGCCACCGCCGTCCCGGCCGTCGCGGTCATGACGTACCCGGTCGCGGGATCGGTCGTGAACGGCACCACCTTCCCGTCCGGCGCCGGGTTGAGGGTGAACTCGACGGACCAGGCCCAGCGCCCCGAGAGATCCGGCGCCGTCGCCGCGCCTGTGAACCCCGCCAGGGACGGCTTGGGGCTCCCGGGGCCGGCGAACACGCCGGTGACCGGGTTGAGGGTGATCGACTCGAAGCCGGTGCTCCCACCGGCACCGACCGCATACTCCCCGGACGGATACACCGCGACCGACGTGAACGCGCCAATGATGGTCGCCACGAACGGCCCTAACGCACCGGTGACGCGGTCGATCGTATGCGTCCCCATCGCCGTCCCGTTGGAGACGATCAGCGCATGACCCGACGTATGGATCGCGATCGACGTGGGCCCGGTCACGCCGGCCGGGAAGGTGGGGCTCGCCAGCGGCGTGAGCGCGCCAGTGTTAGGGTTGATCTGGTACGCCGCAATGTCGCTCGTCGTCTTGTTCAGCACGTAGAAGTATTTCCCCGTGGGATCGACCGCCGCGGCCGCCGGCGAGATCCCGGGGTTCCAGGTTTGTCCCGGCAGCTTGGTGAGCGCTCCGGTCGACTGGTCCACCGACAGGGTCCAGATCAGGTCGGCCGAGTTCTTGGACTCGTGGACGACGTAGGCGAACCGGCCCGACGGCTCCACCACCACCGCCACCGGCAGCCCGCCTGACGCGACGGTCGGCGTCGCCAGCGCCGCGCTCCCGGCGGTGAGGTCGAGGGTGAACCGCTCGATCAGCTTCTGCATCACCGGCCCGCTCCCCACCGCGTAGGCCACCGGCAGCCGCGGATGGATCGCGATCGACTGCGCATAGTTGGTCCCCGCCGTCCCGGTGGATGTGAGCGCGCCCGTGTTGGAGTCGACGACGTACGACCGCAGGTCCTGCTCGCCGTCGCCCCCCGCCAGCACCACCCTCGGCGTGGAGCCCCAGGGCGTCAGGCCCGTGGAAATTGCCACCGACACCGGCAGCCCGCGCGCGTGGCCCGATCCCACCATCGTGAGGTTTCCGTTCGCGACGTCCACTTTCATCGTCACGACTTCGTTCTGCGGGCCGTCGGTCACCGTGAGCCACTGTCCCGTGGGGTCGAGCGCCATCCCGCCGGTGTTGGACACGCCGGCCGCGACGTTCCCCGCCTGCAGCAGGCCGCCGGCGCCGGCGCCGAGCGTGACGATGCCGCCGGTCCGGCCGGCCCAGACGAACCGGTCGTCATTCGAGACCACGAGCGCGCTCGGCGCGACGCCCACCGGCAGGTCCTGCACGCCGGGCGCGCCGGCATTGAGGTCCTGGCGCGCGAGCTTGCCGGTGACGGGATCGATCGTGAGGGACGACACGGTGCCGTCGCTCGCGTTGGCGACGTACAGGACGCCGGGCCCCGCGGCCAGCGCGACTGGTGAGGCACCCACGGTCACCGGTCCGGCCGGCTGCAGCGTGCCGGTCGTCGGATCGATGCTGAACTCCGAGACGCTGTTCGACACCTGGTTGGCGACGAACAGAAACTTCCCGCTCCGGTCGACCGCCAGCGCCGACGGCCCGGTGCCGGCCGCGATCGTCTCCACCAGCTGGAGCAGCCCCGTGCCCGCCGCGAGGGTGAACACCGAGACGTTGCTCGATGTCCGGTTGGCGACGTACAGCACGTTGTTCGACATCGCCAGCGCCGACGGGTTGGTGCCGGCCATGGCGGTGCCGAGCAGCGTCAGGTGCCCGGACGGCTCGATTCCGAACTGGGCGACGCCGGCCGTTCCGCCGAGCGCCACGAAGAGATTCGAGCCCGACACGAGGAGCGCCATCGGCGTCGCGCCCCCGGCGAACGCGTAGGCGCGCGGAATCGGGAGGTGCGTGCGCGGATTGACGCTGTACGCGCCGATCGTCCCGTCGGTGCGGTTGGCGACGAAGACGTAGCGCTGCAGGGGTAGCGAGCGCGGTGTGGGGCGGGGGGGGCAGCCGAGCGCACTGAGGACCAGGAGGGAGAGGGCGGGGACTAGGCGGCGCGTCGTCATGGGGGACTCGGAGAGGCGTAGACGTGGAAGGTGCCTATCCGGGCGGGGGATTGCCACTGTGCCGGAAACGTTCGGCTGCCGGCTGCCCCGCGAGAGTCACTGGCGGGTCGCCGGGCATCGTGCAGCCGGAAAGTCTTCCAGCTGGTACGCGGATGAGCGCGGATTGATGGAGCCGCGGAAACGCGCGGAGAAGGACTGGGGGTTGCCCACCCCCCAAAGAACAAATCCGCGATCATCCGTGTGTTCCCGCGCAGATCCGTGTAGCAGCCGTAGAACTGTCCTCATCGGCCTGTGGTACCCGAAGCGAGCCGTGCAGATGGAACTGCTCTAGGACGAGAGCAGGCGCTCGCAACCGTCTGTGGCGAGGTGCCTCACTTCACGTGGCCCGCGCTCCTGCCATCTCGCGGCCAGGATGGCGCGATGGCAGTCTTCAGCGTGGCGCTCGAAGCAGGTCACACAGACACGCTTCCCGTCGCTCAGCTGTTCAGCCACCAGCTGCTCTAATGCCGGCACGATCTCGGGAAATTCGCCGAGATACCACGAGTACCAGTCGAGGCATTCGCGATGGGATTGAGCGGTGGCGCGAAGCCATTTGGGATTGCCGGCAAATTGAGCATGGATGTACTCAATGCCATTTATGGCAAGCTGTCTCTGGAACGCCCCCTTCGAGAATCCCGGCTTGTGGCTCCATGCGGTCTCGCGCACATCGACGAGCACGTCGATTCCCGATTCGAGGAGAATCGCGACGAACTCACCGAGTGTGCGCTGCTGGTAACCAAGGGTAAAGAGCGTCCCTTTCCTCACCACGCCCTCCCCCTCACCACAATCACCCGCCCTCCGAGCGGCCCGGCCACCGCGGCCAGGGCCGAGGCGGTCATGACGTAGCCGCCACCGGGATTGGTCGTGAACGGAACCACCTTCCCGTCCGGCGCCGGGTTGAGCGTGAACTCGACCGTATAGGCAAAGCGCCCCGACGGATCGGGCGCGGTCGCCGCGGCCACGTAGCCCGCCAGGGTGCCCAGGCCGCTGCCGGGGCCGTCGAAGATCCCCGACACCGGGTGCGTGGTGGTGGAGCCGAACGCGCCCGGGCCGGCGCTCAGCAGGAATTCGCCCGATGGATACACCGCGATCGTCTGCCCCGCGCCAATGGTCGACGTCACCACCGGACCTAACGCCCCGGTCGCCAGGTCGATCGTGTGGGAGCCGTTCATCGACCCGTTGCTCACGTAGAGCATATGTCCCGACGTGTGGATCGCGATCGTCGTCGGCAGGGGCACGCCGGCCGGGAAGGGGGAGCCGCCCACCGGCGCGAGCGCGCCACTGTTCGGATTGACCTGGTACGCGGAGATGTCGCTGGTCGTCTTGTTCAGCACGTAGAAGAAGGTGCCTGACGGGTCCACCGCCGCCGCCACCGGCCCGATTCCGGGATTCCAGGTGGTCCCGGGCAGCTTCGTGAGCGCCCCCGTCGCCTGGTCGATCGTCAGCTGCCAGATCAGGTCGGTCGAGTTCTTCGACTCGTGCACCAGGTAGGCGAACCGGCCCGATGGCTCCATCACGATCGCCACCGGCAGCCCGCCTGACGCGGCCGACGGCGTGACCAGCGTCGCGGTGCCGGCGGTGAGGTCGAGGGTGAACTGCTCGATAATCTGCTGCATCACCGGCCCGCTCCCCACCGCGTACGCCACCGGCAGCCGCGGGTGGAGCGCGATCGACTGGACGTAGTTGGTTCCCGCCGTCCCGGTGGGCGTCAGCGCGCCGGTAACGGAGTCGATCTGGTACGATCGCACGTCCTGCTCCCCATCCCCGCCCGCCAGCGCCAGCCTCGGCGTCCACCCCGCCGGCGTCGCGCCGGTCGAGATCGCCACCGACACCGGGAGCGCCCGCGCCCGCGCCGAGCCTAACTTGGTGAGCCGGCCGCTGGCCGCGTCCAGTTTCATCGTCACCACTTCATTGAGCGACGCGTCGGTCACCGTGAGCAGCTGCCCCGCCGGCGAGAGCACCAGCCCTCCGGCGTTCGCCACGCCCGGCTCCAGCGTCGCCGGCGACAGCGCGCCCGCGGCACCCGTGCCGAGCGTGACGATTCCGCCGGTCCGGGCGACGAAGACGAACCGGTCGTCGTTGGAGATGACCAGCGCGCTCGGCATCGTCCCCACCGCCAGGTCCTGAATGCCGGGCGTGCCGGAATTGAAGTCGAAGCGGGTGAGGCTGCCGGTGGCCGGATCGATCGTGAGGGACGACACCGTGCCGTCCTGCGCGTTGGCGACGTAGAGCGCGTCCGGCCCGGCCACCAGCGCCCCCGGCGAGGTGCCTACCGGGACCGTGCCGATCACGCGCAGCGTCCCGCCCGGGTCGATTCCGAATTCCGAGATCGTACCGGCGGTCTGGTTGGCGACGTAGAGGAACTTGCCGCTGCGGTCGACCGCGATCGCCGACGGGCCGGCGCCGGCGATGATCGTCTGCAGCGGCGACAGCAGGCCGGTGCCCGGCGCGAAGGTGAGGGCGGTGATGTCGCTCGAGGTCCGGTTCGCCACGTAGAGCACGTTGTTCGAGAGCGCGAGGGCCGAGGGGTTGGTCCCCACCGGCGTGGTGCCGCTCAGCGTCAAGTGCCCGGACGTCTCGATGTCGAACTCGGCGACGCCGGCCGTTCCGCCCAGCGTCGCGAAGAGCTTCGTGTCCGAGACGAGGAGCGCCATGGGCGTGGCGCCCCCGGCAAAGGCGTAGGCGCGCGCGATGGGCAGGCTGGTGCGCTCGTTGACGCTGAAGGCGGAGATGGTGCCATCGCCGCGGTTGGCGACGAAGACGTAGCGCTGCACCGGCGCCGAGCGGGGCTTGGGGCGCGGGGGACAGGCGAGCGCACTGATGACCAGCAGGGCGAGGGCGGGGACCAGGTGGCGCGTCTTCATGGCGGGCTCGGGGAAGCGTAGACGTAGAAGGTGCCTATCCGGGCTTGGGATTGCTACAGGCTGGGCCTGGCCCGCGGACAGATCTTCGCGGAAGAGAGCGGATTGTTCGCCGATACGGCGGAAACACAGATTTCCCGGAAGCGGGCGGAACCCGCGGATACAACAACAACAAAACAACAACCACTTTTGGGCGCGGAGTTCGCGGAGTTCGCGGAGTTCGCGGAGTGGGCGGATTCCAGGAAGGCCGAGGTGTTGCACTACCCGTGAAAATCCGCCGTCTTCCGCGATAATCCGTGCCCCCGCCGTATCGGCGAAAATCCGTCTTCTTCCGCAAGAATCCGCGCCCCCGCCGTATCGGCGAAGATCCGCCAGCTTCCGCGGGAATCGGTGGCGCCAACCCCGGCTCCGGCGCTATCGTATCCCACCCCCGACCCCCGATCCCCGTCCCCGCGATGGCCTCAGCTGTCAGCGCCTGCCTCGTCTGCAAGAACCCGCTCCCCGCGAACGCGGCGTTCTGCCCCACCTGCGGCCGCCCCACGCCGCCGGTGGTCACGGGCGTGGTCGGCGAGAACCTCCACCTCGACGACGCCGACCGCGAGGAGCATCGCCGCCGCCTCCAGAAGGCGCTCGGGGAGACGTACCAGGTTCGCGACCTGCTTGGCGTGGGCGGGTTCGCCGAGGTCTACGCCGCCTGGGACCCGCGGCTCAAGCGCGAGGTCGCGATCAAGGTCCTCCGCGCCGACCTCGCCCCGTCCCCCGTTATGCTCGACCGCTTCCGGCTGGAGGCCGAGGCGGTGGCCAAGCTCCGCCACCCGAACATCATCCCGATCTACACGGTGGGTGAGGGGGAAGGGCTCGTCTACTTCGTGATGCCGCGGATCGACGGCGAGAGCCTGGCGGCGACGCTGGCGCGCGAGACGCGCCTCCCGGTGGCCGAGTCGCGGCGGGTGCTGCTCGAGGCGGCCGCGGCTCTGCACGAGGCCCACACCGCCGGCTACGTCCACCGCGACGTCAAGCCCGAGAACATCATGCTCGACGGGAAGAAGCGCCGCGTCCTGGTGATGGACTTCGGGATCGCCAAGGCGGTGTCGGCCGACGGCGCCCTGACGTCGACCGGGATGATTGTGGGAACGCCGCAGTTCATGAGCCCCGAGCAGGCCAGCGGCGCGCGCGACGTCGACCACCGGAGCGACCAGTACGCGCTGGCGCTGGTGGGCTACCGGATGCTGGCCGGCGTGCTCCCGTTCGAGGGGAAGACGCCGCAGGAGGTGATCGTCCAGCAGATCACCACCACGCCGCGCCCGATCATCGAGGTGATGCCGGCGGTCCCCGAGGAGCTGTCGGCGGCGCTGGCGCGGGCGCTGCAGAAGGATCCGGCGCGGCGGTACGGCAGCATGGAGGAGTTCGCGTCGGCGTTAGGTGCCGGCGACGGCGAGGGCGCGGCCGGCGGCGGCGGGACGCGGGTCCCCTTCGAGGCCTTCGAGCAGGGACTGGAGCAGGCGGCGGCGGCCAGGCCGCTGGTGGGGCGGAACGTCGCGCTGATGGCGATCGCCGGCCTCGTCCTCTACGCCGCCACCTGGCCGTTCGTCGACGTACCGCCGCGCGACCTCCCCGGCATCACCCGCGACTCGGCCGTCTCCGCCGCCCGCGCCTTCCTCACGTCCGCGGGGGCGAGCGGATCGTTCCAGGAGATCGTCCGCTACGTCCCGGAGGGCGAGGTGCGCGGCTTCCTGCAGCAGTACCTGCCGCCCGCCCAGCGGCGCAACTGGTTCGACTCGAACCCGCCCCTGGGGATGTGGCACATGCGGTGGCTGCAGCCCAGCGCCCGCGACGACTGGAGGGTGGGGGTCGACCGGACGGGGGTGCGCGACTTCAGCCACGGCATGGACGACGCCGCGGCCGGCGCCAGCCTCACGAGAGAGCAGGCGCGCGCCATCGCCGACTCGTTCGTCGCGGCGCGGGGCGTGCAGCTGGCGGCGTTCCACGAGACCGGCGCGTCGGACGCGCAGCGGCCGGCGCGCGTGGACCATCACTTCGAATGGGAGCAGGGCGGCTCGGTGGTCGCCTGGCGCGGGAGTGGCGGAGGGGGGGTGGCGGGCGAGCAGCCGGGAGCGATGCGGGTGTCGGTCGACGTCCGCGGCGACAAGGTGGGCGGATACCATTACGGCTTCCACGCCCCGGACGAGTACGCCAAGGGGCTGACGGCGTCGACGGTGCCGAAGGGACTGTTCACGCTCTTCGTGATGCTGGGGCTGCTGGGGTTCGCGATCCGGGTGGTGGCGATGGGGAACCGGTCGCGGGACATCCAGGTCAGGCCGGCCCTTGTGGCGGCGCTGTCGGTGGGGGGGCTGGTCGCCCTCTCGGCGCTCAGCTCGATAGGCGGGACGCGTTATGCGGCGTCGATCGAGCAGGCCGGCGCGATGGCGTGGGTGCTAGAGTTCGGGAACATGACCGTCGGCGCCGCGTTCGTGTTCGGCGGGATGTTCGTGTGCGCGGCGGCCGGCGAATCGCTGGCCCGGGCCGGGGCGCCGGGGCTGCTGTCCGGATACACCGCCCTGTTGCGCGGCCGCCCGTTCACCGCCGCGATCGCGCGGGCGGTGGCGGCCGGGCTGGCGCTGGGCCTGGCGCTCCTGGGGCTCAAGATGGCGATCCGGGTGATGGAGCTGCGCAACCCGGAAGGCCTGCTGGGCAGCACGTCGTACTCCGGCGCGCTCAACGAGTCGCTCCCGCTCGCCACCTGGCTGGATGCCGCGACGTTCGCGTGCGGGAGCGGGCTGATGCTCCTCTACCTGGTGCCGCAGCTCACGCGCTGGCTCCGGTCCCGCTGGGCGGCGATCGTGGTGATCGCCGTGGTCGCCGCCTCGATCGACTCGATCGGAGATAACCTTACGTTGCTGACGTTCGCGCGGACGGCGGCGCTGGTGGGCGTCTCGATACTCGGGTTCAGCGAGTTCGGGGTGATCGGGTACATCGTGGGGTCGATCCTGATGCAGGCGGTGCCCGCCTCTGTCGCGCTGACGCGGTCTGGGGAGACCGGGCTCGTTGTGTTCGGGGTGGTGTCGATGGTGCTGGTGCTGGCGCCGGTGGTGGTGCCGGTGGTTGTCTGGCGGCGTGTGGCCAGGCGGTTTGGCTAAGTTCCGTGCGGGTTGGCTGGCATCGTGCAGCCGCAGAGTCTTACGGCTGGAACGCGGATGAACGCGGATTGATGGAGCCGCGGAAACGCGCGGAACAGAACGGGTTCCTGCCCCAGCGCGCGGCCGCGGTGGATGTGCCGCTAGGCAGCGGGCGCCATCTGGCCGCCCTCCCGGCGCCACATCAGGATCCCCATCCACAGCAGCCAGGCCGACTGCATGAACGCCACGATCCCCACTCCGTGGACGTCCATCGTCAGCCGGTCGGCGAAGAACGCGACCAGGACCGTGCCGCCCACAAGCACGCCGCCCACCGCCGCCGCCAGCCAGGCCCGCCCCTGGCGCGCGATGGCCGCCGACCAAAGCAGGATCCCCGCCGAGTACGCGACCACGTTCACCTTGCCGAAGCCCTGGTTGAGCAGCCCGGTGTAGAGCAGGAAGACGTCCGAAAGCTTGGGACCCTCCTCAGCGACGATGTGGTTGATGACGCCGGTCGCCACGAAGCCGCTCGCGACCGCGGCCGACATCAGCGCCACGCCGCCGAACCCGAAGGCGACCAGCGCGGCGGTGGTGAGCTCGGACGGGCCGACGCGCCGGGCGAGGCCGAGCAGGCCCATGAAGACCACCGGCGTCGCCAGCAGCGCCAGCGCGGTGATCAGCGCGTTGAGCCCCGACGGGCCGGAGCCGGCCTGCGGTGCCATGAGGCCCTGGGCGCTGGGGTGGAGGAGCATCCCCACCAGGCCGGCCACCGCGCCGGCGATGAGCAGGGTGCCACTGACCGCGTCGCGTCGCATGTTCGGACCCTCCACCGCGGGGAGTACTCGTGAGGCCATCGGCACGTGAACGCGCCGGGCGGTCGTGGACGTCGCCACGGCGGTACGGAACGTCGCAGGGCAGGGAAGCGGAGTCAAGCATCCGGGCGTGACGTGACGGGTCTGTCGCTTGACGGCTGGCGTCGTGTCGCCGCAGAGTATCGCTGCTGAAACGCGGATGCGCGCGGATCGGTGGGGCCGCTGAAACGCGCGGAGAACGGAGGGTTCCCCCGCACTCCAGGGCAGGAAGCCTCATCCGCGAGGCGACAGGATCAGCCTCCGGAACGATGCCCGCGGACCGAAGTTGAGTACGAGTCCAACCGTCAGTCCTGATGCCTCGAGGTAGTGCAGCAACTGCCGTTCATGGATGGGCAGGATTCGCTCGGTGGCTTTGCTCTCGACGATGACCCGTCCATCCACCACCAGATCCGCCCGAAACGACCCCACCGGGAAGAAGGCGCCGATGATGCTCTCGGTGACGTCCCCGTGAACGAGCCCGGGCATGTTGACACCCCATGTGCGGTCTCCGCGAATATCCGCGCGTTGTCCGCGAATATCCGCGTTCCAGCGGTAGGCCTGTCATCGAACGGATGCCGGCCGGCGCAAGAAAACGCAGAAGGCAGTATCCGCGGTATCCGCCTTCTTCCGCGGAATCAGTGGCCCAGCGCACCAAACCACGGTGTTCCGGCGCGCACCCACGGATTGACACTGGCCTCGATTTCCACAACCTTCCCCCTATGAGGCCAGCCAGTGCCGTTGCCGGTGTGTTCTTCACGGGCGTCGTCGCCGCCGCCGCGCTCGGCGCCTGCGGCGGCGACACGGTCGCGCCGCCCCCCAACCCGTACCCGGGGGTGACCGAGTACCTGAACCTCGACCTCACCAGGCTCAAGAACTACGCCTCGCCCGCCTGGCCGCTCCAGTACGATGCCGCGGTGTTCGCGCAGCTCGACAACAGCGGCGCCAACCCGGTCACCAACGCCGGCGCGACGTTAGGGCGCGTCCTGTTCTTCGACAAGCGCCTGAGCATCAACAACCAGCGGTCCTGCGCCTCCTGCCACGGCCAGGCGCTCGGCTTCTCCGACAGCGCCCGCTTCAGCCTCGGCTTCGATGGCGTCGGCCGCACCGGCGCCCACTCGATGCGGCTCGGCAACGCCCGCTTCTACGCCGAGACCGCGTTCTTCTGGAACCGCCGCGCCCCGAGCATCGAGTTCCAGGCGACCCAGCCGATCCGGAACGCCGTCGAGATGGGCTTCAGTGCCGGCAACGGCGGCATCGACTCGCTGATCAAGAAGATGAACGGGCTGCCGTACTACCCCGAGCTCTTCAAGTTCGTCTACGGCGACAGCGCGATCACGGAGACGCGCATCCAGCGCGCGATCGCCCAGTACGTGCGGAGCATCGCCGCGATCGGCAGTCGATGGGACGACGGCTACGAGCAGGTCTACAACCCGGTGCTCGCCGACAAGGGGCTGAGCCTCGACGTCCCCGGGCTGTCGCCGATCGAGAACCGCGGCCGCACGGTGTTCCTGACCCCGGCCGATGCCGGCGGCGGCGGGTGCGCCACCTGCCACATCCCGCCGACGTTCGCGCTCGACAAGAACTCGAAGAGCAACGGCCTCGACAGCGGCGAGACCGTCCTCTTCAAGTCGCCGTCGCTGAAGAACGTCGCCGTCACCGGTCCGTACATGCACGACGGCCGGTTCAACACCCTCGACGAAGTGGTCGGGTTCTACGACACCGGGGTGAAGGACGGACCGGCGCTCGACGCGCGCCTCAAGGCCCCGGGCGGGCAGCCGCGGCAACTCAACCTCCTGCTCGCCGATCGCGTGGCGCTGGTGGCGTTCATGAAGACGCTCACCGACACCCGCTTGGCCAACGACCAGAAGTTCACCGACCCGTTCATCAAGTAGGGTCCGGGTGCGCCACAAGTCGATGTGGCTGCTCGTCCCGCTGGTGATCTTCGGCCCCACGATCCTGGCGCGGGCTCGCGCAGGGGCTGCCTCACGACTCGCGGGTGGGCTGAACGCGGTGCTCTGGATGCTGATCGCCGTGCCGGGATCGCTGGTGGGCTGAGCGCGCCGGCGTCATTGTGCGGCCGGGGCGCGCCCGGCTACCGCTCTGCCCGCACCCCGCCCGACGCCGGCAGCACCGTGTACAGCGCCTGCATCCCCTGCGTGAGGTGCGGCTCGATGTGGCAGTGGAAGAGCCACGTCCCCGGATTGTCCGGCACCATGTCGGCGACGATCATCCCCATCGTCCCTAACGTGAGGACGTCGGTCCGCATGTGCTGGGCGGTGACGACGTTCCCGTGCCAGTGCGGCGCGTGGAGCTCGAAGTTGGTCGTCGACATGATGTACCAGCGCACCCGCTGGCCCACCCGCATCGTCGCCGGAGTGCCGTTGCCGAAGAGGAAGCCGTTCATGCTCTCGCGCAGGTTGAAGGCGCCGAACGGATCGATGAACGTCGGCCCGACGGCCTTCTTCACGGTCGCCGGCTCGAGCGTGTAGGTCTGGATGTTCTGGTCGATGAACCAGCTGATGTTCTCATCGGTCTCGGCGAAGGCGACCACCACTTCCTTGTCGACGTCCATCGGCGAGCCGTCGGGCCTGGCCTTGCCCCTGGCGGTGATGATCATCGGGCCGATCAGCCCGGAGTTGATGTCGGCGGACTCGTTCACGTGCGAGTGGTACATCCAGAACACGGAGCTGCCGTCCATCGGTCCGGGTCCGGAGCGCTCGGCCGCGATCCAGGTGTAGGTGAACGTCTCGCCGGGCGGGACGGCATTCCCCTTGCGCGCGGGGCCGGCGTTGTCGTTGTACGGGGCGCCTTCGGAGGACTTGTCGTACAGCACGCCGTGCGGGTGCATGCTGTAGGGGTGGGTCCCGTTGTTCCGGAAGGTGACGAGGATGGTGTCGCCGACCTCGGCGCGGATCACGGGGCCGAGGAAGCCGAGGTAGGCGTCGTCAGGCAGTCGGGGCTTGAGCGTACCGAACGTGCTGTCGGTGTACTCGCGGTAGAGCGCCTTCTTCGACTTGCTCCCGATCTGGTGCGGGCCGCGGGTGGTGAACATCTGCTGGAACGGGTCGAACGGCTGGCCGGTGATCTGGTTCTTGCCGGCCGGAGCGTAGTCCCAGACCAGCTCGTCGGCGGCGATGTAGTAGCGGCGGGTGTGGCCGGGCGAAGCGGAGAGCGGAGCGACCGGCCGCGGCGTCGCGGCGGGGCGGGGGAGCGGCGCAAGACCTAACGTCGCCGCCAGCAGCAGCTCGAGCATGGTGGCTCCTGTCGGTCATGAGAGTCGCGCGGGCGGGACCGGTCACGCCCAGCCGCCGAATGTGGTTCCGGCCTGACGGACATGCAAGGGAACCGCGCGGCCCGCCCGTGGGCCGGAGCCCCGCCAGGAGCTCGGTGCCCCCCGCTCCCGGCTCGCTGATGTCTGAAAACATCGTAAATAGACCCTTTGAGAAACGGCCTCCTGCCCGTATCGTCTGCCCACGGAGGCCACATGGCGAAACGGCGGATTGGTATCCTGGGGTACGACGGCATGCAGGCGCTCGACCTGGTGGGGCCCGCCGAGGCGTTCGCGGCGGTGCGCGGGGATGCCACCTCTGAGGCGAGCGCCGGCCAGTGCCCCTACGACATCGTGATCATCGGGCTCACCGGCCGGCGGTTCGTCGCCGAGACAGGGCTGACCCTGCACGCCGACACCACGACGTCGGGGGCGACGCGCCTCGATACCCTGATCGTGCCCGGCGGACGCGCGATGCGGGACGCCAGGACGGGTGCCAGGACCGCGGCCTGGATCGCCGGTCGCGCCGGCGGGGTGCGCCGCATCGCCTCCGTGTGCACCGGTATCTTCGGAGTCGCCCCCACGGGTCTCCTGGACGGGCGGCGCGTCACGACCCACTGGCGCCATGCCCGGGAGCTGGCGCAACGCTTCCCCAGGCTCCGCGTGGACTCGAACGCGTTGTTCATCAGGGACGGCTCGTTCTATACGTCGGCCGGCGTGACCGCCGGCATCGATCTGGCGCTGGCGCTGATCGAGGAGGACCACGGGCCCAGTGAGGCGCTGGCCGTGGCGCGCGAGCTCGTGGTCTACCTCAAGCGGCCCGGCGGGCAGGACCAGTTCTCGGAGCCGCTCCAGTTTCAGATGCGGACGACAGACCGCTTCGCGGACCTGACCGCGTGGGTGGCGGGTCACCTGACGGCGGACCTGTCCGTCGAGGTCCTGGCGGCGCGGACTTTTCTCGGCGCACGGCAGTTCTCCCGGCTCTTCCGGGAGGCGTGCGGCACCACCCCGGCCGCCTTCGTCGAGGAGCTGCGACTCGGCGAGGCCAGCCGCCGACTCAGCTCGCGACGGGTGAGCGTGGAGGCGGTCGCGCGGTCGGTGGGATACCGCAACGCGGACGTCTTCCGCCGGGCGTTCGAGCGCCGGTTCGGCGTCTCGCCAGGCAACTATCGCAAACGCTTCGCCAGTGGTGGCGGCGCGCAACCTTCAGGATCCACAGGAGGGCATCGCTCGTGAAACCCATGACGCACATTGCCGGCTTGGCGGCGCTGGCGCTCCTGAGCGCCTGGCCTGCGCCGGTGCCAGCGCAGGCCGCCGTGGCGCCTGACGGGTACTGGCCCACTCACGCGTGGCGGACGTCCTCGCCCGAGGCGCAGGGAATGGATTCGCGCGTGCTGGCGCGCGCCCTCGACTTCGCGCGCGACAGCGCGGTACCGATCCACAGCCTGCTCATCGTCCGCAACGGTCGAATTGTGCTCGACGCGTACTTCCACCCGTTTCAGGCGGGACAGGCGCATGACCTGGCCAGCGCGACCAAGAGCATCATCACCACGCTCGTGGGCGAGGCCATTGGCGGCGGCAAACTGAGCGGCGTGCGGCAGCCGGTCCTGCCGCTCCTCTCCGATGTACCGCTCGATGCGCGCGACCCGATAAAGGAACGCCTGACGATCGAGCACCTGCTGAGCATGACGTCCGGCTTCGCCTGCGAGTACCTCCACGGCGAGACCACCCTGGACGACATGCGGCACAGCGACAACTGGGTGCGCTACATGGTCAACCGGCCGATGGCGAACGAGCCGGGGTCCACCTGGGCGTACTGCAGTCCCGGGATGCACCTGCTCTCCGGCATCCTCTCGCGCGTCACCGGCGTCAGCGCCCTCGAGTTCGCGCGCCGCAACCTGTTCGCGCCGCTGGGCATCGACAGCGCGTTCTGGCCGGCGGACCCGCAGGGGGTCTCCTACGGGTGGGGCGACCTCCACCTGACGCCTCACGACATGGCCAAGGTGGGCTACCTCTGGCTGCGGCACGGACGGTGGGACGGCCGGCAGCTGGTCCCGGCGGACTGGATGGAGGCCGCGACGCGGGCGCAGACGGTGCACATGGGCGAGGGTTATGGGTACGGCTTCTGGGTGTACCCCGACCGGTCGCCTATCGTGTACGAAGCGCTGGGACGAGGCGGGCAGCGGATCAGCATCGTCCCGGAGAAGAACCTCGTCGTCGTGATGACGGGCGGCGGCTTCGAGCCCGGCGACATCGGCAACTTCATCGGCGCGTCGCTCGTGTCCGACGGGCCGATCGCCGAGAACCCGGAGGCGGCCGCCGCCCTGCACGCCGGCGTGACCGCGGCGGCGTGCCCACGCGGGGGGCACGCGGTGCCGCCGGCGCCGGAGATGGCGGCCCGCGTGTCCGGACGGCGCTACGCCTTCGACGACAACGCCATTGGCCTGACGTCGCTGACGCTGACGTTCCCGCGCCCCACCGAGGCCGTCGCGCGGCTCACGTTCTCGGACGGGCGCGTCGAGTCGCGCCCCGTGGGGCTGGATGGCCAGCCGCGCGTTTCGCCGGGTGGCAAGTTCGGGCTCCCGGTGGCGCTGAGCGGTGCGTGGCAGGGCGCGGGCACGTTCGTGCTGCTATACGACGAAGTGGCAAACATCAACGCTTGGCGGCTTGAGTTGACGTTCAGCGGCACGGAGGTCACCGGATCGCTGTCGGAGCGCACCGGGCTCGTGGACGCAACGCTTCGGGGTCGTGAGGCGCCGGGCGGGTGAAGCCCCGGCGCCCGCTGGAACCTGGCCGCTACAACCCGATCACCAGGCCCGGCGTCGCGATGACGTTGCCCGAGGTGCCGCGACCCAGCTCGCCGGCCGCGTTGCCGCCCCAGCACATCACGGTCCTGTTGGCGAGCGCCACGCAGATGTGCCCACCGCTCACCGAGGACGCCAGGGCGGTGGCGGTCGAAATGCCGGGCACCAGGAGCGGCGTCTTGCTGCAGGGCATGGTCGAGTTCGCGGCGCAGAAGTCCGGCCCGGTCACCGTGCCCTGTCCCAGCTGACCGACGCCGTTGTCGCCCCAGCATTTCACGGTGCCGTCGTCGAGCAGCGCGCAGCTGTGGTCACCGGCGGCCGCGACCGCGATCGCGTTGCTGATGCCGTTCACGGTCGTCGGGATCCCGCTTTGAAGCGTGGTGCCGTTGCCCATCTGACCGGAGCGGTTCCGGCCCCAGCACTGGACCGTGCCGTCGGCGATCAGGGCGCAGTTGTGGAAGTCCGCGACCGCGATGCCGATCGCGTTCGTGATGCCGGCCACGGTCACGGGAGCGAATGCGTTGCCGCCGGTGTTGCCCAGCTGGTTGAAGGCGTTCTGGCCCCAGCAGCGCACCGTCCCGTCGTCCAGCACGGCGCACGTGTGCTCCGAGCCGCCGCCGACCGCGACCGCCCTGAGAAAGGGAATCAGCATCGGCGTCGACGTGCAGGGCTCGTTGCCCACGAGCGTCGAGCAGGAACCCATGCCGGTGGCGGAGACACCGAGCTGGCCATTGTTGTTGACTCCCCAGCAGCGCAGCTCCCGCATGCCGCCCATATCCGCGCGGATCGCGCAGGTGGAGAGCCGCCCGGCCGTTACGCCGGCCACCGCGAAGAGGCCGGGGACGTCGATCGGAGTCGTTTGATGCGGCTGCGCCGCGGCCGCTCCCAGCTCGCCGAAGTTGTTGCTGCCCCAGCACTGGACTTTCTGGTTGTCCAGGGTCGCGCAGCTGTGCCCGCCCACGGAAATTGACGTGGCCGTCGTCAGGCCCTGCGCCGCCGCCGGTGAGGATTGGATGAGGTTCGTGCCGCCATTGCCCACGGCGCCCGCTCCGTTGTACCCCCAGCACTTCACCGTTCCGGCCGCGAGCAGCGCGCAACTGTTCGCGCCCACGAGGTTGCCGCCGGCGGCCACCGCGATCGGGGTCGCGAACACCGGGCGCGTGGCGCGTGGCAACCCGCCGCCGTTGCCGTACTGGCCCGTCCCCAGCTGCCCGCTGCCATTCCATCCCCAGCACTTCACCCGGTCGTCCGAGAGGACGGCGCAGGTGTGCGAGTCGCCGGCAGCGACGTCCACCGCGTTGATCACGTTCCGCACCGCCAGGGCCGTCAGCGAACACGCTGGCCCCGTGTTGCCACACCCCATCGGACCGCTGAACTGCCCCAGCCCGAGCTGGCTGAGCGAATTGTCTCCCCAGCACTGGACCGCGCCGGCGGCGACCACGGCGCAGGCGTGCGAGCCGCCGACCGCGAGTGCCGTGGCGCCCGTCACGCCGGTCACCGGCGTGGGCAATTTGCTCTCGGTCGTGGTTCCGTTGCCCAACTCGCCGTGGGCGTTCGGGCCCCAGCACTGCACCGCGCCGGTCTGCAGTGCGACGCAGGTGTTCGTCAGGCCGCCCGCGATCACGGCCGCGTTGGTGATCCCCGGAACCTGGAGCGGGACCTGCGATTTCGACGACGTGTCGGTGCCGAGCGGCCCGGTCCCCCAGCAGCTCACCGTTCCGGCGGTCATGATGGCGCAGGCGTGCGCGAACCCGGCCGAGACGCGCGTGGCGCCGGTGATAGTCGTATTGACCGGCGTGGTCGAGCTCACCACGGTACCGTTCCCGAACTGGCCGTTCGTGTTGTCGCCCCAGCACCAGACCTCGCCACCGGTCTTCACCGCGCAGCTGAACTCGGCGCCGGTGGCCACATCGATCGCACCCGACACGCCGGTGTTGACCGGTGTCGACGACGACGTGGTCGATGCGTTCCCCAGCTGACCCTTGTTGTTCTGGCCCCAGCACATCACCGCGCCGCCCGCGGCCACGGCGCAGGTGTGCTTGCGCAGTCCCGCGGCGATGGCGGTGACACCGGTGAGTCCGGCAACCGGGCTCATCACGGTGACGGCTGACCCGACGCGGCCAATGCCCACCTGGCCGGCGTCGTTCAGGCCCCAGCACTCGACGACACCGGCCGCGGTGGCCCGGCAGGTGTGTCCGCCGCCCGCGGCGATCACGGGAGCGGCTGTCCCGGTGTTCCGGCGCACACAGGCCGAGAGCGCGATCGCCGCGCCGGTTGCCAGGATCGCCGCCAGGTTCCGTGCCCGCATCGCGTGTGACATGGTGTGCTCTCGTTTCAACTGGGGGTTCGCGGACCTGCCTCACCGGCCGCGCGGCCATCGTGCGGGAGAAGCTAGGGCGGCCGGGAGGCGTTCGCTAGGCAGGCGCGCTGCGGCACCGGCGCGCTAGATTCTGCGCCCATGCGCGACGCCGTCGACCAACCGCTCTGGTCTCCGCCCCCCGACCGCGTGGCGCGCTCCAACCTGGCCGCGTTCCTCGCGCGTGCCCGCACGGGCGGACGGCCGGAGCTCACCGACTATCCCTCCGCGCACCGATGGTCCGTCACCGGGCCCGAAGAGTTCTGGCCGGCGGTGTGGCGATTCGCCGGCCTGATCGCCGAGCCGCGTCCCGGCGAGCCGTGGGATGCCGTGGGTGTCGGCCTCACGCGCATGGCGCCCCCCGATCCGCGGCGCGGCCCGTGGTGGTTCCCGGGAGCTCGGCTCAACTTCGCCGAGAATCTCCTGCGACACGCGGGGAGCGGTCCGGCGCTCATCTTCTGGAACGAGAGCGGGCACCAGCGCACGCTGACCTTCGACGAGCTGCGGGTCGCCACGGGACGCGTGGCCGCCGCGCTCCGGGCGCACGGAGTCCGGCCCGGCGACCGCGTGGCGGGCTTCCTGCCTAACCTGCCGGAGGCCGTCGTGGCGATGCTGGCCGCGACCAGCCTGGGGGCGGTCTGGTCGTCGTGCTCGCCGGACTTCGGCATCGACGGCGTGGTGGACCGCTTTGGCCAGATCGCGCCGCGGGTGCTCTTTTGCGCCGACGGCTATCGGTATGCGGGGCGGGCGATCGACACGCGCGAGCGGGTGGCGGGCATCGTGGCGCGGATCCCGGCGATCGAGCGGGTGGTGGTGGTCCCGTACCTCGCGGACCGGCCGCGAATCGATGGCATCCCGCGCGCCGCGCACTGGGACGACTGGATCGGGCCCGCGACTGGCGCCGCGTCAGGCTTCGAGCGGTTCGACTTCAACCACCCGCTCTACGTCCTCTATTCGTCGGGGACGACCGGGCTGCCCAAGTGCATGGTTCACGGAGCCGGCGGCACGCTGTTGCAGCACCGCAAGGAGCACGCGCTGCACGTGGACCTCAAGCCCGGCGACCGCCTCTTCTACTTCACCACCTGTGGCTGGATGATGTGGAACTGGCTGGCGAGCGGCCTGGCGGCGGGCGCGACGGTGGTGCTGTACGACGGCTCGCCGCTGGTACCGAAGCGGGACATCCTCTGGAGCCTCGCCGCCGCGGAGCGCGTCACGGTGTTCGGCGCCAGCGCCAAGTACCTGGCGCTCGCCGAGAAGGAGAGCCTAACGCCGGCGCGGACACACGACCTGTCGGCGCTGCGGACCATCATCTCCACCGGCAGCCCGCTGGCCGGCCACAGCTATGACTATGTCTACCGGGACGTGAAGCCGGATGTGCACCTCTGCAACATCAGCGGCGGCACCGAGATCATCTCCTGCTTCGCGATCGGGAATCCGCTCGATCCCGTCCGGCGAGGCGAGATGCAGGGGCCGGGCCTGGGGATGGCGGTGGACGTCCTGGCGCCTGACGGCTCGTCGCTGCGCGGCGCGCCCGGCGAGCTGGTCTGCACTCGGCCCTTCCCGAGCATGCCGGTGCGGTTCTGGAACGATCCCGACGGGTCGAAGTACCGGGCCGCGTACTTCGAGCGCTTCCCGGGCGTGTGGCGGCACGGCGACTGGACCGGGTTCACCGCCTCCGGCGGGCTGGTCATCCATGGACGAAGTGATGCGACGTTGAACCCCGCCGGGGTGCGGATCGGCACCGCCGAGATCTATCGAACGGTGGAGGCGATGCCTGACGTGCTCGAGTGCGTGGCGATCGGCCAGATGGTGGCGGGCGCGGCGGACGAGCGGATCGTCCTGTTCGTCAGGCTGAGGGAGGGGCGCGTGCTGGACGGGGCGCTGACCGAGGCACTCCGGGCGCGGATCCGGGAGCACGCCAGTCCGCGCCACGTGCCGGCGCGGATCGTCCAGGTGGCGGACATCCCGCGCACGATCAGCGGCAAGATCAGCGAGCTGGCGATCCGGGCGGTGGTGCACGGGCGGCCGGTGGACAATCGGGATGCGCTCGCGAACCCGGAGGCGCTGGAGCTGTACCGTGACCTGCCGGAGCTGAAAGAGCAGGGGGCCTGACCGGTACGCCGTTGATGGACATCACGGGCGCGGCGGGTGTCGTCGCCGGCCAGGTCGCCGGATGACCTCTCGTCAGGCTCAGTGAGGCCATTGACACGTCGCACCGGCGGGGGCAATATGGCGGTTCGCATCAGGCGGGAGGTCGTCCGTATGCGTGCAACCGGCGTCGTCGTGCGAGTGCTGCTTCGCGCGGCTCTTCTCCCCGTGTTTCTGACGGTCACGGCCACCAGTTGCTCCGACGGAGCCGCGCCAGGGGCGCCGGTGGGGGTCAGCAACTTCGTCGAGGGGTTGCCGGCCTGGGACCAGTTCTCACCGGTGCTGCCGGACACCAATGACATCACCGCCGAGGCGAGCTCTTCGGTGGAGAGCGTGAGCGGCGCGACCTATCGGTGCACGACCGCCCCGTACTCGATCACCCAGACGCCGGACAAGATCGTCACCCTCGATCCCGACGTGAATATTCTCTGGCTCGGGGCGCTCCTCCAGGGACGCGGGTACAAAGGCGGGATCGGTTCGCTCGCGGAGTGGAGCGTGCGGCAACGCGCGCCGCTCAAGGTGTCGATCGACTTGCTGTCCGGCGAAAACACCCGCACCGTCAGGGACCCGGATCTGGCCTCGGTGACGCAGGCGATCGGTGATCTCGTGCAGGCGGCCCAGGCGGCCGGACACCGTGGCGGCACCAGCGTCTCGTACTCGATGCAGAAGACGTATTCCGTCAGCCAGGCCGGCATCTCCCTGGGGCTCTCCACGAGGTACTTCGGCCCCACCATTTCGGCCAGCTTCGGGGTGAGCCGTAACGCGAAAGAAACGACCATCACCGCCTATTTCGTTCAGCGGATGTTCACCGCCTCGATCGTGTTGCCGAACACCCCCGGCGACTACTTCAGCGATGCGTTCACTCCCGCGCGCCTGCAGGAGGAGCGCGACCGGGGGCACGTGGGCAGCGACAACCTTCCGGTTTACGTCGCCAGCATCGTCTTCGGCCGGAGCCTGATGTTCTCGTTCACCTCCGCCACCACGGCGGACAGTATCCGGCTGGCCCTGTCCGCGAGCGTGGGGAAGGATTCCGTCGGCGTCAGCGGCAGCCTGCTCAACATCCTGAGCACGGCCCGGATCGGGGTCGTTACCGTCGGGGGCGAAGGGCGCAACGCGACGGCGCTCATTCAGACTGGCAAGCTGGCCGACTATTTCTCGCAGGACGCGGCGCTCACCAGCGCCCGGCCCATCTCGTACACGATCCGGAACCTCGGCGATAACAGTATCGCGAAAGTCAGTGAGACCACCAATTACAACTTGAAAGAGTGCGAGGCCGTGCCCACCACCGGCCGGGCGACGATCGACGTGACGCCGAACGACGCGAGTGTCTCGGTGCTGGGGCCGGGTGGCTACTCCTTTGGCCCGCGCACCGGCGACCAGCTGCTGACAGAACTCGTCCCGGGCGGCTACGCGATCACGGTGGCGCGCCAGGGATTCGATACGGTCAGGACCGACATCAGCATCGCGGCCGGAGACGATATCGCGGTGCCGGTTACGCTTCCGGCCACCAACCAGACGGCGAAGGGGATGATCCTCCTCATCGCCCCCAAGCGATTGACGATCGATAATACCGGCTGCACCGGCGAATCTCAGCCCGATGTATTCCACACCATCCTGGTCAACGGCAAGACGCTCACCAACCGGCCGGAAAGTCAGTACATCTCGCTCTACGCCGGCGAGTTTGACGATCCGAGCAAGGGGGCGTACTGGTTCAATGTGACCGACACCGTCTGGTTCGCCGGATCACGGAACAAGCTCACCTTCCAGGCCCAGGTCTGGGACTATGACCCCTTGAACGCCAATGACCCGATGGCCTCGACGGCGTGGGCCTACGTGTCCCCCGGCATTCCGATGGGGCTGGGCCTGGTCCGCAGCCTGAACACCGTGGGCCAGACCTGTCAGACCCGGTTTCAGTTCGACGTGACCAAGCAAGCGGATATTTTCACGGCCGGACCGCCGTAGTCCGGAAGGAGGGCCGGTCCCGGCGCTCTGACTTCCGGGACCTTGCATCCACGGCCAATGCAGGAGTACGCATGCAGAAGACCAACTGGCGGGGCGTGATCCTGGGCGGGCTGCTCTGGTGGGTCGTGTTCCACGCCGTGGGAGCGGCGGCCTGGTATCTCGTGCTCCGGGACCCATGGACGGCGCAGCTCGCGGCGCTGGGACGCCCGAGCATGGAGACGCCGGCGTTCATCGCGTGCTATCTCGCCACCACGTTCGTCGCCGCCATCATCGCGGTCTGGTTCTATGCGGCGCTCCGCCCGCGCTACGGCCCCGGGCCGGCCACCGCGATGAAAACCGGCGTCGCGCTCTGGCTGTTCGGCCTGGCGCTGCCGACGGTGACGTGGGGCGTGCTGCTCGCGTTCCCCACTGGGCTCATCGCGACTGATCTCACCTGTTCGCTGATCTCGGTGCTGGCGGCGTCGCTCGCCGGCGGCTGGGCGTACCGGGACGCGTGATCGCCCCCCGGGGCAGGGCCGTCACCCGCGCCGTGGTGGTCATTTCTCGTTAGGACCTTGCACCTGGCGGCGCCTGACGTTGATTGCAGTCGCAGGACATCAACGGGAGGCGTGTATGACGTGGTGGAATGTGGTCGCGAGGCGGCGGGACGTGGTCGGGGCAGGGCGGGCCGGTTGGCCGGCGGCCGCGGCGATGATCGGCGCGGCCGCGGTGCTGGCGGTTGCCTGCACCCCGAAGTGGAAGGTGGAGCGGATCGAGGCCCGCGTCGGATCCGTCGTTGACGTCCACGGCAACACCGGCCTGTCGGCGTTGCCGGCGCCGTGCCAGTCGCCCACGCCGGCGTTTCCGCCGCTGCCGATGGACTGGTGGAACGGCCTCCTCGCCAGGCAGAGAGTGGGGGCCGCCGTGGTCGGATACCAGGTGTGGCAAGACACGGTGTCGGCCCATGCACCGCCCACCTGTCCCAAGAGCCTCCGGACGGACGTGTACCGCGGATTCTTCGAGCTGGACCTGTCCCGGTACATTCCGCCGCCCCCGGCGGTCAACCAGGCGGGGTCGATCGCCAAGGCGGTGCTGGTGTTGGAAATGAAGGAAGTGTATCCGGTCATGACGCCCGCGGCGCTGGCTCAGCCCATGACCTCGCCCACGGCGTCGATTCTCTGTGACCCGCAGACCGGGTCCGCGTTCGACCTGCGGCGCGTGCCGCCGGCGGTGTCGTTCTTTGGCGGGATGACGCAGAACCTCATCAACTCGAACACCGCCTTCCTGACGAATCCGCCGATTCCCACGGGCTATCCGGCCGGCACCAGGATCTACGCGTTCCCCACGAAGAACCCGGCGCTCAACCCGAACCTGGCGCAACCCATCGAGATCGACATCACCCAGGCGGTGGTGTCCACGCTGCAGCAGAACGCGACCAGGATGGTCTTCATGCTCACCGGCACCACCGATCCCCAGATCGGCAACAATGGCACGGTGCAGCGGACCGATGCTCCGCTCGCCCAGCCGGACTGCCGGACCACCTTCCACCTCGCGCTGGACGTCTCCACGCCGTAAGGCAGCGGCCCTCCACGACGCACGAACGGGGGCGACGATCGTCGCCCCCGTTCGTTTACGCCTGCCGGCGTGCCGCGCGATTCAGGCAGCGACCGCCACCGCCGGACGGGTCAGCTCGGCTTCGATCGCGATCTTGACCTCATCGCCCACCGCCACGCCGCCGGCCTCGAGCAACATGTTCCACACCAGGCCGAACTCCTTGCGGTTGATCGTGCCGGAGGCGCTGAAGCCGGCGCGGTCGTTCCCCCACGGGTCGCGGACCTGACCATTCGACTCCACGGAGAGGGTCACCTCGCGGGCGTTGCCCCGGATGGTCAGGAGCCCGGTCGCCTGGTACGTGCCGTTCTTCGCCGGCACGATGCGGGTGCTGGTGAAGGTCATGAACGGGAAGTGCTCGACGTCGAAGAAGTCGGCCGAGCGGAGGTGCGTGTCGCGATCGGCCACTCGCGTGTCGATGCTCGCGACGTTGATGCGGACGTCGATCTTCGCGTCGGGCAGGTTGCCCTCGGGGATGCTCACCGTGCCCTGGATGTCGGTGAACTGGCCGCGCACCGTGGAGATCATGAGATGCTTGACGGCGAAATCGGCATGGGTGTGGGCGGGATCGATCTGCCAGGTGGCGGTCGGGGTGGAAAGAACGGTGGTAGTCATCGGGGGGAGCCTCAAGAAGGGGTCAGGGGTCAGGGCCAGTGATCAGGCCCCACTTACCAGCTACGGGTAACTTTAAACCAGTAAGTAACACTTGTCAAGTAGCTAATTTTGAGTAAGTTCATGCCATGACCGAACGCGTCAGTACCTTCTGCTCCCGCTTGCACCGCGCCGTGGAACTCATCGGCCGGCGGTGGACGGGCGCCATCATCCAGAGCCTCCTGGGCGGGCCCATGCGCTACGGGGAGCTCCGGGCGTCCATCCCGGACATCAACGACCGGATGCTCAGCGAGCGGCTGCGCGAGCTGGAGAGCGAGGAGATCGTGGTGCGCCGCGTGGTCCCGGACACGCCGGTGCGCGTGGAGTACGAACTCACCGAGAAGGGGCGGGGGCTGGACCGGGCGATGGGGGCGCTGGGCGAGTGGGCAAGTGCCTGGCTTCCGGCCAGCGTCGTCACGGCCGCCGGCGCGACGGACACCGTGTCGCGCGCCGCATCCGCCCCGCGAAAGAGGAAGCGGGCATGAGCGACGAACGATATGTCATCCCGGACGGGGCGGACCTGAGCCACGTCCATCTAAAGGTAGCGGAGCTGGAGCGGTCACTCGCGTTCTACACGGGCGTGCTCGGCTACACGCTGATGCAGCGTCTGGGAGACCAGGCGGCATTCATCTCGGCGGGTGGCTACCACCATCACATCGGGCTCAATACCTGGGAGAGCCGGGGCGCGCCGCCGGCTCCTCCGGGCCGGCCCGGGCTCTACCACTTCGCGATCCGGTATCCCTCGCGCCGCGACCTGGCGGTGGCGGTGAAACGGGTGCTCGACGCCGGCATCGCGCTGCAGGGCGCGTCGGACCACGGGGTGAGTGTCGCGATCTATCTCGCGGACCCGGATGGAAACGGGATCGAGATGATGTACGACCGGCCGCGGGCCGAGTGGCCGCGTGGCGCGGATGGGCGGATCGAGATGGGCACGCAGAGACTCGATCTCCGCGGACTGTTGGCGGAGGCCGAGGTCGAGGTGGCGGCGCGGGGTTAGGCTGGGCCGGGCCCGCCGCGGGGATTTTCGCGGAAGAAGGCGGATTTGCGCCGATACTGCTGGGACGCGGATCTTCGCGGAAGAAGGCGGATCAGCGCCGATACTGCTGGGACGCGGATTTTCGCGGAACAAGGCGGATCAGCGCCGATACTGCTGGGGCGCGGATTCCGCGGGTACTGCCTTGGAGATTGTTCTTACTCCTGGCATTCGTGAGCGATGGCGAGCGCATTCCCCACGGGGCGCTCGCCTTCCTTGTCTGACGGCCGGTTCATGACTCGGAATTCGCTGCCTCCCGGAGCCCGCGTCACCATCGTGCTCGAGCCGCCGCCGTCCAGGTTGAGCGCGTCGCGGGCGCCGAGCTTCAGGAAGAGCTCAGCCATCTCGACGAGGGTCATGCCGTCGCTGTAGCCGGGCTGGCGGCCGTCGACCACCACCAGCAGCATCCGCCGTCCCTTGTCCGCGAAGCCGACCGCCGTGCGCGGGTTGCGGCCCGCGAAGTGGGCGCCGCCAAGTGTGTCGAGGCCGGCGGTGGGGACGCCATCGCGCAGCAGCATCGGGCGGCCCGCGACGGCCTCCTGCAGGTCGGGCTCGCTCAGGCGGACGTCGATCTGGACGGTGTCGCGTCCCGGACGCAGGGCGCGCAGGCGCGCGCGTGAGGCGCTGTCGGCGAGGCGGCCGGCGATGAGGACCATGCCGTCGTCGGGAATCGCGACGCCGGCGGCTGATGTGTCGATCGTCGAGACCACGGCCAGGGCGTGGAAGCCTGACGCGGCTCCACCGTCGAAGGGGATGGGGGGAATCGGATTCGCCTGAAGCCCGGGATCCGTTCCGGCCGAGCCCGGTTTGCGGCCGGGTACGCGGCGGAGCACGACCTCGATCGCGCCGCTCGCGGTATCGGTGGCCGCGCCCCACAGGTGGTCGATGAGGGCGACCGTTCGGGGATCAGGGCGGTTCCAGCCGCGCAGCCGCACCTTGCCGGCGGCGGACACCGCCGTGCCGGTGACGGCCAGCGTACCTAACACAAAACGCCGGCGGTTCCTCATCAGCACCGGCCGGTCGCTGGGGCCCACGATCACCGCTCCGGCCTCAATGTGGGCGCCGGCCGGTACGCCCGGCGGCACGAACGAGAAAAAGTCGGCGTTGACCCCGCCCATGTTCTCTGTTTCCTCGGAGTCGGACATCCGTGCCTGGCTGATGAGACTGGACGTCGACGCGCGACCGATCGCCGCGTGTCCCGCCTTGATCGCCCGCATCGACCAGCACCGGGCGAGATCCACGTCGAGCAGGTGAATCACCCAGGGGCCGCGCGCGTCGAAGAACGTCACGTGCGTCAGGCCGTCGGCGATCGAATCGACTCGTGTCGAGTCCGCCCTCAGCGCGAGCGGCCGCGGCGGAGGCGGCACTGGCGCGCCGGAACCCGGCCCGCGGGTCGCGCCCCCGCACGCCGAGAGGAGGCCGGCCAGGCAAAGGGCGGGGAAGGGTGAGCGCACCCGCCGATGGTACCGGAGCGCGCGCGATGTGTCTAGAATACTTCCATGTCGACCACCCGCCCCTCCGCCATGGCCGCGGCTGCGCCCGCCGCGCCCGCCGCGCCCGGGGCACCGTCCGCCCCGTCCGCCCCGCCGCCCGCGGCACTACCCGCGCCAACTCCGGCCTCGCCCGTGCCGGCGGCTCCGGCGGCCGTGCCGGTCACGCCGCCGGATGCCGAGGCGCCGCCGCTACCGTGGTCGATCGAGGCCGCGCGCGCGCTCTACAATATCGACGGCTGGGGCGCCGGCTTCTTCGACATCAACGCCAAGGGACACGTCATCGTCCGCCCGGACAAGGAGCACGCCGAGCGCACGCTCGACCTGTACGACCTGGCGATGGACCTCGATGCGCAGGGCGTCGCCCTGCCGGTGCTGCTCCGCTTCTCGGACATCCTGCGCTCGCGCCTCGCGGCGCTCAGCACGCGCTTCCAGGAGGCGATCAAGGAGTTCGACTACACCGGCGGCTACACGACGGTCTACCCGATCAAGGTCAACCAGCAGCGCCACGTGATCGAGGAGATCGTGCGCACCGGGTCGGCGTTCGGGGTCGGCCTGGAGTGCGGGAGCAAGCCCGAGCTGCAGGCGGTGCTGGCGATCAGCGACTCGACCGACCACATCATCGTCTGCAACGGCTACAAGGACGAGGAGTACATCCGCCTGGCGCTGATGGGGCAGAAGCTGGGGCACCAGGTGTTCATCGTCATCGAGCAGCTGAGCGAAGTCGATGTCCTGCTGAAAGCGGCCAAGGAGATGAACATCGTGCCCACGGCCGGCGTCCGGATCAAGCTGGCCTCGTCAGGCAGTGGGCGCTGGGCGCAGAGCGGCGGCGAGAAGTCCAAGTTCGGCCTGAACGTCGACCAGCTCGTGAAGGTGATCGACCGGCTGGCCGAGGCCGGCTGCGTGAATGCCCTCAAGCTGATCCACTTCCACCTCGGCTCGCAGATCACCGACATCCACTTCATCAAGGGCGCGCTGCAGGAGGTCTCCCGCTTCTACGCCGAGCTGCGCGAGATGGCGGTGGAGATCACCCACGTGGATGTCGGGGGCGGGCTGGGCGTGGACTACGACGGCAGTGGGTCGACGGCGCACGCCAGCGTCAACTACACGGTCCAGGAGTACGCCAACGACGTCGTCTACACGATCGGTGAGACGTGCCGCGAGCGCGGCCTGCCGATGCCGCACATCATCACCGAGTCGGGGCGGGCGATCACCGCCCACCACGCGCTCCTCCTGCTCAAGGTGATCGACGTCGAGTCGCAGGCCGAGCCGCTGGTCCCGGAGCTGGTGAAGGACGACCACCCGCTGCTCCACGAGATGGTCGCGGACTTCCGGACGCTGAACCGCAAGACGGTGTCGCACCGGAAGGTCCGCGAGATCTTCCACGACGCGCGGTTCGACAAGGAGCGGGCGCAGCAGTACTTCAACAGCGGCGTCCTGTCGCTGCGCGACCGCGCCATCGCCGAGCAGATCTACGGATCCACGATGAACGCGATCGCCAGGCTGGCGGCCAAGGACCGCGATGCCTACGACGACATCGTCGCCGACCTCGACGCGTCGCTGGTGGACCGCTACTTCTGCAACTTCTCGCTCTTCCAGTCACTCCCCGATGCCTGGGCGATCGACCAGCTCTTCCCGATCATGCCGATCCACCGGCTGGAGGAAGAGCCGACGCGGCGCGGGACGCTGCAGGATGTCACCTGCGACTCGGACGGGAAGATCGACCGGTTCGTGGGCGACCGGAACGGCCGCCCCAGCCTGGAGCTCCACCCGATGCGGGACAACGAGGACTACATCCTCGGCATCTTCCTCACGGGCGCCTATCAGGAAATCCTGGGCGACCTCCACAACCTGTTCGGCGATACCAACGCGGTGCACCTGAAGCTGGCCGACTCGGGATACGAGATCACCGACCTGGTGCACGGCGACACCGTCACCGAGGTGCTGAACTACGTCCAGTTTGGCGCCGCCGACCTGCTGGCGACATTCCGGCGCAAGGTGACCGCGGCCCGCGACCTCTCCCGCCAGGAGGCGAACATGTTCATCGCCGAGTACGTGGCGGGGCTGGAAGGGTACACGTATCTGGAAGGCGAAGCCGCACGCTGACGCGCGCGGCTTCGCCCGAATGAGGAACGAGGAACGAGGAGACGAGCGGGACCATGCCGACTTGCGGCGAGCACGTCTCGCCCCTTTTCCTCGTTCCTCGTTCGGCGCCTTAGCGCGTGGGCAGCGCCGCGCTGGTGCGGACCGTCGGGTCGGTGGGCGGGTGGAAGGTGCGGGCGTGGATCTGGCCCGCGATCACCCAGAGGGCGGCGGTGACGACGACGATCAGCGCGGCCGCGCCCCACCCCTGCGAGTTGCTGGCGTCGACGTGACGCGCGCGCGTGGCGGACTCGAAATCGGGTTCCGGCATCGTGACTCCTGGCAGCCGACGAGTCCACAATGAGAGCCCCGGCGCGGGGGCGCAAGCGGCAGGCGGGCGGCGACACCGCAGGCCGGTCGCCCCGTAGTGACGAGCGCGACAGTGCCGCCGCTCTGGCGCGCTCGGCAAAATGCCTTAGGTTGGTGCGTCGCTTTCACCTCTTCCGTGAGGGACTGACGTGACCGCTCCGAATACAGCTGCTCCCGCGCCCGCCGAAAAGGCGTCGGTCGTCGAAGACTTCATCGACATATTCGCCTCACCAGCCTCGGTCTTCCGACGCCGCGCGGAGGGCGGGTGGGGGCTCGCGTTCGTGATCGTGCTGGTGTTGGGCATCGGGATCTGGTTCCTCGCGCGTCCGGTGCTGGCCCCGGCGATCGACGCCGAGATCAGCCGCGCCATGGCCGGCGCGGCGAAGGCCAACCCGCAGCTGACGGCCGAGCAGCTCGAGACCGGCCGCAAGTTTGGGGAGAAGATGGCGAGCATCGGCGCCGTGGTCGCCGTCCCGCTGTCGATCGTGCTCGTGGGCCTCGTTCTCTGGGTCGGCGGCAAGATCTTCGGATCCAAGGCCGATGTCGGGCAGGCGACGATGATCGCGACCTACGCGGCGGTTCCGCGCATCATCGACACACTGGTGCGAGCCGGTCAGGCATACTTCAAGGACCCCACGACGATCAACAGCATCTGGAGCCTGAGCCTGGGGCCGGCGCGCTTCATGGATCCCGACAAGGCCTCGCCGGTGGTGTTCGCGATCGCGCAGCGTTTCGACCTGTTCACGCTCTGGGCGACGGTGCTGCTGGGCGTGGGCGTCTACGCGGTGGGGAAGGTGAGCAAGGACAAAGCCGCGCTCGCCGCGTTCCTCGTGTGGCTGGTCGCCACGGGGTTCGGGCTGCTGGGAGCGTTGAGGCAAAAATAGGGAACGGACGTAGACTCGAGGCGGGGAACAGACGTAGACTGGGGGAGCGGGGAGCGGAGGGGGAATTGATCCCCTTCTGCTCCCCGCTCCCCGAGTCTACGTCTGTTCCCTGACACTCACCCATACCGCCGCACTGCATCGTCCCAATTCACCACATTCCACCACGCCGTGACGTAGTCGGCGCGGCGGTTCTGGTACTTCAGGTAGTACGCGTGCTCCCAGACGTCGAGGCCGAGCACGGCCGTCTTCCCATCCATGAGCGGGTTGTCCTGGTTGGGCGTGCTCACGATCGACAGCTTGCCGCCGTCGGTGATGAGCCAGGCCCAGCCGGAGCCGAAGCGCCCCATCGCCGCCGCCGCGAACTGCTCGCGGAACTTGGCGAAGTCACCGAAGGTGCTCTTGATCGCGTCACCGAGCTTGCCGCCGGGCTCGCCGCCGCCCTTGGCGGCCATCTGCGGCCAGAACATCGAGTGGTTCCAGTGCCCGCCGCCGTTGTTGCGGACGGCGGTGCGCACCGCCTCGGGAACCGAGGAGATCTTCCGGCAGATGTCATCGAGCGACCACGACGCCAGCTCGGGCGCCTTCTCGATCGCCGCGTTCAGGTTGTTGACGTACGCCTGGTGATGCTTGTCGTGGTGAATCGACATCGTCGTGGCGTCGATGTGCGGCTCGAGCGCCGCGGGCGCGTAGGGGAGCGGAGGCAGGGTGTGGGCCATGGTGGTTCTCCGGGTGACTCGGTCGTCGGTGGAGTCGGGAAGTCTAACGTCTGCCGCGTCGGGACGCAGCAGGTGCGCCGGTTTCGCGGCGACGGTCAGTGCGCCCGCCGCCAGGCGGGCGAGAAAGCTCCTGCGGTCGGTCATGGGATCGATTCTCCTCCGGGTGCGGAACGCGCCGCCGCGGTTGCCCGGGCGCGCTCCCGCCAGCCCGCGATGATGCCTGGGAGGATCGAGAGGAAGATCACGGTGATGATCACCAGCTCGATGTGCCGGTCGACGCCGGGCACGAGGCGTCCCAGGAAGTAGCCGATGAAGAGCATGCTCCAGATCCACGCCGTGCCGCCGAGGATGCTGAAGGTGAGGAAGGTGCGGTAGTTCATGGTCGCCACGCCGGCCACCAGCGGCGCGAACGTCCGGACGATCGGCATGAAGCGGCAGAGGACGATCGTCTTGGGGCCGTGCCGCTCGTAGAAGGCGTGGGCGCGGTCGACGTGCTTCCTGCGGAAGAAGAACGAGTCGTCGCGCCGGAAGATCTTGGGGCCGGAGAGCCGGCCGACCCAGTAGTTGGTGTTGTCGCCGGCCACCGCCGCGACGTTCAGGATCCCGCCCAGCAGGTACACGTCCAGCGGCAGCCCCTGGGAGGCGAGCAGGCCGGCCGTCACCAGGAGCGAATCGCCGGGGAGGAAGAAGCCGAAGAAGAGCCCGGTCTCGGTGAAGATGATCGCCGTCAGGCCGACGTAGCCCGCCCACTGGATGAGCGCCGGCAGGTCGCGCAGGCGGTGAAAGAGTTCGGCGATCTCTTGCATGGACGGGTGTTGGGGGATTGAATGAAGTGTCCCCTGAAGCTCATCCGACGCGCGCACGCGGTCAACCGCTCGCGTGCGCGCCGCGGGTCGCCTCCGCCTCGCCGCCGATCGCGTGACCGATCCGACCTACCCGCCCATTGATCCGTCGCCGCGACCCACGGGCCACCGCGTGCGCCGCGCGTCGCAGCTCTTCCTGCACACGGCCGAAATCGCCCTGCGGCTGCCCGAGCCGTCGAAGAGCCGGTGGGAGCGCGCCGGCGTGTCGCCGCGCACCGAGCGGATCTTCAACGCCGGCTCGGGACTGCTGCTGCTCGTCTTCACCGTCGGCTGGAGCTGGTCGATCGCGACCGCCAATGCCGCCACCGAGGAGGGCGGGCCCGGCGTGGCGGCGTCGATCGCCGACGCCCTCACCGATCCCAATGCCCCCTCCACCGCCTACCTGACCGCCGCCACGCTCGAGGCGTTCACGCCGATGCGCGGCGCCAGCGGCCGGCTGCGGGCGCAGATCCGGGCCGGTGGCGCGCCCATTGCCGGGGGCGCGGCCGGCGCCGGACAGGTCGCCGACCGGCCCGACACCTCACTGGGCGTCTCCGGTGACAGCGGCGGGCACTCGCCGGTGGCGCCGAAGCGCGCCGGCGTGTGGAAGCTCGCGCTCAAGGTGGGGAGCGCGATCAAGCCGATCGCCGACTTCACCGTGATCACGCTCCGCCCGTTCACCGACAAGCGGCGCGACCGGATCGGCCTCTACTACCTGGGGCGCTGGCCCACCGAGGAGCGCGCGTCGTCGGCGCGCCGGCTGGGCTACGCCAATCCGTCCGGCTTCATCGAGGTCACGCCGCAGAATCAGGAGACGAGGGTGTCGGACCACTTCCGGTTGCGCGACTTTCTCACTCACGACCAGGAGGACGTGTGGCCGAAATACCTGGTGCTCGACACCAAGCTGGTCGACAAGCTGGAGCTCGTGCTGTCCGATCTGGCGGCTCACGGCGTGAATGTCGAGGGAACGAAGGTGATGAGCGGCTTCCGGACGCCGCGCTACAACGCCAGCGGCGGCGATCCCGTCGGCCGGTCGGCGATCAGCCGGCACATGTACGGCGACGCGGCCGACATCTTCATCGACAACGACGGCGACGGGCGGATAGATGACCTGAACCATGACCGGCGCGTGAACATCCGCGACACGCGCATCATCCTCGAAGCGGTGGAGCGCGTGGAGCGCGCCAATCCCGCGCTGGTGGGCGGGTGCGGGATCTACCGCGGCACCGGCGGACACGGCCCCTTCGTTCACATCGACACGCGCGGCTTCCGGGCGCGCTGGATCGGCACAGGAGACAACTGATGACGCAGCCAACCCCCCCGAATCGTCCCACCCAGTCGACGGCTACGCCGGGCGGCTTCTCGACCATGCGCAAGACCGCCGTCGACGCGCTGATGGCGGTCCGCTCGCACGACGTGGAACCGTACATCGGCCTCCGATACGTCTCGCGTCTCTTCCGCCTGATCGCGGTGGTCCTCGTCCTGCTGCTCGTCGCCGAGGTCACCACCGGGCTCATCTCGCAGGGCCAGGCCGCGATTCCGCGGCTCCTGGCCGAAGTGAGCCGGCTGGTGGTGCTGGCGGGGCTGCTCTGGGGGAGCGGCGACCTCGCCATCCTCCTCATCGACATCGGCCACGACGTGCGCGCCACCCGGATCCTGCTCGGCCGCCAGGCGGCCACCGAGCTGAGCGAGCAGCACCAGGCACGGCGGGAGATGGATCGTGACGGGCGGTGACCCCGCGCCGTTCGATGTCTTCGTCCTCCCGCACACCCACTGGGATCGTGAGTGGTACCACACCGCCGGCCGCTTCCGGCAGCGCCTGGTCGAGCTGATCGATGAGCTGCTCGACGAGCCTGACGACGGTTCGTCGCGCTTCCTGCTGGATGGCCAGGCAGTGGTCCTCGACGATTACCTCGCCGTGCGGCCTGAGCGCGCCGGCGAGCTCTCCGCCCGGCTGGCCGCCGGCTCGCTCGAGGCCGGTCCCTGGTACGTGCTCGCCGACGAGCTGATTCCCGGCGGCGAGTCGCTGGTGCGAAATCTGCTCGCCGGGCGACGGGCGCTGCGGGCGCTGCGTGCCGAGCCGCCGCGGGTCTTGTACTCGCCGGACGCGTTCGGCCATCCGGCGACGCTGCCGGTGCTGGCGCGCGGATTCGGGTGCGAGGTCGCGATCGTCTGGCGCGGCTACGGCGGCCGGCACTGGCCGGCCGGTGACGCCGCCCGCTGGACCGCCGACGATGGATCGGCGGTGCTGCTCTACCACCTGCCGAAGAGCGGCTACGAACCGGGCGCCAACCTGCCCACCGAGCCGGCCGCGGCCGCCTCACGATGGGCGCGACTCCAGGGCGAGCTGGCGCCGCGGGCCCGGCTGGGCCTGCTCCTGGTCCAGAACGGCGCCGACCACCATGCCCGCCAGCTCCGGCTGCGCGAGGCCGTGTCGGCGCTCGCGGCGGCCGCGGTGCCCCACCGCGTGCGCCTGGCATCGCTGGGCGAGCTGGGCGCGGAGTTGGTCCACCGCGCGGCGTCGGCGGCGCCGCCGCTGCCCGAGGTGCGGGGCGAGCTCCGCGATTCGTACGGCTACACCTGGACGCTGCAAGGCACACTTGCCTCACGAGCCTGGCAGAAACGCCGGGCCGCCCGCGCCGAGCGGCTGCTCGTCCGCGACACCGAGCCGTGGGCGGCGCTGGCCGGGCGGGCCGGCGGGAAGAGCCGCCGCGCCCACCTGCGGGCGGCGTGGCGGACGCTGCTCCTCTGTCATCCACACGACACGCTCTGCGGCTGCTCCACCGATGACGTCGCCCGGGCGATGACCGCGCGCCTCGACGACGTGCGCGCCCAGGCGCTGGGCATCCGGTCCGATGCCCTCCGCGACCTGGCGGGACACGATCCGGTGGAGGCGCGCGTGCAGCGCGACCGGTGGCGGCCGGTGGTGATCGTCCGCAACCCGGCGGCACGCGCCCGCGGCGGGATCGCCGAGCTGGAGGTGGTCCGGATCATCGCCGACGCGCCGGTGGGGCCCGGGCCGGCGATCGACGAGGACGCCGACTCGCCCCGGGTGAAACGCGGACTGCGCGCGCCGGCGCTGGCCGGCGGTGCCGTGCCGGTGCAGGAGATCGAGCGGTCGCAGCGGTACCAGCGGGTCGAGTCGCCGCGGCACTATCCGGCCAACTGCGTGGTCGATGTGCGGCGCGCGGTGGCGTGGGTTCCGCCGGTGGCGGGCTACGGGATCACCGGCTTGCCGGTGAAGGGCGGGGGCAAGGGCGCGAAAACGCCTGACGTGCCGAATCCGGTGGTGGCGGCCGCCAACTCGCTCGACAACGGACGGGTGCGGGTGGCGGTCGACCTCCGCGGCGAGGTCCGCCTGTCGGCGCCGGCGCTCGGTGTCGAGATCCCGCGCCTCCTCGGGTTCGACGACACCGGCGAGGTGGGCGACCTGTACACGAGCTCGCTGGTGGGGGCGGTGGAGCCGGCGGAGCTGCTGGGGGCGAAAGTCACGCACCGCGGTCCGCTGCGCGGCGCGATCGAGACGCGCTGGCGCCTGACGATTCCGGCGCGCACCCGGACTGATCGGACGCGCATCGGCCGCGGGTCGCGCGTCGGGCTGGGGCGCGAGGTGAAGCTCGACATTACCGCCGTGATCAGCCTCGACGCCGATGCGCCCTTCGTGCGGATCGCGATCTCCGGCGAGAACACGGCCGCCGACCACCGCCTCCGGGCGATCATCGCCACCGGCGTCCCGGGCGGCGAGGTGTGGGCCGATGCCGCCTTCGGGCCGGTGCGACGCGTGCCGCTGGCGGTGCATCCGGACGATGCCGCGATGGAATCGCCGGTGCCCACCGCGCCGCTCCACCGCTACGTGTCGCTGTGGGGCGTGCGCGGCGGCACCACCGTCTACTGCGACGGGCTGGCCGAATACGAGGCGATGGCCGATGGCGCGGTGGCGGTAACGCTGCTGCGGGCGGTGGGTGAGCTCTCGCGCGCCGACCTTCCCGAGCGGCCGGGGCACGCCGGCTGGCCCGTCCCCACGCCGATGGCGCAGGTGCCGGGCCCGTTCGGCGCGCTGCTGGCGGTGATGCCGCACGGCCCTCGCACGCCGGCCACGGTCGATGCGGTGGAGCGCGCCGCCGACGACGTCCTTTGCCCGTTAGGGGGCGGGACGCTCCTCTCGGCCACGGCCACGCCCGCGCCGACCGCCGGCGCCGAACTGTCGGGCACAGGGCTGGCGTGTTCGGCGCTCACCGCCAGCGAAAGCGGCGACTGGATGGTGGCCCGGTGCGTGAACCTGCTCGCGCAGCCGGTGGAGGGGGTGTGGCGGTTCGGCAGCCCGCCGCCAACGGAAGCGCGGCTCGCGCGGCTGGATGAAACGCCGCTCGAGCCGCTCGACGTGCGCGGGGGAGCCGTGTCCTTCACCGCGCCCCCGCGCGGCGTCGTCACCATCCTGGTGCGATAGCTACTTCGCCAGGATCTCGATCTTCTTCGCCTTCGCTTCGGCCGTCTTGGGGAGGTGGATCTTCAGCACCCCGTTGTCGAACTCGGCCGTCACCTTGGCGGTGTCGATCGCGCGGGGCAGCGTGAACGAGCGGGTGAAGTTCCCATAGCTCCTCTCCCACAGGTGATACTTCTTCTCGGCATCGCCTTCCTTCCGCTCCTCCATCTTCTCGCCGCTCAGCGTCAGCACCTGGTTCTCGATGCTGATCGTGACCTGCTCCTTCTTCATCCCCGGGAGCTCGGCCGCGAGCATCAGCTCGCCGTTGGTCTCGGTGATCTCCACCGGCGGAGCCCACGCCATGGCCGGCGCGAGGAACGGTTCGGTGAACGGGTTCTCGAAGAAGCGGTCGAGGCGGTTGCGAAGGGTGTCGAACTCGCCGATCGGGTTGTAGCTGATCGGAGCGCGGTTGCGGGTCGTCAGGACTGTCATGGGAGTCTCCTCCGAACTTGATGCTCGGCGCTTTCTCGTCTGGGAGAGTCGCCTCCGCATCACCAGGGGAAGAGTAGCGCCGGCCGCTCGCGAGGTCTGTAGGTCGAAGGGCGGAACCGGTGTGAGGTATCCGCTGTCGGGCTTTCATGCACGCGCGCGACCCGCGAACGCCGCGACGACGACTATCCGCGCGCCGCGAGCGATTCCCCGTGCTCTCCGGCCAGTCGCTCGCGCAGCGCGTCGCCCAGCAGCGTGCACGCGAGCACGGTGACCACCACGGCCAGACCAGGCGCGACCGCCACCCACGGCGCCGAGACGATCAGGTCGCGCCCGCCGGCGATCATGTTCCCCCAGCTGGGGCGCGGCGGCTGGATCCCCAGGCCCAGGAAGGAGAGCCCGCTCTCGAGCAGGATCGCGTTGCCGGCGCCGAGCGTGGTGGCGACCAGCGCCGGACCCAGCGCGTTCGGGAGCACGTGCCGCCACAGGATTCGCGCCGGGCGGACGCCGAGCGCGGCCGCGCCTTCGACGTACGGTAACCCCCGTGCTCCCATCACCTCGGCACGCACCAGCCGCGCGACGCCCATCCAGCCGGTGGCGGCGAGGACGATCATCACCAGTTCCACCCCCGGCCGCCAGAGCGCGGCGCAGACGAGCAGCAGCACCAGCCGCGGGACCGCGAGCAGGACGTCGGCCACGGACATGGCCACCCGGTCCGTCGCGCCGCCCCACCAGCCCGCGACCGCCCCCACCACCACGCCCAGCGCCCCCGCCCCTACCGAACCCACCACGCCAACGAGGAGCGAGATCCGGCCGGCGAGCATCATCCGGACGAACAGGTCGCGCCCGAAGCGGTCGGTGCCCAAGAGGTGGAAGTGACCGGTGACGTCGGTGGCGCCAGGCGGCAGCAGGCGGGTGGCGAGCACGTCGCCGATCGCGAGCGGATCGCCGGAGGCGAGCGCCGGGGCCAGCATCGCGCCCAGCGCGAGCAGGAGCAGCATCGCCAGCGCGGCGCGTGGCGTGCGCGTCATGCGCGCCTCCGGGGATCGACCAGCGGGAGCACCAGGTCCGCCGCGAGATTGGCGCCGATCACCAGCACGGCGTAGACGGCCGTGGCGCCCAGCACCACGGGATAGTCGCGGGCGCCGATCGCTCCCAGCATCACCCGCCCCATACCGGGCCAGGCGAACACACCCTCGACGAACACCGAGCCCGCCACCAGCCCGGGGAGGGAGAGGGCGAAGAGTACGATCAGCGGCGTGGCGGCATTGGCGAGCACGTGCCGGCCCAGGACGCGTGCGGGCCGAGCTCCCTTGGCGCGCGCGGTGCGCACGAAGTCCTGGCCGATGAGGTCGGCCACGCTCGAACGCGCGAAGCGGGCGATGCCGGCCGCGCCGATCGCCGCGAGCACGGTTACCGGGAGCACGGCGTGCCGTACCAGGTCGAGCGTCGCCGCCGCGCCGCTCAGCCCACCGGCGGGGCTCGTCATCCCGAACGCGGGGAATCGCAGCGCCGCCGGGAATCCGCCGCCCCAGGTGGCGGCGCCGTAGGTGAAGACCGCGATCAGCGCCAGCGCCAGCCAGAACGAGGGCGCGGCGTAGACGGTGGTGGTGACGACGGTGAGCGCGAGGTCGAGTTTCGAGCCGGCGCGGGCGCCCTGCACGATCCCCACCAGCGTGCCGACGACGAAGGTGAGGAGCAGCGAGAGGCCGCCGAGGGCGAGCGAGACGGGGAGGGCGTGGGCGAGCACCCGCGTCACCGGCTCGCCGCGCGCGAAGCTCACCCCCAGGTCGCCCTTGAGGACCGCCCCCATCCAGCGTGCATATTGAACCGCCACCGGGGCGTCGAGCCCCAGGTCGGCGCGCAGCCGCGCGGCCTCGGCGGCGCTCGCCGAGGCCGGCACCAGGAAGTCGGCGGCATCGCCGGGAGCCACCCGCACCAGGACAAAGGTGAGCGTGAGGACGAGCCAGACGAGCCCGACCGCACCCGCGAGGCGGCGGAACAGCAAAGGAACGCTGTTTGGCACGCTGTATGTCACGCTAAGATGATGCGCGTCGGGCGCGACGCGTCAACGGGACCAGCCTGCCCGCGCCGGCTCGCGCGGGCCGCGGCCACGGTGCTGACGATGGCCGCACTCGCCTGCGCGGCGGCCGCGGCCGGATCGCGGGTCGACACGGTGGTGATTGCATCGGGGGCGGATCTCGAATCCGCCAATCCGCTGGTGACGATCCACCCGCTTGCCCGGCAGGTGCAGCGCTATGCGCTCTTCACGACGCTCGCGCGCTACGGCGATTCCCTCGAGCCGCGGCCGTACGCGGCGCACTCGTGGCAATGGTCAGCCGATCGCCGCACCCTCACCTTCCACCTGCAGACGGGACTGCGGTGGCACGACGGCCGCCCCACCGTGGCCGGCGACGCCGCCTTCACCCTCGACGCCGCGCGCGATCCCGCCACCGGCTATCCGCGGGCGAGCGACCTGGCCGGTCTCACGCGGGTGGAGGCGCCTGACGACTCGACGTTGGTGCTGCGGTTCGGCTCGGCCCAGCCGGACTTCCCGGCGGTGCTCTGCGAGCTCCCGATCCTGCCGCGCCACCTGCTGGGCAACATCCCGCGCAGCGCGATGCGGACGGCCCCGTTCAACATCGCGCCGGTGGGGAATGGACCATTCCGCTTCGTGGAGCGGCGAGCCGGCGAGCGCTGGGTGTTCGAGCGCGACGACGGGTTTCCGGCGTCCATGGGAGGGCCGCCCGCGCTCCGCCGGCTGGTGATCGCGGTGGTCGACGAGCCGGCGACGAAGTTCGCCGGCCTGGTGAGCGGCGAGCTCGACCTGGCCGGGATCGCGCCGACCATGGCGGCCCTCGCCTCACGAGACAGCTCGTTGCGGGTGCTGGCCTATCCGGCGCTCAGCGTCACGGCGCTGGTGTTCAACGCCGCGCGGCCGCCCTTCGACGATGTCCGGGTGCGGCGGGCGGTGAGTCTCTCGCTGCGGCGGGAGCGGATCGTGCGCGCGGCGCTGGCCGGCTACGCGACGCCGGCGGCGGGTCCGGTGCCGGCGGAGCATCCCCTGGCGGAGCGGTCGAAGGACAGCGGTCAGCGGTCGGCGGTCGGCGGTCGAACATCGGAGGTCGGGGAGCTGCTCCGCACCAGGGCGGATACGGAGCGAGTGGCGGACTCGCTGCTCGATGCCGCGGGCTGGCGGCGCGCTGACGGCGGCGCGCGCGAGTGCGAGGGACAGCGGCTCGCGTTCGAGCTCCTCACCGTGGGGAGCGGCGACAACGCGATCGAGCAGCTCGTGCAGGCCGACCTCGCCGAGCGTGGGATCGCGGTCTCGATCCGCCAGCTGGAGCTGGGCGCCTTCCTCGCGATCGCGCGCGCGCCGGTGAAGAAGTTCGATGCGCTGCTCACCGGTATTCCCGGCGACCTCTCGCTCGCGTATCTCGCGTCGATGTTCGACGGCCGCTCGGCCGGTGGGGCGCTCGACTATGCCGGCTGGCACACGCCGCGCCTCGATGGGCTGTTCGCGCGGGCCCGTGCGGCGGGTGATGGCGAGGCGCGCCGGCTGGCGTGGCGCGACATTCAGCTCGAGCTCGGCCGGGACGTGCCGGCGGCGTGGATCTACCACGCGCGCGGCGTCCAGGGGGTGACCCGGCGGCTGCGCGGAGTGCGGATGGACCTCCGTGGCGAGCTGGTCTCGCTCCACGACTGGACGCTGGCCCCTGCCGGCGCCGCCGGTCCGGGGCACGACTGATGCTCCTTCTGCCTTACGAGCAACTCGACGGCCGGCGCCGCGCGGCCGCCGGCGGGCTGGCGCCGCTGGCGGCGTCGCTGGCGGCCGACCTCGAGCGCCTTACGAGCATCGGCGAGCCGCACCTCCCGGTCGACAAGGCGAAGCTCACCCGCGACGGCGGGCGGTGCCCCGTGCACGGCACGCCGCTGGAGTTCGACCCGTGGGCGCCGCGCGAGCATCGCTGCGCCGCCTGCGGCACGGCGTACATCGGTGAGGCGCACGATCGCTGGTGGATCATGGGCTACCAGCTCTGGCTCGCCGAGCGCGCGGTGCACGCCGCGCTCCTCCACCTCCTGCTCGGCGACCCGCGCCACGCCGCCCTCGCCGACCGGATTTTGGAGCGGTACGCCGAGCACTATTTGACGTACCCGAACCGCGACAACGTGCTGGGGCCCTCGCGCCCGTTCTTCAGCACCTATCTCGAATCGATCTGGCTGCTGCAGCTCTCCGTGGCGCTCGACCTGCGCGAGCACGGCGGCCTGCGTCCGGCGCTGGCCGCGCGCGTCCGCGACCGCGTCATCGAGCCGTCGGCCGCGTTGATCGCCTCGTACGACGAGGGGATGTCCAACCGGCAGGCGTGGAACAACGCCGCCCTGATCGCCGCCCACCTCGTGCTCGGCCGGCCGGACGGGGCGCGGCGGCAGGCGCTGGATGCGCCGTCCGGGCTGTGCGCGCACCTCACGCGGGCGGTCCTGCCTGACGGGACCTGGTACGAGGGGGAGAACTACCACCTGTTCGCGCATCGCGGCCTCTGGTACGGCGTGGTCCTGGCCGACCGGGCCGGCGTGGTGCTGCCTGACGAGGCTCTCCGGCGCTTCGACGCAGGGTTTGCCGCGCCGTTCCTCACCACGCTCCCCGACTTCACCTTTCCGGCCCGCCGGGACTCGCAGTTCGGCGTGTCGCTGCGCCAGTGGCGGTTCGCCGAGCTGGCCGAGCTGGGGCTGGCGCGCGGCGACGATCCGCGCCTCACCGGGGCGCTCTGGGAGCTCTACCGCGACGTGCCGGAGTTGCGCGGGCGGCCCACCGGGCGCGACCGGTCCACCGCCGAAGCCGAGCGCAACGTGCCGGCGGCGCGGCTGGGCCGCGCCGACCTGGGGTGGCGTTCGCTCCTCCGCGCTCGTGAGGCGTTGGCCCGGCTGGCGCCGACCGCGCCGGCGTCGATCCTCATGCAGGGGCAGGGGCTGGCCGTACTCCGCCGTGATGCCGGCCGGATCTTCGTCGCCCTCGACTACGGCGTCTCCGGCGGCGGGCACGGCCACCCCGACCGGCTCAATCTCCTGATCGCCGATGGCGCTACCCGGTGGCTCGACGACGCCGGCACCGGCTCGTACGTCGACCGCTCCCTCCACTGGTACCGCAGCACCCTGGCGCATAACGCCCCCCTCTTCGACGGCCGCTCCCAGGAGCGCATCGACGGCCGGCTGATCGCGTGGGAGGAACGTGATGGCTGCGGCTGGGTGCAGGCCGCCGTAGACGGCCTGGCGGCGCGCGCGCACGGCACGCGGGCGGTGGTGGTGATGGACGACTACGTGGTGGACGACTTCTCGTGGCTCGCGCCGGACGATGCCGTGGTCGACCTGCCCCTCCACGTGGCGGGCGAGGTGACCGGCGAGGGGCTGGGCGCCTGGCGGCCGGCCGTGCCGGAGGGCGGCGACGGCCCGGAGGATGGCTTCGGCTTCCTCACCGGCACGATGGTCGCCACGCTCGGCGACGAGGGCCCGGTCCGGATCGCCGCCGGCACGGGCGCGGGCGGGCCGGCGCTGGCCGGCTGGCTCTTCCCGGGCAAGGGCGCCGAGCTCTGGCGCGGCACCGCGCCCGGTCCACCGGTGCCGGCCGGCGACTCGTCAGGCACCGTGTCGAGGCCGCGCCAGTTTCTCTTCGTCAGGCGGCGCGGCGGCCTGGGCACCATCTCCATGGTGTGGAGCCTGCGCGGCCGGGTGGCCGACGTGACCGCCGCCGGCGCCACCTTGCGGGTGACGCGGAGCAATGGCGTCTGGCATGAGCATCACCGCCACGAGGCGGGTTGGACCATCGACATCACCGACCCGGCGGGCACTCGCGAGATCATGCTCGCGGGACTCACGGCGAGGCAGCCGTCAGGCGCCGCGGGCGCGCCCGGCGGGTCCGGCCAGGCCGACCCCGCTGCCGCGAGCGGCGCCTCGGAGCCGGCCCCGCGGCCGCACGTGCCGGCCGTGATCCCGGTGCGCCTGCCGCACATCACCCCGGTCGACGGCATCGTCAGGCGCACGATCGAACGCGTGAAAGAGGCCGCCGCCGGCCACCCCGACGCGATTCGCTTCGAGCTCGGCGAGCCCCACTACCGCCGGTCGGAAGTGAGCTGGGCGGAGGCCGGCCGGCCGCGCGCCACCGTCGCGCTGTACGTCGAGTTCGACGCGCTGGTCGCCGAGGTCCACGTCCACAAGTCGCCGCCGGTGTTCGCGCCGCGCCGGGAACGCAACGAGCTCGACAACGAACACCCGGACATCAACAGCGACGGGCTCCAGCTCTACGTCGCCACGCCGGCCGGCCGCGCCTGCGGCTGGCTGATGGTCCCCGAGGAAGGGGGCGGCGACGTCCGCGTCACGCCGGTCGCGGGACTCAACTGCCAGACGCAGATGCGCGCCCGCTGGTCGCCGATGCCGGAGGGATGGCGCATCAAGTGCCCGATCCCCATCGCGCAGCTCGGCCTGACGCCGGGCACGCCCTTCCTGCTCGACCTGATCGTGAATGAGATCGTGGCGCCGCGCGAGCGCCGCCGCGGCCAGCTGGTTCTGAGCGGTGGGACGGGGGAGTACGCCTACCTGCAAGGCGACCGTCACCCGGTGTCGTCGTTCCTCCCCTTCGTGATCGAGCATGTCTGACTCGGTGCTGAACGCGGTGGTCGTGGTCCTGGTGGAACCGCAGGACACGGTGAACATCGCCAACGTGATCCGGGCGATGAAGAACATGGGCGTGTCCTCGCTGCGACTCGTCAGGCCGGTGGAGTTCGACCCGTGGCGCATCGAGGGCGTGGCCCACGACACCGAGGACATCGTCGATCGGATCCGGCACGCCGACACGCTCGACGAGGCGATCGCCGATTGCGTGCGGGTGGCGGGTTTCTCGGCACGCCGGCGCGCCGCCAAGCGCGAGGTGCTCGACCCGGCCGCGGCCGCCACCGACCTGCTCGCCCACGCCGCCGGCGGCCCGGTGGCGCTCCTCTTCGGCCGCGAGGACAAGGGGCTCTCCAACGACGAGCTCGACCGCGCCTCGGTGGTCGTTACCATCCCCACCACCGAGCACAAGTCGCTCAACCTGTCGCAGGCCGTGCTGCTCGCGCTGTACGAGCTGCATCGCGCCGCCGGCGACGCCACCCGCACCATCCCGCCGCCGCGCCACGACTCGCCGCCGGCCACCGCCGAGCAGTTCGAGCGGCTGTTCGCCGAGCTCGACAAGGCGCTCCGCGCCATCGACTTCTTCAAGACGCGCTACCCGGAGCACGTGATGCGGTCGGTCCGGTCGCTCACGTACCGCGCCATCCCGGACGCCCGCGAGATCGAGCTGCTGCGCGCCACCGCCATCGAAGTCCAGCGCGCCCTGGAGCGCGCGCGCCGCTCTTGAAAATCCCCGGGCTCCCGCGCTGATTCCGCCCATGCCGATGGACTCCGACGAACTCCCCACGGAAATCGAGCTCGACCGCGAGTGGCGCGAGCGCGCCGAAGCGGTCATCCCGGGCGGCGCCTCCACGGGGAGCAAACGGGTGGAAGCGCTCTACGGTTCGGCGGACGCGGCCGGCCCCACGCACTTCGTCCGCGCCTCGGGCTGCCACCTCGAATCCGCCGCCGGCCGCACGCTCCTCGACTGCTCCATGGCGCTCGGCGCGGTGGCGCTCGGCTACGGCGATGAGCGGGTGAGCCGCGCGGTGCTCTCGGCGATCGGCGCCGGCCACGTCTCCGGGCTGTCGTCGGCGCTGGAGGTGGAGGTCGCCGAACGACTCTGCAACCTGATTCCGTGCGCCGAGCAGATCCGGTTCCTCAAGTCCGGGGCCGAAGCGGTGGCGGCGGCCGTCCGGATTGCGCGGGCGGCCACCGGCCGTGCCAGGGTGGTGGGCTGCGGGTACTTCGGCTGGCTCGACTGGTGCAGCGACTCGTCAGGCGTCCCACCGGGCGTGCGCGCGGACTATGCCGCCGTCCCGTTCGATGATGTCGACGCCCTGCAGGCCGCGGCCGATGCCGCCGGCACCGACCTGGCCGCGATCGTGATCGAGCCGGTGGTCGAGCGGCTGCCGTCGGAGGAATGGATCCGGCGCGCCCGCACGATCTGCGACCGCGCCGGCGCGGTGCTGGTGTTCGACGAGATCAAGACCGGGTTCCGCCTCGCCCTGGCCGGCTACCAGGAGTACGGCGGTGATGTCGAGCCCGACCTCGCGACCTTCGGGAAAGCGATGGCCAACGGCTTCCCGCTCTCGGCGGTGGCCGGCCGGTCGGCGATCATGGAGGCCGCCCGCGACACGTGGATCAGCTCCACGCTGGCGAGCGACGGCGCGGCGCTGGCGGCGGCGGGAGCGGTACTCGATGCCCACGAAGAGACCGAGGTGTGCGACGAGTTGTGGAGCATTGGGAAGCAGCTGCGCGAGGGCGTCGAGGCCGCGGTCCGTGCCAGCGGGATTCGCGGCGTGACGGTGGCGGGCATCGACCCGATGTGGTTTCTGAAGTTCGACGACCCGGCGCTCGAGACGCGATTCCTGGAGCACGCGATCGGACTCGGCGTCCTGTTCAAGCGCGGGCCGTACAACTTCGCCTCGCTTGCCCACGACGACGAGGCGATCGCCGAGATCGAGCGAGCGGCCAGCACCGCGCTGGTGGAGATCATGGAAGAGGACCGGCACCGGTGACCGGCGCGGGCGCGCGGGCGGGAGAGCAGGCGGGCGAGCCGCTGATCGAGGTCCACGGGCACTTTCTCCACGCACGGAGCGGGCGAGCGCACTGGGACGACGTCAACCGCGCGCGGTTTCGCGCCGGCGAGCGGATCGGGATCAGCTACCACGTGGCGTCGGTGCTCGGAAGCTGGGGACACACGTCGCCGGTGTACTTCCCCTCGCCTGACGACGTCACCTTGGGCAACGACGAAATGCTCGGCATCCAGCGCCGCGAGCCGGGGCGGGTCCGCAGCTACGTGACCGTCAACCCGAACCACACACGCCACGCGCTGGCCGAGATCGAGCGGTGCGTGGGGCACGGCGCGATCGGCATCAAGCTCGCCGCCAGCCGCCGTGCCGACGATGTGCTGGTCGACGAGATCGCCGCCGAGGCCGAACGCCGCGGGTTGCCGGTGCTGCACCACGTCTGGCAGCATCGCCGTCGCGACTGGCCGGGGCAGGAGGCGAGCGACGGCGTGGAGCTCGGCCGCCTCGCGGCACGGCACACGAAGGCCCAGTTCATTCTCGCCCACATCGGCGGCGGCGGCGACTGGGCGCACACCCTTCCGGCCGTGATGGAGTTGCCGAACGTCCTGCTCGACCTGTCGGGGAGCGGTGTGGACCGGGGCCTGCTGGATGATGCGCTGGAGGCCGTCGGCGCTTCACGATTGCTGTGGGGCTCCGACATCACGATGGAGACCGGCCTCGCGAAGCTGCGGGCGCTGGAAGTGCTGGGCCTCCCGCCCGCGGAGGTGAGCGCCATCAGGTGGCGGAACGCGCAGCGGATCTTCCCTCCCGGCAGTTTCCCCGGCCTGCCAGGGAGCAGTTAGGGAGCATTGAGGAACAGCAAGGCCGTTCCCCCCTTCGCTTCGCTCCCTCCCTCCTTCCTCCCTCCCTCCCTTCCTCCCTTCCTCCCTCCCTCGCTCCCTGATGAAAGATCTCAACACTCTCATCGGCCCCTACCCGTTCCGCCACGTCCCGCACCCCGATCCCGGCGTGCTGGTGACGGTCCTGGCGCGGGAGGGCGTCGCGGGGGCGTGGGTGGGGCACCTGCCGTCGGCCTTCCACCGCGATCCGTCGCACGGGAACGACGAGCTGTTCAGGGCGCTCGAGCCACACGCCAGGGTCCTGCGCCCGGTACCGGCCGTCCGTCCCGACTGGCCGGCGTGGGAGAAGACGTTAGGGGCGGTGGTGAAGCGGGGCGCGGTGGCGGTGCGCGCCTATCCGCCGCAGTGGGGGCTGGGGCCCGACCATCCGGCGATGCGCGAGCTGGCGCTGGCGTGCGGCGAGGCCGGCGTGCCGCTCGTCCTGACGGTCCGATTCGAGGACCTGCGCCAGCGGCATTGGATGGACCAGGCCGGCGACCTCACCGGCGCCGCGATCCGGGCGCTGGCCCGCGCCGGCCCGCGTGTCCGGCTGCTCGTCACCGCCGCCGGCCGGGACCTGATCGAGGAAGTCCACTGGGGGCTGACGCCTGACGAGCAGGCGCGCGTCTGGTGGGACATCTCGTGGATCTGGGGGCCGCCCGAGGACCACCTCGCGCACCTGCTCCGGACGATCGGCGCGGGGCGATTCGCCTACGGCAGCATGTGGCCGCTGCGCCTGAGCCAAACGCCGAAGGCCAACCTCGAGCTGCTGCCGCCGGAGTTGCGGGATGCGAAGCTGGCCGATGAGGCGGACGTTGCCGGCAAGGCGTGAACCTAACGTCTCTCCGCCGCCCGGCGGCGCGGCGCGCGCCGGGTGGTCTCAGCCGGGCCTCTCTCGATGCAGCACCAGCACCACCACCGCATCGTAGTCGTCAGGCAGTCGCGGCGGCAGCTGCAGCGTGACCCCGAACGCGTCCTGACGAAACGCCAGCGGCGCGCCGCCCTTGAGCCCGCGCGCCGCCAGCACCCGGCCCGGCAGCGCCGGCAACGTCAGCGTCGAGTCGGGCCAGTCGAGCACGTGCACGTATACCGTGTCGCCCCGCTGGGTGGTGACGCCCCACGGGCGCGGCGCCAGCGGTCCGCCGCGCGTCCCGTAGACCGACGAGCCGTAGACCGACAGCCACGCGCCCATCGCCCGCAGCCGCTCCGCGAACTCGGACTGGATCTCCCCGGTGGGCATTGGACCCACGTTGAGCAGCAGGTTCGCGTCGCGCCCCGCCGCCCGCACCAGCAGCCCCACCAACTGCCGCGGACTCTTGTAGTCCTTGTCGGTGATGTTGAACCCCCACGCGCCATTGATCGTTTCGGCGGTCTCCAGCGGCAGCGGCGCGATGGTCGTGGTGTTGTCGCCGAAGGTGTTCTCGCCGGGCAGGTCCCTCTCGAAGATCTGGAAGTCCTCGCCGGGGAAGGGGACTCGATGGTGGTTGGAGCCCACCAGCGCGGCCGGCTGCAACCGATGGATCAGCGAGTAGGTGCGGGCCAGTCGCCAGTCGGCGTCAGGCTTGTCCCACATCCCGTCGAACCAGATCCCGCCAATCGGGCCGTAGTTGGTGAGCAGCTCGGACAGCTGCGCGTCCAGGTAATCGAGGTACCTCGGCCAGTCGCCGCGATCAGGCCGGCCGGCGGTGAGTCCGGTGCGCCCGCGCGGGAAGTAGTCGGGGTGGTGCCAGTCGAGCTGCGAGTGGTAGAAGAGGAGCGCGATCCCGGCCTTCCGGCACTCGTCGGCCAGTTGCTTCAACGGATCGCGCGCGTACGGGGTGCGGTCGACGATGTTCCAGTCGGAGACCTTCGAGCCGAACATCGCGAACCCGTCGTGGTGCTTGCTGGTGATCGTGATGTACCGGACCCCCGAGGCCTTCGCGAGCGCGACCCACGCCGCGGCGTCGAACTTGACCGGATTGAACAGCGGCGCCAGCCGCTCGTAGTCTGCGGCGGTGATGCCGCGGTTGTTCATCACCCACTCGCCGGCGCCGAGCGTGCTGTAGATCCCCCAATGGATGAACAGCCCGAACCTGGCGCCGCGGAAGCGCTCGCGCGCCGCGAAGTTGGCGGGAGATGGTTGGTACCCGTCTTGGGCCCCGGCCGCGCCCGCGAGGCCGACGACGGAGGCGAGGGCCAGGGCGGCCGTGGCGGATGCGATCCTGAACGAGGAACGAGGAACGAGGAGAAAAGCCCCGGGGCAACGAACGGTCGGCGCGGAATGTCTTATCATCGGTCGAGCGATGTCGGCCTCATCATCAGAAGGGCTGTCGGGGGTCCCGCCCCCGGAGCATACCACGGAATGTGACGCCCGTCACGCTTAACGTCCTGGCCCCGCCGGTCGTCTCACTCATGAACATCAACGCGAGGACTTCCATGCTGCACCGCCGCATTGCACTGCTCTCGTCGCTGTCGCTCTCGCTGCTCGCTCCCGCGGCGATCTACGCCCAGGGCGCACAGTCCGCTCCGCCCGCCGCGGCCCCCAGGGCCGAGGTCCGGCGCGACAACCGCGAGCTGCGTCAGGACCACCGCGACATGCGCCAGGACCGGCGCGACACGCGGCAGGACCGCCGCGACCTGCGCCAGGACATGGCCCGGGGTGACCGCCGCGACGCGCGCCACGATGCCCGCGACCTGCGTCAGGACCGCCGCGACAAGCGCGAAGACCACCAGGAGCTGCGCCAGGACCGCCGCGAGAAGCGGCACGACCGCCGCGCCGGCCACCGCCATCGCAAGGTCGCCTGACGAGCGCCCGATAGGGGAAGGAAACGGCCGCCGGACTCCCGGCGGCCGTCTTTCCATCAGGGCAACTGTCTTCCCGTCAGTTCACCTCACGGATCCCTGACCCTGACCCTGAACCTGACCCTGATCCTGATCCTGAACCTGCTCGAGGAATCCACTGATCTCCCCCAGATATCGCGGGAGCCCCGGCAAGTTGATGTGATTCCCCCCCTCGAACATCACCAGCCGCGCGTGCGGATTCGCCGCCGCCAATTGCTCGGCGTGGTGCGGCGCCACCTGCGGGTCGCCGGCGCCGTGCAGGATCAGCACCGGCACCCGCACGTCGGCGATCGTTCGGACCGGGCGTAGCCGGTCGTACGATTCCCGGATGATCGGCCGCCAGAAGGGGACGAGCAGCCGGATGAGCAGCCGCGCCGGCAGCCCGCGCTCGGCCAGCCACTCGCGGGTGATCTCGAGCGGATCGGTGGGCGCCCCCGCCGAGATCACCCCGCGCACCGCGGTATCCTGCGCCGCGTAGAGGATCGCGGCCGCGCCTCCCATGGAGTGGCCGAAGAGCACCAGCCCCCGGGCCGCCTCGGGCCGGCCTCTCGCCCACTCCGCCACCGTCGCCAGGTCCTCGCGCACATGCCGCAGCGAGGTGAATTCCGACGGGTCGCTCTCCCCGTGCCCTAACGCATCGTAGACGATGGCCGGCCAGCCGGCGCGCACCAGCGGCGCGGCCCAGAGCAGCATGTCGCCGGCGTGCGACTGCCAGCCGTGGACGAACACCAGCAGCGGACGGATGCCTCGCTCCTCGGGGCCGGCGTTGCTTCCGGAGCCGGCCGGGCCCGGGCGTTGCCCGCCCGCCGGCGGCCGCACCAGCCAGCCGCGCACCGTGCCGCCGTCCCGGCCGCGCGCCTCAAATGGCTCGCCGCTCAGCCCGACGGCGTCCGGTGTGCGGTCCGAGCGCCGCCCGCGCGTCCGGAGAAAATCGCGCGCGAACCATCGCAGCCACAGCGCCGCCCCGCCCAGCAGCGCGGCGAGAACCAGCGCGATGAGCGCGGCATCCATGGTGTGCGTCATTCAGCGAAGCGCGCTCTTGCGCGAGCGCCGCATCAGAAACATTATTCGCGCCAGCGAAGTGCCTTGTGAATTCGTTCACAAGATCGGGTCTTCTCTCTATCGCCTCACAGCAAAAGGTCGCACTGATGACGATGAGGAGGAAGTGGGCGGCCATTCCCGGACTGCTCGCGCTCGCCGCCGCCGCCACGATGCTCTCCGCATACAGTGGCGCCTCGTCCCCCCAGGGACGCCAACCCGTACAGCCGATCAACTTCCCGCACCCGGCGCACGTCGGGACGCTGGGGATGAACTGCGTGTACTGCCACTTCGCCGCCAACAAGTCGCCCGACCCCGGGCTCCCGGCGGTGGGCACGTGCATGGGGTGCCACCTGATCATCGGACCCGACCGGCCCAAGAGTGAGCTGGGGCCGGCCCGCAAGAGCGTCGAGATCCAGAAGCTGCAGGGCTACGCGGCGCGCAGTCAGCCGATTCCCTGGGTGCGCATCCACAAGCTGCCCGAGTACGTGCACTTCCCGCACATGCGCCACGTGAACGCCGGCGTCACCTGCCAGCAGTGTCACGGCCAGATCCAGAAGATGCCGGTGGTCTCGCAGGCCAACTCCCTGAACATGGGATGGTGCCTGAACTGCCACGTGAACGGCTACGTGATGGCCGACGGACTGCTCGCGGCCGGCGTGACGCCGGACTCGGCGCAAAAGGCAATGCCGCCGAAAAAGGCGCGCTACGACTGCAGCGGATGCCACTACTGACAGGGAACGGGGAGCGGGGAACAGCGAACCCTGATCCCTGGCCCCGACCCTGACCCTGACCCTTAAGCCTTTCATGTCCGTCCCCCCCCCCTCAGGCGTCAAGCGCCGCGAATTCCTGAAGATCCTCGGCGCCACCGGCGCGACGACCGCCGCGATCGGGTGCGGCACGCCGGTCGACAAGCTGGTGCCGTACCTGGTGTCGCCCGATCAGACGGTGCCGGGCGTCTCGAACTGGTACGCCACCACCTGCCGGGAGTGCGCCGCGGGGTGCGGGGTCATCGCCGAGGTGCGCGACGGGCGCGCGATCAAGCTCGAGGGGAATCCGGAGCATCCGCTGAACCAGGGCGCGCTCTGCGCGCGCGGCCAGGCCGCGCTGCAGGGCCTGTACAACCCGGACCGCTATCGCGGGCCGTTGGTGCGCGAGAACGGGGCGCTGGTCGCGACCACCTGGGACAAGGCGATGCAGCTCTTCTCGCAGAAGCTCGGCGAGCTGAAGAGCCGCGGCCAGGCCGGGAACGTCGTTTTCATCAATCAGCACGAGCACGGCAGCTTCCCGGCGTTCCTCGACCAGTGGCTCGGCAACGTCGGCGCGCCGCCGCACCTGAGCTGGGACGCCGAGCTCAACGCCGCGGTGCTCGAGGCCAATCGTCAGGCATACGGCGTCGCCTGGCCCTCGCTCGACTTCGCGGCCGCGAAGCTGATCGTCTCGTTCGGCGCCGACTTCCTGGAGACGTGGGGCGCCAACGTGCCCCAGCAGCTCTCGTTCGCGGATGCCCGTGCCAGGGGCGCCGACGGGCCGCGCTTCGTCTACATCGGGGCCCGCCGGTCGCTCACCGGACTCAACGCCGACCAGTGGATTCCCACCGCGGTGGGGAGCATCGGCGACGTCGCCAACGCGCTGCTCGGCGCGGTGGGGCGGAGCACGGGTGTCTCGCTGACGCAGGCCGCCAAGTCGAGCGGGGTGCCGCTCGAGACGCTCGAGGCGCTGTCCGCCGAGTTGAAGGCGGCGAAACCGTCGCTGCTGGTGTCGGGCTCGATGGGCGCCGGCGCCCTCGACCTCGCGCTGGCCGTCAACGAGATCAACCTTGCGCTCGGCAACGTCGGCGTGACGGTGAAGCCGGCCCAGCCGCTCCCGGCGTTCGAAAACGCGTCGACCTACGCCGATGTCCGGGCGGTGGCCGAGCGGATGGCGGCCGGGGGCGTGTCGATGCTGATGGTGCGCGGCGCCAATCCCGCCTACTCCACGCCCCGGGCGATCGGCTTCGCGGCGGCGATGGCGAAGGTGCCGTTCAAGGTCGGCTTCAGCAGCTGGCCTGACGAGACGAGCGAGCTCTGCGACCTCGTCCTGCCCGACCACCACAGCCTGGAGAGCTGGGGCGACGCCGAGCCGCTGCGCGGGACGATCTCGCTGCAGCAGCCGGTGATGGACCCGGTCTTCACCACCCGCGCCACCGCCGATGTCCTGATCGCGGCGGCGCAGGGCGATCCGGCGCTGGCGGCGCGCTATCCGTTCAAGGACTATCGCAGCTGGCTCATGGCCCGCCTGCCGGGCGGACCGGCCGGCGTCACGGCCGCGCTGCCCACCGGGACGATGAGCGGCGCCGTGCTGCAGCGTGCCGCGCGGCGGACACCGGCGGCGGCCAGGGTCGCGCCGGCGGCGCCGGCCCGGGCCGCGGGTGAGTTCGGGCTGATCGTGAGGTTTTCGCCGGTGCTGGGCGACGGGCGCGGCGCGAACAAGCCCTGGCTCCAGGAGCTTCCCGATCCCGCCATCAAGATCTGCTGGCAGTCGTGGGTCGAAATCCACCCGGTGACCGCGCACACGCTGGGCGTGGGGCTGGGCGACCTGGTGAAGGTGGAGACGTCGGCCGGCAGCGTGATCGCGCCCGCCTACATCTACCTCGGCATCCAGCGCGACTCGGTGGCGCTGATGCTCGGCCAGGGGCACACCGCCTACGGGCGCTACGCGCAGAACGTCGGCGTGAACGCGCTCGACCTGAGCGCCGGCCGCGAGGATCGCTCGGGCCAGCTGATCCCGGGGATGACGAGCTGCCGCCTCACGAGAACGGGCGACACGGTGCCGCTGGTCACCACCGAGGGGTCGGCGCGCCAGCACGGGCGCGGGATCGCGCGGGCGATGACGGTGGCCGAGCTGATCGCGCCCGAGGGCAAGGCCGGGGAAGGGAAGGGCGAGGAGGAGTTCGTCGGCGACGCCTCGCACGCGTTCCTGCCGGGTCTGCGGGCGCCGGTGGCCAACGATGCGCAGGGCGACCTGGGTGACCCGGCGTCGACGGCCAAGGGGATGTACGCCCCCGACCACTGGAGCGGGATGGCGAAGCGCCGGTGGGCGATGACGGTCGACCTGTCGCGCTGCACCGGCTGTTCGGCGTGCGTCACCGCCTGCTACGCGGAGAACAACATCCCGACCGTGGGCGCGCCGTGGCAGGGTCGGGCGCTGCGGCCGGGCTTCCCGGATTCGCACTGGGACACGAGACCCGGGGCGAACATCCTGAAGGGCCGGGAGATGAACTGGATCCGCCTCGAGCGCTACTTCGAGGGGGGTGAGGACGGCAGCGCCGACTTCGAGACGCGGTTCGTCCCGATGATGTGCCAGCACTGCGGCAACGCGCCCTGCGAGCCGGTCTGCCCGGTGTTCGCGACCTACCACTCGCCGGACGGGCTCAACGTCCAGGTCTACAACCGGTGCGTGGGCACGCGCTACTGCTCGAACAACTGCCCGTACAAGGTCCGCTACTTCAACTGGTTCGGGTACGGCGAGCCGGAGCGTCGGCAGTACGCGTTCCCGTCGCCGCTCGACTGGCAGCTGAATCCCGACGTCACGGTCCGCGGCAAGGGCGTGATGGAGAAGTGCTCGTTCTGCGTGCAGCGGATCCGCGAAGCCGAGAACCGGGCCACGCTCGAGAAGCGGGAGCTGGAGCCTGACGAGTTCACGACCTCGTGCGCGCAGGCCTGTCCGTCGCGGGCGCTGACCTTCGGCGACGCCGCCGATCCCGCCTGGTCGGTGGCCGAGGGCGTGGCCGGGCGGCGGGCGTACCACGTGTTCGAGGAGCTCAACACCTACACGGCGGTCGTCTACTTGAAGAAGATCAACCATCCGGCGGCCGGTTCCGGCACGCCGGCCAGGGCATAGGAGACGCGCCCATGGCCAGCGCCCTGAAGCCCCGGATGCCTGACGAGACACCGCGCCGTCCGAACATCGCCTCGGCCAACGTCCAGTTGCCGGCGGTCGCCGACTACGAACAGGTCGACCGCGAGATCACCGGCACGCTGCGCCCCACCCTGGGGTGGTTCGGCGCCCTCGGCGTCGCGATCGTGTGCCTGCTGTGGGGGATCGGCGTCCTCACGTACCAGATCTACTGGGGGCTCGGCAACGCCGGCTACAACCCCCCGGTGATGTGGGGCGTCTACATCATCACCTTCGTCTTCTGGATCGGTATCGGCCATGCCGGGACGCTGATCTCGGCGATCCTGTACCTCTTCCGCGCCGGGTTCCGCACCACGATCTACCGGTGCGCCGAGGCGATGACGGTGTTCGCGGTCATGACCGCGGGGCTCTTCCCGATCATCCACATCGGCCGCCCGTGGAAGTTCTTCTGGCTGGTGCCGTATCCCAACTGGCGCTGGATCTGGCCGAACTTCAAGAGCCCGCTGGTCTGGGATGTGTTCGCGATCTCGACCTACCTGACGATCTCGAGCACCTTCCTCTATATCGGCCTGATCCCGGACATCGCGGTCCTCCGCGACCGCGAGACCAATCCCATCCGGAAGGCGATCTACGGCGCCCTGTCGCTGGGCTGGCGCAACTCGGACCGGGAGTGGCGGCATTTCGCGCGCGCCTACCTGTTCCTGGCCGCGTTCAGCACCCCGCTGGTGCTGTCGGTGCACTCGGTGGTGTCGTTCGACTTCGCGATGGCGCTGGTCCCCGGCTGGCACACGACGATCTTCCCGCCCTACTTCGTGGCCGGCGCGATCTTCTCGGGACTGGGGATGGTGTTCACGATCATCATCCCGATCCGGAAGTTCTTCAACCTGCGCCACATCGTCACGCTCAACCACCTCGACGCCGCGGCCAAGCTCTGCCTGTTCACGTCGATGGTGGTGGGACTCGCCTATCTCACCGAGTTCTTTGTCGCCTGGTACAGCGGCAACGCCTACGAGCAGGAGTACTTCTGGAACCGGGTCTTCGGGCAGTGGTGGTGGGCGGCGTGGATCATGCTCACCTGCAACATGATCCTGCCGCTGTCGCTCTTCTCGCAGAAGCTGCGCCGCAACACCAGCTGGCTCTGGATCCTGTCGCTGTTCATCAACCTCGGGATGTGGTACGAGCGGTTCGTGATCATCGTCCCGTCGCTGTCGCACGAGTTCGAGCCGTGGCAGTGGGGGACGTACCTGCCGTCGTGGGTGGACGTGTCGATCCTGCTCGGGAGTTTCGGCTGGTTCTTCATGTGGTTCCTGCTGTTCATCCGGCAGTTCCCGGTGATCGCGATCGCCGAGGTGAAGGAGATCGTGCCGCCGAGGCTGCGGACCCACGCGGCCACCGGGGACATCATGATAACGGGCGAACACGTCTCGTACGCGCCGGAAACGCCGGGAGAGCACGACTGATGGAAGGGGTGATCGGAGTCTTTCGCGAGCTGGACGCGGCGGTCGACGCGATCCAGGCCCTGAAGCAGGCCAAGGCGGGCGACCTGACCGTGTACTCGCCGACGCCCCGCCACGAGCTGGAGCACGCGCTCCACCACGGGCCCAGTATCGTCAGGCGCTACACCCTCATCGGCGGCCTGCTCGGCGCGTCGTTTGGCTACTGGATCGCCATCTGGACCTCCGACTACTGGCCGCTGGTGGTGGGCGGCAAGGCGATCGCGAGCTGGGTGCCGTACACGATCATCAGCTTCGAGCTCATGGTCCTGGTGGGCGGGCTGTCCACCGTGGCCGGCCTGTTCATCCACGCCCGGGTCCCCCGCCTGACGATGACCGTGGGCTACGATCCCCGCTTCAGCCACGGCGACTTCGGCGTCTGGGTCTCCTGCGGCCCCGACCGCGCCCAGTCCGTCGAGGCGACCCTGCGGCAGCACGGCGCGGTGGAGGTGAGAAGTGAACGCTAGGCACACAGCGCGCGGGGAAGGCGTGCGGAATCCGGAATCCGGAATGCGGAACAACCCGGGGCACCTTCCGCATTCCGCGTTCCGCATTCCGCTGCGCCTGCTCCTCGTGTCAGCCACGATGCTGTCGTCCGCCTGCTCCTGGTTCACCGACTTCAAGCGCCAGCCCAAGATCGACCCGTGGGAAACCGTCGGCGACTCGATGACGCCGGCGCGCGGACAGCCGCAGGGCTCGGTCGCCATCACCGGCACCGCGATGGCCGGCTACCAGGTGTCGTACCAGCCGCTCCCCGGCACCGTCGACTCGCTGTCGCCGGTGCCGAATCCCACGCCGCCCTCCCCGGCCTCGCTCGCCAACGGCCGGAAGTACTTCCAGATCAACTGCGCCGTCTGCCACGGCGACAAGGCGATGGGCGACGGGCCGGCCACGAAGTTCGGCATGGTCCCCATGCCCCTCACCACCGACGTCACGAGGAACCGCACCGATGGCTACATCTTCGGGATGATGCGGAACGGCCGCGGCCTCATGCCGCCCTACAACCGCATCGAGGAAGCGGACCGCTGGGACGTCGTCAACTACCTGCGCGGCCTGCAGGGCAAGCTGGCGCTGCAGGTCGACATCGGGCCGGTGGCCGCGCCCGGTGTGACCGGCGACGCGCTGCCCGGTCCGACCCCGATCGGGCCCACCAGGCCGGCGCCGTACTTCCATGCTCCGCGGGCCCGCCTGGACGAGATGCGCGGGACGCCGGTGACGGCGCCGCCGTCGGCGCCCCGGGATGACGAGGACGAGACGAGATGAGCGCGCACGACACGCACCAGCCGTCCCGCGAGGAGATTCTCCGCGCCACGGCCGCCCCCATCCCGGTGGCCATCAAGCGCCTCTGCCTCGCTCTCGCCGCGCTGGGCACGCTGGTCTTCATCGCCGGCCTGTTCGTGGATCCGGATCGCGCCTGGCGCGCGCTCCACTTCAACTGGATGTACTTCACCACGATCTCGTCGGCCGGCGTCACCTTCGTCGCCGTGCAGCGGATCGCCACCGCCCGCTGGTCGCGTCCAATCGTGAGGCTGCTCGAGGGCTACGTCGCCTTCCTGCCGGTGGCGTTCGTCCTCCTCCTCCTGATCGTGCTCGCCGGCAAGGGACACATCTTCCCGTGGGCGCAGCACGCGCCGTCGGTGAAGGAGAAGGCGTTCTACCTCGCGCCGGCGTTCTTCACCACCCGGGTGCTGGTGGTCTTCGGCATCCAGACGCTGCTGAGCCTCTGGTACATCTACACCTGCGTGCGGCTCGACGTCGGCCTGATCGATGAGGGCGGCGCGTCGTGGGCGCGCGGGATTCGCGCCCGCATGCGCCGCGGCTTCCGCGACGAGCGCCGCGAGCTCCACTCCACGCACTCGCTGCAGGGCAAGCTGGCCGTGCTGCTGGTGATCGCCTTCGCGTGGGGCTGGACGGTCATGGCGTGGGACATGTCGATGACGCTCGACCTGCACTTCCAGAGCACCCTCTACGGCTGGTGGCTGTTCATGGGCGGATGGGTCGTGGCGCTGATGACGTTCACGCTCCTGACGATGTGGTGGCGGCGCCACCTCAACGTCTACGACCTCATCACCGAGCACCACTTCCACGACCTCGGCAAGCTCTGCTTCGCCTTCACCGCGTTCTGGGGCTACCTGACCTTTGGCCAGTACCTCGTGATCTGGTACGGGAACATGGCTGAGGAGTCGCACTGGATGCGGCTGCGGCTGATTCCGCCGTGGACGCAGCTGACCGTCGCGGTCGCCTTCCTGATGTTCCTGCTGCCGTTCCTGGGCCTCATGTCGCGCGCGGCGAAGGTCTACCTGCCGACGATGATCTTCTTCGCGCTCTGCAGCATCACCGGGCTCTGGCTCACCCGGTACCTCGAGGTCTACCCGTCGTTGTATGGCCGGCCCGGCTCGCTCCCGCTGGGCGTCTGGGAGATCGGCATCGCGCTGGGCTACCTCGGCCTCTGGGGCACGTGCTACGCCGCCTTCATGGACGCCTTCCCCCGGATGCGGGTGGTGCTCATGACATCGCCGTACCGCGACGAGGTGCAGGTGCCCGTGGATCCCAAGACCATGGAGCCGCTCCCCGCCCACGAGTAGCCCGCCACACCGCCGGGCCGCTCACACCCGCTCGCGTCAGGCGAGAGGAGTCATCATGCGCCGTCTGCTCCTGCTCGCGGCCCTGGCCGCGGCGTCCGTCGCGCCCGCCCAGGCTCCGCTCGGCTACTATCGCTATCCGGCCCTCCATGGCGACACGCTCGTCTTCACCGCCGAGGGCGACCTGTGGATCGTCTCCGCGGCCGGCGGCACGGCCCGCCGCCTGACGACGCACCCGGGCGAGGAATCGCGCGCTGCGATCTCGCCCGACGGCCGGACGGTCGCGTTCACCGCGACCTACGAGGGGCCCGCCGAGGTCTACACCATGGCCCTCGCCGGCGGCCTGCCGGCCCGCCGCACGTACGAGGGCGGCGGCGCCACGGTCACCGGCTGGACGCCCGACGGCAAGGTGCTGTACGCCACCCGCCGGTATGCCACACTCCCCGCGACCCAGCTGGCGGCGATCGACCTGGCCACCAACCGCGCCACGCTCCTCCCGCTGGCCGAGGCCAGCGAGGGGACGTACGACGCCGGCGGCACGCTCTATTTCACCCGCCTCGCCTTCCAGGGGAGCTGGACCAGGCGCTACCAGGGAGGCACGGCTCAGAATATCTGGCGGTTCGCGCCGTCAGGCGGAGAGGCGGCGCCAATGACCGCCGACTTCGCCGGCACCAGCAAGGCCCCGATGTGGTGGAACGGCCGCATCTGGTTCGCGAGTGACCGCGACGGGACGATGAACCTCTGGTCGATGGACGCGAAGGGCGGCGACTTGAAGCAGCACACGAGGCACGTCGGCTTCGACGTCATCGCGCCGTCGATGTCCGATGGGCGGATCGCCTACCAGCTGGGCGCCGATCTCCGCCTGTTCGACGCTCGCGCCGGCACCGACGCGCCGATCCCCATCCGCCTGGCGAGTGACTTCGACCAGATGCGCGAGAAGTGGGTGAAGTCGCCGGTCGACTGGGTGGCGGCGGCGCACGTCTCGCCCAACGGCGATCGCGTCGCCCTCACCGCCCGCGGCGAGGTCTTCGTGGCGCCGCTCAAGCGCGGCCGGCTGGTGGAAGTCACCCGCACCCACGGCGTCCGCTACCGCGACGCGCAGTTCCTCCCCGACGGCAAGTCGCTGGTGGTCATGTCCGACGAGAGCGGCGAGGTGGAGTTCTGGCGCGCGTCCGCCAACGGCGTCGGTAACGGCGAGCGCCTGACGACGGACGGCCACGTGCTGCGGTGGGGGGGCGTCCCGTCGCCGGACGGCAAGTGGCTGGCCCACGCCGACAAGGACCAGGTCCTCTGGCTGCTCAACCTCGAGACGAAACAGAACCGCAAGCTGGCGACATCGGCGCGCGGCGACTTCGGCGACCTCGGCTGGTCGCCCGACAGCCGCTGGCTGGCGTACACGCGGCCGGCGCCCAACGACTTCTCGCAGCTGCTGGTCTGCGACGTCGCGTCCGGTGTCAGCACGCCGGTGACCACCGACCGCTACGACAGCTACAGCCCGGCGTGGAGCCCTGACGGCAAGTGGCTCTACTTCCTCTCGGACCGCGAATTCCGCTCGCTGGTGGGCGCACCGTGGGGTTCGCGCCAGCCGGAGCCGTTCTTCGACCGGCAGACGCGCCTGTTCGCGCTGGCGCTGGTGAAGGACGCTCACTCGCCCTTCCGCGCGCCTGACGAGTTGGCCGAGGCGAAGCCGGACGCCTCAGCCGCGCCCGCCGCGGGCGCCAAGCGCGGCGCGGCGACGCCGGCGGCGGGCGCGAAGGGCGCCGCCGACAGCACCAAGGCGCCGGTCACCGTCACCATCGACCTCGACGGGATCGCCGGCCGCCTCACGCAGGTCCCGGTGCCGGCCGGGAACTACGGCAACCTCACGACCAACGGCAAACGCCTCTTCTGGATGTCGGCCGAGACGTCGGCCGAACAGACCCAGTCGCTGATGTCGGCGGGGATCGACAACGAGCGGACGCCGCCCGAGACGGTGATCGGCGACATCCGGGGCTACGAGCTCTCGGCCGACGGCACGAAGCTCATGGTCCGGAAAGGGCAGGCGATCTACGTCTTCGACGCCGCCGCCAAGGCGCCGTCGGAACTCGCCAAGTCGCAGGTTGACCTCCACGACTGGACCTTCTCGCTCGACCCGCGGGAAGAGTGGCGGCAGATGTTTGTCGAAGCCTGGCGCCTGGAGCGCGACTACTTCTACGACCGCGGCATGCACGGCGTCGACTGGCCGAAGATGCGCGACAAGTACCTGCCGCTCGCCCAGCGGGTGACCGACCGCGCCGAGCTGAGCGACGTGCTCGCCCAGATGGTCGGGGAGCTCTCGGCGCTCCACATCTTCGTTCGCGGCGGCGACCTGCGCCGCGGCGACGACCAGGTGCAGCCGGCGACGCTCGGCGCGCGACTGGAACGCGACGAGGGCGGGGGCGGCTACCGGGTGGCGCACATCTATCGCAGCGACCCCGACCGTCCCGACCGCCTGGCGCCGCTGGCCCGGCCGGAGACGAACGTGGCCGAGGGCGAGGTCATCGAGGCCGTGAACGGCGCGCCGGCCTTGTCCGTGCCGGACATCTCGATGCTCCTTCGCAACCAGGCGGACAAGCAGGTGCTGCTGAAGGTCCGCGCGGCCGGCGGCGCCTCACGCGACGCGATCGTCGTCCCGATTTCCGGTGGACGCGACGCGGACCTGCGCTACGATGAGTGGGAGTACACCCGGCGGCTGGCGGTGGACAAGGCCGGGGGCGGAGCGATCGGCTACCTGCACCTTCGCGCGATGGGCGGCGGCGACATCGCCGACTTCGAGCGCGAATTCTATCCGTCGATCAATCGCCAGGGACTGGTCATCGACGCCCGCACCAACCGCGGCGGCAACATCGACAGCTGGGTGCTGGAGAAGCTGATGCGGAAGGCGTGGGCCTTCTGGCAGCCGCGGGTGGGCGAACCGTACTGGAACATGCAGAACGCCTTCCGCGGACACCTGGTGGTGCTCGTCAATCAGCAGACCGCCTCCGACGGCGAGCTGTTCGCCGAGGGTTTTCGCCGGTTAGGCCTGGGCAAGGTGATCGGGACGCGGACCTGGGGCGGTGAGATCTGGCTCAGCGCCAGCAACTTCCTGGTCGACCGGGGGATCGCCACCGCCGCCGAGAACGGCGTCTACGGGCCGGAGGGCGCGTGGCTGATCGAAGGGCACGGCGTGGATCCGGACACCGTGGTCGACAACCTGCCGGCGGCGACCTTCCGTGGCGAGGACGCCCAGCTCGACGCCGCGATCAAGTACCTGCAGGAGCAGATCCGGCTTCACCCGGTGCCGGTGCCGGCGCCGCCGAAGTATCCGGTCAAGGCCGGACCGTGAGCTGAGCGCGCTCTTGGGGGCGGCGCCGCCGGAACGGCGGCGCCGCCAGCGATCAGCCGGCAGCCTTCGCCAGCAGCGCCTGCAGCCCGGCGAGCGGCACCGCGCCGGTCTGCCGCGCGATTTCCTTGCCGCGGTCGAAGACGATCGACGTCGGAATGCCGCGGATCCCCAGCTCCTGGGTGATCTGCGGGGCGCGGTCGGTGTCGAGCTTGGCGATCAGGGCGCGCCCCTGCGCCTGCCTGGCCAGCTCGTCGACGGCCGGCGCCATCACCTTGCACGGCCCGCACCAGTCGGCGTAGAAATCCACCAGCACCGGCACCTCGCTCTCCTGCAGCGTGCGGCTGAAGCTGTCGGCCGTGAGCGTGAACGGCCGGTCCAGGAGCATGGGGCGCTCGCATTTCCCGCACTTGGGACGGTCGGCCACGCGCGCGACGTCCACCCGGTTCCAGCTCTGGCAGAACTGGCACTGCAGCGTCAGGTGGCGGGCGCCGGCGGCGGCGCCGGCGGGGGCGGATGTGGTGGGCATGCCGGATTCCTCGTGTCGGTCTGGAGCCTTGTATATTGTAATCTGGCGTGCAACCCCTCGCGCCGCTGTCGGGCGGTTCCGGCCCGCGGGTGAGGGAAAGCGCGACCGATCGCGGGGCGTTAGCTCAGCTGGGAGAGCGCCTGGTTTGCAACCAGGAGGTCACCGGTTCGATCCCGGTACGCTCCATTCAAAGCGCCGTTCACCCGCCACATCCGTCCGCGCGTACCATGACCAGCGCGTCTCCTCCGCGCCCGCGATGAGAACGCTCCGGCGCCTGACGCTGCTCGCGGCCGCGCTCCTGCCGGCGCTCCTGCCGGCGCTCCTGCCGGCGCTCCACGCGCTCCCGGCCAGCGCCCGGCCGCCGGCCGCCACGGTTCCGGCGCCGCCCACCGTCCGGCGGCTCAACGTCCTCATCGTCCTCTACACGCGCTCCTTCTCGCGCATGCTGGCACCGGCGCAGGTCGCCCGCGTCCACGAGGAGGTGGCCGAGTTCTTCGACTTCTACCAGACCCACGGGGCGGGGAAGGTCGACTTCGACTTCTCCTTGCTCCAGATCGACCGCGAGCTGCGCCGCGACGAGGTGAGCGAGGTCGCGCCCGGGAAGTACTACCTCGCCCGCGAGAACGTCGAAGCCGAGCTGGTCGCGCGCGGCATGAAGGACCGCAAATTCGACGAGGTCATCGCGCTCTACGCCTGGAACAACGCCAACCCCGACGACGCCACCCTCGCCTACGGCGGCGGGGCGGTGGGCCCCGACGGGAAATTCCTCGGCGACGCCGGCTTCAACTCCATTGGCCTGTTCGCCTGGGACATCGAGCGGGTGGGGCAGATCCTGATCCACGAAGTGCTCCACAACATCGCCGACATGGTGTCGCGGAGCGGCATGCCGGGCCAGTTCTTTAACGCCGACGAGATGTCGCGCAACATGGCCCAGCTGCTGGCCGAACGGCCGGGCGCCTTCCTTCCGCGCTTCACCGACGCCGACATGCTCGCCTGGGCGGAGCGCGAGCGCGCCGGCAAGGATTCGTACCCGTGGGCGATGCAGCTCGTGTACTACGCCTGGATGCTCGAGCGCACGCCCAAGCCCAGCTGGGACGCGCTCCACTTCGGACAGCTGGTGGCGCAGCGCCCGGCCACCGGTGACCTGCGGTCGCTGTACCGCACCATCTGGATCTCGTCGGCCAACGACTCGGCGTTCTTCGCCGCGATCGGCGACACCGCGGCCGCGATCGACATCGGCGGCGCCTGCGCCCCGCTCGTGAGGCGGACCTACACGCAGGTCGATTTCGACGGCGTGCCGGTGTTCAGCGGCACCTTCCTCGCGGGCTGGGTCCGTTTCCCGGCGGCGCTCTGGGTGCAGCAGCAGCGCCCGATCCGGGTCGACCTCCTGCCGTCCTGCGGCGCCCGCCCGCGGGAGAGCGCCAGCATCGTGCAGCAGCGCGTCGCCTGGATCGATGCCCCCGCGTCGCTCGAAGTCCCGGTGGCCCGGCACGTTCCGCTCGACGTCCACCTGCGCCTGGAGCGGATGGGCGATTCGCTCCCGCCGCTGGTGTCCGGCGGCCAGCTCTCGGCCAGCGCCGGCAACGTGCCGCTGGTGACCTCCTTCCTCGGCGACACCGGGCTGGTCGCGATCGAGGACCTCGGGCTCGGCGTGGCGACCATCACCGTCGCGGCCACCGCGCCCAGGACCATCGTCCACGGCGCCACGATGCGGATCGAGCGCGCGCTGTCGTGGGGCGTGCACGAGGAGAAGAGCCCGCGCGGTCCCATGATGAGCCCGGTCAACGTCACGGTGCAGGTGCGCGAACACTCTCCGGTGCGGGTGGCGGCGCGGGCCATCCACCACGGCCGCTCCGTTCCCATGCGCGCGCTGGGCGGGGGCCGTTACACCGTGAACCTCGATTCCCTTCCGCCGGGGCTCGACACCGTGGTGGTGGTCGCGACGCGGGAGCTCGGCGCCACCGCGGTCGACACGGTCGTCGCCTGGGTGCAGCCGTGGGGGTACCTGCGCGTCCCCGACTCGCTGGTCGCGCCAGCCGGCGTGCCCCTTCCGCCGCTCGAGGTGCGGGTGCGCAGCCGGATGGGCGAGCTGACGCGCGGCCTGGGCCTGCCGCTGGTGGCCGTGGCCGACGGCGTCGCCGTGCCGCTCACCGAGGACTCGACTGGCGCCTATCGAGCGGCGATGCCGGCCGCGGCCGTGCAGGGACGAATCATCGTGGCGTCCCTCACCGGCAACTTTCCGCGACGGGTGGTGGCGTATCGTCAGGCGGCGCCGGTCGCCGCCCCATGGGAGCAGGCGACGCGCACCCCGCCGCCCGGCGCGGTCGACTTCGCGGTGGCACGGAAGACCGATGGGGCGATCGCCATAGACGGCTCGCTCGACGACTGGCAGCGCATCCCCCGGCTGCACCTCGATGCCGCGACCGCGGCCGTACTCACCCCCGAACGGCCGCGCGACCCCGCCGACCTGTCGGCGCGCGTCGGATTCGCGTGGGACGATTCGACGCTCTACCTTTCCGCGGGCGTCGACGACGATGCCCTCACCACCGGCGATGGCTGGGAGAGCGATCGCGTCAACGTGGTGCTCGACCTCAACGGCGATGACACACCGGTGACCTACGCGTCGCGGAACCTGCAGCTCGGCGACTGGCAGGATGACGACCTCTGGCTCTACATCCGTCCGTTCCCCTCCGACTCGGCGCCGCCGCAGGTCATGCGCGCCGGCCGGACCGGACACGCCAGGGTGCGCGGCGCCCGGGCCGCCGCCCGCCGCCGCGCCGGCGGCTACGACGTCGAGGTCGCGATCCCGAAGGGCGAGCTCCCCCAGCTGGGCCTGTTCGTGGGCGCGGTGAGCGGGCTGCAGGTCTTCATCACCGACGTCGACGGCGGCCCGCCAACGGAGTTGATGTGGCACGGGCACTGGCCGTACGGCGACGACGGACTCGAGTGGCACCTGGGGGATCTGGGCCGCCTGATCTTCGTGGACGCGGCCCGGCCCGTGCCCAGATAGCGGGCTCGATAGGGACGGGAGCCCACCTCCCCACCTCCCAACCTCCCTTCCTCCATTCCTCCCTTCCTCCATTCCTCCCTCCCTCCATTCCTCCCTCCCTCCATTCCTCCCTCCCTCCTCCCTCCCTTCCTCCCTCCCTCCCTTCCTCCCTCCCAGTGCATCCGCTCGAGCTCCTTGCCCGCGACGACAAGTGGTACCTCGGGTGCGGGGACGGCATCCTGTTCGCGCCGCCCTTTCCGGTCTGGCTCGACACGCCGGGCTTCTGGGATGATGCACAGGTCTACCAGTACGCGTTCGGCCCGCTGTTCACGGTGGCCGCGCTCGACGAGGACGGCTTCGAGGTCGCGATGCGCGCCACCTCCCGTCGGTGGTCGCCGGCCGAGATGGTCGTCGAATACCGGCTGGCGAACGGGATCACCGCCACCGAGGTGCGCACGGTCCACCCCGGCGGGATCTTCGTGTCCGAGTGGCGGCTCCGCGCGCTGCGCGGCGGGTGGCTCCATCTGGTGGCGTGGACGGCGCAGGAGGGGCGGACCATCGACGCGGCCGGCGCGGCGTGGAACGGCGCGCTGACCTTTACCCGCACGGTGCTCGACCGCCGGCAGGTGCCGCTGGCGGTGACCGCCGAGCTCACCTGCGGCGGGGGAGCCAGCAGCTGGGCGGCGTACCGGAGTGAGGCATCCGCCAATCAGCCCCGCTGGCGCGCCACGCCCTTCGCCGAGAAGTGGCGCCCCGAAGGACTGCCCCGCGAGGTGCGGCTCGAAGGGCTGAACCTCGATGGCCTCGTGTACGGCGCCGTCCACCGCGCCGTGCCGCTGGGCGGTGAGAGCGCGTCGGCGACGTTCGTCATGCGCCTCACTCCGTCCGACGCGGCACTGGGCCGCACCGATCCGATCGCCGCCGGCGCGGCAGAACGCGCGGGGGCGGCCCACCCCCACGCCGCCACGCTGGGCGGGGCGAGCCGCCACCGCTGGGAGGAGTACTTCGACCGCGCTCCCCGCTTCCAGTGCTCCGACCCGTACTTCGCCACCTACTATTGGTATCGCTGGTACGGGCTCCGCCTGAACGCGATCGCCGGCGGCGCCGGCAACTACCGGCATCCCACCATCTGCGAAGGGATCGGGCCCTTCCACGAACCGATCAGCTACAGCGCCCAGTGCCACATCCGCGAGCTGCGCTGGCTGGACGATCCCGAGCAGGCGCGCGGCGTGCTCCGCACCTTCTTCGCCAACCAGAAGCCTGACGGCAGCCTGCACGGCCGGATCTACTTCAATCACCTCACCGGCACCGACTTCTACCACGCCAACTGGGGCGACGCCCTGATGGCGCTCGACGCGGTGGCGCCTGACGAGGACTTCCTGTCCGAGCTCTACCCGGCGCTCACCAGGTACGCCGACTGGCTGGTGCAGACCCGTGACGCCGGCGGCACCGGGATGTTCGACGTCGTCGACCAGTACGAGACCGGCCAGGAGTACATGTCCCGCTACCAGGCGGTGGACCCCGGCGCCGATGCCTACGGATGGGAGAACCGCATCCGCCTCAAGGGCATCGACGTGACCGTCTATGCCTATGCGCTCTTCCGCGCGCTCTGGCGCGTCGCCGGACGGGCGGGGCACACCGAGGACCAGGCGCGCTGGCGCTCGCTGGCCGACCGGACGCTCGCCGCGGTGCGCGGCACGATGTGGGACGCGGACAGCGGCCTCTTCTCCGACGTCGACCCGCGAACCGGCAGGCGCACCGGCGTGAAGGCCGCCGTCTGCTTCTATCCCTACTTCACCGACCTCGCCACCGCCGAGCACCTCGCCGGCCTCGAGAAGAACCTCCTCGACCCGGCACTCTTCTGGACGCACTTCCCGGTGCCGTCGTCGGCGTGCGACGACCCGATGTTCAACGCCGACGCCGAGTGGAAGGGGAAACGCCACGCCTGCCCGTGGAACGGGCGCGTCTGGCCGATGACCAACAGCCACGTGGTGGAGGCGCTGGCGCGCGCGTCGATCCATTTCGCGCCACACCTCCGCGCCGCCACCGCCGATCTGCTGCACCGCTTCATCCGCATGATGTTCCACGACGGCGACCTGAAACGGGCCAACTGCTACGAGCACTACAACCCGTTCAGCGGGCACGCGTCGGTCTATCGCGGCATCGACGACTACCAGCACTCGTGGGTGAACGACCTGATCATCCAGTACGTGATGGGGATCCGTCCCCACGCCAGCGGCATCACCATCGATCCCTTCCCGTTCGGTCTCGAGATGGCCGAGATCAAGGGGGTCCAGGCGCGGGGCCTCACGATCGACGTCCGCATCGAGGGCGAGACGGTCTCGGTCCGCGTCGACGGTGAAACGCGGACCGGCAAACTGGGCATCGCGATGGAGCTCGCCACGTGACCCGCATCCTCTTCATCCCCGGCGACCCCGCCGGCGCCGAGGAGCATGCCGCCCGCGACTGGCTTCGTCGTCAGGCGGACATCGAGATGCGGATCCAGACGCCTGACGAGCTCGTCCACACCGATGGCGACGGGGCGGACGTCATCTGGCTGCACGCCGGCGAACGCGTACCCGAGCTGTCCCCGGACGCCCTCGGCTGCGTCTCCGGGGCCCTCGACCGCGGCGCCGGTCTCTTCCTCAGCCTGTTCGCCACGCCGGTGCTCGAAGTGCTCGGGCTCGAGCGGTCACCGCCCAACAACTGTGCCGTCGCCGTCTGGCACGACGCCTCCGACCCGCTCTGGCCCGAGGCGATGCGGGACTGGCCCGCCTATCCGCACATCCGGGGCCTGCAGGGGTGGGCCGCCGGCAGCCACCCGCTCTTCGATGGCTTCATGCGCGGCACCTTCACCTGGCGCGCCACCGAGGGCGAGCGCGTCGGCGAAGCGACCTGCCTCGCCCCGCGCTGGCCGGTGCTGGGACGCGTGGTGGCCGTGGAGCGCGGCTACATCCAGCTCAACGCCGCCAAGGCGGTGGCTTGGGAGTACGCCGTGGGCGGCGGCCGGGTGCTGTGCGTCGGCGCCCACATCCACTTCGCCGCCCGCGACGCCTCGCTCGCGCCGCAGCGCGACCGGCTGGTCCGCAACGCGCTGGCCTACGTGGCGCGCCACGACTCCGGGCCGGTGGCCTGGTGGCCGGTGGGCGCCCGGAAGCAGAGCCCCACCACCAGCGGCGAAGGGCTGCCGGTCGCCGCGTTCGGCGCCGCCCTCCCCGAGCTGGCCAGCGCGATCACCCTGACCTCGCTGGCCCGCGCCGACGATCCGTTCACCATCGCCGGCCGCCGGGTCCTGGTGACCGGGGGCGAGCAGAGCGGCGTGCGCGAGATCTGGGTGCACCCGCTCTGCGTGCTCTCCGGCGGTCTCGAGGTGCGCGTCGACGGCGAGACGCCCACCGTCCGCTCGGTGGAGGTCTCGCCCGAGCAGCTCGTCCGCCACCTGCAGACCCGGACCCGCTTCATCGAGGAGCGCATCTTCGTCCCCGTGGACGAGGGCGCGGTGGTGATCGAGTACCGCTTCCGCCGCGTCGGACGCACCCGCCAGGATGTCGAGCCGCCCCGGCTGGAGCTGCGCCTGCGCATGCCGCTGCGCCTCGAGTGGCCGTACCCCGCCGACGCCCTGCGCCCGGTGAAGGCGTTCCGCCGCGACACCGGGGAAGCGGCCAGCATCGCAGGCGTGGGGCGCGATCCGCAGTTCGCCGCCCAGCTGCTCGTCGAGGGGCAGGCCACGCTCACCCTGGCCGAGGACGACGCCGCGCCCCGCGTGACCATAGCCGCCGTCCTCGCCGAACGCCTCCGCCTCACGATGCTCGGCACCAGCCAGGGACTGGTCGGGCTGTCGCGCATCGTGCGCGCGCTGTCGCGGGTCGGCGTGCGCGCCCTGGCCGCCGGACGCGCCGACCACGCCGCCGCCCTGCTGGGCGACTACCTGACGCTCCGCTCGCCCAACGCCGCGCTCGACACCGCCCTCGAGTGGGCCAAGGCCAGGCTCGACGCGTTCGTCGTCACCGCCCCCGGAGTCGGCAGCGGGCTCATGGCCGGATACGCGGAGTCGCGCCCGGGGTGGAACGAATCACGCCCCGGCTACGCCTGGTTCTTCGGGCGGGATGGCTGCTGGAGCGGCTTCGCGCTCCTCGCCGCCGGACTCCACGCCGAGGCGCGCGTGGCGCTCGAGTTTCTCGCCGGCACCCAGGACATCTCCGGCAAGATCGCCCACGAGGTCACGGCGTCGGGCGCCGCGCACTACGACGCCGCCGATGCGACTCCCCTCTGGCTCAAGTTCGTCGCCGAGTACGCCGCCTGGACCGGCGACGTGGACACCGTGCGCGCCCTCTGGCCCCGCGTCGAGCGCGCCCTGGAGTTCGTGCGCGCCACCGACCGCGATGGTGACGGCCTGCCGGAGAACACCGGTGTGGGACATGGCTGGATCGAATCCGGCCCGCTGGGTGGCGGGGCAGTCACCAGCTACGTCGCCGCCATATGGATCGCGGCGCTCGAGGCTCTCGCGCCGTTGGCCGAACTCCTCGGCGAGCGCGACACCGCCGCCCGCTGCGCGGCCGATGCCGCCACCGCGCGACGCGCGTTCGACGACCGGCTGTTCGACGCGTCGGCGGGGCGGCACGCCCTCCAGCGCGCCGCCGATGGATCGCTCGAATCCACCCTCACCGCCCTCTCGGCGGTGCCGGTGGCACTGGGCGTGGTGGACGAAGTGCGCGCCGGGCCGGTGATCGATGCCCTGGCGGAAGAGCGCTTCACCACCGCCTGGGGCGTCCGGCTGCTCGCCCGCGACGATCCCCGCTACGATCCCCGCGGCTACCACTCGGGCGCGGTCTGGCCACTCTTCACCGGCTGGGTGTCGCTCGCCGAATTCGCCACGCACCGGCAGGAAGCTGCCTATCGACACCTGCTGTCGAACGCCGGCCTCTGCTACGATCGCGCCAAGGGCGCGTTCGACGAGGTACTGCACGGCGAGCATCTCGAGAGCGCCGGCGTCTGCGCGGACCAGGCGTGGTCGGCGGCGATGGTGGTGCTGCCGTTCGTCGAGGGGATGCTCGGCGCGGTGCCCAACGCCGCCCAACGCCGGGTCCGCCTCACGCCGCACTGGCCGCGCGAATGGACCCACGCGTCCGTCGGCCACCTCCGCGTCGGCGAGGCGATGCTCGAGCTGGACGCCGTCGAAGGGTGCCTCGTAGGGGGCGTCGCGCACGACGGCGTGCGCTACCGCCTCCGGTCGGTGCCACCGGGATCGCTCACCGTGGTCCTCGAGCATCCCATCCAGGGCCGGTCGTTCGAGCGGGTGCTGGTGGATGGCGCCGAGGTGACCGCCGAACGCTGCGGGACCGCCACCTGCCCGCACGTGCGGGTCACCACCTGGCTGGCGGAACAGGCCGAAGTGCAGTTCGTGGGACATCCGCTGGCGGGGGGCTGAGTGGCCGGCGTCAGGCTCACCGGGCTCGTCAAGCAATTCGACGGGCCGGTGGCGGCGGTCGAGAACCTCACGCTCGACATCGCCGACGGCGAGTTCCACGTGCTGGTGGGACCATCGGGGTGCGGCAAGACCACCGTCCTGCGCCTGATCGCCGGCCTCGAAGAACCGACCGCCGGCTCGATCACCATCGGTGACCGCGACGTCACCTGGCTGCCGCCCCGCGATCGCGACGTGGCGATGGTCTTCCAGAACTACGCGCTCTACCCGCACCTGAACGTGTGGGACAACATCGCCTTCGGCCTCAGGATGCGGCGGGTCCCGCGCGCGACCATCGCCCGCCAGGTGGCCGCCGCCGCCGACCTGCTCGCCATCGGCGACCTGCTCCGCCGCCGCCCCGGCCAGCTCTCGGGTGGACAGCGCCAGCGGGTGGCGCTGGCGCGCGCCATCGTGCGCGAGCCCCGCGTCTTCCTCTTCGACGAGCCCCTCTCCAACCTCGACGCACAGGTGCGCGCCCACACCCGCGCCGAGCTCGTGAAGCTCCACCGCCGGCTGGGGACGACGATGATCTACGTCACCCACGACCAGGTGGAGGCGATGACCATGGCGCAGCGCGTCTCGGTGCTCCACGCCGGCCGCGTCCTGCAGGTCGCGCCGCCGCTCGAGCTCTACCGCCGGCCGGCCACCCGGTTCGTGGCATCGTTCATCGGCTCGCCCGCGATCAACCAGTTCCCGGGGCGGGTGGTGGCCGATGGGAGCGGCGCGCGCTTCACGGGGACGCTCACCGTGGCGGTGCGCGCGCCGGCGCTGGCCGGCGCGGTGCTCGCCGTCCGGCCTGAACACCTCGAGCTCGTTCCCGAGGACGCCGCCGGGGCCGCCCCGGCCACGATGGTGCTCGTCGAGCCGTTAGGTCCGGAGAGCCACGTGCTGGTCCGCTTCGAGGATGGCGTCGAGGCCACCGCCCGGGTGGCCGCCGGCGCGCCCTGGACCGCCGGCGGCCGGCTCGGCGTGCGCGTCGCGCCGGACTCGGCGCTGGTCTATGACGGGGCCACCGGACGCCTCGTCAGCGAATGACCCGGCCTCGCGCGCACGCCCGGCGCGCGTCGCGCGCGGTCGCCCGTCTCCGCGCACCGTTCGTCGTGGTCTGCCTCACGGCGGCCGTGGCCTGCCGGAACGCTGCGCCGGTCGTCACCCTCCACCTCACGTCGTGGCAGAGCCCGGAGGAGAACGCCCTCGACCTGCCGGCCATCCGCGCCTTCGAGCACGATCACCCCGGCGTGCGGGTGGTCAACGACCCGGTCACCAACCAGGCCGAGTACCGCGAAAAGGTCATTACCTCGGTGGCATCGGGTGCGCCTCCCGACGTCTTCCTCCTCGACGGGATCGACGTCCCGTCGTTCGTCGACGCCGGCGTCCCGCTCGACCTCCGCCCCTTCGCCCCGCGGGTGGGGATCGAGCTCGACGCCTTCTATCCGTCGATCCTCGCGATGTTCGCGCGCGACCGGCGCGTCTACGGATTCCCCAAGGGCTTCTCGCCCATGGTCTACTATTACAACCGGCAGCTCTTCGACCGCGCCGGCATCCCGTACCCGCGGGACGGCTGGACCCGCGCCGACTTCCTCAGAACCGCCCGGGCGCTCACCCGCGACCTGGACGGCGACGGGACCATCGACCAGTGGGGCACCGCCCTCGACCGCCACTTCTACCAGTGGCAGGCCCACATCTGGAGCGGCGGCGGAGACATCCTCTCCCCGGACGGGCGCCGCGCATCCGGCTGGCTGGACGCCCCCGCTGCCGAGAGCACCATCCGCTTCCTCACCGACCTGCCAGGCACCGGGGGCGTGGCGCCACGACCTAACGCGTTCCGCGCCGTGTCCGGCACCGAGCAGCGCCTGTTCTACAGCGGACGGCTGGCGCTCTACTCCAGCGGGCACTGGCTGATCCCGAACATCCGGCGCTACCTCGCGCAGCGCCGCCTCACGCTGGGCGTCGTCTCGTACCCGCGCGCCGAGGGGCACCCGGTGCGCACCGTGCTGTTCGCGTCGGCCTGGGCCGTGCCCGCGAACGCGCCCCACCGGAAGCTGGCGGTGGAGCTGGCCGCCCGCCTCGCCGGACCCGACGCGCAGCGCTCCCGCCTGGCCTCCGGGCTGGAGCTCTCGGCCATGCCGGCGGTGCAGCAGGCGTACGCGAACGCGGACTCGCTGGGGCTGGAGAGCGCGTTCGTCAGGCAGCTGGCGTACGGCGAAGCGCCGTGGGGCGCGCGGATCGCCCGGTATCGCGAGGTGGAGGCGCAGATGTTCGACGTCCTGGACCGGGTGCTGATCGGCCGGCAGGATGTGCACGCGGTCACCGGCGACGTCGCCCGCCGCATCGACGGCATCCTGGCGCGATGAACCGGTCGCGCGTCGCCGCCGTCACCGTCGTTGGCGCGTGCGCCGCCCACGGGCTGCTCTCGATCGTCCTCGCCGCGTCGCTCCTCACGCGGATCGACCTGGCGTTCTTCGCGGTGAAGGTCGCGAACGTGGCGCGGGCCGCCTCGGGCCACGCCGGCTCCCGCACATCGCCCGACTCAGCCTGGCTGCGGCAATTCGTATCGTCAGGCGAGAGCGGGCTCGAGCGCCTGGGCCCGCCGGTCATCGTCCTCTCGACCCCGCCGGTCGCGGGCGCCGGGGAACTCGGACCCGCGGGCGCCCCGTCCCTGCCGGCCGGCGCGCGCGAGCGCATCCTGTCGGAAGACGCACCGCTCGCTCTCGGCCGCGGCACGACCCGGGTGGTCACCGCTCCGGTCAAGGATGCGGACGACTGGGACATCGTCGCGGCGGTCGGCGTCGTCGTGCACCCGTGGCGATTCCTCCCGGCGTTCGTGCTCCTCGGCCTCCTGATCGCGATCGTCTCCGGCACCGCGGCGCTGGCGGCACTGCGCCGCATCGCGCACCACCCCGGCGCCACCGCCCGCGCCCTGCTCGCCGTGGGCGCCAGCCTGCTGGCCGGCGGCTCGGTGGGGCAGGGGTGGGCGCTCACCATGCGCCTGCACGCCGCGCAGCGACTGTCCGGACTCGCCGAGAGCGCGGCCGGCGCGCCCGCCCTGCCTCACGCGTCGGCGCTGGCGTTTCCCTCGCCGTTCGCCGTGGCGCTGCTCCACGCGCTGGTCGCGGCCGCGGCGGTCGCCGCGCTGCTGGCGGCCGCCTGGCTCGCCTCGGCGCGGCGACGGCCGGCCGAGGTACGCGAGACGGTGGCGGCGTGGGGGTTCCTGGCGCCGAGCCTGGCGCACCTGCTCCTCTTCACCGGCGGCCCGCTGGTGTTCGCGCTCTATCTCTCGGTGCACCGCTGGGACCTGCTGTCCGAGGCGCGCCCGTTCGTGGGACTCGCCAACTATCGCGAACTGTGGCGCGATGCGCTCTTCCTGAACGCGCTCCGCAACACCGCCGTCTACTCCCTCTACGTCCCCATCACGATGGTCCTCGCCCTGGGCGCGGCGCTGGCGCTCGACCAGCGGCTCAAGGGAATCCGCGTGCTGCGGGCGATCGTCTTCATGCCGTACGTCGCGTCGTTCGTCGCCATCGCGATCGTCTGGCAGTGGATCTTCAACTTCGACTTCGGGCTGCTGAACCGGGGCCTGGCGCTCTTCCACCTGCCGGCCGTGGACTGGCTGGGGAATCCGCGCACCGCGCTGATCGCCGTCATGATCGTCTCGGCGTGGGTCCAGCTTGGCTACCAGATGATCATCTTCCTCGCCGGCCTCCAGGGCATCCCCGAGGAACTGTACGAGGCGGCGCGGCTCGATGGTGCCGGCGCCTGGCAACGCTTTCGCCGCATCACCCTGCCGCTCCTGCGGCCGGTGTCGGGCTTCGTCCTGATCACCGGCGTCATCTGGTCGTTCCACGCCTTCACCCTGGTCTACATGATGACCGAGGGCGGCCCCGTGCACGCCACCGACGTCATCGTCTACCAGATCTACCAGAACGCGTGGGAGTTCCGCCGCATGGGCTATGCGTCGGCGATGAGCTGGGTGCTGTTCGCGCTCCTCATGGGGTTGACCCTCGTCCAGTGGCGGCTGCTCAACCGCCAGGCCGACCATGAGTGAGCCGGTGCGCCGGCATCGGGACGCGGGGCGTACGGCCCGGCGCGCGGGCGGCTATGCGCTCGCCATCACGCTCGCGCTGGTGATGCTCGCCCCGTTCCTCTGGATGATCTCGACGTCGCTGATGGATGAGTTCGAGGTCTTCCGGTACCCGCCGCCGGTGCTCCCGGCATCGCCGCGGTGGGCGAACTACCCGGAGTCGCTCACCGCGCTCCCCTTCCATCTCTACGCCTGGAACACGGTGGTGCTCGCGGCATTCACCGTGGTGGGGCAGGTGGTCACCGGCGCCATGGCCGGCTACGCCTTCGCGCGCTACCGCTTTGCCGGACGCGGCGCCCTGTTCGCCGCGTACCTCGGCACGCTCATGGTGCCGGCGATCGTCCTCCTGATTCCGCGCTTCCTGCTCGTCGATGCGCTGGGCGGAGTCGACACGGTGGCCGGCCTCGTGTCGACCGAGCTGGTGGCGGCGTGGGGGATCTTCCTCATGCGCCAGTTCTTCCTCACCCTGCCGCGCGACACCGAGGACGCAGCGCGGCTGGATGGCGCGGGGGAGTGGACGGTGTTCTGGCGAGTCGCTGTGCCGCTCGCCAGGCCGGCGCTGGCCACCCTGGCCCTGTTCGCGTTCATCGATGCCTGGAAGAACTTCCTCTGGCCGCTGATCGTCACCCGGTCGCCGGAGCGACGCGTGCTGGAAGTGGGGATCGCCAGCTACCACGGCTTCTTCTACGCCAACTGGCCCTTCCAGATGGCCGCCGCCACCACCGCCCTGGTCCCGGTCTTCCTCGTCTTCCTGTTCGCGCAGCGGTACTTCGTCCGCGGGATCCAGCTCACCGGGATGAAGTGAGGGCCGCGCACACGGGTGCAACAACAGGATCCGCAACAGCTTGCCGCGACAGGGCGATCCGCTGTCGATTCGGCGCGCCCTTGCCAGGTCGACAGACCGTGACTTTCTTTCTCTTCATCGGTCATGTTGTCCGAACGGCATCGTCGCCGAGTTTCTGACCGGGATCGACGTACCCTGAGGTCGAGTGGCTCCAACCGCGCGAACTACGCCACCTCGTGCGCAGGCTCAGCTCGCGCGCCCGTTCGCTACGCTCGGCGAAATTGCGGAGCGGCTGGCGGGCGCCGATGCGCCGAATGACGTCATCCCCGGCATCCTCGAGCTGACGCGGGAGACGCTGGCCGCGCGGGAGTGCGTCGTGTGGCTCCTGACGCCGCAGGGGATGGTCCGCGCCTGGGGCGTCGGCGACCTCGAGACCCCGCCCGAGGAGATCGCGGACCTGCTCGCCACCGACGGGAAACCGGGCGGCAAGCTGGCGTTCACCAAGCTGGTCGCGGGGCGCAAGCGGCTGGGCGTCCTGCTGGCGCTGGTGGGCCGCGAGCTGACGCCTGACGAGCGCGCGATGTTCAACGGCGTCGGCAACATCCTCGCGCCGCAGCTCGCCCGGTCCGAGGAGTCGCGCCAGCTGTCCGCCGAAGTCGAGATGCGCGCCCGCCAGTTCGACGAGCAGCGGAAGTTCATCGGCAAGATCATCGACTCCCTGCCGCTCGGCCTCTACGTGATCGACCGGGAATACCGGATCCAGGCCTGGAACCGGAAGCGCGAAACCGGGACGCAGGGTGTGTCGCGCGAGGAGGCGGTGGGGCGCACGATCTTCGAGATCCTGCACCGCCAGCCGGCCGAGCTGCTGCGCCGCGAATTCGATGATGTCTTCGCCACCGGCCGCATCCAGCAGTTCCAGACGGAATCGACCGCGTCGGGCGACCTGCGCACCTACCGCATCTCGAAGATCCCGATGCGGATCGGCGACTCGGCCGTGACCCACGTGATCACCATCGGCGAAGACGTCACCGAATGGAAGGAAGCGCAGGAGCGGATCAGCCAGGCCGAGAAGCTCGCCGCAATCGGCCAGCTGGCGGCCGGGGTCATGCACGAGATCAACAATCCGCTGGCGACGATCGCCGCCTGCGCCGAGAGCCTGGGGCTGCGGCTCGACGATTTGCGTGGCGCCGGCGTGACCGTGCCGCCCGAGGGCGACGAGTATCTGAAGCTGATCGACAACGAGGTCCACCGCTGCAAGAAGATCGTCGATGGGCTGCTCGACTTCAGCCGGCCCAAGCCGGTGACCCACGAGCCGGTGGACGTCAACGCGGTGATCGAGCAGACGCTCTTCCTGCTCAAGCACCACGCGCGCTTCAAGCGGCTGAACATCATCACCGAGTACGACCCGGAGCTGGGCCGACCGGTGCGCGGCAACACCGAGCAGCTGATCCAGGTGTTCATGGCGCTGCTGCTGAACGCGATGGATGCGATGGGCGAGCGGGGGACGATCACCATCAAGACGCGGCGTGGCGGCTCCCGCGCGGAGGCAGCGGTGGCCGAGGTCAGCGACGAGGGACACGGCATCGCGCGCTCCGAGCTGCCCAAGATCTTCGAGCCCTTCTATACGACGAAGGCGCCGGGCCGGGGCACCGGCCTGGGGCTCTCGATCTGCTACGGCATCGTGGCCGAGCACGGCGGCCGCATCGAGGTCGACAGTGCGCCGGGCAAGGGGAGCACCTTCCGGGTGATCCTGCCCGCCGGTGATGGGGAGGGGATGTGACGGAGCCGCAACGCATCAAGGTGCTGATCGCCGAGGACGAGGAGTCGCTCGGCACGATCCTGGAGCAGTTCCTGGTGAGCCGCGGCTACCAGGTGACCACGGCGCGGGACGGGCGCTCGGCGCTCCAGTACCTGCGCAACGAGTCGTTCGACGTGGCGCTGCTCGACATCATCATGCCCGAGCTGGATGGCCTGGAGGTGCTGCGGCAGGTGCGCGACGAGTCGGCGCCGCCCGAGGTCATCATCATCACCGGCAACGGCACGATCGAGACCGCGATCACCGCCATGAAGCTCGGAGCGTACGACTACCTGTCCAAGCCGTACCGGATGGCCGAGATCGACGTCCTCGTCAGGCGGGCGTGGGAAAAGCGCCAGCTCTTCCGCGAGAACGCGCTGCTTCACTCGCGCCTGTCGCGGGTGGACGCGGTGCCGGAGATCATCACCGCCTACGCGCCGATGCGGGCCGTGCTGGCGCTGGTGGAACGGGTGGCGCCCAGCGACTCGCCGGTGCTCGTCTCCGGTGAGTCGGGGACCGGCAAGGAGCTGGTGGCGCGGGCGCTGCACCGCCTGTCGGGGCGCTCGAGCGGCGCGCTGGTCGACATCAACTGCGCGGCGATCTCCGAGCACCTGCTGGAGAGCGAGCTGTTCGGGCACGAGCGCGGCGCGTTCACCGGAGCGCTGGCCCGGAAGACCGGCCTGGTGGAGCTGGCCGCCGGCGGCACGCTGTTCATGGACGAGATCGGCGAGCTCGACCCCAAGCTGCAGGTCAAGCTCCTCCGGGCGCTCGAGCAGGGGAACTTCTTCCGGGTGGGCGGGACGCAGAAGGTCGAGGTCAACGTGCGGATCGTCGCCGCCACCAACAAGGACATCACCGCGGCCGTCGCCGACGGCAGCTTCCGCAGCGATCTCTTCTACCGCATCAACACCATCAGCATCCACCTCCCGCCGCTGCGCGAGCGGGCGGTGGACGTCCCGCTGCTGGCGGCGCACTTTCTCCGGCAGTACGGCGGCGCCGCACCGCCGACCCTCACCGACGAGGCCGTGGATGCGCTGCAGTCGTACTCCTGGCCGGGCAACGTGCGCGAGCTCCGCAACGTGATCGAGCGCGCCGTGCTGCTCGCCAACGGCGGCGTGATCCACGCCCGCGACCTGCCGCTCTCGAACACCAACGCCGCGCTCCTCTCGGCCACCGGTGACGGTGGCGGGGGGGGAAGCACCGTGTCGCTCACCGATCTCGAGCGGCGCCACATCGAGTCCGTCCTGCGACAGGCCAACTGGCACCAGGGCCGGGCCGCGAACATCCTCGGCATCTCGTCCAAGACGCTCTACCGGAAGATCCGCGAGTACGGCTTCGTCCGTCCCAAGAGCGCCTCATGAAGATCCTCGTGATCGAGGATGATCCGACGGTCGGGCAGTTCGTGAAGCGGGGGCTGGAGGAGCAACGCTGGGGCGTGGACCTGGTGGCCGATGGCGAAGAGGGGGAACGGCGCGCGAGCTCCGAGGCGTACGATCTTCTGATTCTCGACATGCGCCTGCCCGGCAAGTCCGGGCTGGAGGTGCTGCGCTCGTTGCGCGCCCGCGGCTTCGAGCGCCCGGTGCTCGTGCTGACCGCCCAGGACGCGGTCGATGCCAAGGTGCTGACGCTGCGCGCCGGCGCCGACGACTACGTGACCAAGCCGTTCGCGTTCGAGGAGCTGCTGGCGCGCGTCGAGACCCTTGCCCGCCGCCCGCGCGCGATCGCCTCCCCGGTGCTCAAGATCGCCGACCTGGCGCTCGACATGAACACCCGCGAGGTCCGCCGCGGCGACGAGCTGATCGAGCTCACCCCGAAGGAGTACGCGGTGCTCGAATACCTCATGCGACACTCTGGCCGGGTCATGAGCCGCACGTTGATCACCGAGTACGCCTGGGGGTATCACTTCGATCCCGGCACGAACATCGTCGACGTAGTGATCAACCATTTGCGGAAGAAGATCGACGCCAGGCACGACCGGAAGCTGATCACGACCGTGCGAGGCGTCGGGTATGTCGTGAAGGGATGAGGGAGCAGGAAGAGCCCGCAGGCCCACCTTCGCTCCCCTCCCAACCTCCTCCCTCCCTTCCTCCCTCCCTCCCTTCCTCCCCCAGATGTCCTCCATCCGCGCCCGCCTCACGACCACCTACGCCGCCGCGCTGTTCGGCACGATGGCGGTGTTCGCGGTGGTGCTGTACGGCGCGCGGCGCGCCAGCGTCTATCGCGACCTCCAGGACAACGCCACCCGCCGCGCCGACCTCGCGCTCCAGATCATCGCCCAGGCCAAGGAGACCGGCGACCCGCTCACGGTGGTTCGCGATCCCCTCATCGGACCCACCGTCACCCCCCGCCTCAAGACGCTCCTCGAGGGGATCCCCGACTTCGTGCTGGTGCTCGACTCGTACGGCCGCACCCTCTACAACTCGTTCGCCGTCCGCCAGCTGTCGGACAACGACCAGCTGAAGCTGAGCCAGGAGGCGATCGATCTCGTCACCGGGGAACCGGCGCAGCTCATCGAGCTGTCGAGCGACCGCCTTCTGGTGGTGTCGCGCCCGGAGCCCGACCGGGGCACCGGTGTGGCCCGGGTGGTGGCCGGCGTGTCGGCGACCAACGCCTTCCTCAATCCGGGCGAGCTGGTCGCGACCATGCTGGTGATCTCACCGATCATCCTGGTGCTGTCGATCTTCGGCGCCTATGTCATCGCCGGCCGCGCCCTGCGGCCGGTGGACCGGATGGTTGATGAGGTGGCCGCGATCCGCGACGGCCGCAGCCTCCACCGGCGCCTGCCGGTGACCGACACCACCGACGAACTCGCCCGGCTCGCGGCGACGCTCAACGAGATGATCGAGCGCCTGGAGACGTCGTTCGGCGCGCTGCGGCGGTTCACCGCCGACGCCAGTCACGAGCTCAAGACGCCCCTGGCGGTGCTCCGCGCCGATGTCGAACGCGCGATGGGGGGCACCGGTACGTCGAACGAACACCTGGCCGCGCTCGAGGAGGCGCTCCAGGAAACCGCCCGCATGGCCGACCTGGTGGAAAGCCTGCTCACCCTCGCCCGCGCCGACGAGGGACGGTTCGACCTGCATCGCGAGCCGGTGGAGATGGAGCCGCTGGTGCGTGAGGTCTACGAGACCGCCGTCATCCTCGGCGAGCACGCGGGACTCACCGTCACGCTGCCGGTGATTGAAGAGGCGACCGTCCAGGGCGACCGGACGCGCCTGCGCCAGCTCTTCCTCAACCTGATCACGAACGCGATCAAGTACACCGGTCGCGGCGGCCGCGTCGAGCTGTCGCTGAGCCGCCGCCTGGACTCGGTCACGTTCTCGGTGCGCGACACCGGGATCGGCATCGCCGCCGCGGACCTCCCCTTCGTCTTCGAACGGTTTTGGCGCGCCGACCGCGCCCGCTCGCGCGCATCGGAACGGGGCGGATTCGGCCTCGGGCTGGCGATCAGCCAATACATCGCGCAGGCCCATGGCGGGAGTCTCACCGCCATCTCCCGGCTGGGTCGCGGGAGCACCTTCACCGTGAGCCTGCCGCTTCCCGTCGGCGAAGAGGCGGGCGAGGGAGAGCCGGCGGCGCCGGTCGAAGCCCACGGGGCCGCCAGCACGGGCGACGGGCCGGACTGAGTCTCAGATCGAGACCATCCCGCCGGCGCTGTCGATTCGTAATAGCGCCTTAATCGATTCGTAATCTTCAGAACATTCCGCCATCATGCCTGGCCGGTAGCTTCTCTGCCCAGCGGCGGGAAGTCCACTCGTTCACTCTGCGGCAGGGTGTGAGAGGCATGTTCAACAACCTGATCGAATCCAAGGCGAAGAAGCAGAAGAAGGCCGGCGGATTCCTCTGGAGCATCGTCTTCCACGCGGCGATCATCACCGGCGCCGTCGTCGCGACGCTCGGGGCGACGCAGCAGTTGGAGAAGCCGAAGGAAGAGAAGGTCGAGTTCGTCGAGGTGAAGAAGGAGGAGCCGCCTCCGCCGGACAAGCCGCCTCCGCCTCCGGACGTGACGGTCGCGCCGCCGCCTCCGAAAGGCTTCCAGGTGCTGACCGCCCCGATCGAAATCCCCGACGTCATCCCCGACGTCGACCTGACCAAGAAGGTGACCGACGAAGCTGACTTTACCGGCAAGGGCGTGGTCGGAGGCGTGGGACGTGGCGTCGAGGGCGGCACCGGATCGGTGGACCAGCCGTACTTCGAGTTCCAGGTGGAAAAGCAGGTGATCCAGGCGCCGGGCTCGCCCACGCCGCGCTACCCCGACATCCTCAAGCAGGCCGGGGTCGAAGGCGAAGTCCTCGCCCAGTTCGTGGTCGACACCTCCGGGCGCGCCGAGATCAACACGTTCAAGGTCCTCAAGACGACCCACGAGCTGTTCACGGTGGCGGTGCGCAGCGCGCTGCCCACGATGCGCTTCTTCCCGGCGGAAGTGGGCGGGCGCAAGGTGAAGCAGCTGGTGCAGCAGCCTTTTTCGTTCACCATCCAGAAGTAGGACGTCCGGCTTCCTTCCACCCCGACGCACGTCAACGCGCGGAGACGCACCGTTATGAATCTGTCGCTGCTCGAGCTGTTCAAGTCGATGGGCAATTTCGCGAAGTTCATCGTCGTGGTCATGGCGATCATGTCGATGTACTCGCTCACCATCATGATCCAGAAGTGGTGGAACCTGCGGAAGGCGCAGAAGGAAACGCTCAAGTTCGCGCCCGAGTTCTCGCAGTTCCTCGAGGAGGACAACCTCACCGAGGCGATCAAGCTTGCCGAGGGCTACAAGCGCTCGCACGTTGCCCGGGTGCTCGGGAACGCGCTGGCCGAGGTGAAGCCGCTCATCCAGGATGGCTCGGTGACGGTCTCCGACATCAACTCGGCGGAGCGCGCGGTGGAGCGCGAGATGCTGATGATGATCGTCGAACTCAAGCGTGACCTGGCGGTGCTGGCCACGGTCGGCGCCACCGCGCCGTTCGTCGGCCTGCTGGGCACCACGATGGGTATCGTCAACGCCTTCACCGGCATGGCCAGCAGCGGATCGGGCGGCCTGTCGGCGATTTCGGCCGGCGTGGCCGAGGCGCTGATCACGACGGCCTTCGGACTCATGGTCGCGATCCCGGCGGTGTGGGCCTACAACTACTTCACCACCAAGATCGACAACCTGACGGCGGAAATGACCTACACGTCGAAGGAAATGATCGACTACCTGATCAAGGGCGTGTCGGGCGAGTTCGGCCGGTCGCGATTCACGCGGGAATTCAGCACCAGCACCGGCGGCGCCGGTCCGATCGCGCAGTAACCGGCATTCTCGCGAGGAGAGTCAGCCATGGGAATGTCAGCGGGAGGAGGGGGCACCAACGTCAAGGCCGAGCCGAACGTGACGCCGATGATCGACGTCATGCTCGTGCTGCTGATCATCTTCATGCTGGTGGTGCCCGCCCTGGTGTCCGGCCTCAACGCCGTGCCGCCGCAGGGGGTGAACCTCAAGGCGCACCCGCCCGAGGACACCGACCAGCTGCTCGGCATCGACCGCGATGGGCAGTACTACCTCAACAAGGTGCCGATCCGGAACGAGACGCTCGCCGAGCGGCTGAAGGCCATCTATGATGTGCGGACGATCGACAAGATCCTGTACATCAAGGCCGACCGCACCCTCAAGTACGACAAGGTGCTCGAGGCGCTCGACATCGCCGCGCACAACGGCGTCCGCGTGAGCGGGATGATCTCCGACCAGCAGCCGGGTACGATGTCGACGGTGGTGGGTGATGATCCCACGCAGGCGGCGGCGGCAGCCGCGGCCGCGGGAGGGAAGCCGTAATGTCCATGTCAGCGGGCGGCGGGGGCGGCGGCCTCACCAACGAGATCAACGTCACACCGATGATCGACGTGCTCCTGGTGCTGCTGATCATCTTCATGATGATCGTGCCCCAGGCGCGCAAGGCGGTGGATGTCCAGCTTCCGGATCCCACGCCGGCGACGGCGCCGGCCTCGGCATCCAACCAGATCGTGCTCGAAATCCTGCCGGGCCCCACCTACGCCATCAATAAGGAAGCGGTGACGCTGGAGAACCTGGGGGCCCGCCTGCACGAGATCTACGACGCCCGTCCGGAGAAGGTGATCTTCGCCAAGGGCGATCCGTCGGTGCTGTATCAGGACGTGATCACCGCCATTGACATCGCGCGCGGCGCCGGCGTGAAGGTCATCGGCGTCGCTCCGCGGGAGACGAAGTAGCGTCGGGCACCCGCGGGGCGGTATCGGGTAGGAAATGCGGCGGACGAACCCATGGCGGGGCGTCCGCCGTATAGCTTTGACAGGGTCAGGGACAGGGTCGGGGTCAGGGCTCAGTCGTCTTGATGGATAGTGGGGCACAGGCTGATGTGGTGGGTGCCGGATTGAGGGGCCACATGCAGGCAGCGCACAAGGACAACGGCGTCTCATCGCACTCGAAGCGCGCCTACCGGCCGCCGGTGGGGATTCCCACGCCCAAGGAGCGCACGGTCGGGAGCGCGATCACCTCCGTGGTGCTCCACGTGCTGATCATCCTCCTCCTCATCGTACCCCTCTTCGCGCCCGACGCGATCGCGGTGGTGACCGGTGGAGCGGGCGGACCGGGGCCCGCCGGCGGAGGGGGTGGCGGTCGTGGCGGAAAGGGCGGGACGCCCGAGACCGACCGCGAGCGACTCCAGTTCGTACGGGTGGTCGAGCCTCCCAAGCCGGTGCCGCCGGTGCCCACGCCGGTCATCCCGCCTCCCAAGCCGCAGGAAGAGGTCCCCAAGGTCGACATCAAGACCGACGCGCCGCCCGACAAGGTGGAGATGTCGCTGGTTTCAGGGACCGGGGGCGGGACGGGGAACGACGGCAGCGCCGGGAACGGACCGGGCACGGGTGGCGGTGTGGGCTCCGGGGTCGGAACCGGACGCGGATCGGCGACCGGCCCGGGGACCGGAGGCGGACCGGGAACGATCTACCCACCAACGCCGGTCGAAACGATCCTCCCGCCGCTCCCGGTGCCGGAGCGGATCAAAGACACGCAGGTCAAGGTCGTCTTCGACGTGGACGAGAAGGGCGCGGTGGTGGACGTGACCTTCACCCCCACCGGTGACGGCGGCTACAACCGGAAGCTCCGGGAGCGGCTCGCGAACTACCGCTTCCGTCCGGCGGTGCGGTGGGACGGCACCCCGGTTCGCGCCAAGCTGGAGATGGGGCTGTTCCTCTAGCCGCGCCTGCCCGGATTCGGCGGCGCATGGCGTGCCAGCCGAGCGAAGCCGCAGTCAAGCCGAAACGCGCAGCTGATCCCGGACGGCGCCCGGCGACTCGCCGAGGTGCCGGCGGCAGTGCCTCACGAAGTGCGAATGACTGGCAAAGCCGAGTGTATGCGCGACGCCGGAAAGAGAAGCCCGTGTGGTGGCGTCGCCGAGCAGATCAGATCTTCGCAGATGTGTGGCGGCCCAACGGATCGCGCCTCTGCCGGCAGCAAGCGCTGGTCAGGCGCTACACCGCGCCGCTCCCGAGCCCGGCAGTTCACCCAAGCCTGGGAAGCCAGGACCGCGCCGCGGGCCCGCCGGGTGCGGATCTAGCGAGGTGTCTGCGCCTTTACCTCTTGATACGTAGCCGCCTTCCAGTCATTGCCACGTCTGACCCACACGGCAGAAGCCAGCATCGTTTCTACCGGAAGGGGTTTGCCCTTGTAGGTGTACCGCGCCGAAATGCGGTACCTGATCAACGCCGCGGTACTGGATAGGACGGTGACGACCACGTCCTCCATCCGATACTCTCCCAGGACATAGTCATCGAGTTCGCGAAGTTCATCCTCCAGCGTGTTGATCGTCCCTCCGCTGGTGATCTCGTAGAATCCAGGAAGACACAGCCGTGCGTAAGACTTCTTGTCATGCGTCTTGAACGCTTCCAGCGTGGCCTTTTCGTGTTGCACAATGAGGGTACTGATCGAGGCCTGACCGTTCTGCGCGCCGGTCGTGGCACCCAGAAGAGTGGCGTAAGTTAGGCAGCAGGCCATGAACACGCCGTTCGTAAGTACTGCTCCGGTCTTCATCACGACCCTCCCGGTACGTGTGTGCCCACGCGATCGTTCGAGATCTTCGATATCGGCGGCACCCGTTGCCTGGGTGGCGCCTAACAAGAAGTGGACTGCATGAACAGGCCGCAAACCCTGTCTATCCTCCGCAGCCCGGTGCAACCTGACACCCCAAGGCCCGCGAGGCAATCACAGAGGCTGCCACGGTTCCGACGCCCCGTGGATGGGTCAGGATAGTGGCGGGCGGCGCTGCCGGTTCGCGGACGGTGCAGCGGCCCGCGCCCGCGCGAGTTGGACGCCGAGCGGCAAGACATGTGACTCCGGCAGCATCGTCACCCGGTCCCGACCTTCGCACCCTTGCCCTCGGTCTACCCGGGGCCGGTCCGGCATCCGCCAAACCGGCTCCGCCGGTCTGGCCAACCGCCGCAGCCCCATGTAGTTTACCCGGCTGTTGCGCCGGCCCCACTGTCGCGGCTCGCCCTTCCCGCCGCCGACGATCCGATCAGGTGTTCGCGAGGTGTCGATGAGCGCCGGGGCGCGCGACGTGGGGCGGTCCGGCGCGTGCCGGATGACCACAGGCCAAGTCCACTCAGGAGAGCTTGAACGATGATGCGGATGGCAACCGTGTTCCGACGCGTGATCCCACGCGCCCTGGCGATGCTCATGGCCCTGGCGGCCGCGGCACTGGTGCAGCCCCTGCTCGCGCAGGGCGATGCCGGCGGCGGCGAGGCCAACCTCCGGATTCCCGATCTCTCGTCGGTGCAGTTCCTGGGGATGCCGGGGCGCACGCTGCTCATGTCGGGGCTGGCGGTGTGCGCGCTGGGGCTGCTGTTCGGGCTGGTGATCTACAGCCAGTTGAAGCGGCTGCCGGTCCACGAATCGATGCGCGAAGTCTCGGAGCTGATCTACGAGACGTGCAAGACGTATCTGATCACGCAGGGGAAGTTCCTCGTTATTCTCGAGATCTTCATCGGCCTGGTGATGCTGCTCTACTTCGGCGTGCTGCTGAAGTTCGAGCCGGTGCGGGTGGCGATCATCCTCTTCTTCAGCGTGGTGGGGATCGCCGGGAGCTACGGAGTAGCGTGGTTCGGGATCCGCGTGAACACGTTCGCCAACTCGCGGACGGCGTTTGCCGCCCTGAAGGGGAAGCCCTACCCGTGCTACTCGATTCCGCTCCGCTCGGGCATGAGCGTGGGGATGATGCTGATCAGCGTGGAGCTGCTGATGATGCTCGTCATCCTGCTGTTCGTTCCGGGCGACTACGCGGGCCCGTGTTTCATCGGCTTCGCGATCGGCGAGTCGCTGGGCGCGTCGGCGCTGCGGATCGCGGGCGGCATCTTCACCAAGATCGCCGACATTGGGTCGGACCTGATGAAGATCGTCTTCAAGATCAAGGAAGACGACGCCCGCAACCCGGGCGTGATCGCGGACTGCACGGGCGACAACGCGGGCGATTCGGTGGGGCCGACGGCCGACGGGTTCGAGACGTACGGCGTGACCGGCGTGGCGCTGATCTCGTTCATCCTGCTGGCGGTGCGCGACCCGGTGGTCCAGGTGAAGCTGCTCGTCTGGCTCTTCATGATGCGGGTGGTGATGGTGATCGCGAGCGGCGTGTCGTACCTGGTGAACGAGACGGTCGCCAGGGCGCGATACGCGGCCGCGGAGCACATGAACTTCGAGGCGCCGCTGACGTCGCTCGTCTGGCTCACGTCGTTCGTGTCGGTGGGGCTGACGTACGCCGCATCGTACCTGCTCATTCCCGGGCTGGGCGATGGCACGCTCTGGTGGAAGCTCTCGTCGGTGGTCACTTGCGGGACGCTGGCCGGGGCGATCATCCCCGAACTGGTGAAGGTCTTCACCTCGGTGAACTCGCGGCACGTGCGTGAGGTGGTCACCAGCTCGCGCGAAGGCGGCGCATCGCTGAACATCCTCTCCGGATTCGTCGCCGGGAACTTCTCGGCCTACTGGCTGGGGATGACGATCATGGGGCTCATGACCGTGGCGTACGCGGTGAGCAGCACTGGACTGTCGCAGATCATCCCGCTGGCGCCGGCGGTGTTCGCGTTCGGCCTGGTGGCGTTCGGCTTCCTGGGGATGGGGCCGGTGACGATCGCGGTGGATTCGTACGGGCCGGTGACGGACAACGCCCAGTCGGTGTTCGAGCTGTCGATGATCGAGACGATCCCGGGTGTCGCGGGGCAGCTCAAGAAGGACTTCGGCTTCGACGTCAATTTCGAGAAGGGGAAGCAGTTCCTGGAGGAGAATGACGGCGCCGGAAACACCTTCAAGGCGACCGCCAAGCCGGTGCTGATCGGGACGGCGGTGGTGGGGGCGACGACGATGATCTTCTCGATCATCGTGGCCCTGACCCGCGGGCTGACCGAGAACCTGGACAAGTTGTCGCTGCTTCACCCGCCCTTCCTGCTGGGTCTGGTCACCGGTGGCGCGGTGATCTACTGGTTCACCGGGGCGAGCACCCAGGCGGTGACCACCGGCGCCTATCGAGCGGTGGAGTTCATCAAGGCGCACATCAAGCTCGAGGGGTCGACCAAGGCCTCGGTCGCGGACAGCAAGAAGGTGGTGGAGATCTGCACCCAGTACGCACAGAAGGGGATGTTCAACATCTTCCTGACGGTGTTCTTCGCGACGCTCGCGTTCGCGTTCTTCGAGCCGTACTACTTCATCGGCTACCTGATCTCGATCGCGCTGTTCGGGCTGTACCAGGCGATCTTCATGGCCAACGCCGGCGGCGCCTGGGACAACGCCAAGAAGATCGTCGAGACCGAGTTGAAGGCCAAGGGCACGCCCCTGCACGACGCGACGGTGGTGGGCGACACGGTGGGCGACCCGTTCAAGGACACGTCGAGCGTGGCGCTGAACCCGATCATCAAGTTCACCACTCTGTTCGGCCTGCTGGCGGTGGAGCTGGCGGTGTCGCTCACGGCGCAGCAGGGCGGGTTCCTGACCCACCTGCTGGGGACGGTGTTCCTGCTCATCTCGATGACGTTCGTGTGGCGCAGCTTCTACGCCATGCGGATCGAGACCGCCGCGGCGGCGCGCGCCTGACGAGACTCCGGGCAGGCCGGGGGGTGGCCGCTTCGCCGGGCCGCCCCCCGGTTCGCATCCGGATCGCCTGACCCCAACCGGAGTTCGATGCTGTCACTCTTCGCACGCAAGCCGATCGCCGAGCTGATCGAGGCGAGTGAGCATTCCGCCCTCCGGCGCGCGCTGGGGGGCGGCGACCTGATCATGCTGGCGATCGGGGCGGTGATCGGCGCCGGCATTTTCGGCGCGATCGGCTCGGCGGCCGCCGGCCAGACCGACGCCGTGGGGAACGTGATCCGGGTGGGGGCGGGTCCGGCGCTGGTCATCTCGTTCCTGCTGCTGGGCGCGGCCTGCGCGCTGGCCGGCCTCTGCTACGCCGAGCTGGCGTCGATGATCCCCCAGGCAGGGAGCGCGTACGCCTACTCGTATGCCACCCTCGGCGAGCTGGTGGCGTGGATCATCGGCTGGGACCTGATCCTCGAGTACGCGGTGGGAAACGTGGCGGTGGCGATCTCATGGGGCGACTACTTCAAGTCGCTCATGGGGGGATATCTGCCGCTGCCGGCCTGGCTCACCACCGGCTATCGCACCGCGCTGCTGAGCTCCGACCCCTCGATTCACGGGCTGCTGAACTCGGCGCCGCACCTCTTCGGCATGCCGATCCTGATCAACATCCCGGCGGCGGCGATCGTCCTGCTGATCACCTGGCTGCTGCTGCTGGGCGTGCGGGAGAGCGCGCGGGTGAACAACGTCCTGGTGGCGGTGAAGCTGGTGGTGCTGGCCCTGTTCATCATCATGGGCTCGCGGCACATCGATACCGCGAACTACCACCCCTTCGCGCCCAACGGCTTCAAGGGGATCCACCAGGGCGCGGCGATCGTGTTCTTCGCCTACATCGGCTTCGACGCGATCTCGACCGCGGCCGAGGAGACGAAGAACCCGCAGCGCAACCTGCCGATCGGCATCCTGGGCGGGCTGGCGATCTGCACCGTGATCTACGTGATCGTGGGGGCGGTGCTGACCGGGATGGTCCCCTACCAGCAGCTGGGAAAGGCCGCCGACCCGCTGGCGTACGCGCTGAACGCCACCGGCCTCACGAGCATCTCGAAGATCGTGGCGCTGGGGGCGGTGTTCTCGATGGCGGCGGTGCTGCTGGTGTTCCAGTACGGGCAGCCGCGGATCTTCTTCGCCATGGCGCGCGACGGGCTGCTGCCGAAGTGGGCGGCCAAGGTGCACGGGAAGTATCGGACGCCCTACGTCACCACGATCGTGACCGGGGTGTTCGTGGCCCTCTGGTCGCTGATCGGGGACGCGAACGAGACCTACGACCTGACCAACATCGGGACGCTGTTCGCGTTTGTGCTGGTCTGCGCCGGCGTGATCGTGCTGCGCTTCACCGATCCGGACCGCCCGCGCCCCTTCCGGGTGCCGTTCGTGATTCCGGTCGGGAGCCTCGGCGCGGCGCTGTGCCTGTTCGTGATGTACGGCCTGCCGCGGAGCGCCAAGCTGCGGTTCGGCTGGTGGCTGGCGATCGGGCTGGTACTGTACGTGTCGTACGGGTTCTGGAACTCAACACTGCGGCGGCGCCGGAAGGCGGAGGGCTGAGGCCTGCGGCCGGCTTCATGAAGCAGGAAGCAGGAAGCGAGAACCGAAGCAGGAAGCAGGAAGCAGGAAAAGAGCCACACGTCGTGCGCAAGGCCGGCCAAGCCACCGAGCGATACTCAGTACTCAGTACTCAATACTCCTCAGTTTTCTCGTTTCTCGTTTTCCGTTCCCTAACCCTTCGTCCGCTCCCATGGGTTTCTTACGCCGCATCTCGCTGACCCAGTGGATCCTCATCGCGATGGTCGTCGGGACGTTCATCGGATGGCTGGACCCGTCGCTCGGCGTCAAGCTCCAGCTGCTGTCGACGATCTTCCTGCGAATGATCAAGTCGCTGATCGTGCCGCTGCTCTTTTCGACGCTGGTGGTGGGGATCGCCGGCCACGGCGATGACATGAAGCGGGTGGGGCGGCTGGCGTTCCGGTCGATCGTCTACTTCGAGATCGTCACGACGCTGGCGCTGGTGATCGGCCTCACGGCGGTCAACCTGGTGAAGCCCGGGGTAGGGATCACGCTGCCGGCGTCGGCCGGTGAGGCGGCGCAGTTGGCGCAGAGCCAGCAGACCTTCGCCGGCGTGCTCGAGCACACCGTGCCGCAGAGCTTCTTCGAGGCGGCGTCGAAGAACGAGGTGCTGCAGGTCGTCTTCTTCGCGATCCTGTTCGGCGTCGGCCTGTCGCAGGTGAAGGGGAAGGCGCACACGACGATGATCGATTTCTGCCAGGCGCTGTCGGAGACGATGTTCAAGTTCACCGGCATCGTGATGAAGTTCGCGCCGATCGGCATCGCCGGGGCGATCTCGGCGACGGTGGGGAAGAGCGGCATCACCGTGCTCTTCAGCCTCGGCAAGCTGGTGCTGACGCTGTACGCGGCACTGGTGGTGCTGATCCTCGGCGTCTTCCTGCCGGTGGCGATGCTCGCGCGGGCGCCGGTGAAGCGCTTCTTCCATGCGGTGCGCGAGCCGTTCCTGATCGCGTTCTCGACGGCGAGCTCGGAGGCGGCGCTGCCGCAGGCGATGCAGGCGATGGAGCGCATCGGGGTGCCGAGGCGGATCGTGGCGTTCGTGATGCCCACCGGCTACTCGTTCAACCTCGACGGGAGCACGCTCTACCTGGCCCTGGCGAGCGTCTTCGCCGCCCAGGCGGCGGGGATCGACATGCCGCTGTCGCAGCAGCTGCTGATGATGCTGACGCTGATGCTCACCAGCAAAGGCGTGGCGGCGGTGCCGAGGGCCTCGCTGGTGATCCTCTCGGGGACGCTCACCCAGTTCCAGCTGCCGCTCGAGGCGGTGGCGGTGATCCTGGGCGTCGATGCGCTGATGGACATGGCGCGGACGTCGGTGAACCTGCTGGGGAACTCGCTGGCGACGATGGTGATGGCGCGGTGGGAGGGCGAGGCGCAGCTCCTGGACGCGCCGGAAGGCGCGGCCGTTCAGGCCTAGCGAGCGGACGCGCCGGCCGGCAGTGCGCGGGCGGGCGCGGAGCGGCCGTGGCGACGTTTCGCGATCACTTCTCCGGAGCCGCTGAGGCGTACGCGCGCTTCCGGCCCCGCTACCCGGCGGAGCTGTTTGCGTGGCTCGCGGACCAGGCCCCCGATCGAGACGCGGCCTGGGACTGCGCCACGGGCAACGGTCAGGCGGCCGTGGCCCTCGCGGCCCACTTCGAGCGGGTGTTTGCCACCGATGCCAGCGCGCGCCAGCTCCAAGAGGCGTGGCCGCATCCGCGGGTGACGTATGCCGTCGCGCCGGCGCACGCGAGCGGACTGCCGGACCATTCGGTATCGCTGGTGACCGTGGCCCAGGCGCTGCACTGGTTCGATCTCGATCCGTTCTACGCCGAGGTGCGTCGCGTACTGCGGCCGGGCGGCGTGGTGGCCGTGTGGAGTTACGCGCTGATGCGCATCAGCGCGACAATTGACCCGATCATCGACCGATACTACGGCGAGACGGTAGGGCCGTACTGGCCGCCGGAGCGGGTGCACACCGAGAACGGCTACCGGTCGCTGCCCTTTCCGTTCGACGAGGAGGCGGCGCCGCCGATTGCGATGCGGGCGACGTGGACCCTCGAGCAGCTGGGCGGCTACATGCGCACGTGGTCAGCGAGGCAGGGGTTCGTGAGGGCGCACGGCCGGGACCCGGTGCCGGCGGTGCTGGAGGAGCTGGCGGCATTGTGGGCGGGCGGCGATCCGCCGGGAACGCGGGTAATCCGTTGGCCGCTGTCGGTGCGGGTTGGCCGGGTTCCAGGCGGGTAAGGAGGCGGCGACGGGGCGGGTGCGATGCCGTGATGCGGCCGGCAACGAAATGATGCCGATCGGGCGCGAGGGGAGTGCGATTGTCCGCCCATGGACACTTGCCTATCCCTCTGCGAAGGACCTACCCTATGCCCATGGCCCTCCAGACGCCGCCGTACACCACCGACATGCTCGAGACGTTCCCCGACGACGGGAACCGCTACGAGCTGGTGGACGGAGTCCTGCTCGTGACTCCGGGTCCGGCGTTCGAACATGAATCCGTGCTCGGACGGCTGAACCTTCGCCTCTGCGCGTATCTCGCGTCTGGAGAAAGGGCGCTGGTCCTGCCGCGCGGCACGGTCCAGCTGCCGCCCTGGACGCACCTCGAACCCGACCTGCTGGTGGTGCCGCCCGGGCATCCGCGCGCCACCGCGTGGCGCGAGATCCGCGACTGGTGGCTCGTGGTGGAGGTCTTCAGCCCGTCCTCCATCGACCACGACCGGGACCTCAAGCGCGATGCCTATCTCCAGCTCGGCGTCCCGGAAGTCTGGCTGATCGATCCGGCCACCGAGGTCGTGTACGTCTCCAGGGCGGGTGCGCCACTGGACGTCCCGCACCGGCGGCGGCTCGTCTGGCACCCCGCGGGCATGGACGCCCCGCTCGAGATCGACGTCCGATCGCTCTTCCCCGACTGATCTGGTCCAGGTCCGGCCGCGCATGCGCCCGCGGCCGGACCCGCGCCGGCCTAGTGCGCGGCGGCGCCGGCGGCATGCTGTGTGGGGTGAGCGCCGATCAACTTGAGCGCGGCGCGAACCGCGCCCCGCGCAGGCACCACCACCTCACCATGGATGTGCGCGCCCGGCACCACCGACTTGAGCCGGTGCTCGACCCGCTTCCGCAGCGGACCACCCTTGCCGAGCAGGCCGCCCGAGAAGGCGACCGGCACCGTGGCGCGCTCGTCCACGAAGAGCTGCCTGGCGAGTGCGCGCACGTGCAGCGCCAGCTCTTCCACCGCCAGCGCGAGCAGGGTGTTGGCCCGCACGTCGTCGCGCTCGGCCGCGGCCGCGATGATCGGAACGAGCGACGCGAAGTCCTTCGGCGTGGCGCTGCTCGCCCACGGGATGAGCGACGGGACGTCGTCCACCTGGAGGTGGGTGAGGATCGCGCCGACCAGGGCGGTTTCCGGCTCGCGGCCATCCGACGCCGCGGCGATGATGCCAAGGGCGCGCCGGCCGATCCACGCGCCGCCGCCCTCGTCGCCGATCGCCGGGCCCCAGCCACCGCAGCGGCCGGTGGCTTCGGTGGGGCCGCGTCCGTACGCGATCGAGCCGGTGCCGGCGATGAGGAGGATGCCGGGGCCGTCACCGAAGGCATCTTCCAGGGCGATCGCGGCATCGCTGCGGACGTCCACCTCTTCGGCCAGGTCGCGGCGTCGGAGGGCGGCGAGCACGGACAGGCGCTCCACCTCGCGCCCCACCCCGGCGAGCCCCGCGCAGGCGACGCGCGGCGTGGCGTCGCCGTGGCCGCACGAGGCCAGCGCCTCGGAGACGAGCGCCGCGATCACGTCGGCCGATCGCTCCGCCTCGCCGGGCCGCACGGCGCCGGCCGGTCCCACGATGTCGGCGAGCTGGGCCGCGTGTTCATCCGCGACAATGACCCGGGTCTTGGAGCCCCCGCCATCGATACCAACAACGACCAGGCTCATGAGTTCGCTTCCGCCGCAGCCGGCGTGGCCACCGGTGCCTGATGAGAGAGAGAGGACAGGATGCCGACGAGGAGGGTCATGGTGGTGCCGATCAGGACGTACCACGGCCAGGCAATCCGCGCCAGCGGGCCGAGGGCGTCGGCGAGGGGCGGCGACGCGGCGGCAATCTGCTTCGCGAACACGACGAACGCCATCGCGAAGATGCCGACCGACATGCCGGCGATCGCATCGCGCTGCGTGGCCCGCGCCCAGAAATTGCCCAGGAAGAAGGTGCCCAGCAGGCCGCCGTAGGTAAAGCTCGCGATCCCCAGCGCCACCACCACCACCGGCGTCCCCTGCTCGCGGAAGAGGAGGGCGCCCGCCGTGAGCACCACCCCCCAGAAGAGCGCGAACCGCTTGCCGGCGCGGAGCGCCACCGGGTCGTCGGGGCTGCGCCGCGCCAGCGGGAGGTAGATGTCGTGGGTGGTGGCGGCGGCCAGCGAGTTGATCGCCCCCGAGTGGGTGCTCATCGTCGCCGCGACGATCGCGGCGACCACCAGCCCGGTGAGTCCGGGGGGCATCCGCTCGACGATGAAAGTGGGGAAGATCGTGTCCGGGGCGCTGAACACCCGTCCGCCGTACAGCGCCCAGAGTCCGATCCCGATGTACAGGAAGAGGGTGAACTGGGCGAAGACGACCAGGCCGCTGCCGATGATCGCGCGCTGGGCGTCGCGGAGCGAGCGGGAGCTCAGCAGCCGCTGCACGATGAGCTGGTCGGTGCCGTGCGACGCCATCGCCAGGAACGCGCCGCCGATGAGGCCGGCGAACACGGTGTGGGGCCGGTCGAAGCCAGTGTACCAGTCGATCACGTTGAGCTTGCCGGCGCCGGCGGCCGACGCGGTGATGGCGCTCCAGCCGCCGGGCACCGCGCGCCCGAGCAGGACGAGTGCCGAGACGCCGCCCAGGATGTAGACGCCCGCCTGGAGGAGCTCCGTCCAGACCACGGACTTCATTCCGCCGCGGTAGGTGTACAGGATGGTCAGGGCGCCGAGGATCAGGATCGCGACCGGCATCACCCACGGCCCCGGCTTGGTGCCGCCGATGATCAGCGCCACCGGAATGGCGGTCGCGAAGACGCGAACCGAGTCGGCCATGGCGCGGGTGACGAGGAAGACGATCGACGTGAACCGCCGGGTGGCGACGCCGAACCGCTTCTCGAGGAGCGTATACGCGGTGACGATCTCGCCCTGGAAGTAGCGCGGCAGGAGCAGGGTCGCGACCGCGATGCGGCCCAGGATGTAGCCCGCCACCACCTGGAGGAAGCCGAGGTTGCCGAGGTAGGCGAGCCCGGGGATGCTGATGAAGGTGAGGGCGCTGGTCTCGCTGGCGACGATCGAGAAGCAGACGACCCACCACGGAATGGACCGGCCGGCGACGAAGTAGTCGGTCGAGTTGCGCTGCCGGCGTCCGATGAAGAGTCCCAGGGTCGTGGTGCCGGCGAGGTAGGCGACCAGCACCGCGAGGTCGAGCAGCGTGAAGCGGGTGGTCACGCCGAGGCCGGTTCCACGACGTAGGCTTCCATCGCGAAGTACTCGGCCAGGCCGAGCCGGTCGAGCGCGGCGGCGGTGTCCTTGTTGCGCTGCTCCACGCGCTGCCAGAACTCGCGCTCGTCCTGGCCCGGGAAGGGCGCCGAGTCCTTCTGTGACTGGTGCTTGAAGATCGCCTGGATCTTGCGGCGCAGCTCTTCCTGCGCGAGCGGGACCAGCCAGGTGGCCTCGGTGATGGGCCACTCCTGCCAGGCACCGCGGTACAGCCAGACTTCGGGAAGCGGGGAGCGGGGAGCGGTCGCGCCGGCTTCCTTCGCGAGCGCCGCGAGGGCGGCGTCGATCGCTTCCTTGCACATCCGGTGGGTGCCGTGCGGGTCGCTCAGGTCGCCGGCGACGAAGACGAGGTCGGGCCTAATCTCCGCGAGCAGCTGCCTGACGAGGGCGACGTCGGCGGGACCGATCGGGTCCTTCTTCACCTTCCCGGTCTGGTAGAACGGCAGGTTGAGGAAGCGGGCGTTGGCGCGGCTCAGCCCCAGCACTTCCAGCCCGCTCACCGCCTCGGTCTCGCGGATGATCCGCTTGATGTCGAGGATCTCGGGGAGGTCGACGTCACCCGGGCGCTTGCCGGCCAGGAAGCCGTAGACGCGGTTTGCGAGCGCGCCGATCCGCTCGCGATCCACGCCGCGCTCCTGCGACAGGCGCACCAGGAAGTCGACGTAGCGGCGCACGTCGTGGTCGAAGACGGCGATGTTGCCGCTGGTCATGTAGGCGACGGTGATCGCGTTGTCGTTCTCGACCAGCTTGCGGAGAATGCCGCCCATCGAGATGACGTCGTCGTCGGGATGGGGCGAGAAGCAGATTACCTTCCGGCCGCGCGGGAGCCTGGACTTGCCGCGGATCTTCGCGCCGAGCGTGTTGAACACCTCGCCGTTCAGCGCCCCCGGCGAGCCGTGGCGCGCCACCAGCGACGACAGCTTGTGCTCGGCGTAGTGGCGCTGGGTGAGCTTGAGGATCGCGGTGCCGGTCTGCTGCGACAGCCAGACCACGGCGCGGACCGCGAGCGCCGGCGTCCACTGGACCTCGTCGGTGAGCCAGGGAGTGGCGATCCGGGTGAGGTCGGCGGCCGCGGCGCGGTCGACGTAGCAGGTGGTGTCGGGGTGCCGCTGGAGGAAGGTCGCCGCGACCTCGACGTCGATGTCGCCTTCCACCGCGCGCCTGACGATGAACGCCTTGTGCTCGCCGGTGGCCAGGATCGCGATCTCGCGCGCCTCGAGGATCGTCGCCACGCCCATCGTCAGCGCCTCACGCGGCACGTAGTCCTCGCCGAAGAAATCGGCGGCCGCGTCGCGCCGGGTCACGACGTCGAGGTGCACCATCCGCATCCGGCTGTCCAGCCCGGACCCCGGTTCGTTGAAGCCGATGTGCCCGGTCTTGCCGATCCCCAGGATCTGGAAGTCGATCCCGCCGGCGCGCGCGATGGCGTCCTCATAGCGCCGGCATGCCTCGTCGACCCGCTCACGCGGCAGCGTCCCGTCGGGGATGTGGACGTTGGCCGGGTCGAGGTCGATGTGGTCGAAAAGGTTCTCCCGCATGAAGCGGTGGTACGAGTGGATGCTGGCCGGCGGCATCGGCCAGTACTCGTCGAGGTTGAACGTCTCGACGTGGCGGAATGACAGCCCCTCCTCCCGGTGCATGCGGATCAGCTCGCGGTAGACGCCGATCGGGGTCGATCCGGTGGCCAGCCCCAGCACGCACCGCTCACCGGCTGCCGCCCGCTCCCGCACCAGCGTGGCGATCCGGCCGGCGACGAGCCTGGCGATGTCGGCGTGGTCTTCGACCACCACCGTGCGGATGCGCTCGAGTCCGGCGGCGGCGGCGTTCGCTGAAACGCGAGAAGGCCCGCGACTCGACGTGGACTCGCGGGCCTCCTTCGCGGCGCCGGCTCTCCGTTTGGCGGGAGCGCCGGAGGCCGTCTTCGACATGGCGGTGGGTTACGCGGAGAAGGAACTGCCGCAGCCGCAGCCGCCGGTCGCGTTCGGGTTCTTGAAGGTGAAGCCGGAGCCCTGCATCGACGAGACGTAGTCGATCGTCACGCCGCTCAGGTACTGCGCCGAGAACGGGTCCACGAACACCTTGAATCCCTCCAGCTCGATGACCATGTCATCGTCGGCGCTCGCGTCCTCGATCAACAGGCTGTACTTGAAGCCGCTGCAGCCACCGGGCTGCACGCTGACGCGGAGCCCGCCCTGTTCGGGGGCGACCCCTTCGGCCTCCATGAACTTCTTGACCTCGGTCCCCGCGTTGGCGGTGATGACGAGGGTCGTATCGGGCTGCTGGACCGTGCTCATGGTCTGCTGTCCTCCGTGGACGAATCCGACGCGCCGGGGCGCGCCGCAAGTCTGTACGCAGTATAGCGGTTCGCCGGGATCGCTTCAAGCGGTGGGCGGGCGGAAAGGCGGCCGGTTCGGGGGGTCCTTAATCAGGCCCCCAAAGCGCCGCTCCTTGCCAACTTGACGATCTCATCGGCGGCGCGGAACGCCAGGGCGCAGATGGTCTCCGTTGGCTGGCCCCGCCCGCCGGTGACAAAGCTCGCCCCGCTGCAGATGAACAGGTTGGGCACGTCGTGCGCCCGGTGGGACTTGTCGGTCACCGAGGTCTTCGGGTCATCGCCCATGCGACAGGTGCCCAGGAGGTGCTGGGCGAAGCTCGAGTTGTCCAACGGCGCGCGCCAGCGCCGGACGGCGCCGGCGGCGTCGAGCAGCTCGACGGACCGGTCCTGCATCCAGGTCATGAGCTTCAGGTCATTCTCGTGGTCGCTGTAGGTGACGCGCATCGCGGGCAGGCCCCAGTCGTCTTTGAGCGTTGGATCGAGGGTGATCGTGTTCGTCTCGAGCGGCAGCGTCGTGGTATGGGTCTCGGCGATCACCGAGTGGGTGTAGTACTGCCCGAGCAGCCGCTTGAACTCGGCGCCCCAGCGCGGCGCGTCGGGCGGCAGCTGGGCCTGCGCGAAGAAGATCGGATAGGCGTCGAAGCGGAACTCGAGACCGCCGCCGCCGGACAGGCCCACCGACGGGTCGAGCTCGTAGAAGTCGTGGATGGTGTGCGAAAGGTGGAATCCGCGATGCCCGTTCACCTCGTGCTCGAACAGCCCGCCGGCGACCGAGTACCCGTTGAACAGGAGGTACTTCCCCACGAGGCCTGACGAGTTCGCGAGACCGTCGGGGAACTGACTGGACGCGGACATGAGCAGCAGGCGCGGCGTTTCGGCGCCGTTGGCACAGACGATGACGGCCTTGGCGCGCTGGAAGACCTCGCGCCGGTGCCGATCGAAATAGATGGCGCCGGTGGCGCGGCCCTGCCGGTCGGTCGCGATTCTCCGGACGTAGCTGTCGGGGCGGATCTCACACCGTCCCGTGGCCTCCGCCTCGGGGATCATGGTGGCGAGGGTCGTGGATTTGGCCCGCACCTCGCACCCGAAGCCCTCGCAGAAGCCACACTCGATGCACCCCGATCGTCCCTGGTACGGGCGCGAGAGGATCGCGAGCGGGGCCGGGAAGGCGTGCCATCCCAGTTTTCGGGCGCCGAGCTGGGTGAGCGCGCCGCACGAGTTGAGTGGCATGGGTGGGAGCGGATACGGCTTGCTGTGCGGCGGATCGAAGGGGCTCGTGCCGGCCTCGCCAGACACGCCCATGTCCCACTCGGCCTTCGTATACCAGGGCTCGAGGTCCTGGTAGGTGATCGGCCAATCGGCGAGGCCGGTGCCGGCGACCGTGCCGCGACGGCTCGCCTCGACAAAGTCGATCTCGTGGAAGCGCCAGAAATTACCGGTGAAGTGGGTGATGCCGCCGCCCACCATGCGGCCGTACTGCACCGTGTAGTGCCGCGTGGAAGGCTCCGACTCCCTGGAGCGAAAGGTCTGCGGCTGGATGCGGGGATCGTTCACGAGCGCGTATCGATAGGTCTGATCGACCTCATCGTGCCGAAAGTCCTTCTCGCGCAGATACGGTCCCTGCTCCAGCACCACGACGCGGAACCCTTTCACCGACAGCTCACGGGCGAGCACGCCGCCGGCGGCGCCGGCGCCGACGATGAGGAAGTCCACCGGATCCGATGGGCGATAGCGCGGTGTAGCCATATGCATCAACGAGTCCGGTGGTCAGGAGGGGCGGTTCTCGTCGCGATCGTACCAGCCGAAGGGCGGACGGTACGAGAACCGATCTTCGAACCCGATGTGCTTCCACCCGACGCGGCCCGCGTTGCCGCCATACTCGGGATTGCAGAGGAATCCGGCGAGCGTGTAGGTCCGGACCATCTCGAAGAACGCGCTTCCCTCCATGGCGCTCATCATTTCGTACTGCCAGTTCGGTTCGAGCCGGGAGAAGCGGGTGTAGCCCGGGTACTTGGCGCGCACATCGGCGCTCAGCTGCCGAAGACCGGTGCGGAACGCGGGCCGGTCCTCCGGCCAGAACTTCGCGAGGCCGAAGTCGACAAAGCGGATGCAGCGTGCCTCACGGGCGCCGGGCCCGTCGTGGCTGGGGAGGATCTGGGCGGCCATCGCCTCGACCTCGACGGCCTGCGGATCGGTGAAGAAGAGCCAACGGCCCGGCGCGCCCCACGCCGGCACGGGCTGCTGCGTGAGGTGATGATGCATGCGGGCCAGGTCCGGGAGGCGCAGGGCGAGCCAGGCGGACGGCAGCCCCCGCGAGGCGTCCGCGAGGAACCGGCGGCGAGAGAGATCAGCGCGGTGCACGAGCACACCTCCCGGGGTTCTCACGAGGACCGGAACGGGCAGGCTCCGGGTGGAACTCCCGACAACGGATTCGGTCTTCTCCGACAGACGGCGAACGGGTCGGTGCTAAGATGCATGCGGCAGGCGCCGGCGCTACCCGGCGTTGCGGCGATGTGGCTGGTCCAGGTACCTTGCATGCAATCCTCAAACATCAGGCTGGAGCGCATCATGTACACCCGTCGCGATTGGATCCGAATCACGCTCGGCGGCTCGGCGCTTGCACTGGCCAGCGGTGCCGCATGCGCCGGTCGCACGAAGGTCGCCGGCGTCCCGATTACGGTCTACAAGAGCCCCACGTGCACCTGCTGTCACGCGTGGGTGAAGCATCTCGAAGCCAACGGCTTCACCGTCGATGCCCGCGATGTGCCTGATGTGACGCCGTTCAAGGCGAAATTTGGCGTGCCCGACTCGCTGGCCTCGTGTCACACGGCGACCGTGGGCGGGTACGTGGCCGAGGGACACGTTCCGGCGGACCTGATCCACAAAATGCTGGCCGAGAAGCCGGCCATTCTCGGATTGGCCGTTCCCGGGATGGTCAACGGATCGCCAGGGATGGAAGGACTGCTGAGTCAGGCCTACGACGTGTTGGCGTTCACGCGGGATGGCCGGACGAGCGTGTACGCGCGTCGCTAGCGGGCCAGCGAAAGCTCATAGTGCAGGAAGACGTCGTCGCGCTGGTAGCCGAGGGCTTCGTAGAGGCGCTGGGCTGAGACGTTGTCGCGGGCGGTCATGAGCTCCAGGCCGCAGGCGCCGGTCTCGAGCGCATGGGCGCGGGCCCGCTCCATGAGCGCGCGGGCGACGCCGCGTCCGCGGAAGTCGGAGCGGACGTAGAGGTCGTTCAGGATCCAGAGTCGCCCGCAGCGCGTCGAGGAAAAGGACGGGTAGAGCTGCGTGAAGCCCATGGCCACGCGCCCTCCGTCGCCGCGCCCGAACGCCCAGTAGATGACCGAGTCACGCCGGATGAGCCGCTCGGTCATGAACCGGCGGGAGGTGGGCAGGTCGGGCGCCTGACCGTAGAACTGCCGGTACTCATCGAACAGACCGGCCACCTCCTCGGCGTCAGCGAGCACGGCGCGAACGATGGGGTCCATGGGGGGGAGGAAGGGAGGGAGGGAGGAAGGGAGGGAGGAGGGGGGGAGACGTGCGGAGGGAGGGAGAAGTGCGGAGGGAGGGGACTCCCTCCCTTACCCTCATCGTGTGAAGGCGAAATAGATCACGTACAGCCACGACAGAAAGCCGTGGATGATCGCCCAGAGCAGGGAATGGTGCAGGCTCCAGGATATCGTGATGGCCAGGGCGGTGCCGAAGCCGACTCCGGCCTTGGCGGCCTGGACGCCCCGGTGCTCGACGCGGATTTCGCGAACTTCAGCCATGGGTGGAGGGGTTGCGGGTTGGGCAGGCGGGGGACGTCGGCACGGTCAACGCGGTCTTGAACCTAACACATCGGCGATGGGCGGAGCGGCGCGGGGCTCGGCCTTCCGCCAGTCTTCGCCGAGCAGCGCGGCCAGCGTGGCGGGGACCTGGCTCTGGGTGACGACGGGCGCGTCGTGGCGCGCGCCCAGGGGCGGCGTGTCGGGGCCGATGACGGCCAGCCAGATCTGCTCGGACTCGGGCACCTTGCGGCCGTGGTCGCGCCAGGTGGTGCGGCCGTCGCCGCGGCCGTGGTCGGTGGTGATGATGAAGGTCGTGCGCCCGCGGTATTCCGGCATCGACTGGACCAGCGCCCAGAGGCGCGCGACGTAGTCGTCGACGCGATGGAGCGACGCGAGGACGAGATCGTAGCGGCCATCGTGCGCCCACTCATCGGTCTCGCCGAACCCGATGTACACCACGCGCGGCTTGTGGCGGCGGACGTAGCGCTCGGCGGCGTCGTACATGAGCGCGTCGAAGGACATCCAGTCGCCCCAGACGGGTGTGATGTCGGCGTACATGCGCCGCAGCTGCGCCTGCGCCGGGTCGCCGGGAATTGACTCCGGGGGCTCGACACCGGCGAGCGTCGGCAGCCCCGAGCGCGGCCGGTTGAAGATCGAGGGGAAGACGTCCCAGGTGCCGAACGCGGCCACGCGTCCTCGCCAGGCTTTCCGCCCGTTCAGCCACTCCAGCACGGTGACGTTCGGATTGGGCGTCTTGTCGTTGCTGTCGATCCGCGGGTCGGCCGAGCCCGTGAGCATCTCGTTGTAGCCGGGATATGAGAAGTTGAGCCCGTTGGTGACGCGCGCGACACTGCCCGCGTCGCGGTTGCCGAAGAGCTGCCCCTGTCGCGCGACGACCCGCCACAAGAAGGGGACGAGCGCCTCACGGCGGTCGGCGGCCGAGTCGCGCCACCAGGCGCGGCGGGCGGCGGCGGTGTCGTCCACGCCGCCGGGATCCTTGCCGAGCTGGGCCAGCTCAGCGCCCCGGAAGATCTCCTGCCAGCGGACGCCGTCGGTGACGATGAAGAAGACGCTACGGGTCCTGCCCTGTGCGCCGGCCGGCGCGACGCCGGCAGCCAGCAGGAGGGCGGCGCAGATGGTGCCGAACACGGCGCGCGGCAGCCGGTGCCTGTCGAGCGATCCCCGCATGACCTTCCTCCACGTTGTCGTCCCGGACGATGCCGGCCGCGATCAGCCGGCCCGCCCGTCAGAAAGCTACCCGCCACCGGCCCACCCCGCCTCCCTCGCCGGCGGCGCCGCCCCTCGCGCCGGCCCAAGGGCAGGTCGCTGTCCCTCCCTCTATCCCTCCCTCTATCCCTCTCTCCCTCCCTCCTTCCTCCCTCCCTCCCTTCCTCCCTTCCTCCCTATATTCCAGAAACCGCCGGAGGGCACGTGGACTGGTCGATCATCGCACTCAATTTCCTGTACGCGGTGCTGGGCGTCGTGCTGATGTTCGTCAGCTATCGGGTGATCGACATGCTGACGCCGCAGGTGAATTTTCCGGAGGAGTTGAAGAAGGGGAACATCGCGGTCGCGATCTTCATCGCGGCGCTCTTCCTCAGCATCGCCCTGATCATCGCCCACGCGCTGAATTGACGCGCATGCCGACCGCGCCTCACCAGCGTCCGCGGACGTGGCCGAGCCGGGTGCGGATGGCGACGCTGGCCCTGGCCGCGGCGCTGACCGCCTTCGCATCGCCGGCGCCCGGGCAACGCATCACCGACCGGTACGATCCCGCCTTCCGGAAGTACTCGAAGCGGTACTTCGGCGTGGGGTTCGACTGGCGGCTGTTCAAGGCCCAGGGGATGGCCGAGAGCGACCTCAAGCCCACCGCGCGCAGCTGGGTGGGGGCGCGCGGGATCATGCAGCTCATGCCGTCGACGTTCGAGGCGATCAGTACCCGCCGGCCGGAGATGACGTCGATCGACGATCCCGAGTGGAACATCGCCGCCGGGATCCTGCACGACAAATACCTGTGGGGCCTCTGGACGCCCTCGGTGCCTGACGATGAGCGCTACCGCTTCATGTTCGCGAGCTACAACGCCGGGGAGATGCCGATCCTCCGGGCGCGCGGCGTCGCCAGGGCATCGGGACTGGCCGACACCACCTGGGAAAGCATTGCCTCGGTGGCGCCGAAGGTGCGCAGGTGGCGCTACCGCGAGACGCTCGGATACGTCGAGCAGATCGACTCCAACCACGTCGCGTTGCTGGCGCGCGAGCGCAACCGCCGCGTCGTGAAGAAACCCTGAGGCGCCTCGCGCCGATGACCGGCGCGCCGCTCCCTATAGACGAGGTCCTGCCCGCGCTCCGAGCCGCGCTGTCCGGCGCCGGCCGGGCCGTGCTCCAGGCGCCGCCGGGTGCCGGCAAGACGACCCGTGTGCCGCTCGCCCTGCTCGATGAGCGCTGGCTGGCCGGTGGCCGGATCGTGATGCTCGAGCCGCGCCGGCTGGCCGCCCGCGCCGCGGCCGCGTTCATGGCCCGCTCGCGGGGCGAGTCGGTGGGCGATACGGTGGGGTACCGGGTGCGCATGGACAGCCGCGTGGGGCCGCGGACGCGCGTCGAGGTCGTCACCGAAGGCGTGCTCACCCGCATGCTGCTCGACGATGCGGCGCTCGACGGCGTGGGGCTGGTGATCTTCGACGAGTTCCACGAGCGGAGCATCCACGCCGACCTCGGCCTCGCGCTCACCTTGCAGACGCGTGAAGTCCTCCGCCCGGAGCTGCGGGTCCTGGTGATGTCGGCGACGCTCGAGGCGACCGCGGTCGCCGCCACGCTGGGCGGCGCGCCGATCATCGCCAGCGAGGGGCGCGCGCATCCGGTGGAGACGCGGTACGTGGAGCGGCGGCAGGGCATTTCGCTGGAGCAGGCGGTGGCGTCGGCCGTCCAGCGGGCGGTGGCCGACGAGCGCGGCGATGTGCTGGTCTTTCTCCCCGGCGCCGGCGAAATCCGCCGCACCGCCGCCGCGCTCGACGCCCGTCCGCTCGGCGCCGGCGTGCGGGTAGTGCCGTTGCACGGGACTCTGCCGCAGCCGGTGCAGGACCTGGCGATCTCGCCGAGCCCTGCCGGCTGGCGGAAGGTGGTGCTCTCGACCTCGATCGCCGAAACCAGCCTGACGATCGAGGGAGTGCGGGTGGTGATCGATGCCGGGCTGGAGCGCGTCCCGCGCTTCTCGCCGCGCACCGGAATGAGCGGCCTGCAGACGGTGCGGGTGTCGCTCGCCTCGGCGGAGCAGCGGCGGGGCCGCGCCGGACGGTTGGGGCCGGGCGTTTGCGTTCGCCTGTGGGCCGAGCACGCGAACGCCGGGCTGCTCCCGCGCCGGCCGCCGGAAATACTGGGAGCCGACCTGGCGCCGCTGGCGCTCGACCTGGCCGCGGCCGGGGTGCGCGATCCGGTCGAGCTCGCCTGGCTCGATCCACCGCCGGCGGCCGCGATGGGACAGGCGCGGGAGCTGCTGTCGTCGCTCGGGGCGCTGGACGGTGAGGGACGGATCACGGCGCACGGTCGGCGGATGGCCTCGCTGGCCCTGCACCCGCGGCTGGCGCACATGATCCTCGTGGCGCGGGACGGGAGCGACCGGCATGGCGGCCTGCCTTCCGGGCTCGGTGCGCTCGCCTGCGACGTCGCGGCGCTGCTGAGCGAGCGCGACATCCTGCGCGGCGACGGCGGGATGCCCGATGCGGACCTGCGGCTGCGGGTGGAGGCGCTGCGCGCGGGCGGCGGCGCGCCGGTGGCGGGCCAGGCCGTCGATCGTGAGGCGGTGCGGCGGGTTCGCGCCGAAGCCGAGCACTGGCGGCGGCGCCTGAAAATCCCGTCTTCCCGCGACGACTCCGATGTGGAGCGGTGCGGGGTGGTCCTGGCACTCGCCTATCCGGAGCGCGTCGCGCAGCGGCGCGCCGGCGGCGATCGCCTGTTGATGCGCAACGGGCGCGGCGCCACGCTGGTGGGGTCCCAGAGCCTCACGACGCAGCCGTTTCTCACCATTGCGGCGGTGGACGACCGGGCCGGCGGCCGGCGGAGCGATGTCGATGGCGGCCCGGGGGCCGGTCGGGTAGCGGCCGATGGGCGCATTCTGCTGGCCGCGCCTCTCTCGCGCGACGAGCTGGAGGAGTGCTTCGGCGACGCGATCGTACGCGAGACGCTGGTGGAATGGCGCGCCGCGGCCGCCGGTCAGAGCGGCGGCGAGGGCGGCGGCGTGGTGGCGGTGGAGGTGGAGCGGCTGGGCGCGCTGGTGCTCGCCGAGCGGCCGGCGCGGTCGGTGGACCCGGAGCTGGTCACCGCCGCGCTGCTGGCCGGGATCGCGCGCGACGGGCTGCAGGTGCTGCCGTGGAGCGAGGAGTCGCTCCGCGTGCGCCAGCGCCTTGCCTTTCTGCACCGACTCGACGCGACGTGGCCGGACGTCTCGGACGGCGCGCTGACGGCGACGCTTGCCGAGTGGTTAGGGCCGCACCTGCGTGAGGTGCGGAAGCCGCGCGACCTCCGCGCCATTGACCTCGCGAAGATCCTGCTGGCGCTGCCGCGGTGGGATCAGCGCGCCGCGCTGGACATGCTGGCGCCGACGCACATCGCCGTCCCCAGCGGCTCGCGGATTCCGGTGGACTACTCGGACCCGGCGGCGCCGGTGCTGGCGGTGCGGATCCAGGAGGTGTTCGGCCTGGCCGAGACGCCACGGATCGCGCGCGGCTCGGTGCCGCTGACGCTGCACCTCCTGTCGCCCTCGCACCGGCCGGTGCAGGTGACGCGCGACCTGGCCGGTTTCTGGGCCACGACCTACTTCGACGTGCGGAAGGACCTCAGGGGACGCTATCCCAGGCACGCGTGGCCGGACGACCCGATGGTGGCGCCGGCGACGAACCGGGCGAAGCCGCGCCCCCGGTAGCCCGAGCGGCGGTGGGGCTCACGCGCCCCCCTCCGCTTCGCCGGCATCCCAGCCGTCGAAGGTACCGCCGAAGACCGCCGCGATGCCGGCCACCTCCCGCCGGCACCGCGTGAGCATCCCGAGGTCCAGCGGCATCTCGCGTGAGGCGACGATCAGGATGTCCCGCTCGCGTGAGGCGGGTGTGCGGGTGTCCACCTCGTAGCCGGCGGAGCGCAGCGGCGTCAGGCTCCCTTCGGCGGACTCGCGGGCCGGAAAGAAGAGGTAGAATTCGATCCGCCGCGGCGAGTCGGGATCGGCGACGCGCTCGCGGAGCGTGGCCAGGCGGTCCGCGTCGGGCTTCTCGGCCACCGGCGCGGCGGGGCGGCGCGCCAGGAGCCTGGGTGCCAGCACGGCGGCGGCGGTCACCAGCACCGCGAACGCGATGCCGACCAGGACCGACGGATCGCTGGGGAGGGGAATGGCCATCGCCGCGGTCACCCGCGTCAGGCGCGCCGGATGAAGTCCTCGCCCAGCACGCGATCGAGCGTGGCGGCGAGGAAGTCGGCGTCGGCCTCGGTGAAGACCAGCGGCGGCTTGATCTTGAGGACGTTGTGCCAGGGCCCGTCGGTGCTCATCAGCACGCCTCCCTCCTTCATCCGGTTGGCGACGTACGATGCCTCCTCACCGGCGGGCTCGAGCGTCCCGCGATCGCGCACCAGCTCGACGCCCACGAACAGGCCCAGCCCGCGGACGTCGCCGATCACCGGGTGCCGCGGCATCAGCTCCCGCAGCCGGTCGAGGAGGTACCCGCCGACCCGGAGGGCGTGTCCCTGCAGCCCCTCGGTCTGGATGACGTCGAGCACCGCGAGCCCGATCGCGCACGACACCGGGTTGCCGCCGAACGTGTTGAAGTACTCCATGCCGTTGGCGAACGACGCGGCGATCTCGGGCGTGGTCACCACCGCGCCTAACGGATGCCCGTTCCCCATCGGCTTGCCCATGGTGACGATGTCGGGCACCACGCCCTGCGTCTCGAACGCCCAGGCGTGCGTCCCAACCCGGCCGAACCCGGTCTGCACTTCATCGGCAATGCAGACGCCGCCGGCCGCCCGGATGTGGCGGTACGCCTCGCGCAGGTAGCCGTCGGGGAGCACGATCTGGCCGCCGCAGCTCAGCACCGATTCGCAGAGGAACGCGGCCACCCCATCGCCCCGGCCGGCGGCGCGCCGCGCCGCCCGGCCCACCTCCTCCGCGTAGTGCCGGCCGGCCGCCGGGTCGCCGCGCCGATGAACGCCGCGATAGACGTCAGGCATCGGCACCACCTGCACCCACGGCGGCGCGCCGTTCCCGCCCGGCCCATCGAACTTGTACGGGCTCACGTTCACCAGGGTGGTGGTGTTCCCGTGGTAGCCGGATTCCACCACCACCACGTCGTGGCGCCGGGTGTGGGCGCGCGCCATCCGCAGCGCCAGCTCGTTCGCCTCGCTACCCGAGCAGACGAAGAAGCAGACGCGCAGCGGATCGGGCAGGGTCTCAGCCAGCCGCCCGGCGTACCGGGTCATCAACTCGTGCAGGTAGCGGCTGTTGGTGTTCAGCACCGCCATCTGGCGCTGGCCGGCCTCCACCACCCGCGGGTGACAATGCCCGACGTGCGGAACGTTGTTCACGCAGTCGAGATAGGCGCGCCCATCCTGGTCGTAGAGCCACTGCATCCAGCCGCGCGACATCTGGAGCGGTGTGCGGTAGGACAGGCTCAGCGACCGCCCGATTCGCGTCCGCCGATGCGCCAGGATCTCCCGCAACGGCTCCGGCGGCGTCGGGAGGCGGTCGGCGGGGATGCGCGTCACGAGGTTGGGATCCGGGCTCAGGCTGAGCCACACCCGTCGCTGCGACGGGCGCGCGACACCCGGGAACTCCCCCGTCCGGTCCAGCAGGTCGGTGATCAGCTGGAAGTGGAGGTGTGGAGGCCAGCCGCCGTTCACCGCCGCCTCGCCGAGCGTCGCGATCCGCTGCCCGCGCGCCACCGTCATGCCTTCGTGCAGCCCGATCAGCGACTCGCGGCTCAGATGTCCGTACAGGGTGTGGAAGGTGAGCCGCCCGCCATCGACGTCGTGACGGAGCACGATCGTCGGCCCGTAGTCGCGGTCGCCGGTATTGTCCCGGAACGAATCCACGCATCCATCCATGGGCGCGAAGACCGGCGCCCCCGCCGGCAGGAAGAAGTCGAGCCCGATGTGCACCGTTCGCCATTCGGGTCCGTCGTTCCCCTCCACCCGGAAGGCGTCGCTCGCGTAGATCGCGCGCGCCTCGTCGTACTTGCCGACGCCGGCGGCCGCCCCCTCGGCGCGCATCCGCGCGAACAGGTCGGCCGAGAGCAACCCGGTGTCGAGCAGGTGCGCCCGCGTGCCCAGCTCGGTGCTGCCGACGCCGAGGTCGAAGACGGAGAGCTTCGAGGTGCGCAGGTCGGGCTCCACCAGGCGCCCCATCTGGCCGGCGTTGTCGCGCAGCCACGTCTCCACGGCCACCGCCCGCGCCACGGGGGCGAGTCCACAGGCGTCGCGATACACGGCGTGCGCGAGGGCGGGCGCGACGGTCTCGAACCGCTCGAGCGCATCCCACGCCGGTGCCTCGCTCACCGTCAGGTACGCGTTGTTCGGCTCGGCGCTCCGCTGATAGGCGGCATTGGTCACGCTCACCGCGAGTCGCATCCGGATGAGTCCGTCGAGCACCGACAGTTCCGGCTCGGAGAGTGGCGCGGCCTCGTGATATCCGGCCACGACCATCGCGGCGGCCGAAACGGGGTCGGGCTTGCCCAGGGCGGCGTAGGCCGCGGCCACCGCCAGCTCGCCGACCACGGCGCTGTGGACGACGTCGCCGAAGTCGATCAACCCCGCCACCACCCGCCGGTCTGGAGGGCCGCCGACCAGGACGTTGTAGTCGTTGGCATCGTTCTGGATGACGCCGGCGCGCAGGCCGGGGAGGACCGGCTCGACGTCGCGCCGGAACCGGGAGCAGATCGCCTCGATGATGCCGCGCCGGCGCGGATCGGCGAGATGATCGAGGTAGTCCTCGATCCACCGCGCGCGCGCGAGATCCCACTTGAGCGGGCGGTGTGCGCCGGGATGATCGAAGCCGGCCAGGGCCCGGTCGAGCGTTCCCATGACGCGACCGAACGAGCACAGCAGGTCCGGCGAATGGGGGCGGGTCTCGGCGAGGAGCTGGCCGGGCACCCAGGTGAGGAGGCGGACGAGGTGCGGATCGCCGGTGTCGCCGCGCGCCTCGGCGATGGCGGCACCGGTGCTCGTCAGGCAGACCCGCGGGACGGCCAGCTCCGGCGCCCGCTCGGCCACGCACCCGAGAATCCGGTTCTGCATGTCGAGCGTGTCGCGGCGGTCGGCGGCGTTCGCGACCTTGAGGACGAACCCGCCGGCGTCGCCGGAGGCGACGTGGAAGTTCCGGTCCCGTTCGCCGGGCAGTTCGCGGACCGGGCCGTCGATGCCGAACAGGTCGCGAGCCAGCCGGCCGGCGGTGGCGACCGAGATGGCGGGCAGGGGAAAGGCGACCGACAGCGGCCCGCCGGCGAGCCCGGCGCGCACGACCGTCAGTCCCTCGACTCCACTCATGGCCGCTTTCCGTCCGCGGTGGGGCGCCGGATCGCCCGGCCGGGGTGGCGCCCGGTGATCGCGCCCCCGTCGAACACCACCGTGCCGTTGACCCAGACCGTGCGGACGCCGACCGACTGCGTCTGCGGCTGCTCGGGCGTGGACCGGTCGGCGATCGTGGCCGGATCGAACAGGACCAGGTCGGCGAAGAATCCGGGGGCGATGGTGCCGCGGCCGGGGAGCCCCACGTGGGCCGCGGCGAGGCTGGTCATCTTCCGCACGGCGTCAGGCAGCGTCAGGGCGCCGCGCTCACGCACGTAGTGGCCCAGCACGCGCGGGAAGGAGCCGAACCCCCGTGGGTGCCGGCCGGCCAATTCGCCGTCGCTGCAGAAGTTGGTGGACGGCCACTGCATCAGGCGCTCGACGTCCGGCTCGTCCATGCTGGTGCCAATCACCGATTCGCGCGACCCATCGGGGCCGGCCTCCTTGATGAGCGCCATCAGCGTGGTGGCGGGGTCGGTGCCGCGCAGCGCGGCGATCTGGGCCACCGTCTTGCCGGCATAGGACGGGTTCGGGTCGAAGCGCCCCAGCAGCAGCCCCTCGGGCGCGGCGATCTCCTTCAGCACCAGCTCGGCGGTGGCGCGCTGGTCGAAGTCGCGCCTGGGGAAGAGGACGGTCAGCGTGGACTGCCAGTAGGTGTACGGGTAGATGTCGGCGGTGACGTCGACGCCGGCGGCCCGGGCGCGATCGAGGAGGCCGATGAGGCTGTCGCCTTTCCCCCAGAGATTGCGCATCGCCAGCTTGACGTGCGAGATCTGCACCGGAAGGTGCGCCTCCCGGCCGATCGCGATCAGCTCGTCGATCGCGCGCCAGAAATCGCGGTCCTCGCTGCGGATGTGGCTGATGTAGCGCCCGCCTGACGAGGCGGCCACCTTCGCCAGGTCCATCACCTCGGAGGGCGCCGAGTAGATGCCGGGGTCGTACTCGAGGCCGGTGGAGAGCCCCAGCGCGCCGGCATCGAGATCGGCGCGGAGCAGCGCCGCCATGCGCGCCAGCTCGGCGGGCGTCGCCACGCGCCGGAAGTCCTTGCCCAGCACCTTGTCCCGGAGCGTGCCGTGGCCCGAGTAGGCCGCGACATTGATCGCCACCGGCTGGGCATCGAGCTTCGCGAAGAAGTCGCGGAGCGGGAAGGGCGAGTCGCCATCCTGACCGGCGATGATCGTGGTGACGCCCTGGCTGACCACCGCCAGCGCGTCCGGGCGCTCGAACAGTCCACGGTCGTGGTGGCTGTGGGTGTCGATGAACCCGGGCGCCAGGACGAGGCCGTGGGCATTGACGACCTGCTCCCCGGGCCCCGGAGTGAGCGCGCCGACGGCGACGATCCGGTCTCCCTCGATGCGGACGGCGGCGTCCCGCGCCGGCGCGCCGGTGCCGTCGAGCACCCGGGCGTTGAGGATCAGCGTGCCGGACTGGCCCGACGCGGCGCCGCCTGACGGGGGCGCGCCGGCGGTCCGCGCGAATTCGAGCGCGGCGAGTCCGCGGTCGGTGTAGGCGAGCGACGTGATGCGGCCGCCCGCATCGCGGCGGAAGCGTACCATGGTTCCGCCTGACCGGAAGAGGTCGGCGGCCAGGGGGAGGAGGGTCTCCTCGTCACCGGTCGCGAAGCGCAGCACCAGCGTGCGGCCACGAACGATCACGTCGACCGGAGCCGGGATCTCGCCGTTCGTGTAGCGGCCCGCGAATGCCGCCAGCGCCTGCGTGGACGTGTCCGGGGTGGCGGCGGTGCGGTCGTAGGGCTCATCGCGGACGGCGGGTCCGCCCCGGTGGAGCCAGGCACGGGCGGCGGCCGAGTCGAAGCGGACGCGGAACGTCGTCCCGGGCGCGCGGTACCAGCCGTCGGTGCCTGACGAGAGGGCGAGCGGCGGTCCGCCGAGCGAGAAGCGCATCCGGCCGGAGTCGGCGGCGGTCACGCGCAGCACGCCGCCCAGGTGTTCATTGAGGTAGGTACCGGCCAGCCGCCCGTTGGCCGGCGTACCCGCCGCCGCCGGCGCGCCCGGCGGGGCGGTGAGCGCCGGCATGTCGAGCAGCGCCGCGGCCGCGCCCATCGCCAGGCGCGAGGTGTTGGCCGACCCCACGTTGCACAGGACGAGGATGGACGCCGCGCGGGTGGGGAAGCGCATCAGCATGGCGCGGAAGCCCGCCCAGGCGCCGCCGTGCGAGACGCGCGGCAGGCCCGCGACCGTGTCGACGCCGAGCCCGAGTCCGTACTCGATGGTGGAGCCGTCGCGGAGCGTGCCCGGCGTGCGCATCGCCTGCATCAGCGCCTGGCCGCCCACCGCGCCACTCGTGAGGTTGTCGTCCCATCGGGCCAGGTCGGTCACGCTCGTCTGCACGCCGCCATCGCCGACCTGCTCCCAGTCGGAGGTCGAGAGCTGGTATCCGCCGCTGTCGGTGGGATCGTAGCTCATCGCCTTGCCGGGGATGAGGAGCGCGTGCCGGTCGAGGTGTTGGGTCTGCGTCATTCCCAGCGGCTCGAAGAGCCGCGCCCGCGCGAAATCGCGAAGTGACATCCCGGACGCCCGCTTCACGATCACCGACGCGAGGAAGAACCCGGTGTTGCTGTACCGGTACTCGGTGCCGGGCGGGAAGTTGAGCCCGCGCTGGCGCACGATCACATCCAGCGCGTCCTGCTCGGTGGTGACGTCCTCGGTGTGGTGGCCGGCCATGACGAGCAGGTCGGTGTAGTCGCGCAGGCCGCTGGTGTGCTGGAGGATGTTGCGAATCGTGATCCGCGCGCCGTAGTCGGGGAGCTCGGGGAGGAAGCGGTGGATGTCGTCGTCGAGCGAGAGCTTCCCCTCGGCGGCGAGAAGAAGAATGGCGGCGGCGGTGAACTGCTTGGACGTCGAGCCGATGTCGAAGACGGTGGATGGGGTGATCCCGACGCCCAACTCGAGACTGGCCATCCCGTAGCCGCGCGCGTACACCGTCCGTCCCGCCGAGCGCACGCCGAGCGCGCATCCCGGCGCGTTCGAGCGATCGTACGCCGCGAAGACGGAGTCGATGCGCCGGGTGACGGCGTCGGAGAGCTGGGCACCGGCCGGCGTGGCGAGGCCGGCGACCATCATGGCCACCAGGGCGGTGCGCACGGCACGACGTGACGGGCCGACGCGCATGGTCAGTATCCCGCGGCCAGGCCGCGTGTCCGGGGGTCGTGCGTCCCGCGCCACTGGCCGCCGCGGCGAAGGATCGAGGCGCCGATGCCGATGCCGCCCACCGGCCACGCCACCAGGGTGTGGCCCCGCCGGGCGAGGGAGTCGAGCAGGGCGGGGGGGAGTCCGCCGGTGTCGAAGAAGAGCGAGTCGGGGATGTGCTGCATGTGGATGCGCGGGGCGCCGACGGCGGCGGTGATGTCGAAGTCGTAGTCGACGACGTTGGTGAGGATCTGGAAGACGGTCGAGATGATCGTCGCGCCGCCGCTGGCCCCCGTCACGAGACGGACCGCGCCTGACGAGTCGAGCACGATGGTCGGCGTCATCGACGAGAGCATGCGCTTGCCGGGGGCGATCGCGTTGGCCGCGCCCTGCTCCAGCCCCATCGCGTTCCGGGCGCCGATCTTGGAGGTGAAGTCGTCCATCTCGTCGTTGAGCAGGAAGCCGGCGCCGGCGACCACCACCGCCGACCCGAACCCGACGTTGATCGTGGTGGTGAGCGCGACCGCGTTCCCCCAGCGGTCGGCCACCGAGAGATGCGTCGTGTGGCGCCCCTCGTCACTGCCGGTGGCGGGCGCGATGTCGCGGGACGGCGTCGCGCGATCCATGGCGAAGGACCGGCCCAGGCTGTCGGCGAAACTTCGCGACAGGAGGCGCGCCACCGGGATGTCCACGAACCCGGGATCGCCCAGGAAGTGGTTGCGGACGGCGAACGCCCGCCGCGACGCCTCGGCCAGCAGGTGGATCCGGTCGGCGGAGCCCCAGGGCGCGTCGTGGAGCGGATGCGCCCGCAGCAGGTTGGCCATCAGCGCGATCGTGATACCGCCTGACGACGCCGGCGGCATCGTCACCACCGTCTGGCCCCGGTAGGGGAAGACGATCGGCGTGCGCCACCGGGCGCGATAGCGGAGCAGGTCTCCGCGGGTGATGATCCCGCCGCCGCGCCGCATCTCGGCCACGATCAGATCGGCCGTCCGGCCGCGATAGAATCCGGCGGGGCCCTGCGCGGCGATCCGGCGCAGCGTGGCCGCCAGCTCCGGATTGCGCCAGTAGCGGCCGCGCGGCAGCGGGTGGCTGTCGGGAAGGAAGAGCGCTCGTGAGGCGGCAAAGCGCGAGAGACGGGCGGAGTCGGAACGCAGCCCGCGCGCGAAGTCGGGCTCGATGATGAACCCCTCGTCGGCCAGGCGGATGGCCGGCGCCAGCACCGCGCGCCACGACTTGCGGCCGTACCGGCGGTGCGCCTCCCAGAGTCCAGCCACCGAGCCCGGCACGCCCGCGGCCAGGTGCCCCGTCACGCCCCGGTCGGTGACGTTGCCGGCCGAGTCGAGGTACATGTCGCGGCTGGCGGCGCGCGGCGCCATCTCGCGGAAATCGAGCGCCACGTTCCGGCCGCCGGAGAGGTGGGCGACGATGAAACCGCCCCCGCCCAGGTTGCCGGCCGCCGGCAGCACCACCGCCAGCGCGAACGCGGTGGCCACCGCCGCGTCGACCGCGTTGCCGCCCTGCGCCAGGATGCGCACCCCCGCCGCCGTCGCCAGCGGCGCGTCGGATGCCACCATCCCGTGCGGCGCGACCACCGGCTCCGCGGCCGGCGGAAAGGGCCAGCCGGCGGGGAAGGGAGGCAGAGAGGCGGGAGCCGGCGCCTGCGCGAGGCCCGGCGCGGTCGCCGTGAAGCTCGATGCCACGAGGACCAGCGCGAGGGCGCGCGGCCGCATGCCGCGACCCAGGCGAACGTCGAACCTCTCCATGCGCATCTCCCGTGGGCGGCGACGAGTCATGCTTCGAGACGAAAGTCGACCTGCACGTCGGCGGTCGCGACCGCGACCGTGCCGTACAGCGGTCACCGGCGCTTGAACCCTTCGATCAGGGCGGCCGCCTGCGCGCTGTCGGCGCCCTGCATGGTGAACGAGAGGCGCACCGCGTTGAACGTCGTGAGGTCCGGGTGCGCCTGCGCGCCGCGGTCCACCCGGCCCCATGCCTTCACGGCCGTCCGACGCAGTGGTACTCCCTGGTCGCGGGCGATCACGTGCAGGAGCTCGACGCCACACGACGCCACCGCCGCCAGGAAGAGCTCGGCGGGGGTCACCTCCTCGCCCGGACAACCGTTCTGGACAGGACCGTCGACGATGAAGTGATGTTCGCGACAGGTGGCCATCACCCGGCCGAACGTATCGGTGGAGCGGGCGGCTGCCTCGTACTCGTGAACCGCGGACGGCGGGACGGTCATCCTGCGCACCCCTCACGTGAACGTGAGGGGGATACGTTAGCGCCGGCGGTCGCGGACACAATGGTCCCCGGAAACGCGGACAGGCGGCCACCCGGCCGCCTGTCGCGTCTCGTCCGCCCCTCCCTGTCCTACCCCGTCCGGAGCGGCACCTCCCGCCGCATCCGGGTCGTGCTCATCTCATTGGCCGCCGGCGTTCGCGACGGCGGTGGTGGGACCGGCGTTCAGGTCGAACTTCACCAGCACCCGGTTCCCGGTCCTTATCGTGCCGAGCAGGGCGCGCGGTGGATCGATCCCGAAGTCGGTCATCAGGATCGCCACGGTGGCCTGGGCGCGGACGGCACCACTGGGCATCGAGGTGACGATCACGTCCATCTGCAGCGGCCGCTCCAGGCCGGCAACCGTCAGCGTGCCCACGGTGTGGACGGTGATGCTGTCCTTGTTCGGGCCGGGGAGGACATCGAAGCTGCCGAGGATGTACTTGATCGGTGTCGTCCCGTCCGCCTTGAGCGCCTTGTACATGTTCTGGTCCATCTTGTCGTGGCCGCACTTCAGGCTCTCGACCGGGACGCGCACCGACACTCTGCGGAGCGCCTTCAGGGCGGAGTTCGGGGACATGGCGGTGTAGTCGGCATCGACGTCGATCGCGGCATCGATGGACGACGCCTTGCAGCTCCACGCGTGCAGGTTGGACGTCCCCTCGAGCCAGAGCCTGCTGTCGGCGGACACGGCGAGACGCATGGTGGCATCGGACGGAGCGACCTGTGCTTCCGCCGTCGCGGCGAACAGCGCCAGCAGTGCGAGTACACTCGTGCGGAACATGTCGGGATCCTCCTTGAGGGGCGGCGCGCTGGTCGATGAAGGGCGACCATCTGTCGCCCGTCCGGCCCTGGTGCGCTCGACCCGTGCACAGAAGATCAGCCGCGCGCCGGAGGGGGAATATCGGGGGAAGGGCGCAACGCCTGTCCGGGAAGGTCCGTCGGCGGCGAGCGGGGATACCCTACGCCGGCAACGCTTGACGGCCCCCGCGCGCGCCGGCAGTCTACTGCACCTCCGCCAGCTTCCGTCACCCGCGCCGTCAATTTCGTGCCCTTTCCCGCGACCGAAGGCGACGAGCCGCTCAAACGCGTCATCGGCCTGCCGCGCGCCACGGCGATGGTCGTCGGCACGATCATCGGGGCCTCCATCTTCGTCCAGCCATCGATCGTCACCGGCCAGTCGGCGTCGGTGCGCGGCGTGCTGCTGGTGTGGGCCGCCGCCGGCGCGCTCACCCTCATCGGAGCGCTGGTCACCGCCGAGCTCGCCTCGGCGTTTCCGCGCAGCGGCGGCGTGTACGTCTTCCTTGGCGAGGCCTGGTCGCCGGCGGTGGCCTATCTCTGGGGCTGGGCGATGTTCTGGAGCATGCACAGCGGCATCCTCGCCGCCATCGCGATGGTCTTCGCCCGCTACACGGCGTACTTCGTCCCGCTCGGCGACACCGGCCAGCGCCTCGCGGCAATCGCCGCCCTGGCCGTCCTGTCGGCGGTGAACTACGCCGGCGTGAGGCAGGGAAGCGCGGTGCAGACCGCGTTCACCGCCATCAAGGTCGCCGCGCTCGCCGGGATCATCGCCATGGGGATCGCGGCCGGCGGCGCGAGCGGGCGGGTCGTGGCCGTGACCGGTGCCACCGCGCCGGTCGTGACGACTGCGGGATTGTTCGCGGCGATCGTCGCGGGGCTGTTCGCGTTCGGCGGGTGGCACATGGTCACGTACGCGGCCGGCGAGACCGTCCAGCCCGGCCGGACGATTCCGCGGGCACTGCTCATCGGCACCGTGATCGTCACGGCGGCCTACATCGCGGTCAACGCCGCCTACCTCGCGGTTCTGCCGATGTCCGCCGTGGCGGCATCGAGCCGGGTGGCAGCCGACTTCGCCGACGCGGTGCTCGGCGCCGGCGGCGCGGCGGCGATGTCGGCGCTGGTCGTGATCTCCACGCTCGGCGCGCTCACCGGGATCATCCTCGCGGGGCCGCGCGTGTACCTGGCCATGTCGCACCAGGGGCTGCTGTTCGACTGGATGGGCGCGATTCATCCGCGTTTCCGGACGCCGCATCACGCGATCGTGGCGCAGGCCATCTGGGCGTCGGTGCTCGTCGCCACCGGAAGCTATCGCGCCCTGTTCACCCGCGTCGTGTACACCGAGTGGATCTTCTTCGGGTTGATGGCCGCGAGCCTCTTCGTCCTGCGTCGGCGTCCGGGCTACGCGCCCACCACGCCGGTGTGGGGCTACCCGGTGCTCCCGGCGATCTTCGTCATCTCGGCTGCGGTGATCGTGATCCATCAGTTCGTCTCGCAGCCGGCCGAGAGCGCCGGCGGCATCCTGCTGGTGCTGGCCGGCCTCCCCGTCTACTTCTGGTGGACGCGCCGGCGAACCCGCTCCCCGGAGGTGCGCTCGTGAGGGTCGTCGATGTCCACAACCACTTCTATCCGCCCGCCTACCTCGATGCCTTGCGAGGCGGCGACAGCGTGGTGCGCGTCACCGTCGATGCCGACGGAAATCCCCTGATCCACTATCCCGGGGACTACAACGTCGCCGTCGCCGGCCACCGGGACATCGCCTTTCGCCAGGGAGTGCTCGAACGGGATGGCGTGGACACGCAGGTGATCACCCTCACGACTCCGGGCACGCACGTCGAAAATCCGGAGCGCGCCGTGCGGCTGGCGCGGCTGGTGAACGATGCCTTCGCCCGAATCGTCACCGAGCGCGCCCCGCGCTTCTCGGCGCTCGCGACGCTGCCGCTCAACGATCCCGCGGCGTCGGTGGCCGAGCTGCGCCGGGCCATGGGCGAGCTCAAGCTGCCGGGTGCGATGCTCTTCAGCAACGTCAACGGCGTCGCGCTCAGCGATCGCCGGTTCTGGCCCCTGTACGAAGCCGCCGATTCGCTGGAGGCCGTGCTCCACATCCACCCCACCAGCCCGGTGGGGGTGGAAGCGATGACCGACTACTGGCTGATGCCGCTCGTCGGGTTTCTGTTCGACACCACCCTGGCCGCCGCATCGCTCGTGTTCAGCGGCGTGGCCGAGCGATTCCCGCGCATTCGCTGGGTGCTCTCACACCTGGGCGGCGCCATTCCGTACCTGGCCGAACGGCTCGACCGCGGCTTCCACAACTTCAAGGAGTGCCGCGTCAACATCGGCCGGCCGCCCAGCGACTACCTCAAGGGGTGGTACTACGACACGGTGAACTTCGACCCGGCGGCGCTGCGCCTGGCGATCGGGTTCGCCGGCGCCGGCCACGTGCTGGCGGGCAGCGACTACCCGCACCAGATCGGGAGCATCCCGCAGATGCTCGAGAGCCTCAAGAAGCTGCCGATTCCGGACGGCGACCGGGCGGCGATTCTCGGCGGCAACGCGACGCGACTCTACCGGCTCTGAGCGTGGCCGGCCGCGGCAACGCCGGCCGTTCCGCGCGCGTAGGTTCCTGGATGCCCTCCGTGTTCGCGGGGCAGCGCCAACCCGTTCACCGGAGGTCGTGCATGCTCACACGCGTCAGCGCCGTGTCTCTCTCCCTCGCTGGTCTGTTCACCATGGCCGCCGCACGCGCGCCGGCGCGAGAGGCGGGCGGACGCCCGCGAGCGCCGGCGGCGAGGCTGGCGCCGGCGCCCGGCAGGATCCGGTTCGTCCTCTCGCCCACCGGGAACACGACGCGCTACAAGGTGCGCGAGCAGCTGGTGGGAGTCGACTTTCCCACCGAAGCGGTGGGCGTCACCGACAGCGTGACCGGCGCGCTCGTGCTCGGCACCGACGGGAAAGTCGTTCGCGAGGAGTCGAAGTTCGTCGTCAACATCCGGCCGCTGAAGAGCGACCGTCCGCGGCGCGACTCGTACATCCAGCGCCGCACGCTGCAGACGGATTCCTTTCCCACCGTGACGCTGGTGCCCACCGAGCTGCGCGGACTCCCCGCGAAGCTGCCGGCCACCGGCGCGCTCAACGGACAACTGGTGGGCGACCTCACGGTGCATGGCGTCACCCGACCCACCACCTGGCAGCTCACCGGCCAGGTCGATCATGACCGCCTGAAGGGAACGGTGTCGACCGGCTTCACCTTCGCCGACTTCGGCCTCGTGAAGCCCAGCGTCGCCATCGTCCTGACGGTGGCGGACAGCATCCATCTGGAATACGATTTCGACGTCGTCCGCGACAGCACCAGCAAACCCTGACCGGAAGTCCCGTCCACAGCTGACGGCGGCGGGCGAGCCCACCCGCCGCACGAGGATCGACCCATGAGACTGCTTTCCGCCCTTGCCCTCGCGCTCGCCATCACCGGCGCGGCGCCGCGCCACGCCGCCGACGAGGCCCGGCTCATCCGGTACCCGGACTACCACCAGGGACGGGTCGCGTTCACCTACCTGGCCGACATCTGGACCGCGGACGAGAACGGCCAGAACGTCCAGCGCCTCACGGTGAACGATGCCCGCGATGCCTGGCCGCGCTTCTCCCCCGACGGCAAGTGGGTCGCGTTCTCCAGCGACCGGAACGGCAACCTCGACGTCTTCATCATTCCGGCCGCCGGCGGCTCGGCGAAGCAGCTCACCTTCCACTCGGCCGACGACAACGTGCTGGGCTGGACGCCGGACGGCCGGTCGGTGCTCTTCTCGAGCAATCGCGGCGAGGACTTCCCGGTGAAGCTCTACACCGTGAGCGTCGATGGCGGCATGGCACGCCCGGCCGGCGTCGACTTCGGTCTCTGGGGCTCCTACTCGCCCGACGGGAAGAAGATCGCCTACAACCAGAAGTCGCAGGTCTACTGGCGGAAGTTCTACCGCGGCTCCAGCGCCAGCGACGTGGTGCTGGCCAACCTCGACACCAGGTCGTTCACCCGGCTCACCGACTTCGCCGGCCTCGACTCGTGGCCGATGGTGGGCGGCGATGGCTTCGTCTACTTCGTCAGCGATCGCGACGATAACTCGGTCACCAACGTCTGGCGCGTGTCGGACAAGGGCGGAAACGCCGAGCGCATGACCACCTTCCGCGACGGCGACGTGCGCTGGCCGTCGATCAGTTCCGACCGCAAGGTCATCGTCTTCGAGCACAACTTCGGCGTCTGGAAACTCGACCTCGCCACCCGCAAGACCACCGAGCTGCACTTCGACATCGCCGCCGAGACGCAGCAGAACGCGAGCGAGGTGCGGGACTTCGGGTCGCAGGCCGATGATTTCGGTCTCGCGCCGAACGGGCGCCGCTTCGCCTTCTCGATCCACGGCGAGGTGTTCACCGCGCCGGTGGAGGAGGGCGACGTCGTCCAGCTCACCGACTCGCCGGCGCGCGACCAGGCGCCGCAGTACTCGCCCGACGGCAAATCGGTCGCGTACGTCTCCGATGCGTCGGGGCGCGAGGAAATCTGGGTTACCACGGCCGACGGATCGGGCGCGCCGCGCAAGCTGACTGACCTCGATGCGCTGAAGAGCGACTTCGCGTGGTCTTCCGACTCGCGGACGATCGCCTATACCTCGTCCGACAACACACTCCGGACGGCGTCGCTGGATCCGGGCGCCAAGGCCGGCGCGCCGCTGGCCACTTCGCGCTACGGCGGGATCGGCGGGCCCAGCTGGTCGCCTGACGGGAAGTGGATCGCCTTCTCACGCTCCGACTTCACCCGCACCACCGACCTCTTCATCATTCCGGCCGCCGGCGGCGAGGAGCACAAGGTCACGTTCGAGTCGTACGGCGACGTGGCCCCGATGTTCAGCCCCGATGGCCGGCGGCTCTTCTTCATTCGCACCGACGGGCAGGGCGGGGGCGGGAGTGACAATCCCTCGCAGCTCTACGCGATCACCCTGGCCCACGAGGACCGCGATCCCGCCGAGCCTGACGAGCGCGCCGACCGCCCCGAGGGGATGGGAATGGATCGCGGGGCGGCGGCCGGCATGCCGCCGGCCGGTGCCGGACCGGCCGTGCGCGAGACGCAGATCGACTGGGCCGGCCTCAAGCGGCGCACGCGGCAGCTCACCCGGATGCCCTTCTCGGTGCGAGCCCCGGCGGTGTCGCCGGATGGGCGGACGGTGGCGTTCGTGACCACCGAGCCGGCCGGTGCGCCGAGCTTCCGCGCCATCCCGGTCATCTACACCATGGCGCCTGACGGCAAGCGCCTCACGAGAGTGCTGGCCGGATCGGCCGGCGGCGACGATGACGCTCCGCAGTTCGGCGGATTCGGGGGCGGCGTGGGCGACCTCGCTTTCTCGCGTGACGGCCGCACGCTCTACTTCCGTGAACGCGACGGCATCTACTCGGTGGCGGTGACGCCGGCCAGTGGCGGCGCGGCGACGGGAGCGGCGGCAACCGCCCCGGCCGGTGCCGGTGCCCGGGCGGACGCCGGCGGGCGGCGGAAGCTGACGTTCGCGGCCAAGGTGCGCATCGATAGGCAGGCCGAGTGGGGAGAGATGTTCGGCGACGCGTGGCGGACCATGAAGTACCGCTTCTACGATCCCCGCATGCACGGGCACGACTGGGACGCCGCCCGCGCGAAGTACGAGCCGATGGTCCGGTTCGCGGGCGACCGGCAGGAAGTGCTCAACCTGGTGAACGAGATGATCGGCGAGCTGGACGCGTCGCACACCGGTGCCGCGCCTCCGCCGGGCGGCCGGGCCGGCGGCGTCTCGACCGGACACCTCGGCGTCGACCTCGAGCCTGACGAGAAGGGCGGACGGTATCGGGTCGCGTCGATTTACGAGGACGGGCCGGCCGACAAGGACTGGGTGAACGTCAGCGTCGGCGACTACCTGATCGCCATCAACGGGAAATCGGTGGCTGCCGGCGACGACTACTGGCAGCTCCTCAACAACCGCCTCAACCGCAAGGTCGAGGTGACATTCAGCAAGACGCCCACCGCCGAGGGCGCCTGGAAGACGCGGATCGAGCCCGTCTCGCCGCAGGCCTACTCTCAGCTCCGCTACGAGCGGTGGGTGAAGCAGCGGCGCGAGCTCACCGGGAAGCTGAGCGGCGGACGCGTCGGGTACCTCCACATCCAGGCGATGAACCAGCCGTCGCTGCGGCGGTTCGAGAAGGAGCTGCGCGAGAACCGCAACAAGGAGGCGCTGGTGATCGACCAGCGCTGGAACGGCGGCGGGAATATCGAACAGGAGCTGCTCGCCATCCTCGTCCAGCGCGAATACCAGATCTGGCAGCCGCGGGGCACCGAGGAGTCGGCGCGTCCGTTCGCCGGCTACTTCGGCCCCAAGGTGGTCCTCCAGAACTGGCGTTCGGCGTCCAACGCCGAGATGTTCCCGGCCGGCTTCAAGGCGTTAGGGCTCGGCAAGACCGTCGGGACGCCGACCATGGGCGCCGTGATCGGCACCGGCAGCTACTCGCTGATCGATGGCTCCACGGTCCGGACGCCGAGCGTCGGCGTCTACCTCGCCGACCAGCGGCACACGAACATGGAACGGTACGGCGTGCAGCCGGACATCATGGTCGACAACTCGCCCGAGGACAACCTCGCCGGCCGCGACAAGCAGCTCGAGGCCGCGGTCCAGGAGTTGCTGAAGCAGCTGGCGCAGGCGGCGCCGAAGGTCAGCGTCAAACCCTGACCGACACCGCGGCTGATGTGCCACGGCGGAGGGTCCTCGCGGGCACTCCGCCGTTTCGTCTCGCTACGGCAGCGCCCGCGGGGGCCGCTGCTTCATCAGCGCTTCGATCTCGGCGATCTCCCGCGGCGCCAGGCTGATCCGCTCCAGCCCGCGTGATGTAATGATGTAGTCGTCCTCGATCCGGACGCCGGTGTTCTCGTAGCGCGGCACCACGCCCTTCACCTTCGCGATGAACGCCCGGTTCTTCGGCGTGTCGGGGAGCGCGTCCAACGCCGCCTGGCTGATGTAGATCCCGGGCTCGATCGTGAACGCGTCCCCCTGCTTGAAAGTGCGGTCGCCGGTGTAGAACTGCGCCGGGTCGTGGACGGCCAGGCCCAGGCCGTGGCTGATCCCGTGGATCATCCAGAGATAGGCCTGGCGGCAGCCGTTGGGGTTCTGGGTGCAGTTGGCCGGCCACGGGGGATCGAAAGTGGCGTCGGCGCCCTCGGCGAGGCCTAACGCGGCGAGCCCGCGCGCCCGGACCTCGAACGACGAATCCTGCGCCGCCCGCGCCGACATCCCCGGCTTCGAGTTGCGCTCGGCCGCCGCCTGCGCGTCTCGGACCAGCTGGTAGAGCGCCCGCTGGTCGGCGGTGAACGTCCCGCTCACCGGGATCGTGCGGGTGATGTCGGCGGCGTACCCCTCGTATTCACCTGCCGCGTCGATCACCACCACGTCACCCGGCCTGGTCTCGCCGCGGTCCTTCATGTAGTGGAGCTGCGTCCCGTTCCGCCCCGAGCCGACGATCGAGCCGTACGCCGGACGCGCCGCGCCCAGCCGCATGAAGGTGTACTCGATCACCGCCTGCAGCTCGTACTCGTGCTGCGGCTCGGGCGCGAGCATCGCCGCCCGATGCCCCTCGGCGCTGATCTCGGCCGCGCGCTTGAGCAGCGCCAACTCGGCGTCGGTCTTCTTCGCCCGCAGCTGGTCGACGATCGGGTGCGCGTCCTTGACCGTCAGGCCGGCGTGTCGCGCCGCCAGCGCGGACACGAACGCGCGCCCGCGGGTGAGCGAGTCCTCACGCGCGAAGTCCGCGTCTCCGAAGTCCGCCAGCGTGTAGACCGGCAGCCCGGTGGCGGCCAGCGAGTCCGCCACCGCCGTGAGGGCGGCAAACGGGCGCGACACGAGGCCCAGCGTGTGGGCCACGGCCGCGGAGTCGGGTCGACGGCCGTAGTAGAACGCGCGGCGCGGGTCGGCCGGCGTGACGAACAGCGTCAACGTGCCGCGCCCGCCGCGGGCGACCATCAGGAACGCCGCGTCCGGCTCGTCGAAGTTCGTGAGGTAATGGAAAGCCGGGAGCTGGTAGAACGGGCCAAAGTCGGTGACCGGGGTGCGACCGCCGAACGCGATCACGACGCCGTCCCCGACCCGCGCGGCCAGCGAGTCGCGCCGGGCGGCGTACTCGGCAGCGGAGATCTGCGCGCCGAGCACGGGCGCGGCGAGAGTGACAGAGAGGGAGAGGAGCGCGGCTCGCGCGAACCGGGCCGACGACAGACAGCTCATGGAAGGGGCCTCGAAGAGTGCGAAGGGTGTCTGCGCCGTCACGCCACGTAACGGGCGCTCGCCATGGCGGCCGCCGCGAGCACCACGATCACCGCGGTGGTGACCGTCGCTTTCCCGATGCGTATCTGCAGCCGCTGGAGCTCAGCGGCCTGCTCCGCCGAGGGTGGGCCGCCGGCGGCCTGGATCGCCGCCATGAGCTTGGTGAGGCGGCGGCCGGCAGGGAGATTGACGGAGAGGCCGATGATCAGCCCGATGAAGCCCAGGGCGCCACCGAGGCCGAAGACGTTACCCGGGCCCGAGTCCATCCAGGCCGAGCGAAAGCCGCCGGACGCGATCCCGTACAGCGCCCCTCCCGAGGCGACGGTGAGCACCCCTGACGTCAGCAGCCACAGGGGCAGACGCCGCACGCCGATGACCTGCTGCATCACGGCCCCACCCGCGGGGCCGGCCGCCCGGAGCGACGGCAGGAGGAAGATGGACAGGAACACCAGGCTCCCGACCCAGAAGATGGCACTCAGGACGTGCACGAGCCGCAGCGCGATGATCAGGATGGAGTTTGTCATGGCCGGAAAACTTACATCGATTGGGCCGGCGCGCGAGCACCGTACCCGGCCGGGTCAGGGGGGCGACAGCTCCTTCACGTGCCCCTCGGCATCGGCCCGCCTGGGGTCCTGCCTGCTGGCGAGGGCCAGGAAGTTCCGGTACTCCTCCAGCGCATCGGCCGCATGGAGCTGCGCGTCGGTCACCTGCCCCAGCACATAGTGCGGCGACGCGTAGTCCGGATCGAGCCGCGCCGACTCCCGCAGCTGCGTCTCGGCCTCGGCGAACCGGCCGAACGAGGCCAGGGTGTAGCCGTAGAGATAGCGGAGGCCGGGGTCGTCGCCGCGCAGCTGGGTCGCGAGCTCCATCTCGCTCACCGCGGTGGCCGTGTCGTGTGCCTCGGCGGCCAGCAGCGCCAGCTGGACGTGGGCGGGGAAGAAGGCGAGGTTCTCCTGCAGGGCGCGTCCGAACGCCTCACGAGCCCTGGCGGCGTTGCCGAGCCGGAGATAGACGATCCCCACCGACTGCTCCAGCAGCTCCTTGGATTCGTAGACGTAGACCAGCGATCCCTTGTCGTCTTCGCGCCGTTCATCCAGCGCCGCCATGAGCTCGTCGAGCGCGGCGTCCGCACGGTTGAGCTGGAAGAGGATCCGGCCGCGCGCCGCGTGCAGCCAGCCCGGCCGGCGCGTCTCGTGGATCGCGGCCGCGTAGAGCTCCAGCGCGTCCTCGAAGTTCCGGTCGCAGTAGGCGCGCCACGCCCGCATGGTGAGCGGTGCCGTCTGCATCCAAGAGTCGATGTCGTAGCGGACCTCCGCGTTGGTCCCGCCCGACCGCCGCGCGATCTCTTCGGCCGCGTCTTCGACCATCGCCAGCAGCATCAACCGGTCCAGCGAGCGATAGAGGAAGGGTTTGAGGGTCAGCGCGTACAGGTACAGCGAGTCGATGTGCCGGATTTCGGGCGACTTGAGCAGCCGCTCATCCCGGTTCCAGTAGCGCCGCAGCCGCCTGTGGTCGCGGAGCAGCAGGGCCGCGTGCCGGGCGTACCACGCCTCGGCCCACGTCGGGTCGATGCGCGTCGCCCAGGCGAACGCGTCCGATGCCAGCGCCGGATCGTGGTCGAGTACGCTCAGGCCGAAGCGGTAGTAGGCGTTGGCGTCGCGGATGTCCGCGCCGCCGTCCAGGCGCGGGCGGGGCGGGAGGGGGTCGGCAGCCTGCCCGGGGAGCCCCGAGGTATTGGTGAGGACCAAGGCCAGAATGCAGGCCAGGAGGGCTGCGGGTCGCATGCGGCTGGAGCGCTGAGTCAGAGTGTCTCCGCACCCGGCGGGCGCAGTCTGTACGGGCGACACGCCCGCGCAAAGCGTGCAACTAGGGTTTTGGTGAATCACCCGGGGACGACAGCGCCGCCAACCGTCGGCGCGCCTGATCGATCGCGGCGCTCAGTTCACGCGGCGCCCGGTCGAGGAAGGCCCGGAAGCCGGCGGCCGCCTCCGCGGTGCGCCCCACGCGGTCGAGCGCGATGGCGCGGTTGAAGTACGGGTACGCAAAGTAAGGCTCGCCGGCGATCGCCGCGTCGAACTCCGGGATCGCCTCGTCGTAGTGCTTCGCGTCCAGGAGGATAGTTCCGTAGTCGTAGTGGACGATTGCATCGCCGTGCAATTCGATCGCCATCTCGTACTCTCGCCGCGCCGTTTCCAGGTCAGACCAGTTCGACCAGGCGATCGTTGCCAGAGCGGCGTGCGCCGGGTAGAACGACAGGTCCTCGCTCAGCGCGGCACCGAACTCTTCGCGAGCCGCATTGCGGTCGCCGGATTCGTACAGCGCCTTGCCGATGGCGTAGTGGAAGATCTCGCGGGACTGGTAGATGCGCCCGGTCCGCTTCTCTTCGAGGCGCTCGACGATGGCGAGCGCGCCGCGCACGAAGAAGACCGCGCTGTCGTATTCCGCCCGACGATAGCGGCGCGATGCCTCGAACAGCCGCAACCCAACGTTGTTGGAATCCTTTCTGATCGCCTCGAGCACGACGGCCTCCGATGGCTCCACCCACCGTTCGATCGCCGGGTCGGCAAGCGCGAACGGGTCACGAAGCATTGCGCGCCAGTAGAGCGTGTCGATGCGCGCCACCTCCGGCGACTCCATCGCCTTGCGATCGCCTCGATCGAGTGCCCGGGCCAGATCCACATTCGAGAGCCAGGTCGCTTGCCAGTAGAGCAGCAGAGCCCGGGCGGAGGTCGGGTCGAGCCGCGTGGCCCAGTACGCGGCGGACCGCGCGTCCTTGGCACGAGCCAGATCCACGGGCTGCCGCAGAAGGAGCCTTCGGCTCAACGCAATGTAGCTCCCGGCTGCGTTGGAGTCCTGGGACGACTCGAGCCTGGGCCGAGACAGCTCCGGGGCCGGTGCCGGCGACTGGCCGGCGGCACCAACCGACATGGCGAGAAGAGCGCACGGAAGCGCGAGACGTCGCCAAGCCACGCACACGGGACTTCGAGTGAATTGCTTCACCCGCGAGGGATAACGACACCAGCCTCACGCCGCAAGCCGTCGTGCCGCTACTCCGCGTGCAGCGCCGTCACCGGATCCAGCCGCGTGGCCCGCCAGGCGGGCACCAGCGCCGCCCCCACCCCGATCGCGAGCAGCGCCAGCGCCACTCCCGCGTAGGTCGGAACGTCGGTGGCCGTGACGCCGAAGAGGAAGCTCGACATCGCCGGCGCCAGTGCCGCCGACAACGCCAGCCCGATCGCCAGCCCCAGCCCCAGCGCGACCATGTTCTCGGCGAGCACCAGCCGCAGCACGGCGCCGGACCGCGCACCTAACGCCATCCGGATCCCGATCTCGCGCGTCCGCTGGCTGGCCGCGTACGCCGCCACGCTGTACACGCCCACCGCCGCGATCACCAGCGCCAGCGCGCCGAACAGCCCGAGCACCACCGCGCCCAGCTGCTGCGTCAGCACCACGTGCCCGGTGCGCTCGTGGAACGTACCCAGGTCGTAGACCGGGACGTCGACCGACGTCCGGCGCAGCACCGTGCGCAGCGTACCGAGCGCCGCGGCCGGATCGCCCGACGTCCGCACCACCAGCGACATCGGCTGCAGCCCGGCGTAGCGCAGGTTCTGCGCCAGCAGGCGGTACGCGAACGGTGCCGGCTGCTCGCGCAAGTCGTGATAGTGGATGTCCCGCACGATCCCGATCACGGACGTGGTGTCGCCGGAAAAGACGACCCGTCGGCCAATCGCGTCGCCCTCGGGCCAGTAGCGCTTCGCCATCGACTCGTTGATCACGATCACGTGCGGCGTCGAGGCGTCGTCGCGGCCGGTGAACAGGCGGCCGCGAACCAGCGGCACGGAGAACGCCTCCAGGTATCCGGCGCTCACCGCCGCCTCCTGGACCTGGAGCTTCTCATCCTTGGCCGGGACGTAGCCCTCCACCGTGAACGATTCCGCGTCGTAGCCCGGGTCGAGCGGGAGCACCGACCCCCAGGCGGCGTAGCGGAGCCCCGGCGCCGCCGACAGTTCGCGGATCACCGCGTCGTAGTACTGGCCGGCGCGGCTGCTGTCGTAGCGGACGAGACCGACGTCGACGCTGGCCGCCGCCACCCGGTCGCCATCGAACCCGACATCGGCTCGCAAGGCTCTCGTCAGGCTGCGCGTGAACAGGCCGGCGCCAATCAGCAGCGTGAGGCTGAGCGCGACCTGCGCCACCAGCAGCGCGCGCCGCAGCCGCGAGCGCCCGCGCCCGCTCCCCGGCGCCCCGTCCTTGAGCGACGCGACCAGGTCGCGCGGCGTGCTCTGCAGCGCCGGAGCCAGTCCGAAGATGATGCTGGCCGCGAGCGCCACCGCGCCCGTGTACGCCGCCACCCGCGCGTCGACGTGCAGGTCGAGCGTGGCGAAGGAGAGCCACCCGCCGGCGAGCGACACGCCGGCCAGCGCCCGCGTGGCGAGCTGCGTCGCCACCAGCCCCACCACCGCGGCCAGCAGCGCCAGCACCACCGACTCCGTGATCAGCTGGCGGATCAGCCGGCCGCGGCCCGCACCCAGCGCCACCCGCACACCGATCTCGCGGCGCCGGCCGGCCGCGCGAGAAAGGAGCAGGTTGGCGACGTTGGCGCAGGCGATCAGGAGGACGATCGCCACGACTCCGATCAGGACCGCGACGAATCGGACCACCATGTCGCGCGCGTCACCGGGCACCGCGGCATGCTCTCCGGTGTTGACCTGCTCCATCCGGAAGTTCTTCGGGGTCGGCCCCGGATACTCCGCCTCCTGCCGCTTGGCCGCGGTGTTGAGGTCGGCGGTGCCCTGCTCCAGCGTGGCGCCGGGGCGCAGGCGTCCCACCATGGTGAGCCACGACCAGCCGCGTCGTTCCAGGGAGAGGCCGGCGAACGAGCTGGGCGCCATCTCCATCCACGTGTGAATGGAGATCCAGAGCGCCCGGGTGCCCACCAGCCGGGTGCCGCGGAAATGCTCCGGCGCCACGCCGACGATCGTGGTGGCGAAGCCATTGAGCTTGATCACCCGCCCCATCGGGTCCGCGCCGGCGCCAAAGAAGCGTTTCGCGAAGTCGGCGCTGATCACGGCCGCCGGTGGCGCGCCAGGCGCGTCGTCGGCGTCGCCGAGCGTCCGGCCGCGGGTGGTGCCGACACCTAACACGGAGAAGTAGTTGCCCGAGACCACGCCGACCTCCGAGAGATCGGTGTGCTCGCCGTCGGAAATCGACATCGAGCGGTCGCTGAACGCGGCCAGGCCGGCCAGCGTCGGGTTCGCCTCGCGGAAGTCGCGGTACGACGGGTACGACATCGACGGGCGGCTCACTTCGATCAGCCGAGCCGGCTCCCGGATGCCGGGGAGCGGGCGCAGCAGCAGCGCGTCGGCGAATCCGAACATCAGCCCGTTGGCCCCGATGCCGAGCGCCAGGGTGATCACCGCCGCTGCCGTGAAGCCACGGCTCCGGCCCAGCTGCCGCAGCGCGTAGCCGGCGTCGCGGCGCAGGTCGTCGAGCAGGTCGGCGGCCCGCGCCTCGCGTTCGCGCCGTCGCCCCATGTCCTCGAGCGTGCCGCGGACCCGGGCGACGTCACCGAAACGGCGGATCGCCTCGGCGCGCGCCTGCTCCGGCGGCATGCCGGCGGCGAGGTTGTCGCGCTCGGCCATCTCGAGGTGGAACCGCAGCTCCCGGTCGACGTCGCGGGGGACATCGGCGCGACCGAAGCGGAAGGCGCGCCGCCAGTCGGGCGGTCGGGGGCTCATCGGAGGCTCCCGTTATGCGGGTTGGGTGGTGGCGGCCAGCACCTTGGCCACCGCGTCGGCGAACCGGGCCCAGAGCGAGGCCTCGATCCGGAGCTGTTTCCGCCCCTGGGTGGTGAGCTCATAGAACTTCGCTCGGCGGTTGTTGTCGGACACGCCCCACTCGGCGCCGATCCAGCCGCGGCGCTCCATGCGGTGCAGGGCGGGGTAGAGCGAGCCCTCTTCAACCTGGAGGACATCGTCGGTGATCTGGCGCAGCCAGCGGGCGATGCTGTAGCCGTGGGCGGGCCCCCAGCTGAGGGCGCGGAGGATCAGGACGTCGAGCGTGCCCTGGAGGAGGTCGACGGTGGGCGCAGGCATGGCCGCTCCATAGAATGACTAGGGGAGTATACCATGCTCCAGTAGAATGTCAATGGGAAGTGTCCGCTAGGCGCCCCAGAGCCCGTCGAACCGCCGCCCCAGCTCCCCCGCCAGCTCCGCCGACGCGATCACGAGCGTCAGGTCGTCGAACTCGAAGTACGACCCCGCCGACCAGTTGTGGCTGCCGATCACCGCCAGCTCGCCGTCGATCACCAGGAACTTCGAGTGGAGCAGGCGGCCGGCCCGGTCGAAGCGCACGTCGACTCTCGCCTTCTCCAGCAGCTTCCGCGCCGGCGTGTTGATCACCGTCGACTTGTACGGATCGCTCGGCCGGTCCTTGTCCATCAGGACGCGGACCTTTACCCGGCGCTTCTTCGCGTCCACCAGCGCCGCCAGCAGCTTCCGCGTCGGGTGTTCCTCGCTGGGGCAGGCGATGTGGAACATGCAGACGTCGATCGACCTCGTGGCCGCAGCCAGGAGCAGTTGGAGTGAGGCATAGTAGTCGGCGTTGGCGAGCACGCCCACCCACTTCGCCTCGGTGGCCGGGGCGGGCAGGGCAGTCGCGGACTCCCGCGTCCGGCGGGCCACCGTATCGGGGTGCGGCTCGGCGGCGCAGACCGACGCGATCGTCTCCAGCGCCGCCGCCAGCCGCTCGTCGGCCGTGGCGCCGTCCTGCAGCGCCACCAACCGCCCCAGGTCGCGGTCGAAGTCGTTGGTGATCTCGACCTGCGCGCCTAACCGGTCGGCCGGGTCGTCGAACCGGACCGAAGCGGCGATCCGGTCCCGGTTGCGGGCGTCCACCCCGCGCAGCCGGCGGTCGAGCTCCTGCGGCGAGTGGAACGGCCCGTGAGAACGCCGCTCCTCCACGATCCGCTCGGCCAGCGACGAGCTCACGCCGGTGGCGTGGGCGATGGTTCCCGCGCCGGCCCGGTTGAGCGGCGCGCGATCGATCGCCGTCGCCACCGACGCCAGCTCGGCCACCCGCGACCGCAACGTCACGTAGCCCCACGACGACTGCGCCGGGCGCTGCGTCGCGCCCATCGTAGCCAGCGTGTGCCTGACAGCGTCGTGCATGATCTCCAGCGCCATCGCCGTACGCCGCTCGGGGCCGGGTGGGTCGTCGACCACCGGCAACCCGCCCGCGTCCTCGAGAATCCGCGCCAGCACCGGGCGGGCATCGGCGAGGATCGTCCGACCCTGACCCCGACCCTGACCCTGAGTCGCCACGCCCGCCGCTGCGGCAACGCGCTTCAGCAGATCGCGGGTCAGAAGGACGTCCCACTCGAAGGCGTGCACGGGTCAGCCCTCCGCGGCCTCGGCCCACTGCCGCTCGAACAGCCCCGCCACGTAGGCGGCGATGTCGCGTGAGGCGACCACCACGCTGTCCTGCGTCTGCGAGGTGAACGCGCCCACCGACCAGTTGTGCGACCCGGTGAGGACCTGCTCGTCGACGAGCACGAACTTGGCGTGGCTGCCGCGGATCGGCCGGCTGGTGGCCCACCGGGCGGGGATGCCGAGCTGCAGCGCGCGTGCCCGGGCGAGGTCGGCGGCCTCGGCGATCTCGAGGTTGTCGCGCGAGCCGCCGATCAGGAGCCGGACGTCGACGCCGCGCCAGTGCGCGGCCGCGAGGTCGCGGAGCACCGAGTCGACCAGCAGCTCGCGGTCGTGGCGCGGCGCCAGGTCGATGAGGAAGAGGCTGCACAGGCACGATCGCCTGGCGTCGGCGATCATCGACCGCAGTACCGGCAGGTAGCCGTCGTCGGAGACGAGTTGCGCGCGTCCACCTTTGACGCCGACCGGGATGGTCGCGGTCATGGGGCCGCCTTCGTCGTCAGGCCGGCTTCACGGGCCGCGACATCAACAAGGCGGCGCGCGTAGCGCACCGCGCCGCCGAGGTGCTCCAGCCGGTCATAGCCGCTGGCGGCCCGCCTGGCGAGGGACGCGAGCAGGCGGGCGTGTGTCCGGCGTGTCGGCGTCAGGCCTGACGACACCGCCCGGGCCACGCGGACCCGCGACTGCGCGGCCAGCTGCGACAGCTCGAGACGCAGCGTCTGCTTGCGCGCCCGCTCGAAGCGGCCGAGCGCCTGCGCTTCCTTCTTCGTGAGCTTGTGGAAGTCAGGCATAGGCGCCGCCGTCGCTCGGCGGGAGGTTCCAGTCTCCGGTGTCGTTACCGGGCGACGACTCGGAGTCCTGGGGCGTGTCGCACTCGTCGTCCCACTCGTCGCTGTACGCGTCGGCGAAGTCCTTGGCGTCCTGTTGACGCTCGGCATCGCTCGGGGCGTCGGTCCGGTCGCCGTAGTACTGGTCCTGCATCGCGTGCTCGAGCTCGTGCGCGCCCGCGTTGAAGACGTCGGCCGGATCGTGCGCGTCGGGATTGGTGAAAAGGTCCGGGTCCAAAGTGATGGTATTGGTCTGCCGGTCGTACGAGGACCAGTGCTCGTTGCCGTCGGCGTCGACGGACTTGCCCTCCACCACATTCGGGTTGTCGACCCCCCAGCTCGCCGCCTCGCCACGAATCCAGTCGGAGACGTCCTGGAATCGATCGCTCCCACCGCGGCCCGGGTCGTACCAGTTCTTGAACGAGTCGCAAACGCTCACGGATGCCTCCTGACTCCTGAACGTGCAGCGGGCGGAGTCGTAATGCAACTCGCGCGCGGTGGCTCCCGCAGTGGGACCTACACGCCCGCGCGCGCCCCCTGGTCCTGCTCTCCGCCCTCGGGACCGTAGAAGAACACCCAGGTCGCGAAGTCGTCGGTGAAGTCCTCGAAGCGGTGCTCCACACCGGCCGCGGCGAACAGGAAGTCGCCGGGTCCGAACCGGCGGCGTGTGCCGGCGATGAAAAACGTCCCGGTGCCGCGCATGACGACGTAGATCTCGTCGCGCGCATGCGGCGTCTGGTCGTCGCGCCCGGGGGGCGCGTACACCTCGACTTCCAGGCTGCCGTGCGTGTAGAGGAGCGCGAAGCGCTTGCCGTCGGGGCCGGGCAGACGGGCCAGCGCCTGCTCAATCGTCAGGCGCGCGGGATCGCCGGCGCCGGTCACGGCACGCTCCCCGGGCGGGCCGGCGGCCGGGCGCGCCGTACCGCATCTATCACCATGCCCGGCGTGTAGGAGTCGTAGGTGATCGGTGGGCCGCCGTTCAACCCGGGCCCGAACACCGCCAGCAGCGGAATCCCCACCCACCCCAGCTCGGCCAGCTTGGCCCGGCCCGGCGGGTTGTCACTCGTGAGGTCGACGCGCATCGGCGTGACGCCGGGGCTCGCCAGCAGCGCCGCCACCTCGCGCCGGTTCAGCGCCGCCGCCTCCAGCGCCTTGCAGTTGAGGCACCACTCGGCGGTGAACTCCATCACCACCACCTGCCCGCGGGCCACCGCCGACGAGAAGCCCGCCGGCGTGTAGTACACCCAGTCGATCGGACCGCGGCTGGCGAGCCCGCGCCCCAGCCACGCCGCCGCCAGCACGCCGGCGGCGCCGACCGCCGTCGCGATCGCCCGCGGGCGCCGGGCCGTCGTCAGGCGCCACGTCTGCCTGACGAGCCAGGTGAATGCCAGCGCCACGAACCCGGCCACGATCCACCACCAGGCCCGGCTGACGGGTTGCGGCGGCCGCTGGAGCCACGCCGAGATCCCGCTCCCGAGGAAGAACGCCGCCACCGCCAGCATCAGCAGCGCCATGACCTGCTTCACCGCCACCCCGGCCGCCCCGCCGCGCGGTACCCGCGCCAGCAAGCCGGGCCGCAGCGTGAGGAGGAAATAGGGGAGCGACATCCCCGCGCCGATCGCGCCGAAGGTCGCCAGCGTGGTGGCCGGCGCGCGGGTCGCGGCCCAGGCCGCCGCGCCGGCCATGAACGGGGCGGTGCAGGGGGTCGACAACACCGCCGTGAGCACGCCGAAGCCGAGCGAGCCGGGTATCGTGTCCTGCCGCGGATTGAGGCGGTAGATCGCCTGCGGCAGCCTCACGGTGAACCACCCCGACATGCCGATCGCCATCACCGCGACCACCGCGCCCACCAGCGGCGCGAACCAGCCGGTCTGGAAGAGGCTGCTGATGGCGGTGAAGCCGGAGACGAACGCGATCGCCGCGCCCAGCGCCACCCAGAAGCCGATCACCCCGGCGGTCATCGCCACGCCCAGCAGCCGCAGCCGCCCCAACGTGCCGGCGGCCGAGCGGAGCCCCAGGATCTTGATCGGGATCAGCGGCAGGACGCAGGGGGTGACGTTGAGCGCCAGGCCACCGGCCGCGGCCAGCAGCAGGAGCAGGAGCATCCCGCCGGCGCCCTCGGGGTCGATGGTGAGCGACCAGCGAAACGCCGACAGCGTCACCGGCGGCGGGCGCAGGGCGCCCGCGCCCCCGAACGTGGTGAGGTCGAACTTCGCGAACAGCGCCGGATCACCTAACCGGGCCTGCACCGGTGTCCCGGCCGGCACCACCACCAGCGGCACGGTGAGCGCGGCCGTCACCGGGAAGTAGCAGATGCGCGGGTCGCACGCCTGGTACCTGACCCGGAGCCCGATCTCGATCCGGCCCGGCGCCAGCGAGTCGGCCAGGCGGAAGGGGACGTAGGCGACGGCATTGCCGACGTACGACGGGAGCGCGACCGGCGCGGCGCCGTAGTACACCGTCACCGATTCGGGGGCCGGCCACTGGATGGCGAGCGGCTCGGTGCCGGCCGGAGAGGACGTGATGTCGATCGTGGTGGCGATCGGCATCACCCCCGCGAACTCCTTGGGAATCACCGGCTCGTGAGGCCAGGTGTGGAAGCCGGGGGCGTGGCGGAGCTCCACCGCGATCACCGTCTGGTCGCCGGGCCGCACGTGATCGCGGGCGGCGACGGCGCGGACCGTCACCGCGCGGGGCGGGGCACCACCCTGGGCGGGGAGCGCTGCCGGCGGCTCGAGCAAGAGCCCGCACAGCAGACTGATGATTCGAAGTACGGCTGCCCGCCTTGCTGGCATCGTGCGCACGCTGGCCCTTACTGCTGGAACACGGATATCACGGAAAAAGCCGCGGATGATCGCGGAGAACGGCGAGCGGAGACCTGCATGAACACCAACCACAACAATAGCAACAAACAAGGTCACGATTGTGTTCAAGAAGGAAAAAGAAGCCGTGCCGCGGCCGCCGATCCCGCCCGCCGCGCTGAGCGATCCGCGTAATCCGCCCAAATCCGTGTAATCCGTGCCCCCCGCCGTAAGAGCCGGCCCGCGGGCCCGGCCCAGCCGTGCCCGCGAACGGCCCAGCCGTGCGCCCTGCCTCACTCTCCGAGGATCCGATCGATCTCCCGCAGCTCGTCGCCCCCGAACGACCGGTTGGCCAGCGCCCCGAGCGCGTGCTCGACCTGCGACACCCGGCTGGCCCCGATCACCGCCGACGTCACGCCGGAGTGACGCAGCGTCCAGGCGACCGCCATCTGGGCCAGTGACTGGCCGCGCGCCCGCGCCCGCTCCTGCAGCCGGCGCGCCTTGTCAAGTACGCTCTCGGTGATCTGAGCCGGGCGCAGGAAGCCGTGCGGCTTGCCGGCCCGCGAATCGGGCGGCACGCCCCCCAGGTAGCGGTCGGTCAGCAGACCCTGCGCCAGCGGCGAGAAGACGATGCACCCGAGCCCCTCGTCGGCCAGCGTCGACAGCAGGCCGTCCTCGATCCAGCGGTGGAACATGTTGTACTTGGGCTGGTGGATCAGGCACGGCGTCCCGAGCTCGCGCAGCAGCCGCGCCGCCTCACGAGTCTGCTCCACCGGGTACGACGAGATCCCCGCGTAGAGCGCCTTCCCGCTCCGCACGATCCGGTCGAGCGCGCCCATCGTCTCGGCCAGCGGCGTATCGGGATCGGGCCGGTGGTGGTAGAAAATGTCCACGTACTCGAGCCCCATCCGGCGCAGGCTCTGGTCGAGGCTCGACACCAGGTACTTCCGCGATCCCCACTCGCCGTACGGACCGGGCCACATGTAGTAGCCGGCCTTGGTCGAGATGATCATCTCATCGCGATACGCGGCGAGGTCCTGCCGGAGCACGCGCCCGAAGCGCTCCTCGGCCGACCCCGGCGGCGGCCCGTAGTTGTTCGCCAGGTCGAAGTGGGTGATCCCGAGGTCGAACGCCCGCAGGATCATCGCCCGCGCCTCGTCGGCGCGGTCGACCGACCCGAAGTTGTGCCAGAAGCCGAGCGAGATCGCCGGGAGCTTGAGTCCGCTCCGGCCGCACCGCTGGTACGGCATGGAGGCGTAGCGCTCCTCCCTGGGGCGATGCGGCGTGTGCGTCGTCACTGCCTCACTCCACTCCGCCCCGCCTCACCGTCCCCGTTCCGCACGGGCGATCGCCTTGACGTCGGCCCGTTTCAGCTTGCGCGCCGACCGCTCCTCACTCCGGTGGCCGCGGCGATCCTCCTTCGCGAACCGCTTCCCCTTCGCCGTCGAGCCGAACACCTGGCTCCATTTGCCGTTCTTGAAGATGATCTGGTACCCGCCGGCCAGGATCTGGAACGGCCGCTTGACCTTCCGCATCTGGTCGAACGGGACCGACCCCGCCTTGTGGAAGGCCTCGAAGTACGACGGGTAGATGAAGTCGGACATCGGAATCCCGTTCACCGGGAAGCTCAGCTGCTCCACCGGGTCGGCGCTCTCGTACGCGTAGACGGTCTTCGGATCGGGGCCGGTCGTCATCAGGTTGATCGCCGGATCGACCAGCATCTCCACCAGCTCGTGCGACGCCGACACGCTCACCAGGTCCTTGTTGGCGAGCGTCGTCTTCACGAAGACCTTCGAGATCGGCAGGCCGTCCGGGGTCAGGTCGTGATAGGCGAGCGCCCCCGGCTGGTCGGCGTCGTCCAGGAAGACCATCGCCCACGCCCCCTTCAGGAATCCGGTGGTCCGGATCAGCTTCGCGGGCGTGGCCCACACCGGCGCCACGAACTGGTCGACGTACTTCTGCATCGCCCCGATCAGGGCGTCGAACCCCCCTCCCACGCCCAGCGGCACGGTCGCCTTGTTGAAGCACGCGATGGTCGGTACCGCTCCCTGGTTGAACGCTCCGAAAACCGGCTCGCCCGTATCCATGTTCCCTCCCGGTGAAGCCCCATCATAACGAAATATGTTCCCCGATGAACATCGCCGCCCGTCGCAGCGCGTCGCTCGCCTCGGGGATCACGCCATCCAGCATGTGCCAGACGTGGTAGACGCCGGCGAAGACCTGGAGGGTGCTGTCCCCTCCAGCCGCGCGCACCGCGTCGCGCACCCGCTTGGAGTCATCGAACAGCAACTCCGTCAGCCCCACCTGCATCAGGAGCGGCGGCAACCCCGACAGGTCGGCGTACACCGGCGACGCGTGCGGGTGCTGCGGAGACGCGCCGTTCAGGTACGCGGACGCGAATGGGGCGATGTTGGAGCGCCGGAACATCGCGCACCGGCCGTCGTTCGCCTGCGCCGAGTTGCCGGTGCCGGCCAGGTCGGTCCAGGGGGAGAAGCAGACGCCGCATCCCGGCAGCGGCAGCCCCTCGTCGCGCGCCCGGATCAGCGTCGTCAGCACCAGCCCGCCCCCGGCCGAGTCCCCGGCCAGGGCGAGCGACCGCGCCGGCGTGCCGGCGTCGAGCAACCATCGATAGGCGGCCAGGGCGTCGTCGGTCGCGGCCGGGAACCGGTGCTCGGGCGCCAGCCGGTAGTCGAGGCTGAGCACCGAGCGCCCGGTCATCCGCGCGAGCGCGGCGGTGATCGGGCGGTGCGTCGCCGGCGACCCGGAGACGTAGCTGCCGCCGTGGAAGTAGAGGATCGTCCCCGGGCGGGCCTGCCTCGGCGTGGTCCACTCGCCGCGCACCGGGCCGGGCGGCGTCGGCGAGAGCTCCACGCCGCGCGTCCGGAACCACTGCCACGCCGGGAAGGCCCCGAACACGCGCCGGGCCCGGCGCGCGACCGCCCGCTCGTCGCGGCCCCACGACCGGCGACGGATCACGACCTTGACCGCCCACTCCCAGAGCGTCGCCTGCCAGCTGGTCACGCGCGCGTTCTCCCCGCACACGCAGGCGGGACCGCCGCCCGCGCCGGCGGGACCAGGACCACGAAGAGGAGCGCCCGGAGCCAGAGCATCCGGGCGAATACTCGCGCGCGGTTACTCGGACTGCAACGCCACCACCGGATCGACCCGTGTCGCCCGGCGCGCCGGGACGTAGGCCGCCGCGAGCGAGACGGCGCCGAGCACGATGACCACCGCCACCAGCGTGACGGGGTCGGCGGGCGTCACGCCGAACAGCTGGCTCCGGAGCAGCCGGCCGGCCGGCACCGCCACGGCCAATCCGATGACGCCCCCCAGCGCCGCGATCCGCAGCGCCGCCCCCAGCACCTGCCGCCGGATCCGCGACGCCTCAGCACCTAACGCCATCCGCACGCCAATCTCGCGCGTCCGCCGCGATACCAGGTACGCCATGCTCCCGTACAGCCCCACCGCGGCCAGCGCCAGCGCCAGCAGGCCGTACAGCGCCACCAGCGTCGCCGCCGTCCGCTGCGACCCCACCGACCGGTCCAGCCGGCCGGCCAGCGTCTGCACCCGGTCCAGCGGCAGGTCGCCGTCCAGGTCGGCCACCACCCGCCGCACCGCCGGCACGAACGTACCCGGGTCCACCGACTCCCCAACCCGCACGTGCAGGGTCATGTCCGACTGCGGCAGCTGCGCGAACGGGCGGTAGAAGAACGAGCGCGGCGCCTCCAGCAGCGACCGGTACCGTGCCGTGCGGACCACGCCCACGACTTCCAGCACCTCGGTCCCCTGGGCGCCGAGCCGGAAGCGGCGTCCCACCGGGTCGGCGCCGGGCCACAGCTTTCCGGCCAGCGCCTCGTTCACCACCGCCACCAGCGGCGCGCCCGCCCGGTCGGTGCCGTCGAAGCCGCGGCCGCGCACCACCGGCATCCCCACGGTCGCGAAGTAGTCCGGCGACACGACGTTCACGTCCGACTTGATGCCGGGATCGTCCGGGGCCGCCGCCCGTTCGGCCGGAAAGGCGCGGGTGTCCCAGCCGCCGCCACCTAACGGCAACATGTAGCCGAGCGACGCCCGCTCCACCCCGGGCAGCGCCGCTACCCGCCGCTCGAGCTCGTCGAAGAACGTGCGGGCCCGGGCGTCGTCGTACCCCTGCAGCCCCACGTCCACCGTCGCCACCAGCACCCGCTCCGGGTCGAACCCCGGCTCCACCCGGTAGAGCGCCGCCAGCGTCCGGACGTAGAGCCCCGACGCCACCAGCAGCACCAGGGAGAGGGCGAGTTGCGCCACCACCAGCGCGCCCCGCAGACGCGACCGGCCGCCCCCGGCGCCGGGGGCGCCCAGCTTGAGGGCCGTGACCAGGTCCACTCGTGAGGCGCGGAACGCCGGCGGCAGCGCGAACAGGACCCCGCTCAGCAGCATCGCCCCGGCGGTGAACGCCAGCACCAGCGGATCCGGCCCGGCGTCGATCGTCAGGCCACCGCCGGTCGCGAACACCGGCAGCCGCAGCACCAGGCGCAGCGACCAGACCCCCAGCACGAACCCGCCCGCGCCCCCCAGCGCCGCCAGCACCAGCCCCTCGGCCAGCAGCTGGCTCACCAGGCGGCCCCGGCTGGCGCCGAGTGACGCCCGCACCGCCATCTCCCGCGCCCGGGCCGCGCCCCGCGCCAGCAGGAGGTTGGCGACGTTGGCGCAGGCGATCAGCAGGACCAGCCCCACCACCCCGAGCAGGATCCCCGAGAAGGTGCGGATCTCGCCGCGCGTCCCCGGCTCGAAGCCGAGCCCCCCCGCCACCGTCACTCCGCGCTCGGCGTTCGTCTCCGGGAACTGCTGCTGGAGGTGTCGCGCGATCGCGCCGATCTCGGCCTGCGCCTGCGCCACCGTCGCGCCCGGCGCCAGGCGGCCGAAGATCGTGAGCCAGACCGCCTCACGACGGGTGAGGAAGGTCGCCGCCTCGGGCCGCAGCGTGCCGAGCATAGCCATCGGGACGAACAGGTCGGTCAGGCCGCCGGTGTCGGTGCCGTGGAACCGCCCGGCCGTCACCCCGATGATCGTGAACGGGTGGCCGTTGAGACGGACCGTGGCGCCGATCACTCCGGGATCGGAACCGAAGCGTCGCCGCCAGAGGGCGTCGCTCAGCACCGCCACCGGGTGGGCGCCGGGGGCGCCATCGTCGTCAGGCAGGAGCAGCCGCCCGTGACCGGTCGGGATCCCCAGCACCTGGAAGTAGTTGCCGGACACGAGGTCGACCCGCACCCGTTCGCTGGCGCCGCCGGTGCTCAGGTGCGCGGGGGCGATGAACCGGCCGGCGACCCCCGACAGCGTCCGCGCGCCGTCGCGGAAGTCGAGGTAGTCGGGCCAGGAGAAGGTGTCGAATCCCTGGCCGGCCTGGGTGCGCCCGACCTGCACCAGTTCACCGGGGCGCGCCACGCCGTCGAGCGGACGGAGCAGCAGCGCGTTGATGATGCTGAAAATGGTGGTATTCGCGCCGATGCCGAGGGCGAGCGTCAGCGCCGCGACGATCGTGAAGCCCGGGGTGCGCCGGAGCAGGCGCGCGCCGAACCGGAGGTCGCCCCAGAGCCGGCCCAGCCGTCCGCCGCCGCTGGTGGCGCCGAGCGGGACCGGGGGAGAGTGGGGGTGGCGACGAGCGGCGGCCAGGTCGCGCATCAGCCCGCCGGCCCGCTCGCCGTCGAGCTCGGCCATCGTGAGGCGGATCGCCTCGCTTTCGGTGACGCCACCGCTCAGGAGTCCCTGGTACCGTTCCTCGAGATGCTGGGCCAGCTCTTCGGCGATGTCCGCCTCGTCGGCGGGGGCGAGCCGCGCACCGGCCAGCCAGCGGGTGGCTTCCGCGCTCCAGTCAGGCATGGGACACTCCCGCGACCCGGCCAATGGCCCTGGCGAACTCGGCCCAGCCGCGCCGCTGCTTCTCGAGCTCGCGTTTGCCCTCCGCCGTGAGGCGGTAGAAGCGGCGGCGCCGTTCGCCGGCCTTTTCCACCCAGCGTCCTTCGATCCACCCGCCGGCTTCCAGGCGGTAGAGGAGGGGATAGAGCGAGGCGGCGTGGACGCGCACCACGCCCTGGGACCGTCGCTCGAGCATCTTGCTCAGCTCGTAGCCGTGGCGGGGCCGGGGCTCGAGGAGCGAGAGGATGAGCATGGGGGTGGTGCCCTTCTTGAGCTCGCGGGTGAACATGGCTATGGGGGTGAGATATGTGGCGCTGCCACATAATGGGCTCGACCCGCGGGGGTGTCAAGACCGGTCCCCATCGGCGGCGACGACGCGACGCTCAAGGCGTTCACGTCGCTCCGGCCGGTGATCACGGCGCGGATCGTGGGCGGGGCCGGGCAGCGGGACCCCATCGGGCGGCCGGCCCCGCGGTGAGGTTCAGGGCGACGTCGCGGGAGCTGTCTCCCGCATCCCCCGGGCAATCCACCAGAACGCCGCCGCCGCCACCACCAGCATAACGACTCCCGACAGCGTCTGCCCGAAGATCAGCTTTCCGACGCCGAACAGCGACCCGTACACGGCGACAATTCCCGCGATCCAGTTCGTCCACGCCAGCGCCCCGCCGGGGATCTGCTCCCGCCCGAAGCCGCACCGCGCCGAGACCACCGCCCACCCGGGCCCGCCCGGCCGCACCCGGCGATAGAACGAGTCCAGCGTCCCGTCAGGCTCGGCGCTCGTCAGGAAGGTCGCCGTTATCCAAGCCACACTGCTCAATGCAACAGTAATCAACATCAGCCACGCGTCCGCGTTCGGCCCGCCTTGCGCCACCACCGCCGGGATTGGGAAGCGCGCGCTCACGCCCAGCGCCGCCAGCACGTAGTTCGGCACGCCGAACAGGTACATCGACACCACGAAGCTCGCGACCATCGCCACGATCTCCGACCAGGCATTGATGCGCCACCAGTACCAGCGGAGGATGAACACCAGTCCGGTGCCGGCGCCCAGCGCCAGCAGGAAGCGCCACGCTCCCTCCACCGTCGTCAGGTTCGCCGTCACCACCACCGAGCCGAGGAAGAGGAAGATCGTCGCCGCGCGACTCACCGCGACGTAGTGCTTTTCGGTCGCATCCTTCTTCAGGAATCGCCGGTAGAAGTCGTTCACGAGGTAGCTCGCTCCCCAGTTGAGCTGCGTCCCCACGGTGCTCATGTAGGCCGCCGCGAACCCCGCCATCATGAAGCCGCGCCACGGCGTGGGGAGGAGGTCGACGAACGCCTTCACGTACCCCGACTCGCGATCCGCGAGGTTCGGATAGAGCACGACGGTCGCGAGCCCGGTGATGATCCACGGCCAGGGCCGCATCGCGTAGTGCGCCACCTGGAAGGCGAGGGTCGCCAGCACGCCGTCCCGTTCCGTCTTCGCCGAAAAAATCCGCTGCGCGACGTACCCGCCGCCCCCCGGCTCGGCGCCCGGATACCAGGCCGCCCACCACTGGACGCTCAGGAAAACGGTCAGCGAGAGGATCGGCATCCACGGATAGGCGGTGAACCCGCCGGGCCCGAACGAGACGGGGAGGATGCTCAGCGCCGCGGTCTCGCTCCCGAAGTGCTGAGCGACGCCGGCCTTGAGCGCGCCCATCCCGCCCACCGCCCGCACCGAGAACACCGCCAGCACGATCACCGCCGTCATCTTGATCACGAACTGGACCAGGTCGGTCCAGAGCACCGCCCACATGCCGGCGGCCACCGAATACGTCACGGTGATGAGGAAGCAGATTCCCACCGCGATCACCTCGCCGCCGATCGTCAGGCCGGCGATGTGGACGTCGTGCAGGCCTAACGATATAGTCAGGATCTTGATCATCGCCCGCGTCACCCAGCCGAGGATGATCAGGTTGATCGGGATGGCGAGGTAGAGCGCCCGGAAGCCGCGCAGCGCCGCCGCCGGCTTGCCGCTGTATCGGATCTCGGCGAATTCCACGTCGGTCATGACGTTCGCCCGCCGCCAGAGCCGGGCGAAGAAGAACACGGTGAGCATTCCGCTCATCAGCATGTTCCACCAGAGCCAGTTGCCGGCCACGCCGTGCGCGGCGACGAGACCGGTGACGACCAGCGGCGTGTCGGCCGCGAAGGTCGTCGCGACCATCGACGCCCCGGCCAGCCACCAGGGGACCGCCCGGCCGGAGAGGAAGTACTCGTTCATCGACTCGCCGCCCTTCCTGGTGAAGGCGAAGCCGATGCCGGCGGAGAGGGCGAAGTAGGCGATGACGATGAGCCAGTCGATGAGAGTCATGGTCTCGAAATGCAGAATGCGGAATGCGGAATTCGGAATGCGGAACGAGGACTGCGGAACGAGGAACAAGGACGTGGACGAGGAAAGGGACGCCGAACTGGCCGGTCCCGCAATCCACTTGTATGGTTGCGGCGAGAATGCAGGTTCTGCACTCTTTTGGTGCAGTAAACACAACATTGAGCTTCCCAATGGTGCATGGGTCACAGACACATATTGCACAAGCCATTATCCTGCAATCGGATATGGTGGACGACGCTGTGGCACCAAAACTGCCCTCAGGCGCCGGTAGCAATGGCTACAGGAACAGCGACAGCAGAGGAAACGCGCGGGGCATGCGTCGCCGGTGGGCGCCGCCGGGTGTGGAGTCTGGAGGAGGCAGATTGCCTTGGGAACCCGAAGGCCCCACCGCTGGGCCCCGGCGCGACGGCTCTGCTCGTCGAGGTGGCGCACGACCTGCGCTCGCCGCTGACAGCGATTCTCTGTCTGGCCGGCGCGCTGCGCGGGGGGGCGGGTGGAGAACTGAACGCGGGCCAGCGGCGGCAGCTGGGGCTCATCTACAGTGCCGCGTTGGGGCTCAGCGCGTCGGCCGACAACCTGGTGGAGATGGCGCGGGCGGCGGGGCGGACGGGCGGTGGGCCGGCCGGCGAGGAGCCGGCGGCAATGTCGATCGGGGAGGTACTCGGCACGGTGGCGGACATCGTCCGTCCGATGGCCGAGGAGAAGGAGCTCGAGATACGCGTGGGCTGGACCGTCAACGATGTCCGGCTGGGTCATCGTCAGGCGCTCCAGCGGGTGCTGCTCAACCTCAGCTGCAATGCGCTCAAGTTCACCGACCATGGATACGTCGAGATCACCGCGTGCCGGCGCGGACGCGCGCGAGTGGAGTTTGCGGTTCGAGACACCGGCCCGGGCTTCAGTCTGGACGCGGTGCGGGATCTCCCTGGGCCGGCTGGTGGTGCGGCTCGCGTCGGTGGTCGGCGTGCACGTCCGGGACTGGGGCTCGCGATCTGCAGCCGCCTCGTGGCCCAGATGGGGGCACAGTTGCAGGTGGAGACAGCGGACGGGTGGGGCACACGCTTTCATTTTCAGCTGGAGCTACCGCTCGCGGCGCCGTCCGCCGTACGCGAGACGGGTGGGCCGCGGGGCCGGGGGCGCGGCGTCGCTGGACAGGGGGGGCACTCCAATGCACCAGCCCAAGACGGAACACCGGCGCGGGACCGACCGGCGGCTGGGGCACGGCCGGCGGATGGTCTCGGATCGCCGGCGCGATGAGGAGCGGGTGGACGCCGACCGGCGAGAACGCCCCGAGCGGCGGAACGGAAGCGATCGGCGCGCCGTGCCCCGGCGGAGCGGCGAGACCGGGCGCAGCGATCAATGAGCCGACCTGACGGGGGGCGTTCCGACACGCGGGGCGCCGCGCACCACTTACGGAGGACACCTCCATGACCACGAAGGCCGAGCGCCCGATGGCGCCGCAACCCACCGCCGATCTGCTGCGCGAGCTGGTTGCCCACCTCCGGCAGAACCGGACTCAGCTGCGGGAAGAGTGGGTGCGCCGCATCACCGAGTCGCGGCTGCTGACGGCGATGACCAAGGACGAGATCTTCGCCGAGGCCACCTCCGTTTTCGACAACTACGTCGAGGTGCTCGAGACCGGCTCGGTGGAGGCCCTCCAGGCCTACGCGCGCAACCTGTCGGAGCGCATCATTCCGCGCGGCGTCGAGACGCACGAAGTGGTGGGGATCGTCCTCCTGCTCCGCGACGTCCTGGCGCGGTCGTTGTTCAAGAAGTACCAGAACGACTTCGCGCTCCTGAACCAGGTGCTCGATGCGTACGAGCCGGCGGCCAACCGGATCGCGAATACGGTGGCCGTCGGCTTCGTCCAGGAACGCGAGCGCATCATCCGCCAGCAGCAGGAGGCGATCCGCGAGCTCTCGACCCCGGTGCTACAGGTCCGCGAGCGGCTCCTGATTCTGCCGATCATCGGCATCGTCGACTCCCAGCGAGCCCGCCAGCTGACCGAGCAGCTCCTCCGCGGCATTCGCGCGAATCGCGCGAAGGTGGTCGTGATGGACATCACCGGCGTGCCGTCGGTGGACTCGACGGTCGCCAACCACCTGGTGCAGACGGTGGAGGCGTCGCGGCTGCTGGGCGCGACGGTCATCGTCACCGGCCTGTCGCCGGAAATCGCCCAGACGCTGGTCACGATCGGTGTGGACCTCACGAAGATGAACACGGTCGGCGACCTGCAGGGCGGCATCGAGCAGGCCGAACGACTCCTGGGCTACAAGGTGAGCAGCGTGGGCGAGGCGGTGGGCGAGCTGGCGGGCGAGTAAGGCGACCGCGAGCCGAGCATGCAAGTCCCCATCCTGAAGCAACGCGACTATCTCATCGCGTCGATCCAGTCCGCGCTCACCGACGCCGACCTCCTCCGGTTGCGCGACGACCTGGTGGAGCAGGTGGGCCGCTTCCGCTCCCACGGCGTCATCGTCGACGTCACGGTGCTCGACGTCATGGACTCGTTCGCGGTCCGCACCCTCAGCTCGCTGGCGCGGATGATCCGGCTGCGCGGAGCGCAGACGGTCATCGTGGGCATCCAGCCGGAGGTCGCGTTCGCGATGGTCCAGTTGGGCCTGACGCTGGCCGAGGTGCAAACGGCGCTGGATCTCGAGGAAGGCCTCGCCTATCTCGATTACCTCGCAAAGCGGAGCCGGGGAGGGGGCGCCGGACGTGGGCGCTGAACGCGCGATTCCCATCCTGGCCGACGCCGACATCGTCTTGGCGCGCCAGGAGGGCCGGCGGCTGGCCGCGGCTCTCGCCTTCTCGTCGAGCGACCTCACCGTCATCGCGGCGGCGATCTCGGAGGTCGCGCGCAACATCGTCGAGTACGCCGGCCGCGGCGAGATCGTGATGACGCTGATCGAGCGCAACGGCCGCCAGGGCATCGGCGTGGTGGCGCGCGACGAAGGCCCGGGCATTCGCGACGTGCATCTCGCCATGCAGGATGGTTTCTCCACGTCAGGCAGCCTGGGGGTCGGCCTGCCGGGCGCCCGCCGGCTGATGGACGAGTTCGACATCGCATCCGAGGTGGGCCGGGGGACGACGGTCACGATGCGGAAATGGGAGCGGTGAGCATGCCGACGGTCATCAGCAACACCACCCCGCTCCTGGACTGGAGCACCGCCACGCGCAGCATCCCCGGTGAGGCGATCTCCGGCGACCTCCACCTGGTGACGCCATTCGCGGGCGGCGAGCTGGTGGCGATGGTCGATGGGCTGGGGCACGGCGAGGAGGCCGCGCGCGCCGCGCGTTGCGCGGTCGCCACCCTGGCCACCCATGCCGGCGAGTCGGTCCTCGCCCTCGTGCAGCGCTGCCACCAGGCGCTCCGCGGCACCCGCGGCGCGGTGATGAACGTGGCGTCGTTCGACGCGGCCGAGCAGGCGATGACCTGGATCGGGATCGGGAACGTCGAAGGGATCCTGCTCCGCGACGACGCCACCGCCAGCATCCCGGCCCCGCCGGAGGCGATCCTGATGCGGGGCGGGGTGGTCGGGTTCAAGCTCCCGCCGCTCCGGGCCTCGGTGCTGGCCGTCGCCCCGGGCGACCTCTTGATCTTCGCGACCGACGGCGTGCGCGGCGAGTTCGTCGACGATGTGCCACGCCATCATGCGGTGCCGCACATCGCAAGCTACATCCTCCAGACGTACTATCGCGGCAGCGATGACGCCCTGGTCCTGGTCGCCAGGTACCGCGGGGCTCCGTGCGGCCGCCCGGAGCCCCGATGAGCCAGCCGGTGACCGTGATGCTCTCCGCTGCCGAACCGGCCTCGGGCGCGGGCCCGGCCCGCCCCGCCATCCGCGTCCTGGGCGTGGGCTCCGACCCGCGCTCTTTCCGCGAGTTGGCGCGAGTCGTGGAAAACGAGGGCGGTGCGTTCGAGCGCGCGCCAACGCAGGCGGCCGCGATTCGGCTGCTGGCGGAGGACGCGGGGTGGGATGTCGTCGCGCCAGTGCTGGCGGACGAAGCGGACGCTGAGCTGTCGGCGTGGGCGGAGACGCTGGCCCGGCTGTCCAGCCGGCCGCGGCTGATCGCCCTCGCGAGCGCCCCATCGGTGGGTCTGGCCCTGCGCGTCTCCCGACTCTGTGCCGGCGAACTGCTGGCCATCCCCGTGGACCGGGAGCGGGCGCGCCTTCTGCTGCGCCGGCTGATGTCGGCGGCCGACGAGCGGCCGGTGGCGCTGCCCGAGGTGTCCCCGGAGATGGCGGGGACGCACCAGATGGTCGCGCAGAGCCCGGCCATGCTGGCCGTGGCGGCGACGATCGCGCGCGTCGCGCCCAGCACGGCGACGGTCCTGATCCTGGGCGCGTCCGGGACCGGCAAAGAGCTGGTCGCGCGAGCCATCCACCAGAACGGCCCGCGGGCCACGGGCCCGTTTGTCCCGGTCAATTGCGCCGCGATCCCCGAGAACCTGCTCGAGAGCGAGCTGTTCGGGCACGAGAAGGGGTCGTTCACGGGAGCGGTCGCCCGCCGGATCGGACGGTTCGAGCGGGCCGCCGGCGGAACTCTGTTCCTGGACGAGATCGGGGACATGAGCCTGGTGCTGCAGAGCAAGATCCTGCGCGCGGTCCAGGAGCGCGAAATCGAACGGATGGGGGACCAGGAACTGATTCCGGTCGACGTGCGACTGATCGCGGCGACCCACCACGACCTGCGGGAGGCCATCGCCCAGGGGCGTTTCCGCGAGGACCTGTACTACCGGCTGGCGGTGGTGACGCTGCGGCTGCCGCCGCTGTCGGAGCGTGGGAATGATCTGGTCCTGCTGGTGGCGCACTTCATTCGCGAGTTCGGCGAACGCTACGGCCGGCCGGTGCGCGGGATCACCGACCGCGCCCTGGAGCGGCTGCAGCGGCACGACTGGCTGGGCAACGTGCGGGAGCTGCGCAGCGTCATCGAGCGGGCGGTGCTGATCACCACCGACGACACGCTGCGCTCCGAACACCTGCCTGACGAGTGGGGCGACCGTGAGGCGGCCGGATCGGGCGAGGCGGGCCCCACCGCCACGCTCGAGGCGGTGGAGGCCCGTCACATTTCCCGCGTGCTGGCGCAGACCGGCGGCGAGATCGCCGAGGCGGCCCGCATCCTCGGCGTGCACCGCAACACGCTGGCGCGGAAGATCCGGGAGTACCGGCTGTGAGCGCGGTGGAGCGGCGATGAGCGAGATGGCGGGGATGCCGCCGCTGCGCGTGGAACAGGCGCTCCGCGTGCTCCCGGACGTCGAGGGCCTGTCGCCCCTGCGTGCCTATCTCATCGCCACGTCCGTCCCCGGCGTTCGGGAGAGCTGGCGACGGACGGCTTCCTACGGGACCGTCGGCAAGCGGGTGATCGATTCGGCCGGCCTCCGCCGCGCGGTTCCCGATGCGCTGGCGCGGGCGTCGGCGCACCTGTCGGCGCTCTACGATGGTGTGGTCTCGGCCCTCGAACACGAGCAGCGCGGCGACATGGTCGGCGTGGTCCAGGCCCTCCTGGGCGCGGGAACCCAGGAAGAGCGGGTGGGCCGCCTGACGCCGGCGCTGGCGTGGTACGAGCACGCGCGCGTGCTGAGCGAGGAGCTCCGGGAACGCGAACCCGAGATCGCGGCGCTCCAGCGGCTGGGGCACCTGCACGTCACGGCCGCGCGGTACGACGATGGCGCCCGCTGCTTCCAGCGCAGCCTGGCGCTGGCCGAGGCGGAGTTCGATCGCGAGCGGGTGATCGACGCCTGCCAGGGGCTCGGGGATGCGAGCCGCGCGCAGGGGCTGTACCCGGGCGCCGAGTCGTGGTACACCCGCGCGCTGACCCTCGCCGAGGCCGGGCCATACCCGTCCCGGATCGCGGGCATCCAGTTGGCGCTGGGGGAAGTGGCGCGGCTTCGGGGCGATGCCTCACAGGCCGGCGAGCGGCTGGGTCGCGCGCGGGCCCTGTCAGAGGCTTCCGGCGATGTGGACATTCTGATCCGGGTGCTGGACGGTCTCGGTCAACTCGACGCGCAACTGGGCCGTCGCGCCGAAGCGCTGGACCGGTATCGCGACGCGCTGGAGCGGCTCGAGCGTGCCGGGGGTCGCGCCTCGCTCGAGACGATGGTTCGACTGCACTTGTCCGAGCTGCATCTCGAGCGCGGCGCGGCGCTGGAGGCCGAGGATGAAATGCGGCGGTGCGAGGAGCTGGCGATCGCGCACAATCACTCGCGTCATCTCGCCCAGGTGTACACGCTCATGGGTCGCGTGCGCGGGCAGCAGGGCGATGCGGAGGGGTTCATCTTCTTCGAGAAGGCCCTGGAGCTCGTTCGCGGACCGGAGCCAGCGCTCCAGCAGGAGGGCGAGGTGTATCACGAGTATGGGCGATTCCGGCTCGCGATCGGCGACCGGGAGGAGGCCGACGCCTATCTCGAGTGGGCGTTGACGATGTTCGAGGCCCTGGGAATGCGCGCGGCCGCCGATCGCGTGCGCGCGGACGTCACGAACCTCCCGCCGGCATAGGGAGCGCGGCGACGCGCCGGGGCGTGCCCCGCAATGGTGCTCGCGGCGCGCGCCGGCGCCCGGAATGGTGCACCGCCGCCGCCTCCCGATTTCCAAGTGGCTGTTGTACAAGCGCTTGGCCGAGCGGGCCGGTGGCATGCAGTGTGCCTTGTTTGTGGCCGGCAAGGTATCACACCCCATGTCGGAGGCGCGCGACCGATGCTGATTCCCGTGAACCAGATGACGCAGTCGAGCACTCCCGCCGAGAGTCGGGGCGCGCCGACGGGCGGGGCACGGGCCTCGTCAGGCGGCGCCGCGGAAGGGATCCATGCCAGCCGCCTGTGGCGCCTGGCGCACCTCGAGCTGCCGGAGCGTGAGGCATCCCAGTACTGGTGGGCGATCGCGGGTCACCAGCTGCGCCTGTCGCGGCTGCTGGGTCGGGACATCGACCTGCGGGTCGCGCTGCTCGACTACCTGCTGAGCGTACAGCCACGGCTGGACAATCCCACGATCGTCGAGCAGACGACGCTGCTCACGGTCCAGCGCGCCGCGGTGGAGGACTCGGTGACCGGACTGCACAACCGGCACTACTTCACCGCCGCGCTGGACCACGAGCTGAACCGGTGCCTGCGGTACCAGGTGACCACGGCGCTCGTGCTGCTCGACCTGGACCGCTTCAAGCAGGTCAACGACCAGTTCGGCCATCAGGCCGGCGACCGCGCCCTGGTGCATCTGGGGCGTCTCATCCGCAAGCACCTGCGGGCGGCGGACGCGCCCTGCCGGTTCGGGGGCGACGAATTCGCGCTGCTGCTCCCCGACACCACGGCCAGTGAGGCATACCGGGTGGCGGAACGGATCCGGGCGGACGTCGAGACGCACTACTCGGTGTGCCGGATCGCCGGCCACGTGCTGGGCCTCACGGTGAGCGGTGGGCTCGCGAGTCTGCCCCAGGAGAATGGCAGCGCCCAGCTGGCGCTGGCCGCGGCCGATCGGGCGCTCTACGAGGCCAAGCGCGGCGGCGGCAACCGCATTCTCCCGCGGCTGCCGAGCGCCGATACCGACGAGCACCTGGCCCTGGTCCGCTCGCCCTGACGCATCGGGCCGTCCCGGCACGCGTACCCGGCCCGGTCTGGCGCGTGATCCGCCCCGCGTGCTGGTGGATCCGCAATCCCCATCGTGAGGAGAGACAGAGTGTCGCGTTACATCTTCGATCAAATCCCGGTCGCGCCGAGAAACCGCCGTTCGTCGACCGCTCCATCGAGCCTTGCCGCGCAGGGGGCGGCGGCGATCGTCGCGTCCTGCCGCCGCCTGCAGCGGATTATCCGATCCGCCGTGAATCGGCGCTGAGGCCGTGGCCGTGAGGCGGGGCGACCGCTCCGCCTCCGGCGGCCGGTTCTACCGCGGCGCCAGTACCGTCATCACCGCGTCCGCCAGCGCCGCCCGCACATCCGCGATCTTCCGGTTCTCCCGCGTCGGGTTCACGCGGTTCGTCAGGAGAATCAGGAACAGGTCGCGGTCCCGGTCGATCCAGATGCTCGTCCCGGTGAAGCCGGTGTGCCCGAAGGCGTGAGGCGACATCAGGTGGCCGCCCGAATTGATTCCGTTGGGCGTCTCCCAGCCGAGCGCGCGGTGCGAGAGGGCGCTGTCCTGGACGGTCGTGAACTGCGCGATGGTCGCCGGGCTCACGATGGTCGCGCCGGCCAGCGTCCCGCCGTTCAGGTACATCTGCGCGAACCGTGTCAGGTCGTGCGCCGAAGTGAACAGGCCGGCGTGTCCCGACACCCCGCCCAGCGCGAACGCGTTCTCGTCGTGCACCTCGCCGCGCAGGTGGCGCTGGCGCCAGGGGTCGACCTCGGTGGGCGCGATCCGCCACCGGTCGGCGCTGTCCGGCCGATAGCGGGTGGCGTTCATCCCCAAGGGGCCGAAGACGCGCCGGGCGAGGTACCGGTCTTCGGGTTCGCCGGCCACGCTCTCGACGATCTTCCCCAGCAGGATGGCGCCCAGGTCGCTGTAGACCATCCGGACGCCTGGAAGCGTGTCGAGCGGCGTCGCGTAGACCAGCGCCAGCGCGCTCTCGGCCGACGTCGTCTCCTTGTAGAGCGGCCGCCAGGCCGGAAGGCCTGACGAGTGGGTGAGCAGGTGCCTGACGGTGACGCGCTCCTTGTTCTCGCCGGCGAACCGCGGCAGGTAGCGCTGCACCGGGGCGTCGAGGTCCACCTGGCCGGCCTCGACCAGCTGCATCATCGCGGTGGTCGTCGCGATCACCTTGGTGAGCGACGCCATGTCCCAGACCGTGTTCTCGTCAGGCACCGACGGGTCGCCGGCATCCAGCCGGCCGGCGCCGGCCTGGAAGAGCACCCGGTCGTGCCGCCCCACCACCGCGAACGCGCCGGGAAAGGCGCCGTCGGCCACCGACCGCTCGAGCACGCCGCGCACCGTGTCGGCCAGCAGCGCCGCGGTGAGCGCCGCCGGCGGCTTGGGAACTCTCGTCAGGCCATCGCCTCGCATGTAGACCCCCGGCAACGAAATCGGGGACCGCCCGCCCACCGGCGCCAGCCCCAGCACCGCCCGCGCCGAGGCGCGCTCCACCGCCTCGTTCTCGGAGAATGTCACCAGGTAGGTGCCGACGCGCGGGAACTGGCGGATCACGTACGGGTTCCCGTTGGCGATCACCACTGTCGGGACGCGGGTGGACAGGGTGTCGATCCAGGCGGCCACCCGCGGCGCGATCACCACCCGCCCCTCGCCCTCCACGCGCCGCACGTGAATCGTGAGGTAGACGCGATCGACGCCGCGCACCTGCGTGGCGATACTGTCCAGCTCCTCGCGCCCGGTGGCGGGACCGATACGATACACGCGTGCGATGGCCGGCGGGGACGGAGGCGCCGAGCCGGGCCCGGCCGGCGGGTTGGCCGGCATCGGCGCCATCGCCGAGCGCACCTCGGAGACGAAGGCGCGACCGGCGAGGATTTCGAGCTCGGGAGCGTACGAGACCACCGCCACGCTCCGCAGCAGGGCCGGCGGCGGGAGCAGCGAGTCGCGGTCGCGGATCAGCGTCACCGCCTCGGCGGCGATCCGGCGGGCGGTGGCGCGATGCTCGGCGTTGCCGACCACCATCCGGAGCGTGTCGAGGTTCGCGAACGGGTGCGATACCTCGCCGCTCCGGACCTTGATCTCGAGGATCCGCCGCGCCGACTGCTCGATGCGCCCGGCGCTGATCTCGCCACGCTGGACCGCCGCCACCACCGCGTCCACCGCCTGGGTCACATCGCTCGGCTTGAGCAGGATGTCGGCGCCGGCGATGACGGCGAGCGGCGCGCTCCGCTCCACCGTGTAGCCCTTGCCGATCCCCTCCATGGTCAGGGCGTCGGTCACCGTGAGGCCGCGAAAGCCCAACGAGTCGCGGAGCAGGCCGGTCATGATCCGCGGGGCGAGCGTCGCCGGCGTGCTGTCCCCCTCGATGGCCGGCAGGGCGATGTGGGCGCTCATCACGGCCGCCACGCCGCTGTCGATCGCGCTCCGGAAGGGCACGAGCTCCACCGTCGCCAGGCGCTCCCGGTCGCTCTTCACCACCGGGAGGGCGAGATGCGAGTCGACGTCGGTGTCGCCGTGGCCGGGGAAGTGCTTGGCGGTCGCGGCCACGCCCTCGCGCTGCACGCCGTCTATGAAGGAGGTACTGAAGCGGGCGACGGTTGCCGGATCCTCGCCAAACGATCGCGTATTGATGACCGGATTCGCCGGGTTGTTGTTCACGTCGACGGCCGGCGCGAAGTCCATGTGGATCCCCACCGCCCGCGCCTCACGTCCGATGATCCGCCCCGCCTCGAAGGCGTTGCGCTCGCGTCCGGTGGCGCCGATCGCCATGTTGCTGGGGAAGACCGTCGCGCTGCCGCCGGTGAAGAGGTACGGGGCGAAGACGCCTCCTTCCAGCCGGCCCAGTCCGGGTTCGAGGTCGGACGCGACGAGCAGCGGAACCCGCGCGAGGCGCTGCAGGGTATTGACCTTCTCGGCGACCTCGATGGGGGAGCCGAGCGACATGACGACCCCGCCCACGCCGTCGTGCGCGACCCAGTTGCGGGCCTGGACCCAGAGGGAGTCGGCGTCGCTGGTGTAGTCACCGAGCACCCAGACCATGACCATCTGGGCGACGCGGGCGCGGAGCGGGAGCGAGGCGAGCGTGGAGTCGACCCACTGCCGCTGCGCGGCGGACAGGGGCGAGGTTGGCGTGACGGAAGACGGGACGAGTGAGGCGGGGGTGGGGACGATGGGGGGGCCCGGCCGTACGCCTTCGGGTGATGGTGCGGGCGCGGGTGTCGAGCGACAGGCGGCGGTGGCGAACGCCAGAACGAGGAACGAGGAACGAGGAGACAAGCGAAGATGGCTCATGCCGGGGTGAGGGCGAACGAGGAACGAGGAATGAGGAGACAGGCGCGGGCGGCTGGTTTCGGCACGGCACGGCTGGGGCTCGTGTCCGCGGTGGTGCTCGCCAGCTCGCTCTCCTGCGCGACGGGTGGACGGCCGGGCGAGTCAGGCAGCCGGCGGCCGGTGGCGCCGGGGATCACGGTGCTGCTCGAGGACAGCATCCACCTCGTGAAGGGGAAGCGCGTCGGGCTCATCACGAATCAGACCGGGATCGACCGGGACCGCGTGTCGGACATCGATCTCCTTTCCGGGAGCCCGTCGGCTCGCAAGGCAGCGGTGACGCTGGTGGCGCTCTATTCACCCGAACACGGCATTCGCGGCACCGAGGACCACCACAACGTGGCCAGCGAGCGCGACGAGAAGACCGGGCTCCCCGTCTACTCGCTGTACGGCGCGACCACGGTGCCGCCGCCGGACAGTACGCTGGTTGGCGTCGAGGTGCTGGTGTTCGACCTCCAGGACATCGGAACGCGGACGTGGACCTACGTCGGTACCATGCTCTACGCGATGCGCGCTGCCTCACGCCACCATCTCCCCTTCGTCGTGCTCGACCGCCCCAATCCCCTCACCGGCGACCGGGCCGATGGACCGCTGCTCGACAGCGCGCTGGCCAATCCGGAGGACGATGCCCCCCCCCCGGGGCGCCGGGCGCAGGCGTACGCATTATACCCGTTCCCCCTGCGGCACGGAATGACGATGGGGGAGATGGCCCGCTACTATAATGATGTCCTCCAGCTTGGCGCCGACCTCCACGTGATCCCGGTGCGCGGCTGGCGGCGGACGATGTGGTTCGACCAGACCGGCCTCCCCTGGGTGCGGCCGTCGCCGAACCTGCCGAGCCTGACGAGTTCGCTGCTCTATCCGGCGCTGGTGGCGTTCGAGGGGTCGAACCTGTCGGTGGGGCGGGGAACGCCCGAGGCGTTCCAGCGACTCGGCGCGCCGTGGTTGAACGCGAGAGCGGTGGCCGAGCTGCTCAACGACCACGGCTTCGCGGGGGTGCGGTTCGAGGCCGAGCGGTTCACCCCACACAACGCCACCGACCGGAAGTATTCGGAGGTCGAAGTCCCCGGTGTACGGATCGTCGTGACCAACCGCAACGCCGTGCAGACCGGCCGGATTGGGGCGGGGCTGCTCTGGGCGATCGCCAGGACGACCCCCGACTCGGTGCGCATCAACACCAGGAGCTTCGACCTCCGCATGGGCGCGCCGCGCGTACGGGAAGCGCTGATGCGGGGCGAGGACCCGGATGCGGTGCTGGACCGGGAGATGCCGGCGGTGATCGCGTTCCGGGAGCGGGTGAGGAAGTACAACATCTACTGAGTACGGAGTACTGACTACGAAGTACTGAGTACGGAGTACTGAGTATCGTTCGGCGCGGCGGGGGAGTTCGGCGTGTCGACGTACAACACGGGATGCGGAATGCGGAATACGGAATGCGGAACTCGGCATTTGCGATGAGCGATACTCAGTACTCAGTACTCAGTACGTCTCCATAGGGGCGGGCGCATGAAAGCTCTTCTTACCGGTCTCATTGGGATCTGTCTGGGCGCCACGATGTCCTGCGGCGCGCCGGTCACCGCCGGCTCCGCGCCCGCCCCCAGCCAGGATCCCGCGATCCACTTCTCCAACAAGGTGGGGACCGCGGTCAACGTCTACGTCGTGAGCGGCGGCGTGGAGATCTTCCTCCGGCAGGTGGCGCCCAACAGCAGCGAGATTCTCCGCGTGCGCGGGGTCGGGGTCGGGACGCTGGTTGACCTCAAGGCGACCTCCGGGGATGGCTTTCGCACCTGGCGCAGGAACGGAGTGACCCTCGAGTCAGTTACGGTGTGGCAGGTGCCCTAGGTGCGGGTGGTCTTCTCCTCGTTCCTCGTTTCTCGTTCCAGCGTTTCTTGCCCGGTTGAACCAAGTCGCGATCCCGCGTAAGTTTACGCGCTGGCCGACGCTGGCCTGAGGTTCACCGATCGATGCCACCGCCCCCGCCTACCGACGCATGAAGATTCTCCCGGACTGGCTGAAAAACGGATACCTGCGGGTCATCAATCCGGTCGCCGATCTGCTCGTCCGGCTTCGTGTGAATCCCAATTCGATCACCACCATCGGGACCCTGTGCTCGATCGCGGGCGGGGTGATCTACGCGACCGGCCACATCATGTCGGCCGGCTGGCTCCTCAGCATCACCGCGCTGTTCGACGTGCTCGACGGGACGGTGGCGCGGCGCACCGGCCGTTCGACGGTGTTCGGCGCGTTCTACGATTCGACGCTGGACCGGGTGGCGGACGGGGCGGTGATGGCCGGGTTGACGGTGTTCTACGCCACCGACCGGCAGACCTCGATCCCCGGGCTGGGCCCGATCCACACCGGCTGGGTGATGGTGACGGTGTGCATGCTGTGCATCATCGGCACCTACCTCACGTCGTACACCAGGGCCCGCGCCGAGGCGTTAGGTATCGACGCCAAGGTCGGCATGGTGCAGCGGCCGGAGCGGGTGGTGCTCCTCTGCGCCCCCCAGGCCCTGTTCGGCCTCGCGCTGGGCGGCCTGGTCCTCGCCGCGATCGTCCTCTTCCTCTGCGTCACCGCCTGGATCACCGCGGTGCAGCGGATCGTCTTCGTCTACCGTGCCACCAAGGGCATGGAGCTCGGATCCGCCGCGCCTGCCGGCCGGGCCGCCGCCAGTGTGACGCCCTCGGCCACCTCGCGGTACACGCCCGCCGAGAGCGCGATTCCCACCACCGCACCCTCCGCGCCGACGACCGCCGCTGTGATCGGTTCCACGGTGTCGTCGCGCCCCATCCTGAAAAGAGAGTAGTTCGCGTGCCCGGCTCGTCGCTCCCCGACCGCTCCACCACCGCCATCCGTCCGGCCGCGGGCCGGCTCGGCGTCCTGACCCCCGGCCTGGGCGCCGTGGCGACCACCTTCATGGCCGGCGTCGAGAGCATCCGCCGCGGCCTGACCAAGCCGATCGGGTCGCTGACGCAGATGGCGACCATCCGCCTCGGCAAGCGGACCGAACACCGGTCGCCGCTGATCAGGGACTTCGTGCCGCTGGCCGGCCTCAACGACCTGGTGTTCGGTGCCTGGGACCCGATTCCCGACGACGCCTACACGGCGGCGAAAAAGGCCGGCGTGCTGACTGGCGAGCACCTGGGGCCGGTGGCCGAGTTCCTGAAGGCGATCACCCCGATGCCGGCGGTGTTCGACAACCGTTACGTGACGCGCCTGACGGGCACGAACGTGAAGCAGGGGAAGTCGAAGCGCGACCTGGCCGAGCAGCTGCGGCAGGACATGCGCGACTTCAAGGCGAAGCAGAAGTGCGACCGGCTGGTGTCGGTGTGGTGCGCGTCCACCGAGACGTACATCAAGCCGGGTCCGCAGCACGCGACGGTGGAGCAGTTCGAGAAGGCGATGGAGCGGAACGACGACGCGATCGCGCCGTCGATGCTCTACGCGTGGGCGGCGATCATGGAGGGGGTGCCGTACGCGAACGGTGCGCCCAACCTGGCGGTCGACACGCCGGCGCTGATCCACCTCGCCAACGAACGCGGCGTGCCGATCTCGGGGAAGGACTTCAAGACCGGCCAGACGTGGATGAAGACGGTGATCGCGCCGGGCCTCAAGGCGCGGATGCTGGGCCTGGCGGGCTGGTATTCGACGAACATCCTGGGCAACCGCGATGGCGAAGTGCTCGACGATCCGGCGTCGTTCAAGACGAAGGAGGAGTCGAAGCTGTCGGTGCTCCACACCATCCTGCAGCCGGAGATGTATCCGGCGCTGTACCAGGACTTCTCGCACGTGGTGCGGATCAACTACTACCCGCCCCGCGGCGACAACAAGGAAGGGTGGGACAACATCGACATCTTCGGGTGGATGGGCTACCCGATGCAAATCAAGGTGAACTTCCTCTGCCGCGACTCGATCCTGGCGGCACCGATCGTGCTCGACCTGGCGCTGTTCTCCGACTTCGCGCACCGCTCCGGGATGAAGGGGATCCAGGAGTGGCTGTCGTTCTACTTCAAGAGCCCGATGGCGGCCGCCGGCCTCCAGCCGGAGCACGACCTGTTCATCCAGCAGACCAAGCTGAAGAACACGCTCCGCCACCTGATGGGCGAGGAACAGATCACCCACCTGGGGCTCGAGTACTACTCGTGAGGCAGTGGCGGCGGGTTCCCGCGGCCTTCGGGGCGCTCGTCGCCGGCGCGCTGCTCGTGTCGTGCGACCGCACCCCGCAACCGCCGCCGCCGCTGCGCCAGTGGACGGACCACTTCCTGTTCACCATCTCGTCCGACCCGGCGCCGGCGCGCGCCCGCGAGCCGATCGTCTACAAGGTCGTGGTCCGCGACAAGGAGAGCGGTGAGCCGTTGGAGAGCGGGGAAGGACGGATCTTCGCCACCCGGGTGGACAGCCTCCCGGAAGGGCAAATCAGCGTCTGGGATGGCCTGGCGGCGGGCCCCGAGCTGGGCACGTACTACGGCAAGCTCAGCTTCATTACCAGCGGCGAGTGGGCGGTGGCCATCCAGTTCCGCCGCGATTCCACCCACGCGCTCGAGCGCTCGGACTGGCGTCAAACGGTGTTCAACGAGCGCGCGCGGACTCCCTGAGACCTCTCATTTCATGCGTCACTTCTTCCGCACCCAGCTCAACCCATCGGCGGTGATGACCGCCGCCGACGGATTCTTCCCGGCGGCGCCGGTCAGTCTCCACGTCACGTCGAGCGCCGCCCGGGCCCGCAGCTTCTCCGGCGACCTGGGCAGCCTGACGCTGATGGTGACCAAGGAGGGCGGGCACTACACCCTCGTGGAGGCCGACACCGACCAGATGGGCGAGAGCCGGCTGGACCGGAACGTGAAGCGCTTCTTCGTCGGGCTCCACCGGATGGAAGAGCCCCGGCACGCGATCGAGGCGGCGTACTGACCATGGCGCAGCGGTCGGGCGTGGCGAAGGCGGAACGCGGAATGCGGAATGCGGAACCGACTGTGCCCGCTTCCACGAGGGTCATCCACACCGTGGAGCCGGCGCCGACGGGGAAGACGTCGCTGAGCCGGGCGCAGCTGCTGGAGGTCTACTACTACCTGCGCCTCACGAGGCAGCTCGAGGAGCGGCTGGTCAACCTCTACCGGCAGACGAAGGTGGTGGGCGGACTGTTCCGCTCGCTGGGGCAGGAGGCCGACGCGGTGGGAAGCGCGTACGCCCTCGACCGCACGAAGGGAGACATCCTCTCGCCGCTGATCCGGAACCTGGGGTCGATGCTCGTCCAGGGCGCCAGGCCGGTCGAGATCATCAAGCAGTACATGGCCAAGGGCGACTCGCCGACGCGCGGGCGCGAACTGAACATCCACTTCGGCGACCTGGTGCGAGGCTTCGTGGGACAGATCTCGCACCTGGGAGACATGGTCCCGGTGATGGCCGGTGTCACGCTGTCGTTCAAGCTGCGCCATCAGGCTCGCGTCGGACTGGTCTACGTGGGCGATGGCGCCACGTCCACCGGCGCGTTCCACGAAGGGATCAACTTCGCCGCGGTCCAGCACTGCCCACTGGTGGTGATCGTCGAGAGCAACGGGTACGCCTATTCGACGCCGATGGAGAAGCAGACCGCCGTGACCGAGCTGAAGGACAAAGCGCTCGCCTACGGGATTCCCGGCGTGCAGGCCGACGGCAACGATGTGCTGGCGGTCCACGAGGTCACGAAACAGGCCGTGGACCGGGCGCGCCGAGGCGAGGGAGTGACGTTGATCGAGCTGATCACCTACCGCCGCAAGGGGCACGCCGAACACGACAACCAGAGCTACGTCCCGGCGGGCGAGATCGACTGGTGGGAAAAGCATAACGATCCGGTGGACCGGTATGTCGCGCGGCTGACGGGCGAATTCCGATTCGGCCAGACTGAGCTCGACGCGATCGACGCCCGGGTCACCGGCGAGATCGACCGCGCCACCGACGAAGCCGAGGCCAGCCCGATGCCCGAGCCGGCCGACGCGCTGACCGGGATCTACGCCGACCCGCCGGCCGCCGAGCCGCTCTGGTTCCGCCAAGGCGTGCGCTCGGCGGTGGGCGTCCACGAACGGCCGGCGGGGTGGGGCACGTTCGACGGCGCGGGCGACGGACGCCGCGACGATGGCACCGGAGCCCGGTGATGAGCGAGACGACCTATCTCGAGGCGATCCGCCAGGCGCTGTTCGAGGAGATGGCGCGGGATGAGAACGTCTTCTGCCTGGGCGAGGACATCGGCGCCTACGGCGGGGCGTTCAAGGTCACCGACGGGCTGCTCGCGAAGTTCGGCGAGCACCGGGTGATCGACACGCCGATTTCGGAGGCGGCGATCGTCGGGGCGGCGGCCGGCGCGGCCCACATGGGGATGCGGCCGGTCTGCGAGATGCAGTTCATCGACTTCATCTCCTGCGCCTACGACATGCTCACCAACTACGTCGCCACCGCGCGATACCGCGCCTTCTTGCCGTGCCCGATGGTGGTGCGCGGCCCCAGCGGCGGCTACGTCCGTGGCGGGCCCTTCCACTCGCAGAACCCCGAGGCGGCGTTCCTGCACACCCCGGGGCTCAAGATCGTCTATCCGGCCACGGCCCGCGACGCGAAGGGGCTGCTCAAGGCGGCGATCCGCGACGAGGATTGCGTCCTCTTCTTCGAGCACAAGTACCTGTACCGCCGCATCAAGGAGACGCTGCCTGACGAGGACTACACCGTCCCGATCGGCAAGGCGCGGACGGCGCGCGAGGGGAAGGACCTCTCGATCATCACCTACGCGGCGACGGTCTGGAAGGCGCTCGAGGCGGCCGAGCAGCTCGAGAAAGAGGATGGGCTGTCGGTGGAGGTCATCGACCTGCGCTCGCTGCTGCCGATGGACGACGAGGCGATCATCGCGACGGTCCGGAAGACCAACCGGGCCCTGATCGTCCACGAAGACACGCGGACCGGCGGAGTGGCGGGCGAGATCGCCGCCCGGATCAACGAGCACGCGTTCGAGTGGCTCGACGCGCCGATCCTGCGCGTCACGGCGGCCGACGTGCCGCTGCCGTACTCGCCGCCGCTGGAGGACTACGTGCTGCCGCAGACGGCGGACATCGTGAAGGCGGCGCGGCGGCTGGCGGCGTACTAGATGGCGAACGAGGAACGAGGAACGAGGAAGGGGAGCGGGGGGGGCGCGGGAGGTCCGGATCTGGAAGTGGTTCCCGGGGGACGGGATGGCGGGGGACCCGGCACCAGCGACCGTGACTTGCGGCGCTACCGCATGCTCGGCGTCGGGTGCCTGACGACGGTGGCGGGATGGTTCAGCGGGGCGATGTTCGCGGTGCTGGTGGCGAAGATCGTCGGGGCGGTGCGGGGGTGTCCGGTGACCGAGGATGGGGCGCCCTGCGACTGGTACAAGTACGCGTTGGTGGGTGCGGTGATCGGGGCGGTGTCGCTGCCGGTGCTGGCGCTGAGGCGTCTGCGGCGCGACGATGCGAAGGCGAGACAATCCTGACGAGGGTGAACCGGTGGCCCGCATAGACGTCATCATGCCCCAGATGGGCGAATCGATCGCCGAGGGGACGCTGTCCAAGTGGCTGAAGAAGGTCGGCGACGCGGTGAAGCGCGACGAGCCGATCTTCGAGATCTCGACCGACAAGGTGGACGCCGAGATCCCCGCACCCACGGCCGGCGTGCTGGCCGAAATCATCGTGACCGAGGGGCAGACGGTCCCGGTGCAGACGGTGGTGGCGCGAATCGAGACGGAGAAGGGGGCGGCGGTGAGTCCGGCGGTCGCGGCGCCGAGCGCGCCGGCCGCGGGGGGCCCCCCCCGCGTAGAATCTACGCCCGCGCCTCCGCCCGCCCGTCATCCTTCCCCCGCACCCGCCATCGCGTCAACGCGTCCGTCCCCCGGCGGCAACTCCTTCGAGGACCGCGTCCGCACCCGCTCCTCACCGCTCGTCCGGAAGATCGCCGCCGAACACGGCATCGAAATCGCCGCCCTCAACGGCACCGGCGTCGCCGGCCGCGTCACCCGCCGCGACATCGTCCAGTACATCGAGTCCGGCGCCACCGCGCCGGTCCGCGTCGCCGCCCCCTCCCTGCACGCGCCGGGCGGCGTCGACTCGCACGGCCCCCTCCCCGAGCCCTGGCCCGGCGACGTCGTCGAGCCGATGTCGAAGATGCGCGCCCTCATCAGCGACCACATGGTCGTCTCGCGCCGCACCTCGGCCCACGTCACCTCGTTCATGGAAATCGACTTCACCCGGGTGGCGCGCCTGCGCGCCAAGCACCGGGCGGACTTCGAGAAGTCGACCGGCCAGAAGCTCACCTACATGCCGTTCATCATCAAATCGGTGGTGGACGGACTGAAGGCGTTCCCGATCCTGAACTCGTCGGTGGCCGGATCCAACATCATCTACCGCAAGCAATACAACATCGGCTGCGCGGTGGCGCTCGACTGGGGGCTGATCGTCCCGGTGATCAAGCGCGCCGACGAACTCTCGGTCACCGGGATCATGAAGACGCTCAACGACCTCGCCGCCCGCGCCCGCGCCAAGAAGCTGAGCCCCGAAGAAGTGCAGGGCGGGACCTTCACGATCACCAACCCCGGCGTCTTCGGCTCGCTCATGGGGACGCCGATCATCAACCAGCCGCAGGTCGCCATCCTCGGCGTCGGGGCGATCGAGAAGCGTCCCAAGGTGATGACCGGTCCCGACGGCGAGGACACGATCGCGATCCGGACGTGCGCGTTCTTCTCGATCTCCTTCGACCACCGGATTATCGATGGGGCGGTGGCCGATGAGTTCCTGGCGCACGTGAAGAAGACCATCGAGACCTTCCCGGAAGCGGGGATCTGACGTGTCGCGCGCCCTGACCCTGCAGCGGACGATCGTCCCGCCGGGGGAGCGGAAGAAGTTCCTCGAGCGCGCCGCGCTGCGGCGCGAGCACTACAAGCGGTCGGGCTGCCAACTCTGGCTGTTCGAGGAGTCGGCTCTCTCCGGCGCGTTCATCGAGTTCATCGAGGGCACCTCGGAGGAGTCGCTGGCCGCGGCGCTGGCCTCCGCGCCTGACGAGGTCGTGGATCCGGGGCGCATTTACACCGAAGTGGAGCTGACCTGACATGCCGACGCGGTCCATCACCATCGACGGCCAGAGCTGGAGCGTCCAGCCGTCGGGAATGGTCACCCAATACGAGCACGACGAGTTCGGGCTGCTGTTCATCCGCGGCGCCGACGCCGGCACCGGCCGCGAGGTGCGGGTGACGCGCTACTCGCCGCAGGGCAGCCGCTCGCGCGCCCAGTCGCTCGCCGAGCTCACCGACGCCGAGCTCCGGCGGCTGTTCGAGTACTCCCAGCCGTCCGCCACATCGCCCGAGGCCGGCTACACCGCGTGAGCGATCCGGACCGATCCGGCGGGGCGGGCGGCGCGAAGGGTGGGGCAGCCGGGGAGGGAGAGTGGGGGAGTGGTCGGCCAGCGGCGGACGGAAACCGGACCGTCGACCTGCACACGCATTCCACCGCCTCCGACGGCTCGGCAACGCCTGACGAGCTGGTGCGGGCGGCGCGGGCCGCGGCCCTCTCGGCCGTCGCCCTCACCGATCACGACACCGTCGGCGGCATCGCGGCGGCGAACGCAGCCGGCGCCGCGGCCGGCGTGCGAATCGTGGCCGGCGTCGAGTTGTCGGCGGTGCACGCCGACCGCGAGCTCCACATCCTCGGCCTTCACCTGTCGCGCCTCGACGATGTCGACGGCTGGCTGCGCATTTTCCGCGACACCCGGGTCACCCGGGCCGAACAGATGGTGTCGCGCCTCAACGCGCTGGGGGTGCCGGTGACCGCCGAGGCGGTGATGCGTGAGGCGGGCGACGGCGTGGTGGGGCGGCCGCACGTCGCCCGGGCGATGATCGCCGGCGGCTGGGTGCGCGACCAGCGCGAGGCGTTCGACCGCTTCCTGGGGAGCGGGCGGCCGGCGTACCTCCCCAAGCACCGGCTGGCGGTGGGCGACGCGATCGACATGATTCACCAGGCGGACGGCCTGGCGATCTTCGCGCATCCCGCGCAGGAGGGGACGCGCGCCCGCATCGAGCCACTCGTCAGGCTCGGCCTCGACGGACTGGAGGCCAGGCATCCCAGCCACAACGCCGAGGATGGCGCGCGGATCGGCGCGCTGGCCGCGCACTTCGGGCTGGTGCTGAGTGGCGGCTCGGACTGGCACGGCGCCGCCGAAGGCCCGCGAACGCTCGGCAACCAGAAGGTGCCGTGGGAGTGGCTGGAGGCGCAGGAGAGGGAGGTAGGGAGGAAGGGAGGAAGGGAGGGAGGAGGGGGGGAGACAGGCGAAGGGAGGAGCTGACGCATGGAGCTTCGTTCCCGCATTGCCCTCGTCACCGGCGCCGGCCGGCGGATCGGCCGCGCGATCGCGGTCGCGCTGGGCGCGCGGGGGATGCGGGTCGCGGTCCACCACAACGCGTCGCCCGATGAGGCGCGCGAGACGGTCCGGTTGATCGAGGCGGCCGGCGGCTCGGCGGAGATCTTCGTCGCCGACCTGACCGGGCCCGACGCGCCCGGCCGGCTGGTGGAGTCGGTCGCCGCGGCGATGGGCGGTCTGGACGTCCTGGTGAATTCGGCCGCCGTGATGCGGCGGACGCCCGTCGACACAGTGACTCCCGGCGAGTGGGATGCGATGTTCGCGCTCAACCTCCGGGCGCCGTTCTTCTGCGCGCAGGCCGCGGCCCGGGTCATGCGCGCGGCCGGCCGTGGCGAGGCCGGCGCGGAGCCGGGCGCGATCGTGAACATCGCCGACCTCGCCGCGTTCGAGACCTGGCGCCACTTCATCCCCCATTCGATCACCAAGGCCGGCGTGGTACAGATGACCCGTGCGCTGGCGCACGCGCTGGCGCCGGCGGTGCGGGTCAACGCGGTGGCCCCGGGCGCGGTGCTCCTCCCCGACGGGTGGCCGGAGGAGTCGACGCGGCGGCTGGTGGAGACGACGCCGCTCCGCCGGCTGGGCACGCCGGCCGACGTCACCGGGGCGGTGCTGTACCTGCTCGAGGCCGACTTCCTGACCGGGGAGACGATCGTGGTCGATGGCGGGCGGCATGTCAGACGTTAGTCGCACCGGCTACGGCACGATCGCCATCGTCGGGGGCGGCTGCTACGGGTCGTACTACCTGCGCCAACTGGGCCGCGCCCGCGCCGCCGGCGCGGTGGACTGGCGGCGCGTGATCGTCGTCGACCGCGACCCCGGCTGCCGGATCGCGCGCAGGCTGCGGGGCGAACCCGCGCCATCAACCACTTCGCCGGCCGCCACCGCCACCACCACCACCACCGCCACCGCCGCGGCCGACGGGGCCGCCGCGGCCGCGCCCGACGACTCCGGACCGCCGCCCCCGGACACCGAATTCCGTATGGCCGAGTGGGGCGCCTTCTTCGACGAATGGCTCGGCGCCGCCGCCCGCGACCCGGACGCCCACGCCCTCGACGCGATCGTCCCGTCGCCGCTCATGCCCCACCTCATGTCCGATTGGCTGCGCACCCGGGCGCGCGAGCGTTGGCCGGGGCGCCCGGTCGAGACGCTCCCGCTCCCCCGGCTGCCGCACACGCCGTGGTCGCGCGCCGGCGACGACGGCACCGCCTACGTGTCGTTCGCCGAGTGGATCTGCCCGATCAACTGCATCGAGCCCCCGCTCTGCCCGGAGATCAAGGGCCCTCGCAGCTGGAGCATGCCGCCGGCCATGCGCGCCTACGTCGAGGCGATGCGCACATCCGGCGACCCGCTCGAGGGGCCCGTCCTCTTCCACTGCGAGCACCGTGCGTACGGCGTCGGCATGTTCGACGTCCGCGATGTCCTGGCCGGCGACCAGACCGTGGCGCGTGCGGGAACCGGGAAGGGCAGTGCCCGGATTCTCGTTGGCACGGTCTCGCACTGCCACGGCGCGCTGAGCGTGCTCGGGATCGGGGGCGCGGTCAGCGGTCAAGTCAGCGGTCGGCGGCCAACGGTCGGCGGTCAGCGGTCGGCGGAGAGCAGTGGATTGTGAGGAGCCGGTGATCGTGAAGAGCGGGCGAAAGGGCGGGGCGGGGAGCTTGGGGAGGGAGGTGCCTCTTCCCTCCGCCCTTTTTCCTCCCTCCGCCCTTTTTCCTCCCTCCGCCCTTTTTCCTCCCTCCGCCCTCCTTCCTCCCTCCTTCCTCCCTCCCTCCCTTCCTCCCTCCCTCCCTCCCACTTGACGCATTGGCCAGATTACAGGACATGATCTACGAATACGATGTCGTCATCGTCGGCGCCGGCCCCGCGGGGATGTGCGCCGGCATGTACGCCGGCCGCTCGATGCTGAAGTCGGTGGTCCTGGAGCGCGGTGCGCCCGGGGGCGAGCTGCTGAACACCGAGATGATCGAGGACTACCCCGGCTTCGAGCACATCAAGGGGTACGAGCTCTCCGAGAAGTTCGAGAGCCACGCGAAGAAGTTCGGGGCCGAGTTCAAGACGGCCAACGTGAACGTGATCCGGAAGCTCGAAAACGGGATGTTCGAGACCGGGACCGACGGCGGTGACCGCTACCTGTCGCCGGCGGCGATCATCACCGCCGGCGGCACGCCGGTGAAGCTCGGCGTCCCGGGCGAGCTCGAGTACGCCGGCAAGGGCGTGTCGTACTGCGCGATCTGCGACGGCGCCTTCTTCAAGAACCACGTCATCGCGGTGGTGGGCGGCGGCGATGCGGCGGTGGAGGAGGCCGCCTTCCTGACTCGTTATGCCGACAAGGTCTATGTGATCCACCGGCGCGACGAGTTCCGGGCGTCGAAGATCGCCCAGCAGCGGCTGTTCGCGAATCCGAAGATCGAGGTCATCTGGGACACGGTGGTGGACCGGGTGAACGGCGATGGCAAGGGGCTGGTCAGCTCGCTCGCGATCCGGAACGTGAAGAGCGGCGCCGCCCGCGAGCTGGCCGTCACCGGCCTGTTCGTCTTCATCGGCTTCCGCCCGAACACCGGACTCATCGAGGGGCACGCCGAGCACGACGCCCTCGGCTACCTGATCACCGACACCAACATGGAGACGTCGATCAAGGGGCTGTTCGCGGCCGGCGACGTGCGCGCCCAGCTCACGCGGCAGGTGACCACCGCGGTCGGCGACGCGACCACCGCCGCGATCGCCGCCGAAAAATACCTGACGTCGCTGCGCGACCGGGCCGCGGTGGGCACCGCGAACGGGGCGGCGGTGTGATCGTCCGCTCCTTCACCGTCGGCCCCGTCTACGAGAACGCCTACCTGGTGGTCGATCGGGCCACCTTGGCCGCGGTGTTCATCGATCCCGGCGACGAGCCGGACGTCCTGCTGGCCGCGCTGAAGGAGTCCGGGGCGGGCCTGCAGGCGATCTGGCTCACCCACGCGCACGTCGACCACATCGGCGGGATCGCCGGAATCCGGAAGGTCCATCCGGCGGTGCCGATCTACCTCCACCCGGACGACCGGCCGCTCTACGCGATGGGCGTGCAGCAGGCGATGATGATCGGCATCCCGTTCAAGCCGCCGCCGCCGGCCGACCGCGTCCTCCGCGAAGAGGAGCCGCTCACCCTCGGCCGCCTGACGTTTCACGTCCTCCATTGCCCCGGGCACGCACCGGGTCTCTGCGCGATCATCGGCCACGGCGTCGCGTTCGTCGGCGACCTGCTCTTCTCGGGCGGGATTGGACGGACCGACCTCCCACTTTCCAACCCGCAGCAGATGGAAGTCTCGCTTCTCCGCATCGGCTCCCTCCCGCCGGAGACGATCGTCTATCCGGGGCACGGCCCGGCGACCACCATCGGCGACGAGCTCGAAGACAACCCGTTCCTGATCGGCGTTGCAAAGGTCCCGGGAGCGCGCCGTTGATGCGTCGCCCGTCTCCTCGTTCCTCGTTCCTCGTTCGCCCGAGCATCTTCATGGTGCTGATGGGCGTACTCGTGTCGGCGCCGGGCTGCCGCAGCGGCACCGCGCCCGCGATCACCTCGAGCTACGGCTTTCTCACCGTGGCCGCGAACTACGACAGCGTGAGCTACGGGGCCAGCCCCACGGCGGTGTTCTACACGTCCACGGCACTGGTGCTGCCGTCGAGCCGCGTGAACCAGGACTCGTGCCGCATCATCAGCTACTCGGTACTCCCGCCGGCCACCGACACGGTCTCGTTCCTCGATGCCGGCGCGTCGCTCACCCTCGCCGTGGGCGGGGGCTCGGTCAGTCTCCCGAAGACCACGCAGGGGAGCACGACCAGCTACCGGATCGCCGCCAACGGGCGTGTCACCTTCACCCCCGGCGACAGCGCCACCCTCACGATCCCCGGTGCGTCGCCCGGTTTCCCCGCCACCACGATCGCCTTCCGTACCGCGGAAGCGTTTACGCGCGATTCGGTCGCGGTGCCGGCCGCCGGCGCGGGGATCCCGCTCGTCTGGACGCCGGCCGGCGACTCGACCTCGAAGATGGTCTTCTCGCTGCGCTACGCGAGCTCGGGTTCTCCCAAGCTCAACCAGCAGGTCTACTGCGTGCTGCGCGACGACGGTGCCTTCACGATTCCGGTGGCGCTGGCCGGCGGCTGGCGCTTTGCCTACCAGGACCGGCGCGAGGTGGCCGCCACGCGCTGGCGCACCCGGATCCTCTCGACGGCCGACGCCACGGTGGAAACGATCGCCACCTTCGACGTCCCCACCCCCAGGCCGTAGCGGGCCGCCTCCCGCGTCCCGCGGGACGGGTGCTATTTTTCGCCGGGGGCGTGCGCACCGCCGCGCCCGGTTCAGTCCACCTTGAAAGGAGCATGCGATGGCCGACGCCACTCGCCTCGAGAAGGATCCGCTCGGCGAACTGCCCGTGCCGGCCGACGCCCTCTATGGCGTGCAGACTCTCCGCGCCGTGCAGAACTTCCCGATCAGTGGACTGCGCCCGCTCCCTCCCTTCGTGGTCGCGACCGTCTGGCTGAAGAAGGCCGCTGCCCACACGCACAAGGAGACCGGGCGGCTGGAGGCGCGGCTCGCCGACGCGATCATCGCCGCCGCCGATGAGGTGCTGGCCGGCAGGCACCGCGACCACTTCGTGGTCGATGTCTACCAGGCGGGCGCCGGCACGTCGCACAACATGAACTGCAACGAGGTGCTCGCCAACCGCGCCAACGAGATCCTCGGCGCGAAGCGAGGTGCCTACGCGCCCGTGCATCCGAACGATCACGTGAACATGGCGCAGTCCACGAACGACGTGATCCCCACCGCCATCCGGCTCGCCTGCCTGGCCGAGCTCGCGGCATTCGACGGTGCCTTCCGCGACCTGCGCGACGCCTTCGCCGCCAAGGGGCGCGAGTTCGACGGGATCATCAAGTCGGGGCGGACGCACCTGCAGGACGCGATGCCGATCCGGCTGGGCCAGGAGTTCACCGCGTACGCCGGATCGATCGAACGCGGGATTCGCCGCGTGGACGAGGCCGCCGACTATCTGCGTGACCTGGGCATCGGCGGGAGCGCGGTGGGCACCGGCGTCAACGTCGAGCCCGAGTATCCGGCCCTGATGCTCAAGCACCTGTCGGCGATGAGCGGCCTGCGGCTGCGCGCCGGCGCCGACCGGGTGCAGCTGATGCAGAGCATGGGCGACGTCGCCGGATTCAGCGCCCAGCTCCGCGTGCTCGCCCTGGAGCTGAGCAAGATCTCGAGCGACCTCCGGCTGCTCGCGAGCGGCCCGCGCACCGGGTTCGACGAGGTGCGGCTCCCCGCCGTGCAGCCCGGCTCGTCGATCATGCCCGGCAAGGTGAATCCCTCCATTCCCGAGATGGTCAACCAGGTCTGCTTCCAGGTGATCGGCTGCGATGCCTGCGTCGGGGCCTCGGCCGAGCACGGGCAGCTCGAGCTCAACGTGATGATGCCGGTCATCGCGTTCAACGTCCTGCTCTCGATGCAGATTCTCACCGCCGCCGTCCGCTCGCTCACCGACCGGTGCGTGAAGGGGATCGAGGCGAACGCGGCCCAGTGCGAGTACTGGGTGGAGCGCTCGGCGGCGTTGGCCACCGCGCTCGCGCCGCAGATCGGGTACGCGAAGGCGGCCGAGATCAGCAAGCGGTCGGTGAAGGAAGGCGTCCTGATCCGCGAGCTGGTGAAGCGCGAGAAGGTGCTGCCGCCGGACCAGATCGACGACGTGCTGGATCTGCGGAAGATGACGGAGATCGGGGTGCCGGGTGGGGCTCACGGCGGGATTGGAGCGGGGTAGGGAAGACTCAAACCTCGTTCAGACAGCCTTGCCCCGCCACCTGAACCCTCCTAGTCTCCACTCATGCGCATCACCACCTGGGCCGAGTACGGACTGATCTGCGCGCTGCACCTCGCCCGCCGGGTGGCGGAAGGGCCGGTGACGGGACGGGAAGTGGCGGCAGTCGAGCGGCTGCCCGCCGACTACGTCGAGCAGATCCTGCTCCGGCTTCGCCGGGCCGACATCGTGCGCAGCACCCGCGGGGCGCGCGGCGGCTACACGCTGGCGCGGTCGCCCGATGCGATCTCGGTGCGCGACGTGATCGCCGCGTCGGAGCTCACCACCTTCGACCTCCACTGCGTGAGCCACCCGGTGGAGGAGGAGCGGTGCGCCGAGTCGCACTCGTGCAGCATCCGGCCGGTGTGGATGATGCTCCAGCAGCGGATCGACGAGGTCCTGGAGAGCGTGCGCCTCGCCGACCTGCTCGCCGAGGAGAGCGTCGTCCGCGAGCGCGTGGCGGTCATGGCCGGATCGGGCGCCGCCGGCACCGTGCGCGGCCCGCTCCCCGTGCTCCCGTCGTGACGACGAGCCCGCGGCCCTGATGGCGCTGTCGCTCACCTTCCTGGACCGATGGCGCGCGGATCGGGATCGCCGGCGCCGCACCCAGTCCTACATCCGCTCCCTGATGGCCGACCCGCTCGCCGAGGATGCGCGCTGGCTGGCCGAGCGCGCCACCGTCGGCGACCTGGATCACGCGCGATGGGAGCTCCGCTACGCGCGCCGGGCGCTGGGCCTCCTCACTGCCGAGCGCGACGCCCTCGATGACCGCACCGGCTCCGACGTCGCCCGCGCCCTGGCGACCGCCGTGGCCGCCGATCCGAACGTCGCGGCCGACAAGCGGGCGGTGGCCGAGCAGCAGTTCAACGCCCGGCTGCGCGGATACGGTGAGGCGCTGTCGCACCGCACACCGGGCGAGACCACCGGCGGCCGGCTGGGGCGCACCCTGCTCACCTTCTGCGGTGTTCCGGGCGAGCTCGACTCGGTGCTGGTGGCCCGCGCCGGCGACGTGCTGGCGCAGTACCTGGCCGATGCGAACCAGGCGTTGCGCCGCGACTTTGGCGAGGCGGCGCTACCCGAAAACGTCCCGCCATCGGAAATGGCCGGTGCGGCGCGGGGCGGGGGAGCGCGAGGGGGAGGGGGTGGGCCAGGGGGGGGACGCTGAGATGCGAAACGGCGCCGCGTGTCGGGACACGCAGCGCCGTTTGTCTGTTGGGGATGCCGAAGGGGGGACTCGAACCCCCACGGGCTTACGCCCACTGCGCCCTGAACGCAGCGCGTCTACCAATTCCACCACTTCGGCGGGGAGGCGTGAAGATATCGGCGCCCGGAATCGAAGTCAACGCGCGGACGTCGCGTTGCCCGTCCCTTCAGGCGCGTCTAACTTCACTTCGCGCCCATACTATTGATGTCTCCACCTCCCCCGCCTCCCTCGCCCTCGCCGGCGGCCCGCGCGCGACCGGGCCGCGCGCCACGCGCGGATGCCGCCGCCGACGAGCCGCGCAGCATCGCGCGGAACAAACGCGCGCGGCACGATTACCACATCCTCGAGACCTGGGAAGCCGGCCTGGTCCTCACCGGCACCGAGGTCAAGTCGCTCCGGAACGGCAAGGCCAACCTGGTCGACGCCTACGGGATCGTGAAGGAGGGCGAAGTGTTCCTGCTCAACCTCCACATCTCGCCTTACGAGAAGGGAAACATCTACAACCATGAGCCCACGCGGACGCGCAAGCTGCTCCTGCACCGTCGGGAGATCAAGCGGATGATCGGCGCCGTCGAGCGGCAGGGCCTCACGATCATCCCGCTCGAGATGTACTTCCGGCGCGGCGTCGCCAAGGTCGTCATCGGCCTCGCCAAGGGGAAGAAGCTCCACGACAAACGGGCCGATGAGAAGAAGCGCGACGACGAGCGCGAGATCGCGCGGGAGTTCCGCCGCCGATGATCGGAGCCGCCGCGCTTCCGCTCGCGCTCGCCCTCCAGGCGTCCGCGTTCGTCCCGACGATGCTCCTCATCCGGAAGGACAGCAGCGAGACGATCCTGCCGATCGTCCCCACCAGCCATGGCCTGTCGGTGCGGGTGGAGCCGGCGACCACGATCTTCGGCGGACGGGTGCGGCTGCTCGCCACCGGGCACTACGAGGTCGCCTTCCCCGGCGCGTCCTTCGACCTGGTCGAGGAAGTGCCGTTCGCCAACCTCGCCGGCGACGTCATCCCGATGGGCGGCTCGCCGTACGTTTCGGGCGGCGCGCTCTACGTCCCCTTCCAGCTGCTCACCGACATCCTGCCTCGGGTGGCCGCCGGCTACGCGTACGACGCCGAGCGCGTCGAGTTGCGCTACTTCCCCTCGCTGCAGCCGGCGCCGGCCCCGGGCAAGACGGTCTTCGCCAGGCCGCCACCGTCGCCCCCGGTGGTGACGCCCACCGCCCCCTCGTCGTCGCCGGTGATCCAGCCTCCGGATACGGCGGCGAATCGCGCTCCCCCGGCGGTCGCGGCGGCAGCGCCGGCATCGACCACTCCGCCGCCGATCCGGCCGCCCGACAGCATCGCCAATCCGTCTCCGCCGGCGATCGCTGCGGTTCTGCCCGCTCGCCTGCCGGCGGTGCCCGTCGCCGGAGCGCGGGCTCGCGACCCGAAGGCCGGACGCGCGCCGGAGACGCACCGGCGGGTGGTGGTCGTCGACGCCGGACACGGTGGCCCCGACAACGGCACCCACGGCCCCCTCGCACGGCGCCGCCAGACGTACGAGAAGGACATCACGCTCGCGGTCGCGAAGAAACTCGCGGAAGGGCTGCGCAAGCGCGGCCTCGACGTCGTCATGACCCGCACCACCGACACGCTGATCGGGCTGTATGACCGCGGGCCGATCGCCAACGCGCGCCACGGCGACCTGTTCGTCTCCATCCACGTCAACGCCCCTGGTCCCTCCGAAAAGCGACCGGAGAAGGTGCGCGGATTCGAGACGTACTTCCTCTCGGAGGCCAAGACCGAGGACGAGCGCCGCGTGGAGAAGATGGAGAACTCCGCGGTGCGCTTCGAGACCGGCGCCGATGCCCCGAAGGATGATCCGCTCGGGTTCATCATCAACGACATGGCCCAGAACGAACACCTGCGGGAGTCGCAGGACCTCGCCGAGACGGTGCAGGAGTACCTCGCGCGGGTGTCGCCGGGGCCGAATCGGGGCGTGAAGCAGGCCGGGCTGGTGGTGCTCAACACCGCGTACATGCCGGCCGTGCTCGTGGAGATCGGATTCGTGACGAATGCCGACGAGTCGGTTTTCCTGACCAGCGCCACGCGACAACGCCGGATCGCGAACGCGATCGCCGACGCGGCGGTGACGTACCTCGCGCGCTACGAGCGCCGCGTCCGGACGGGGGAGGCGGTCCCGTGACGGTGTGGCGGCGCCTCGGGCGGGCAGGCCCGCTGCTGGCGATCCTGCTGGTGGCGGGGTGCTCGTACTTCAACGGCATCTACAACGCGCGGGGCGCGGCCCGGCGCGGCGACAAGGCGCTGCGCCAGGGCAAGGAAGAGGAGGCCGCCGGGTCGTTCGCGATGTCGTCGGTGGTGGCCGAGAGCGTGCTCGCGCGGTACCGTCGCAGCCACTGGCGCGACGAGGCGATGTACCTCGCCGGCCGGGGCGCCGCGCTCAGCGACCAGTGCGATCGTGCCACGAGGCGGCTCGCCCAGTTCCTGGACAGTCCGTCGCGGGACGCGTTCAAGCGGGACCAGTCGACCATCGCCCTGGCGGCGTGCGACGTGAAGCAGACGCGGTACCTCGATGCGCTGGGCCGGCTGGAGCCGCTCCTCGGGTCGAAGGACAAGAACATCGCCGCACCGGCCGCGCTCTGGTCGGCGCGCGCCTCGATCGCGATGGGACGCACCGACGACGCCGGCCGCTTCCTGGCGATGGTCGGCGTCGGATCGGCGCAGTGGGAGTTGGCGTCGGCATCGATGGCGCGCCAGGAGTACACCCGCGCCGAGTCGCTGCTGGCGCTGCGCGGCGCGCAGGGCGACTACCGCGACGAGCTGCTCGCCTGGCTGCGCGACCTCTGGCGGGCCGACCAGCGCGCCGCGGTGGAGGCGATCGCCGCGCGGTACGATCGCGCGCGGATGAGCACCCGCGACAAGGTCCGCCTCCACATGGCGGTGGCCGACCTTGAAATCGGCGACCATATGGACACGCTGGCCCGTGGCCACCTGCTCACCGCCCGGCGCCTGACGACCGACACCACGATCGACCGCGAGGCCGACGCGCGCCTGACGCTGCTGGCGATCGGCCAGATGAGCCAGCTGGTCGACGTCGTGAACGCGATCAACCGCCTGGAGGAGAAGTCGCGCGGCAGCGTGCTCCAGCGCCGCCTGTCGGACAACCTGCTGCTGGTGAACCTGCTGGCCGGTGCCACCGACGTCAGCGGCGCGTCGCTCTTCCTGGCCGGCGAGATCGCCCGCGACAGCCTGCGCTCGCCGGCGCTCGCCCACACCCTGTTCACCAGGGTGGTGGCGACGCTCCCCGCGACGCTGATGGCGCCCCGCGCGCTCCTCGCCGCCGGCGCGGTGCTCCCCGATTCGGCCGAGGTCTACACGGAGCGGGTCCGGACCCGGTACCCGCGCTCGGTGTTCAACGTGCTGCTCGATGGGCGCGATCCCGGTACCCAGCCTGCCTATCGAGCGGTGGAGGAGTCACTGCGCCAGGCGTGGGCGAAGACGATGCTCGCCTGGACCGACACGCTCACCAGGCTCCACCCGCCGGCCCCGGGCACGGCCACCCAGCCCGCGACCGGCGCCGCCGGCCCGCCGGTGAAACCGCCAGAGCTGCTCCCGTGACGAGCACCGTCCCGGTCAGGAGCGCCGCCGCCGCCGCCGCCGCCGCCGCCGCTGCCGCGGGAGCGCCGGTTCCCGGCGGCCTGGCCGTCGGCATGCTCGGCACGGTCGTCGCCGGCATCGACTTCCAGAACCCGGTGGTGCTGGCCGCCGGCACCGCCGGCTACGGCCGCGAGCTCACCGGTGTGATGGACCTCGAGCGGCTGGGCGGGCTGGTGACCAAGGCGGTGAGCCTCAGCCCGCGCCACGGCGAGCCCGCGCCGCGGGTGGCCGAGTTCGACGGCGGGATGATCAACGCGGTGGGACTCGCCAACCCCGGGTTGGAGGAGGTGCGACGGGTGCACCTGCCGTGGATCGCGGCCCACCTGGTCCGGCCGCGGACGATCGTCAACGTGGTGGGATTCGCGCCTGACGAGTACGCCCGGGTGATCGCCGGCATCGAGGAGACGCTCCCCGCCGGGGGCGCGTCCGGCGGCGTGCATGCCTGGGAGCTCAACATGAGCTGCCCCAACACCCGCGCCGGCGGCCTGGAGTTCGGCGCCGACCACGCGACGCTCGCCGATGTGATTCGCCGGGCGCGTGCCGTCACCCGCCGTCCGCTGCTGGTGAAGCTGTCGCCAACGCTGCCATCGGTCGCCGACACCGCCCGCTGCGCCGTGGACGCCGGTGCCGACGCGATCACGCTGGTGAACTCGATTCCCGGGCTGGTGATCGATCCCGAGCGGCGCCGGCCGGTGCTCGGCTACGGGAGCGGCGGCGTGAGCGGGCCGGGCCTGCTGCCGGTCGGGGTGCTCGCCGTCTGGAAGGTTCGTCAGGCGGTGTCGGTGCCGATCGTCGGCCTGGGCGGGGTGTCCCGCGCCGCCGACGCGCTCCAGTACCTGATCGCCGGCGCCTCGCTGGTCGCGATCGGCACCGCGGCGCTGCGCGACCCGCGCGCCCCGGAGCGGATCGTCCGCGACCTGGAGCGGTGGTGCCGGCGCCACGACGTCGCCCGGCTCGCCTCGATTGTGGGAACGCTGGAGTGGCCGTCATGACCGCGCGCGCGATCATCGCCCTCGATGTCCCCACGCTCGACGAGGCGCTGCGCCTGGTCGAGACGCTTGGCGACAGCTGCCGGTTCTACAAGGTCGGCAGCCAGCTGTTCACCGCCGCCGGCCCCGACGCGGTGCGGCGGTTGCGGGCGGCGGGGTGCGATGTCTTCCTCGACCTGAAGGTCCACGACATTCCCAACACCGCCCGCGGCGCGGTGCGCAGCGCGGCCGCGCTCGGGGCGCGACTGGTGACCGTCCACGCGTCGGGCGGGCAGCCGATGCTCGAAGCGGCGGTGCGCGGGGCGGAGGAGGGGGGCACCGGATCCACGCCCTGCGACGTGATGGCGGTGACGGTGCTGACGTCGATCGACGCCGGCGGCCTGGCGACGTCGTGGGGTCGCGACCCGCTGTCGGTGCGCGACGAGGTGCTCCGCCTGGCGGCGATGGCGCGCGCGGCCCGGGTGCCGGGGGTCGTCTGTGGTGGATCCGAGGCCGCGGCGGTGCGGGCCGCGCACGGCTCGGCGCTGTCGATCCTGGTGCCGGGGATCCGGCTGGCGGAAGGGGGCGGTGCCGGCGCGCGGATGGACGACCAGGCTCGGGTGGTGACGCCGCGTGAGGCGGCGGCCGCGGGTGCCGACTACCTGGTGCTCGGCCGGGCGGTGACGGGCGCGCCCGACCCCCGGGTGGCGATGCAGGCGGTGCTCGCCGAGCTCGCCGGGCCCTGAGGGGCGGCTGATGCGCGACGGCCCGGGACCGTGAGGTCCCGGGCCGTCGCGAACAGCCGCCGGAGCGCCGGCTTGCGCCGACGCGGACTGCCTTACGAGAAGCGCCGTCCCTTCACGGACGTCCCGATCTTCCGCTTGAGCGCGCCGCCCTTGACGCCATCGGCTTCCTTGGGCGTGATCTTCTCGTTGAGGTCGCGCAGTTCCTTGCGTTCGACGTCGGTCTTCTTGGTGCTCTTCTTCTCCATACGACGCTCCGGTCTGGGTGAAACGAGGTACGCGCCGGTTCGCGCGCGCCTCAATCCGTGGTGGAACCGTCTGGATCTCCCTCGTCAGGCATCGGCGGCCGGGACGCGTGGCTGCCGAAGATCATCTTTCCGCCGCGGCCCGCGCCAGTCCCCTTGCCGCCCTTCACATCCTGGCGCGGCGCGAGGTCCTCGAGGCGAATGATCTCCTCGTCGTCGCGCGGCCTGTCGCGCGGGCGATCGTCCCTGGTGGATGCCATCGTCAGCGGTCAGCGGTCGGCGGTCAGCGTGCGCCGTCGGCCGCCGCCAGCCGCTAGTTGAGCTTGCGCCCGGTCCGGATCGGCTTCGCCCGCCCGCCCTTCACCGCCTCCTGCTCCTCGCTCGACAGCTCGCGACCCGACAGATCCTTGATCGACTCTTCGGCGTCTTCGCGGCGCTCACGAACCTTCTTGCCTTCGTCCCGTGGCATCGTGTCCTCTCCGGTGGGGTGATCGGTGTGGTGCCGCCATGACTACAGGCAAGCGACGGGCCATTCGCCGTGCGCGCCGCCATCTCGCGGCTGCGACACGCGTTGCGCGAAAAACAGGATTGCCGGCGCCGCAGAGCTCATGTCTCACGCTGAGCCCCTGCCGGCCCCGGTCCGGTACCATGGCCCGGGACCGGGACCATCGGCGCGCGGCAGCCTGGATCAGCGCGCTTCGTTCTCGGGGAAGTGCGACAGCTTCCGGTCGAGCGTCGAGCGCGACAGCCCCAGCGCCCGGGCCGCGCGGCGCTTGTTCCCCCCCATCCGCGCGAGCACGTCCCGGATGTGCCGGCGCTCCACCGCGTCCAGCCGCAGCCCGCTGTCGTCGTGCGGCACGATCGGCACGGGGGCGTCGCTCAGGCGCTGCGGTGCCGGGGCATGGGCTGCGCCGGCTGCCTCACGATGCCCGTCCGGCGCCGGCGCCGGCGGGCTCTCGATCAGGATCGCGTCGGGGAGGATGACGTCGCCGGAACTCAGCGCCACCGCCGAATGCACCACCCGCTTCAGCTCGCGGAGGTTGCCCGGCCAGTGGTAGCGGAACAGGATGTCCGCGGCCGCCTTGCTCAGCCCGATGATCGGCTTGCGCTGGGCGGCGCTGGCGGCCGCGATCTCATCGGCCACCAGCTGCCGCAGGTCGCCGGCCCGCTGCCGGAGCGGCGGCACGCTGAGCGTGATCCCGCTGATCCGGTAGAACAGGTCCTTCCGGAAGTGTTCGGTCTCGAGGAATCGCTGCAGCGGGAGGTGCGTCGCCGAGATCACCCGGACATCGGCCACCTGCAGCGCCTCGGAGCCCAGCCGCTCGAACTCGCCGTACTCCACCGCCCGCAGGATCTTCGCCTGGGCGGCCGCCGTCATGTCGGCAATTTCGTCGATGAACAGCGTGCCGCCGTTGGCCAGCTCGAACTTCCCCTTCACGCGGCGGGTGGCGCCGGTGAACGCCCCCCGCTCGTGGCCGAACAACTGGCTGTCCAGCAGCGTGTCGCTCAGCGCCGCGGCGTTGAACGCCACGAACGGGCCGCCGCGTGCCTGACGAGGCGACGTGTTGTGAATCGCCCGCGCCAGCATCGTCTTCCCCGAGCCCGATTCGCCCAGGATCAGGATCGGCAGGTCGGTCCGCGCCGCCACCCGCGCCAGGTCGAGGCAGGAGCGCATCGCCGAGTCGGCGCTGAGAAAGTCGTCGAGCGTGAAGTGCCACGACTCGGGGTCGTGCCCCGGGGCTCGGTCGGCGTCGGTCGTCATGGCTTCGGTACCTCCGCGAAGCTCTCCTTCAGTTGCCGCAGGGGCTCGAACACGTAGCTCACCAGCGTCCGCCGCCCCACCACGACATCGGCACGCCCCCGCATCCCGGCCAGCAGGGCCCGCGCCTGCCCCCGCACCCGGATCGTCGTGTCCCGGATCTCCACGAACGCCCGGAAAGCGGCGGTGTCGCGCGGCGTCACCGACGCCGGCCCCACCCACCGCACCGTCCCGTAGCGCACGCCGTAACGCTGATAGGGAAACGCATCGTAGCGGAGCTTCACGCCCTGGCCCGCGTGCACCAGGGGCACGCCCGACTGCGGCAGCACCACATCCCCCTGGAGATGTTCGCCGGCGCAGGCGACTTCCGCCAGCACCGCCCCCTCCGGCACCACCGCGCCGGAGGCGTTCACCTCCATGCGGACCACCGTCCCTTCGCACGGCGCCTTGGCGGTGAGCTGGCTCTCGCCGCCATGCCCCAGCTCCTGCTCGAGCCCGCCGATCCGGATCTTGGCCGCCTCGCGCTTCGCCTCCATCGTCCGTTGGGCGTCGCGGTACTGCAGCAGCCGTGTCTCCCGGTCGTGGCGCAGCTTCACGATCGCCGCCTGGGTGTCGTCGCGGTCCCGCCGCACCTGTTCCGACTCCTCGGCAAGCCGGGCCGCGTCGAGCTCGGTGCGGCTGTACTCCACCTGGCCCACCGAGCCGCTCTGCACGCCGGAGTGCATCTGCTGTGCCAGGTCGGTGGTCATCTTGAGCTGCCGCGCCTTGAGGTCGCTCATCCGCGTCAGGTACCCGAGCCGGCCTTCCAGTCGCTTCTCCTCGTCCAGGTCCGAGACCCGCTGCGTCTGGTACTGCCGGTCCATGTTGGCGAGCGCCGAGTCGGTGGACGTCAGGTCGGCCTGGAGGGTCCGCAGCTCGGCGGCCCGGTCGGCGATCGTCGGCGACCGGATGGTGAACAGCGGCTGCCCGTCGGTCACCGCGATCCCCTCCGTGGCGAGGACTTCGGCCACCACCCCCTGCCGGGCCGCGCGCACCGGGTCGGTGCCGCGCAGCGGGACCAGCACGAACTCGCCCGTGACGGTTTCGGGGACCTTGACCAGCACCGAGGCCAGCAGGGCGACGGCGAAGAAGGCGAGCAAGAGCCAGGCCAGCCCGCGCGCCACCCAATGCGGCGGCTCCACCTCGAGGAAGGGGATCGGGGGTGGAAGCGCGGAGGGCGCGCCGTCGGACTGGGGGGCGGCGGAGGCGGTCATAGTCCGAGCTGCTGGCTGACGAGGTAGAAGTACAGCCCCTTGGCATCCATCAGCTGGTCGTGGGTGCCGCGCTCGACCAGGCGCCCCTTTTCGAGCACGAGGATGAGGTCGGCGTCGCGCACCGTGCTCAGCCGGTGGGCGATGACGAACGAGGTGCGGCCCTCGAGCAGCTGGTCGATGTTCTCCTTGACGGCGCGCTCGCTCTCGGAGTCGAGGGCACTGGTTGCCTCGTCGAAGATCAGGATCGGCGGGCGGTTGAACACGGCCCGGGCGATCGCGATCCGCTGCCGCTGGCCGCCGGAGAGGCCCAGGCCGGACTCGCCGATCCGCGTCTCGTATCCTAACGGCAGCCGCTCCACGAACTCGTGGGCGTTGGCCGCCCGCGACGCCCAGATCACCGCGTCCAGGTCCGGCTCCTCCTCACCGAAGGCGATGTTGCGGGCGATCGTGTCGTCGAACAGGTGATTCTCCTGCAGCACGAAGCCGATCTTCCGCCGCAGGTCGCGGTAGTTGAGGGTCTTCAGGTCGATCCCGTCGTAGAGGATCGTCCCCTCGGTGGGCTCGAGCAGGCCGGCCAGGCACTTGATCAGCGTCGTCTTCCCGGAGCCGCTCCGCCCGACGATCGCCACCATCGTGTCCGGCTCGATCTCGACGGTGATGTCCTGGAGGATCGCCGGCGCTTCCGAGCCGCCGTAGCGGAACCCCAGCTTGCGGAGGCTCAGCCGCCCTTCCAGCGTCCGCACCGGCGTCAGGCGGGAGCGGTCCATCCCCTGCTCGGGCTCCTGCTGGAAGACGTCGTCCAGCCGGTTCAGGTAGACCGTCGCCTGCTGCAGGTTGTCGAACATCATCAGAAGGGTGAAGATCGGCACGTTGGCCAGCGCCACCAGCGAGTTGAACGCCACCAGCGCGCCGATCGACAGCGCGCCGTGCATCACCTGGAGCGCCCCCACCCACAGGAAGAGCGCCACCGACAGGGCGGCGATCGTGTGGATCGTGCCGTCGTACGACATCGTCAGGAAGTCGGCCCGGAAACGCCGCCGCGCCACGGCGTTGAACTCATTGAGCATCAGCTCGCGGAAGTTCCCCTCGGCCCCCAGCGCCTTCACCGTCTCGATCCCCTTGATGGCGTCGATCTGGAACGACTGGTACTTCCCGTAGGTGTCCTCGAGCTCGGCGTACAGGGGCAGCAGCCGCGTCATGGAGAACCGGACCAGCAGCACGTAGATCGGCGTGGTCGCCAGGAAGACCACCGTCAGCAGCGGGCTGTACACGAACATCAGCCCCAGCGCCACCAGCAGCTGCGCCACCGCCGACAGCCCCGCCACCCCGTGCGACACCAGGAACTCGCGCACCTGCCAGATCCCCGCCAGCCGGCGCTGGATGTCGCCGGTGCGCCGCGTGCTGAAGTAGCTCATTGGCAGCGACAGCAGCCGCCGCGTCAGGAAGTCGAGCGTCGACGAGTCGATCCGGACCGCCACGAAGCTCAGCAGGTATCGCTGGATGATCATCCCGACCATCGTGAACGCCAGGATCCCGATCATCGCGATCACCAGCAGGTTGAGCAGGCTCACGTCGCTCTCCACCACGACGCGGTCCACGATCACCTGGGTGAAGACCGGCAGCACCAGTTCCAGCGCGCTCACCATCAGCGCCAGCGCCGCCGACTGCAGCACCCAGCGCGCGTACGGGCGGAAGAAGGGCCAGAGCCAGGTGATCCCGATCTTCTGCACCGGCGCCTGCTCGAACGCGGTGGTGTAGTCGAACAACGCCGCGAAGCCGCTCCACTTCTCGTGGAACTCGGCGCGCGGCACCCGCTGCAGCCCGGTGGCCGGATCGGCGATCCGGACGTGCGTCTCGGTCACGTCGTACAGCACCACCCAGTGATTCCCGTGCCAGTGGACGATCGCCGGCAGCGGCATCTGCTCCAGGTTCCGCGGCGACGCCTTCACCGAGCGGGCCGCGAGCCCCAGCTCCTGCGCCGCCCGGCTGATCGCCCGGAGGCTCGTCCCGTCCAGGCTGGTGTGGACCAGCTGGCGGATGCGCGCCAGCGACACCGGCCGCCCATAGTGCCGGCACACCATCGCCAGGCTCGCCGCCCCGCAGTCCATCTCGTCGACCTGCCAGACGTGCGGGAAACGCCGGATACGCTTGCGCCCGAACTTGACGAAGTGGCCGGCGTCGTCGGCGAACGGCGTCTCGTCAGGCGCCGCGCCGGCGCGCCCGCCGGGCTCGGCCGCGCCCACGAGCCGGTCCACCTGGTCCAGGCTCACCTTCTCGAACGTCGACGTCTCGGCGGGGAGCAGCTCCTCGGCGAAGTCGAGCGGCACACGCGCCGTGTGCTTGTAGTCGTATTGCGAGATGCGCTGCTCGATCTGGGCGCGGAACACCGGGTACCGCGCGAGCAGCTGCTGGTAAGTGTCCGCCCGCAGCTCGAGCAGCGTGCAGCGGGACACCGCTTCCACGCTCGCCGAACGGTTCACCGACTTGAAGATCGACAGCTCGCCGAAGAAGTCGCCCTTGCGCAGGTAGCTCAGGTAGTGGCGCCCGCCGTTCTCGGTGGTGAACACCCGCAGCCGGCCGTCTTCCACCAGGTACATCGAGCCCGGCGGGTCGCCCTCCTCGATCACCATCTGGCCCGGCTCCACCGTCACCGTGCCGAGTTGCTCGAGCATCATCTGCAGCGCATCGCCGGGCAGCCTGGCGAAGGCGGTGAACTCGCGGAAGAAGTTGTGCAGGTGGCGGTGGCGCGTCTGCAGCTCGAAGTACTGCCTCACCTCCGGACGGCTCCGCAGCAGCGCGTCGAATACGCCGCGATCCAGCCGCAGGACCTCGACGTCGCCCATCGCCCGGACCGTCGCCTGACGAGTGGCGTGCTCGATCAGCCCCATCTCGCCGAACGTGTCGCCGGCGCGCAGCTGGTTGAGGGCGATCTCCTCCCCGCTCTCGCCCTTCTTCACGATCCGCGCCCGCCCGTTCACCAGGACGAACAGGGCGTCGGCGTCCTCTCCCTCCTGCACGATCGATGCGCCGAACGCGTAGCTGGCCGGCACGAAGCTCTCCATCACCAGCGTGCCGACGTCGGCCGGGAGGTACTTCAGGATCGGCAGGTCGCGCAGCAGCTCGTGGGCGGAGGACCCGTTGGGGCTGAAGCCGCCGGTCGGCCGCGCCATCAGACGGTCCATCGGACGCGCTCGCGGATCTCCACCTCCACCGCGCGGTCCAGCACCCGCTCCTCGGCGCGGGCGACGACCTCCGGGTCGTCAGGCGACGGCATCGTCTTGTCGTTGATCTGGAAGACCATCGACGCCCCCTCCAGCGCCAGGGGTCCCAGCACGTCGCCGGACCTCACCCCCACGAACAGCGCTCGGACCGACTCGTCCAGCTCGTCGACGAAGAACGTCGTCTCGCGGAGCGGGACGTGCGCGTCGCGCGCCACGTCGGCCAGCTGGGCGCCATCTTCGCGGAGGCAGAGCGCCGCCTCACGAGCCATCTCCTCGCGCGGAAAGGAGAGATACCGGCAGTCGACGCGGATCCAGTCGAGCTGGTGGTGGCTGACCTCGGCGTGGACCGCATCCGGCGTCACCCGGCGCGCGCGATAGTCGCGGAAGCTGGCCTCGAGACGGGCGAGCAGCGCCGCGCGTTCGCGCAGGCGCTGCTGGGGAATCTCGCTGAGGACGGTGTCGCCGCCGTCGACGGCAACCGGCAGCTCGACTTCGGCCTCCGCCCCGGGCGACGGAGGCCGGCTCTGGTCGCCGAGCGCGTCGAGGGCGGCCGCGCGGGCGGCCAGCCGCCAGGCCAGTCGATCGAACTCGCCCGAGCAGATCGCGTCGCACATCACCACCTGGGCGACTTCCTCCTCGGTGGGGCGATAGGCGGTCGTGGTGCCGTCCAATTCCCCGGACCAGCGCTCGCGCAGCAGCGATCGACGCAGGTGGCCCAGCCACTGCTCGAGGGTCAGGCTGTGCCGCGCCAGCCAGCTTTCGGTTTCCTCGGCGGTGATCAGGCTCCGTTCGTAGCGGAACTCCTTGGCGGCGGCGTCGAGTTCCACCGACTGCAACTGCTCACCGGTGGCGTCGAGGCGCTTGAGGCAGGCGATCCCCTGGCGGGAGATGCGGGAGATGTCATCCCACTCCCCCCAGAGCGTGGCCGCGAGCACCACGTCCTCGAAATAGTACGGGGTGCCGCCGGCCGTAAATACAGTCCCGCCAAGCGCATTGGGCATTGCCTAGAGCGCCCGGCCCCGCCGGTGAGGGCGGGGCCGGGGCTTGCTGAGGGGCTGCCGCGAACATGGAGCGGGCGGGGGTGAGTGTCAACCGGAGCGGGCGTGGTTTCCCTCTCGAAGCGGGCCACGTTTCGGCGCCCTCACTCCGAGCGCAGGGCTACCAGCGGGTCCACCCGCCGGGCACTCGCCGCCGGCAGCAAGCTCGCCACCACCGACGTCGCCAGCAGCAGCAGCGCCACCGCGGTCAACACCACCGGGTCGCGCGGCGAAGTGTCGAAGAGCAGCGGCTCCACGAACCGGCCGGCGGCCAGCGAGATCGCGACCCCCAGCAGGACTCCGACCGATGCCATCCCCACGCTGCTGCGCATGACGAGTCCGACGATGTCACCGGTGCGCGCCCCCAGCGCCATCCGCACCCCGATCTCGTGCGTCCGCTGCACCACGAGGTACGAGACCACGCTGTAGAGCCCCATCGCCGCCACGATCAGCGCCAGCACCCCGCAGAGGGCGAACACCGAGGCGCCCAGCCGCCACGGGCGCGTCAGCGGGCTGACGATGTCGTCCAGCATCCGGGCGCTGAGGTATCCCACGTCCGGCTCGACCGCGCGCAGCGCCTTGCGGACGTCGGCGGCCACCAGCTCCGGGTCGCGGCCGGCTGCCGGACGCACCAGCAGCGCCGTCCCGCCAATGCCTATCTCCTGGCCGAACGGCACGTAGTAGTGCATGGCGGGTTTCTCGTGCAGCGAATAGCGGTGGGCGTCGCCCACCACGCCGACAATCCGGGCGCAGGGCGCCTTGGCGCGGCCGATGATCAGGCACTGGCCGATCGGGTCCTTGGTGGGCCAGAGCGTGCTCGCCATCAGCCGGCTCACGATCGTCACCGGCTCGCTGCCCGCGCGATCGGCAGCGGTGAAGGCGCGTCCGCGCAGAACGGGAGTGCCGGCGGTCGCGAAGTACCCGGGCGTCACCGCGCTCAGGTACGGGCCTCCTCCTGCCAGGCGCGGCACCGAATCGTAGCCCGGCACCCCCAGGTAGACGCTGAACGATGACTGGAAGGGGAGCCCCACGGTGAGCGCGGCGCGCTCCACGCCGCGGAGCCGGCCCACCGCCTCCACTCCGCGCCGGTAGAAGTCGGTCTCGTGGTCGAGCTGGCGCTTCCGCGCGCGGGCCCGGTCGGAATCGGCGGCGGGGCGGGGAGTGGCCGGCCACTGTGCCTCGACCACCAGCACGCGCCCGGGCTGGATGCCCAGGTCCACCGACCGGGCCATCGTCAGGCTGCGCACGAACAGGCCGGCGCCGGTGAGCAGGACCACCGAGAGCGCCGCCTGCGCCACCGTCAGGGCGCCGCGCAACCGCGCACGACGTCCACCGCCCTCGCGGGTTCCCGACTTGAGCGCCGCGGTCAGGTCGGCGTGCGACGACTGGAAGGCCGGCGCCAATCCCACCAGGACTCCGGTGACGAGCGCGACGACAGCCGAGAAGGCCAGCACCCGCGGGCTCACTGGTGACGAGGTCCACTCGATGTCGGACAGGAGGAAGCGGCGCACCAGCGCGCTGGTCGCCAGCGCCACCAGCAGGCCGGCCGCGCCCGCCATCAGCGCCAGGATCATGCTCTCCGACAGGAGCAGCCGGGCCAGCCGCGCCCGGCCGGCACCTAACGCACGCCGCACCGCCACTTCGCGTTGCCGGCGCACCCCGCGCGCCAGCAGCAGGTTGGCGACGTTGGTGCAGGCGATCAGCAGCACCACCAGGGTCACCCCGATCAGCCAGCGCGACACCGCCACGGTGCTCGACTCGCGCCCCGACTCGCCGAAGTGGAGCGGCGCCAGCGTCAGCCTGGCCCGCCCCATCACCTTGTCGTCGCCGTCGTACCAGGCCCGGTGCGACGCGGTGGCCTCGGTGCCCGCCGCCTCACGAGTCACGCCGGGCTTGAGGCGCGCGTAGACCTGCATCCACTGCGCGTGCCAGGTCGTCGTCCAGTCCGGCGTCACCTGCTGGCTGTGCAGGCTCATCGGCCGCCAGACGTCCACCCGCGACAGCTCGGGCCCGGTGAAGCCGCGCGGCGCCACGCCGACGATCGTGTACGGCAGGTCGCCGATCAGCATCGTCCGCCCCACCACGCCCGGATCGCCGCCGTATTCGCTCCGCCAGAACTGCCAGCCGAGCACCGCCACCGCCTGGGGCGCGAACGTGCTGTCCTCGGTGGTGTCGAAGAAGCGGCCCACCTGCGGCCTGACGCCGAGCAGGGGAAAGAGACTCGCCGAGGCCCAGGCGCCGCGGATCTGCCGGGCATCAGCGCCGGTTCCGATCGTGGCGGTGCCACCCGAGAACAGTCCCCAACCGGCGAACGACCGCGTGTGGTGCCGGAGGTGGTCGTAGAGCACGTAGCCCGAGCCGTCGGCGGTGTACTCGCCCAGGCCCGGTTGGCTCTGGGTGGTGTAGAGCCGCATGACCCGTTCCGGGTCGCGCACGTGCCCGGGGCCGCGCAGGAAGAGCCGGTCGACGATCCCGAACATGGTCGCGTTGGCGCCGATCCCCAGCGCCAGCATCGAGACGACGAACCCGGTGAAGAGGGGCTCGCGGCGCAGGCCGCGGGCGGCGAAGCGGAGGTCGTGCCAGAGGGCGTCGAGCATTTCGCGCAGGCGCACCGTGTCCTCGCGTCGGTTGGCGGTACGGCGCAGGGCCCGCCGCGCCTCGTCCAGCGGCCCGAAGCGGCGCAGCGCCTCGGCGCGCGCGGCGTCGGCGGTCAGTCCATCGCGCTCGAGCTGGCTGGCACGGAGCTCGAGGTGGAGGCGGAGCTCCTCGTCGACGTCGCCGTCGTCGCGCCGGCGCGGGAGGTGGAAGAGGCGGCGAATGCCGGGCCGGATCACGTGAGGCAGCCGGCTGACGTCACGCCCGCGCCGTGGCGGGGGCGAGCGAGAGGATGGCGGTGACCGTGCTGGCGTAGCGGAGCCAGAACGACGTCTCGCGCTTGAGGTGGGCGCGGCCGCCGCGGGTGAGGTGATAGTAGCGCGCCCGGCGGTTGTTCTCGGTGACGCCCCACTCGGCGGCGATCAGGCCGGCGGCCTCCATGCGATAGAGCGCCTGGTAGAGGGCGGAGTCGTCGACGTCGAGGGCGCCGCCGGAGTGGCGCTCGAGCCAGGAGGTGACCTCGAAGCCGTGCATCGGCTCCCAGCTCAAGGCCTTGAGCACCAGCAGGTCGAGCGTGCCTTTGACGAGCGCGAGCGAATCAGCCACTGATCACCTCCAGAGTCTCTATCCAGAGTCTGGAAGGAAGATGCATCGCGCCTGGGCGGTGGGCAAGGGGCACGGCGATCGTTAGCTGTCGGGCCATAGGAGGGCCAACCCGCAGCCAATCGGGGCCGCCGCCCCTTCGCCGCATCAACTCGCTCGACCTCTTGCGGAGAAACATTAGTATCTGTAGCATGGTCACGTTGGCCGTCCGGAGTCATACCACTCTTGCCCCGCGACTAAGTCCATGGCGAGCACGGGTCGCTTTGTCTGGGGTGTTGCGCGATTGCTGATGGCTGGCTCGGTTCTTCCGTGGCTGGTCCAATCCGGCTGTCGCTCGAACTCTCCGATCTTGGGCCCGGATTCGTGGGAGGTCGTATACGCCGATCCAACAGGTCCGATGTTTCAAATGACCGAAGCCCCCGACGGGACTCTCTTCGCAGCCGGACGGAGCGGCGTCTTTCGCTCGATCGATGGATCGCCCGGCTCTTGGAAACGTATTGGCGGTGAATCCCTGGGGATAGTTAGGCTATTCGCCCTCGGCGGTGACACGGTGTTCGCCGTACTGTCGGCCTGCGGTGGGCTCATGAAGTGGAGTGCAGTGGAAGGATGGAGTCGACTGGCACTCGATGAGAGCGGTGCTGGAGCTTCCACCCTAAATGCGGTGCCGTGTCGCACCTTGCTCGATGTGTGGGCCAGAAGCGGGCGAGACATCTACGTTGTCGGGCTGGGTGGTTACGTGGCTCATTACGATGGTACGAGGTGGATGTCTGAGCGGATCGCGAGCGCCACGGATTCCATCTTGGCCGACGAGGTTGTCTGGAGCGTTAGCGGCGATACAGCCGCGATCTATGCGGCGATCGGTTCCCACTTTGCCCGTAGGAGCCTCGCAGGAGCGCGATGGACTCTTCTGAAGCTTGGCGGTGTGGAATCCAAAAGTTGTGCGGGGACCGCAGTGGCGGCTGTGGACTCAGGCGCGTTCTTTGCGGATTCCTATTGCCTAACGTTTATGGACTCGAGCAGCATCAGGGTCATCGAGGCGAACAGGTATGACTGGAGAGGGGAACTGTATCGGGGTGCCCGGCAAGTGGATGGGACCGCGCTGTTCTGGAGCTACAACGGTGTAGTGTGTGAGGTTCGCCGATCGCAGGTTCGTATGACCCATCTCGTCGGCATACGGGCCGTCGGCAGTGTTGTGAGACGGGGAGGATATCTCTATGTCAGCGGCACGACGAATGCTGGAGGACTCATTGTTCGCGTGCGACTTTGAGCAGAGTGGGAGGCGCGCAAGACGGACCAAGCGCACCGTAGCGTTGTTGCTGGCCCTGCTTGTGGGTGTGAACTGTGGCGGTTCAGGTGGTGCCGGACCGCCACCAGGGCCGTATACAGGGACCATCTACTCCGTTGATCTCTATCCAAGGACGTTCATCGCATCTGACGGGTACGCCGCATGGACGGGCAGCGAATCGTCGGTTGAACGGCAAATGGTGACGGCGCAAGGAACCTGGGGTTCCTGCTACATCTACATGTTCTATCCGCAGGGGTACATGTCGGACAACACACTCGCGTTTGTTGCCGACGGCAAGAACGCTGTTGGCAGCACAGTTCGGCTTGGTGATGAGTTTTTTGTCGGCACCGTTCCCGCGCCTAACCCAGACGCCCTTGAGCCCAATGCAAAGTTCAATTTCGACGTCGCCCGCACCTACCGAGCCGAGGTGCAACAGCAGCAGTTCGGCAATGACAGGGGACTCAACCCATTTTTTGTGCGTAACGTGACGGGCTACAGTCCAGGTGGTGACGTGGTCGTTATTGGCGCAACCCTGATTCACAGTCCTGACTTTGCCAGTATTCCCGAGCCCGACAATTTCTCCTTGGTTGAACCCTCGGACCTCGACCAGAAGGTTCTCAATACGGCGCACGAAATCGGACATCAGTTGAGTCTCCCTGACATTCTCGGCACAACGCCGCTGGGCCCGAACCTCATGAAGTCTCCGTGGCAGAACATGGGCGGCGGCCAGACACTGACAGGGCACAAGGATTGGGATGACCCCACCCCGTACGATCCTCAGTTTTCAACGCAGTGTGGACAGGCGCGAAGATTCGGTAAGCTCCAGGGCCTTTTCTACGACGAAACCACACAGTAAGGCCGGCTCGGGGTGATCATGTCGTGCGAGTTCTGGCTCGAGCATTGATGACTCAGTGTTGAGTTCGTCTTCCTGACAACATCTACTCCAAGCGAAGGGTCTGGCATCATGTTTACGCCTCGGTGGGTTGTATTCGTGACAGCTCTATTCGGAGGTGCCCCGGCCTTGCGATCGCAAGCTGCCTTGGCCCCCGTATACGCCAGGGATCTAGCCGACTCAAGCTATGCTGTTGGACTCGCTGTCGACCGGCTGGTGGGAGCAATGCGCGGCGTGGAGTCGCTTGAGCGGGTGGCGGATGAGGGCAGCCTGGGATCAGCACTCGCTGCGGCAGTGGGCGCGGCCCGAGCCCGGGAACACCGTCGCGCGTCGCGCGCAGAGGCTGGCCCGCTCTGGGACTTGGATTTCAGCGACCTGCGAATCGTGAGCGCCACCGATGCGACGGCGCTCGTTACCTGCCACATCGTTGTCGTCACGCGCCGGCGAATGTCCCTGGGAGACGTGCGACTACACTTTCTGCGTCGAGGTCGGGATTGGCGGCTGGCGCGCAGCGAGGGTCTCACCAGTGCTCTGGCGACTCTGAAGCTGCTTCTGTCTCGAGATCAAATATGAAGATTCCTTTTCAGAGAAACCCATGGCGGAATCTCGTTTGGAGCCGTGTGCTGCTCGCTTTAGTCCTCGCGGCGATGCTCCCGCTTGCGCATGGCCAGGCCTCGGCGCAGACGTTTCAGCCCAGACAAGCGATCCACCAAACGGAGTGCGGGACCTACTTCGGCATCTTTTCGAAGTGCGCGACGCTCCAGACCAATCGCATTACTCGCGGGTTCGTGAAACGCTCGGATGTGCTTGGCCGAGACCTCTTCGCGCAAATCTACGCCACCGCATCTCACTGTATCGCCGTGGAGCAGCCGTCACAGAAGTGTTCGCGATCCGTCTCCGTCAGCACCGATGAGTTCGTATCGCGAATTGTGTGGGGTCAGCCTGACCAGTTCATTCGGGCATATGGTCATCCGGGGACTGGCGCCGGTGAGTTTTCGACGCCAATGGGAGTCGATATCACACGTTTGGAGGGAGAGTGGCATGCGGCGTTCGTCGCGGATGCGGGTGCAGGTCGGGTCGACGTCATAGCGCTCGGCTACCAGTGCAAGTGCGAAGTTTGGCTGGGTAGCATTTCCGGAGCGGAGTCGGGCACACCCTTTGTCGTCCCAGTCGACGTCGCCTGGGATCCCGTGGAGACGTGGTCGCTCGGCGACGATCGGGTATATGTCCTGGACAGAGGAAACGCGCGGGTGCTCGTCTACCGGGTATCGCTCTATCTGAACACTGCGTCGCCTTGGATGACGGTTTCCTACATAACGTCCTTCGCCAGTCGAGGAACTGGCGACAACCAACTGAGGGAGCCGAACGGCATCGCCGTGCGATCCCACCTGACTTGGGGCACGCTCATCTCCACCGATGTCTACATCTCGGACACGGGGAATCGGCGCATCGTACACTGGGTAGTTAGTGGCCCCGACGCCCTTAGCCCCCCGTCGAGCATCGGGCCGGTCAATCATTCGGCTTCTGTGGCGGGCAGTGCGTACGTCGGCTTGACCCTCGATCATTACGGCGATGTTCTCGCCGTCGACCAGAGGCAGAACCGGGTGCAGCGCTTCTCGGGATCCAACCTTACCCTCTTGAGCACCTACGGCGGCTCAGCAACGTGGGCCGGCGGCAACTATGTCTTCCCGTCGGACATATTCGTCTCCAATTCCTATTCAGCCGGGCCGAATGGAACGCTCATTCGTGAGGGTCTGCCTTACGCGCAAACAGTGGAGCGATGGGGCGACAGCACGGGTATTCAACTGCACCGATTGGGTGTAGATGCTGACAACTTGGCTGTTGCTCCGACGTCGGCTCTGGATGCCAGCATCAGCTTTCTGCTCACCGCTACCGGCAGCTACAGTCTGAGCATTCGGCACACAGACGGGACCCTGGTGCGGACTCTCGCAACGGATCTCCCCTCGTCGTCCGGCTGGAAGACTGTCTATTGGGACGGCCGTGATAACACGGGGAACCTGGCGGTTTCGTTTGGGTGGTCGTTTCGAGCTGATGTTGTGACACGAAGCGGCTACACCTACGACGCACAGTCGCCGAGAACCGTCTCCCAGTCCTTTACGTTTCCGACCAACTTTCAGCCTCTGTGGATCGATGGCCCGACCTACATCGATCCCTTCGCTTCCATTTCGTGGACGGCGCGTGGTACCAACTCGGGCAGCGTGACTTGGTACAGGAGCTACGACGGGGGCGCCTCCTGGAACTTTCTCGGGAGTCAGCAGACGTACACAGGCAGCGCGACCGCTTGCAACGATTTTGACCTGAAGGCGGTAAGCAACTACGAACAGACGGACCTGGCGACGCTTACCGTGTCCGTCAATCCGAATTCCAACTGCGAGTGGTTGTCCCTGAGCAGGCCTGCGCTGACCAACGCTCTGCCGACTCGTTTCCAGCTCGAGCAGGATCTCGGCGACGACGCGCCCACCCTCGGCTTGTCACCGCGTTTAGAGCGAGTTCCTGGTCCTCTGCAGAGCCTGGACCAAGGCTCCTCGAGAAGTGCTGTCGCTCAACGTCTGCGGATGAAAGGAATCATGGCTGTTCGGGTTGCCGTACCGAAAGGCGACGCTGGGCCTGCCTCACCTCCAGGAACACCCGCTCCGACCGCCAATTTGAGTCTTGGCCGCGCTGACGAGAGAGTAAAGGTGACGCTGAAGATCTTCACCGTGAGTGGTGCCCTTGTGAAGGCGGTGCTGACGGACGATGTAGCGCCCGGATACTATCGTTTCGAGTGGGATGGGCTGAATGACCAGGGGATACGAGTTGCTCCTGGAGCCTACGTCATAACGATGACTTCCGCAGGGTTCTCGGCCCGAACTAAGCTCGTCGTTGTGCGGTGATCTCGGTGCCATGGGGCTCATAACATCGATTCCCGTGCCACCGCCGCGCCTGTTAGGTGCGATAGTCCTGGTAGTCGCGCTCGGGTGTTCCTCGCATGTGATCGCCGGGCAGGTTCCATCAGCTGCTCGTCTCCCAGGCTTCGCGACGGGGGCGTCCCTCGCAGGGGCCTCAGGCGCCGACTATTCCGTTGAATGCTCGCAGGCATCGAACCCGGCCGCTCTCGCGTTTTCTCACTCGACGCAGAGCTGCCTGGGCTACTGGCGGATCGCGACGACGGATGTCTCCGGAGCCACCGCGATGGTCGTGGTGCCGATGGGAACGCGATTCGGCATGGCAATCCTCGCCAGGCAGCAAAAGGTCGAGAAGATCTTGGACGATCCTGCTCTGGCGGACGAACCAGGACTCACGGTCGCTGACTATGATGTGAGGCTGTCGGGCGGTGCCTCTCTCTTCGGTCGAAAGGCCGGTATCGGAGGCTCAGTCGGATACCTGTCGAGTGTCGTTTTCGGTACTCACGGAAGGGGCATTACGACGTCAATAGGGGGCTTGGCCCGAGTAACGTCTCGTCTCAGCGTCGGGTTCGATTGGACTGATATGATGGGCTCCTTCACGTGGACCACGCCCGATGCACAACAGCGCAAGAGCCCGTTAGGGCCGGCGCTTGCCTTCTCGTCAAGTTGGCGGGTATCGACAGGCGCGTCAGCAAGCAGAATCGACCTGGCCTACGCGCGCCCGCTCGAGGAAGACGGAGAAGCGTCGGTGGTACGGGCGGGAGCATCGTTGCGCGTCAGCCCAGCATTGAGCCTCGCCGCAGGCATGTCCCGGCACCTAAGCCGATCTGGCGATGAGGCGATGGCGGTGAGTGCCGGCCTTGGTGTAAACGTCAGGCGTTTTCGTTGCGACTTGGCTCAGTCTTCCATCGGAAGCGCTGTAGGAGAAACCCTATTGGCCTCCTGTAGTTTCCGGCCATCCGAACGCTAGAGCACTCGCCGGCAACTGGCGGGCACGCGGGATCAAGTGCGCGGCTGACCTCCGCCGCGGCGAGATCCGCCCGTGATGAGGTTCCTGCAGGGGCACCTCCCGTATTGACCCACGCCTTTCCGGGCGGCAACGTCCGACGGCGGCTGCGCGCCGCAGCCCGGATCCCAACCCCCTGGAGCTGAACATGCTGGATCGCCCCTTCGGCCGGCGGCCTTCGCGCCTGCTCGCGGCCTCGCTACTCTGCACGCTGATCGCGGTGAGCGCCTCACTCTCCGCCCAGGCCCGGCCCGCGCCGCGCCGCGACTCGGCCGGGCCCGCTTCGGACAGCGCGCGCGCCGGTCGCGATACCACGGGACGGATGACGGGCGGCCGGCGGGATGAAGAAGAGAAGCCGCCGGTGGTCACGCGTCACGCGATCACCGTGGGCGGCGAGACGATCCGCTACTCCGCCACCACCGGGATGATGCCGATCCGGAGCGACAAGACCGGCATCACCGAGGGGAACATCTTCTACGTCTACTACGCGAAGGAGGGCGCCAATCCTGCCACCCGCCCCATCGCCTTCATCTTCAATGGCGGCCCGGGGTCGGCGTCGGTGTGGCTCCACATGGGCGCGTTTGGCCCGCGCAAGGTGCGCCTCAATCCTGATGGCACGAACTCTCCTCCCCCTTATGATTTCGAGGACAACCCGTACACGCTCCTCAACCAGACCGACATGGTCTTCATCGACCCGGTCGGCACCGGGTACAGCCGCGCCACGAAGCCGGAGTACGGGCCCAACTTCTGGGGACTCGACGAGGACGTGAAGACGGTGGGCGAGTTCATCCGCCTCTTCCTGGTCCGCAACCAGCGCTGGGGGTCGCCCAAGTTCATCGCCGGCGAGAGCTACGGCACCACTCGCGCCGCTCACCTCTCCGGCTGGCTGGTGGACAACGGGATCACCCTCAACGGCGTGGCACTCATCTCGGCGGTCCTCAATTTCCAGGCGTCTCGTCAGGCGCACGCCAACGACCTTGCATGGATCGGGTACTTCCCGTCCTACACGGCCATCGCCTGGTACCACAAACAGCTCCCGCCCGACCTGCAGGCGCTGCCCCTGGAGCAGGTGCTCCGCCAGTCGGAGCAGTGGACCGACGGCGACTACCTGGTGGCGCTCCACAAGGGCGCCCGCATGACCGACGCCGAGCGCGGCCAGGCGCTGGAGAAGATGTCGCGCCTCACGGGACTGTCGAAGCCCTTCCTGGAGGCCAACGACCTGCGGGTGACTCTCGCCCGCTTCGACCACGAGCTGCTGCGCGACAAGAAGCAGATGGTCGGCCGGCTGGATGGCCGGTTCACCGCCTTCGCCGCGGACCCGGGCGCCGAGCGGAACGAGTTCGATCCCAGCGACGCCTCGATCCGGAACTCGTTTACGCCGGTGTGGAACGACTACGCGCGGCGCGAGCTCAACTACAAGAGCGACGACGTCTACTACATCCTGGGCGGCGGGATCGGGCCGTGGAAGTATCCGGAAGGGCAGGGCTACCCCGACGTCACCCCGTCGCTGGAGCGGGCGTTCGCGCGCAATCCGTACATGAAGGTCTTCGTGGCGATGGGGTATTACGACACGGCGACGCCGTACTGGGCGGTGGAGTACACGCTGTCGCACCTGAACATCTCGCCCGAGGCGCGGCGGAACATCACCACCGACCACTTCGAAGCCGGCCACATGATGTACATCGAGGACGGGTCGATGAAGCGGCTGCGACGCGACCTGTCGCAGATGATCGACGCGGCGCTGCGCCAGCCGGAGGGCGTGGTGGGGCCGGGCGGGCGTTAGGAGCGGCGCCGCGCGCGGGCGGGGTCGGCGTCGCGCCGCCCTCGCCGGCGCCATCTTGGTGGGGCAAAACGAAAAACTTGACATCCCGCGCCAGGAGTTTTAGTGTGTTCAACCCGCCGCGGAACTGTCGCGGCGTTCGGTTCCCGTTCCCTGCGTCCGAGTCTGGTTCATGCGCCATTTCCCCCTCTCCGCCATCCTGGTCGTCCCGGCCCCGACGCTCACGCCCGTGAGCGTTGTCGCTGGCCCGTCCAGCGACCGGCCCGGAGCAGGCCCGCGAGACCGAGCGTGGCGCGACTAGCGCCCCACCCCTTCCGATCTCTCGTCGCCCCCCCTGCTCCGGCCCAGACAGGTGGGGCGATTTCTTTTCACCGGAATCCATCTCGTGACCAGTCCTTCGGAAAGTCCGACGCTCAATACCACCCGGTCGATCGCTGACCTCTGGCGCGACCTCCGCGAGGCCGCGCGCGGGACACGCCACGACTACACCGCGGGGCCCATCGGCCGGGCGATCTTCCTGCTCGCCGTCCCGATGGTGCTCGAGATGGTCATGGAGAGCCTGTTCGCCGTCGCCGACGTCTTCTGGGTGGCGCACCTCGGCCCCGATGCGGTGGCCACGGTGGGGCTCACGGAGACGATGATGATCATCGTCTACACGCTGGCGTTCGGGCTGAGCATCGGCGCCACCGCGACCGTGGCGCGGCGCATCGGGGAGCACGACCCCGAGGCCGCGGCGAGCGCGGCGGTGCAGGTGATCGCCCTCGGGGCGATCGTCTCGCTCTCGTTGGGCGCCCTGGGGTCGGTGCTGGCGCCGACCCTGCTGGCGGCGATGGGCGCCTCACCGCAGGTGCTGGCCACCGGCACGCTGTTCACCCGGGTGATGCTGGGCGGGAGCGCCACCGCCTTCCTGCTGTTCGTGATCAACGCCGTGTTCCGGGGCGCCGGCGACGCGGCGGTGGCCATGCGCGTGCTCTGGCTGGCGAACGCGATCAACATCACGCTCGGCCCGCTGCTCATTTTCGGGATCGGGCCCTTCCCCCGGATGGGCGTGGCCGGCGCCGCGATCGCGACGACCATCGGGCGCGGCACGGGGTTCCTGTTCGCGCTCACCCGCCTCACACACGGGACGGGACACCTGGCGGTGAAGCGCCGTCACGTGAAGCTCGATCCGCGGGCCATGCTCCGGATCGTGCGCCTGTCGGCGGTGGGGACGTTCCAGGTGACGGTCGGGTCGACGACCTGGATCGGGCTGGTGCGGATCATCGCCGCGTTCGGGAGTGTGGCGATGGCCGGCTACACCATCGCCATCCGGCTGGTGCTGTTCGGGCTCCTGCCGGCGTTCGGCCTGAGCAACGCGGCGGCGACGATGGTCGGCCAGTCGCTGGGGGCGAAGCGTCCCGAGCGGGGGGAGCAGTCGGTGTGGACGGCGGCGCGCTACAACCTCGTCTTCCTCGGGATCATGGGAGCGATCTTCGTCGCTTTCGCGCGGCCGATCGTGTCGGCGTTCAGTCCCGACCCGGAGGTGGTGAAGGTCGGAGTGCTGGGGCTCCGGATCATCGGGCTCGGCTTTCCGTTCTACGCCTACGGGATGGTGCTGACGCAATCGTTCAACGGCGCCGGCGACACCTGGACGCCGACCTGGATCAACCTCGGCGTCTTCTGGCTGTGGGAGATCCCGCTGGCATGGCTGCTCGCGAGCCGCTTCGAGCTCGGTCCGCCGGGCGTGTTCGTGGCCGTGACGGTGGCGTACTCGACGCTGGCGGTGGTGAGCGCCGTGCTCTTCCGGCGCGGGAAGTGGAAGGGGAAGTCGGTGTAACAGGGGGCGGGGGCGCCGCGCGCAGCGCGGCGCCCCCGCCGCGTTCCCTCGTCAGGCAAGCGTGGTGCGGAAGACCTCGAGCGCCCTGGTCATCTCCGGCATGGTGCCAATCGACAGCCGGAGGTGCGTGCTCAGCGGCGGGAAGGGCCGGCCCACGGCCACGCCCTTCTTGATGCACTCGGCCTTGAACGCCTTCACGTCGCGGTGGATGTCCACCATCATGAAGTTCGCTTCGCAGGCGCCCACCGTGTAGCCGGCCCTCTCGAAGAACTTGCTGGTGAACGCCCGCGCCTCACGATTCCTGCGCTGCTCGGTGGCGATGTGCGTCCGGTCGCCGACCGACGCCGCCGCGGCCACCAGCGCCAACTGGTTCACGTTCGAGCCCAGCAGCCATGGCGACATCCGCGCCAGCGTCTCCGGCTGGCCGATCGCGTAGCCCACCCGCAGGCCGGCCATCCCGAACACCTTGCTGAAGGTGCGCGTCACGATCACCTGCGGGTTGGCGAGCGCCAGCGGGATCGCCGTCGCGTACGAGGCGTCCTCCACGTACTCGTGGTACGCCTCGTCGATCAGGATGAACGTGTCGGGCGACCGGCTCCCGACGTCGGTCACGAACCCGGTCACCGCCGCCGAGCCGTGGACGGTCGCGGTGGGGTTGTTCGGATTGCAGAAGTAGATGAGGCCGGCGCCCGGCGACGCGTCGAGCATCGCGCCCAGGTCGAGCTGCAGCCGCGCGTCCACCGGTGGTTCGCGGAGCGCGCTGCCGATGAACGTCGCGAAGTGCGCCATCGACTCGAAGGTGGGAGCCGGCGAGATGAGCGCGCGGTGCGGGGAGGTGAACGCCTGCACCGCGACCCGCAGCAGCTCACCCGAGCCGCAGCCGAGGATCACGTTTTCGGACTTGATGCCGTGCGACTTCGCGATCGCGCCCACAAGGTCGTCCTCGGACTTCACCGGATAGCGGTTCGCCCCGCCAAGTCCGTGACGGATCGTGTCGAAGACGCGCAGGCCGGGTCCGTTGGGGTTTTCGTTGCTATCGAGCCGGATCATCCCCGGCCGCACGCTGAGCAGCCGGTCGGCGCGCCGCGCTTCGCGGCCGGAGGTCACCGCCTGCTGCGCGTGCAGCGCCTCGCTGCCGCGCCAGCTGACCATCGGGAGGGCGAGGACACCGGCGCCACCGGCGCCGAGTGAGGCGAGAAACGCGCGACGGGACACGGCCATCGGTCGCTCCGGATCGGGGGGACGAACTGCGCCGAAGATAGCGACTCGCCTCAGCGTCGTCCAACCGAACGGAATCGATTGACCCGCCGGCAATGGACCCCAGCCGACGAGGGTCGTGCAGCGGTGTCTGCTCCGCGCGCCCTCGAAACCGGCTCCGCGTCAGGCGCGGCCGGCGACAGTCACCGCGTGACCGGAGATTCGCGCCAGAGCTGCGGGTGGCTCTCGCGGAGGTGCGCGACCTTGGGGAGGTCGTTGTAGACGATGTACGGTTCGTTGGGGTGATGGATCGCGTAGTCCTGGTGGTACGCCTCGGCGGCGTAGAACACCGTCAATGGCGTCACCTCGGTCACGATCGGCCGCGTGAACGTCTTTGCCGCGGTGAGTTGCTGGATGTACGCGAGCGCCACGCGCTTCTGCTCGTCGCCGATGTAGAAGATCGCCGAGCGGTACTGCGTGCCGACGTCCGGCCCCTGTCGGTTCTTCTGCGTGGGGTCGTGGGCGACGGAGAAGAAGACGTCGAGGAGCGTGGTGTACGACACCTGCGCCGGGTCGAAGATGACCTCGACCGACTCGGCGTGCCCCGTGTCACCGTCGCTGACCTGGCCGTAGGTGGCGGTGCCGGCCGCGCCGCCCGCGTAGCCCGAGGTGGCGCGGATGACGCCCTTCACGTGCTCGAAGACGGCCTGGATTCCCCAGAAGCACCCGCCGGCGAAGACGGCCCGCGCTTCCTTCGCGGCGGCGATTGGACCGGTCATGGTGGACTCGACTCCCGCCGG
>JBGPGH010000001.1:0-612879 GCA_041483735.1 Gemmatimonadaceae bacterium | reverse complement strand
GGAGTACCACACGGGGCGACCGCACCGGGGGCTCGGCCAGCGCACGCCGGCCGAGTACGCGGCGCTCTTCACCCCCGACGAGACGGACGTTGGCGAACCGATCCTCCGATCCTGACGTGGCCTAAATCGGGGGTAACGTCACCTGATACTGACCCCGACCCTGGTCCTCTGTTATGTTTTGATACCGCGGCGCCGGGCACCGGCGCCGCGCAGTGTCTCCGCCGACTGATCCCCCACCCCCATGTCCTCGACCGCTCCCACCCCCACCAACACCTGGCCCGACGTGATGGACAAACTCGTGTCGCTGTGCAAGCGGCGCGGCTTCATCTACCAGTCGTCCGAAATCTACGGCGGCACGGGGTCGGTCTGGGACTACGGCCCGCTGGGCGTCGAGCTCAAGAAGAACCTGAAGGACCGGTGGTGGCACGCCATGGTCCGGGCCCGCGACGACATCGAGGGGCTGGACGCGGCGATCCTGATGCACCCGCGGGTGTGGGAGGCGAGCGGCCACGTGGCCGGCTTCACCGACCCGCTGGTGGACTGCCGGCAGTGCAAGAAGCGCTTCCGCGCCGACGACCCGAAGATCAAGGGGACGCCCGGCCAGCCGGACGCGCAGTGTCCATCGTGCGGGAGCAAGGGGACGCTGTCGGCGGCGCGGATGTTCAACCTGATGTTCAAGACGTTCATGGGCCCGGTGGAGGACACCGCGGCGGTGGTCTACCTCCGTCCCGAGACGGCGCAGGGGATCTACGTCAACTTCCTGAACGTGCAGCAGGCGAGCCGGCAGAAGGTCCCGTTCGGCATCGCCCAGATCGGGAAGGCGTTCCGGAACGAGATCACGCCGGGGAACTTCATCTTCCGGACCCGGGAGTTCGAGCAGATGGAGATGCAGTTCTTCGTCGAGCCCGGCACCGACATGCACTGGTTCGAGTACTGGAAGGCGCAGCGGATGGAGTGGCACCTGGGGCTGGGACTGGCGCGGAACCGGCTGGAGTTCCACGAGCACACCGCGCAGGAGCTGGCGCACTACGCGCGGGCGGCGTTCGATGTCCAGTTCGACTTCGGCGGGACGCTGGGCTTCCAGGAAATTGAAGGCGTCCACAACCGCGGCGACTTCGACCTCACCCAGCACCAGCAGTTCTCGGGGAAGAAGCTCGAGTACTTCGACCAGCCCAACAACCGGCGCTACCTGCCGTACGTGGTGGAGACGTCGGTGGGCGCGGACCGGACGACGCTGGCGCTGCTGGTGAACGGGTACCGCGAGGAGTCGGTGGCCGGCGAAGACGAGGGGCGGGTGGTGCTGGGGCTCGACGCGTCGCTGGCGCCGATCAAGGCGGCGGTCTTCCCGTTGACGAAGAAGGACGGGCAGCCGGAGATGGCCAATCGGATCGCCGCCGACCTGCGCCCGATCTTCCCGGTGGACTACGACGAGTCGGGGAGCATCGGCAAGCGCTACCGCCGGCAGGACGAGGTAGGAACGCCGTTCTGCATAACGGTCGATGGCCAGTCGATCACCGACGGCACGGTGACGGTCCGCGACCGGGACACGCTGGCGCAGGAGCGGATATCGGCCGGGGCGCTCCGGGAGTATCTGCGAGGCAAGCTGGGGATCAACTGAGTACTGAGTACTGAGTACTGAGTATCGACTGGTGTGCGGGAGCGTTTCGTGCGTGTTGGCCGCTTGGTGCACGGCACCTGCGCCTGGCTTCTCTCTCTTCGCCGAGCCGCGTCGCAACCGTCACTGGCACTGAGCGATACTCAGTACTCAGTACTCAGTACTCAGTACTCAGTACTCAGTACTCAGTACGGTCTTCTGTACGTAATTCTCAGTACTCAGTAGTTCCCAGCCTCCGACCCGCCCGATACGGGTAGAAGTCGAACAGCTCCCCCTCCCGCAGCCGCTCCTGCACGCGCTGCCACCAGCGCACGTCCAGCAGGTCGCCGTGAGCGCTCAGAAATGCCTCACGCAGCGGACCGTCGGGCACCAGGAAGGGGAGGAACTCCTCCGGGAACACATCGTGCTCGGCCACCGAGTACCAGGGCTCGGCCGAGAGCTCGTCGGTGTCGGAGCGCGCGTCCGGCATCCGGCGGAAGTGGCAGTCGGTGATCGTGCTCAGCTCGTCGTAGTCGTAGAAGATCACCCGGCCGTGGCGGCTGACGCCGAAGTTCTTGAGCAGCATGTCGCCGGCGAAGATGTCGGCGGCGGCCATGTCCCGGATCGCGCGCCCGTAGTCGAGGATCGCGTCGCGGGCCGCCACCGGGCCGGCCTGCTGCAGGTGCAGGTTGAGCGGAGTGAGCAGCCGCTCGGTGTACAGGTGGGCGATGTGCACCCGGTCATCGTGAAGCCTCACGATACTCGGCGCCGCCTCCACCAGCTCGGCAAGCAGCGCCGGAGGGAAACACGCGCGCGGGAAGTTGACGTGCTCGAACTCCTGGGCGTCGGCCAGCCGGCCCACCCGGTCGCGGATGAAGACGAAGTGGTACTTCTCCATCACCTCGCGACGCGTGGTCTTCTTGCCGTGGCCGAAGGTGTCGCGGATCACCTTGAACACGACGTTCACGGCCGGCAGCGCGAACACCGTCATCACCAGCCCCTTCGCCCCCTCGGCGGGGACGAACCGGCCGTCCGGGCGCGCCAGCGCATCCTTCACCGCCCGGTAGAGCTCCGTCTTGCCGTGCTTGTTGAAGCCGATGGTGGTGTAGAGCTCGTCGATGCGCTTGACCGGCATGATGGTCGCGAGGAACTCGACGACCGAGGAAGGGCAGGGGGCGTCGACGTGGAAGTACGACCACGAGAAGCCGAAGACGATCGACGCCTCGTCCGACGTGGTGAGCACCGCATCGGCATGCACGCCGCGCGGCGCGTGGAGGAAGGCGACCACCAGCGGCGACCAGGCGTCGCCGCGGCGCACCCGGGCCACCACGTACGCGCCCTTGTTGCGGAAGAACGCGACCGGCAGGACGTCGACCGCATCCGGCGGCGCCCCACCTGCCTCACGATCCTCGGCGTCGAGGACCCGCCCGATCCGGCGGGCATCCCTGGCCGCATCCTCGTACGGCGCGCCCCAGGTGAACCGCTCGAGCAGGCGCCGCGCCAGCGCTTCGCCGCCGCCCTCCACGGGGAGCGGCTCCACGGCCGGAGGCACGCGGGCGCGGACCGGCTTGATCTCGACCTCCGGGTCCACGCCCACGATGGTGAGGACGCGACGCGCGGCCGAGTTGAAGAAAGTGGCGGCGAGCTCCCGGTCGTCGCGGCCGGCCATGGCGGCGGCGTACCGCTCGCGCATCGCGACCCAGAGCGTCCGCTCGCGCGCGGCCGCGCCCAGCGCGGTCGTCAGGCGCGTGAGGGCCTCGTCGAGCACGGTCTTGTACAGCGCCAGCCGCTCGGCGGCGTCGGTGCGGGCGCCGGTCCAGTCGCGGGCGGCGAAGCGGCGGCGGGAGCGCGCGGTGATCGCGGCAAACCGCTCGCGATAGAGGTCGAACGCGCCGGCGAGCGTGTCCGCCCCGGCCGACGAGTCCGCCACGGGTACCGCTCCGCTCGTCGCGCGCGGGGGGGTCACGTCACCGGGTCACCGGTCCCGCACGCCGCCGGCGAACGTCCCCGCCAGCCACCGCGTGGCGAGCTCGACGTCATCCGGGGTGATCGAGTGGCCGCCTGGCTGCCACACCAGTGTGACGTCGGCGCCGGCTGACTCGAGCAGCGTCGCCAGGCGTTCGGTGTTCTCCGGCGGGACGATCGGGTCGGCGCGCCCGGCGGCCAAGAAGACCCGCGTCCCGGCGAGGTCGACCGGTGCCGGCGGCTCGAAGGGCACCATCGCCCGCAGCAGGATCGCCCCGGCCAGCAACCCGGGATGCCGCAGCAGGAGACTGGCGGCGACGTTGGCACCGTTGGAGAACCCGACCGCCACCAGCTGCGACCGGTCGATGGCGTAGGCCGCCTCCGCCTCGCCTAACCAGGCAGCCAGCTCATGGGTTCGCGCTTCGAGGTCCGCCTGGTCGAACACCCCTTCGCGGATGCGGCGGAAGAAGCGCGGCATCCCGTTCTCCAGTACCTTGCCGCGCGGACTCAGCATCGGCGAGGCCGGCGACAGCGCCTTGCCCAGGGGCAACAGGTCATCCTCGTTGCCGCCGGTCCCGTGCAGCAGGAGGAGCACGGGCGCGCCGGCGTCACCGGGGACGAACTTGTGGACGAACGACGACGCGCTCATCCGGCGACTTCCGCCGGCAGGTGGATCGGCAGGAGCTGCGCCTCGATCTGGGCGCGCGCCGACTCGTACTGCGCCGGCAGCTTGAGCGCGCTCCCCAGCCGGTCGGCCGGTTCATCGATGGCAAAGCCCGGTCCGTCCGTCGCGATCTCGAACAGCACGCCGCCCGGCTCGTGGAAGTAGACGGAGTGGAAGTACGTCCGGTCGATGCGTGGCGTGGTGGCGATCCCCGCCTGCTGCACGGCCTGCCGCAGCTCGTCCTGGGCATCGTCGTTGGCGGCGCGGAAGGCGACGTGGTGGATGACGCCGGCCCCCATCGTGCCGGCCCAGAACCCCTCCGCGGCGCGGACGTCGACCACCGTGCCCGGCCCGCCGTCGCCGCTCACGAAGCGCTGCACGCCCGCCTCCTCGCCGGCGGCGCGGAAGCCTAACGTCTCGGTGAGCAGCGCCGCCGTAGCCGCCGCCGACCCCACCCACAGCGTAACGCCGTGCATCCCGCGCACGATGTGATCGGCCGGGACCGGCCCGCCCGTCCACCCGGCGCGCGACTCGGCGGCCGGATCGGCCACCAGCTCGAGCGGCATCCCGTCGGGATCGCGGAAGGCGAGCACGCGCCGGCCGAACTTCGTGGCGGGCGCCTCGTGGGCGATGCCATGCGTCAACAGCCGCTCCACCCACCACCCGAGCGAAGCCGGCAGGATCGCGAGCGACACGACATTCACCTGTCCCACTCCCTGCCGCCCCGTTCGACCCGCCGGCCATGGGAAGAAGGTGAGCAGCGAGCCCGGGCCCCCGGACCCGTCGCCGTAGTAGAGGTGGTAGGTGAACGGGTCGTCGAAGTTGACGGTCTTCTTCACGAACCGCAGCCCCAGCGTGCCGGCGTAGAAGTCGACGTTGCGCTGCGGGTCGCCGGCGATGGCGGTGAGGTGGTGGATGCCGAGTGCGGTGGTGGGCATGGTGATTCGGGGAGGGGGACGGCGATGCTACGGAGCGCGTCTCACGCGGGCGAAATATTCCCGCAGCGGCTGTCTGGCATCCTGCAGAAACCTCAGCAGCAGCCGACGCTTTTCCTCGGCCTTCCAGCGTGGGTCGATCTCACTGCCCGATCCGGCCTGGGTCACCATGTAGTTCGCGATAGGCAGAAAAGGATCCCAGAGGTACAGCCGTCGGCGATATCCGTAGTTCCAATGCAGGTCAGGGACATGCTCTTCCGCCGGCATTGCCAGCGAAAAAGTGGCCGTGTCAGGTTCGGAATAGTACGCCGGGACTGTACCCAGGGAAACAAGGCTGGCCAGCACGAGAAAGGCTCCAAAGTTATCTCCGGGATCGGTGACGCGCAGCTCGATGGTCACCATGGGGTGCGTCTTCGAGAATTCGGCGTACGAATGGATCATCCCTTCTGGCCCGTCCGCCCTGAAAATGAAGATGTTTTCCATGCTGGCGAGACCAGCCAGGGCGTGGGCCCAGGATGTTCTGTCTTTGCCATCGTCAACCGATCCACTCCCTGTCGTCGAGTGGATGACAAAGCCCACGGACTGGAGTAGTTCGGTATCCTCAGAGCGGGCAGGCAGGTTTTTCAGGTTGGTCGAAGCAATGCCCACTGCGCAACCGGGCAGACAGACACACAGTAACAGGATCGACCTGGTGCGAGGCCTCGGGCTACTCATGATTCTCATCCCGTGCTGGTGAGGTGTTCAACAGCTCTGCATAGTCCGAGAAGAATTGCCGATACAGGGCTCGGACAGGAGCCGCAGGATCGGGGCGGCTCTTGGCACGCAGCAGCCAGGTACCCGAGATGGCGGAGAACTGGTAGTGGAACCTGGTCGGACCACGCGCCCGGCTTTGTGCCAGGTAGACCTCGAAATCCGCGGTGTACGTCTTGTACTGGTGACAGGGAATGATGCATATGGTCAACGCCGGCAAAGCCAACGGCAGGTTCACCAGGTTGGGCTCGGTTTCAGTCACGCGCAGTATGACGAAGTTCGCGTTCGAGTCGGCGGTATACAGGCCCGAGGTGACGACCGCTGGAGCAAGTGCGCCAAGGATGCCGGCCCAGTCCTGGGAGTCATTCGCTCCGTAGACTTGAAAATGCGCGTCTGTGGGAATGGCGACGGGCGTGGCGGCCGGAGGAGGAGACAAGTGAAACGTCCGCTGGCATCCTGAAAGCAGGAGTGCCGCACTGACGATCGCCGCGGTGCGCACGTTGATATTTCTCATGGGTCCCCCCAGCCCGGGAGGTTGGTCGTTCCAGCTGTTCCTGGGCCACGAGCCGGCGCGCTGAGCGGCATGACGAGGTCATTCACCCGCGAGTTGGCGCACTGTAGTCTCAACGCGGTCAACATATCGCTGGCACGTCGGCGCCGCCAGCCGGCTTGCCAGGCGGAAGCCAGTTAGGTGGCCGATGCTGGCCACCCCTTGCGTCTGGCCATGTGGTCACGGCTATTCATGGATCTCTTTCCAGCCTCTCACGATCCTGCCTGACTGTGAGTAGCTTGGCCTTTGCCCGGTCGACGGAGCCGCCGTTCATTGCATTCCCCAGCCTCGGAGCTGTCCGCCCTCCTGGATGCGCGGGATGGCCCGGCGCGCGACGCGGCGTGGCGGTCGTTTGTCGAGACGCACAGCCGACTGCTGCTCCACACCGCCCGCAGCATGGACCGCGACTACGACGCCGCCATGGACGCCTACGCCTATCTGCTGGAGCAACTCCAGCACGACGACTATCGGCGCCTGCGCGCCTACGTGTCGGACGGCCGGAGCAAGTTCACCACCTGGCTCGTCGTCGTCGCGCGCCGGCTGTGCCTGGATCATCTTCGCCACCGCTACGGGCGGGAGCAGAACTCCGGGCCGCGCGGCAGCGAGACGCGCGAGGTCCGACACCGCCTCGCTGACTTCCTCACCGAAGAGATCGACAGCGCGGACCTGCCGGACGCCGGGACCGGCGACCCCCACACACAGCTCCGTGCCGCGGAACTGAGCCGAAGCCTCGCCGTCGAGCTCCGTCGCGTCGAACCGCGCGATCGGCTCCTCCTCACGCTCCGCTTCGAAGACGACCTCTCCGCTCGCGAGATCGCCCGGTTGATGGGGTTCCCCACTCCGTTCCACGTCTATCGCCGCCTCGCCGGGGTCCTGGGGCAGCTGCGGGCGGCACTGACCCGGCGAGGGGTGCAGGACTCGGAACCATGATGCCGCAAAACCGGTGGCCACTTCCGTTTCATATGTGTGATGCCAAACACGCGCGCCATGCCCACGCCGAGGACCGGGATGGACGCTAGAGAGCATTCGGGGATGCACCTCGAGCCGGGAGATGTCGCCGCCTATTTCGACGGAGCGTTGTCGCCGTCGGACCGGTCGCGGGTCGAGCTGCACCTGGCGGAGTGCGATGCCTGCCGCGACGAGCTCCGTGACGTCGCGCGGCTCCTCCGCACGCGGCCCAACCGGCGCACCTGGTACGTGCCGATCGGCGTCGCGGCCGCGGCGGCCGCGGCCGTCCTGCTCTTCGTCTATCCGGGGCGGGATCGCACGGCCGCGCCCACCTACCGGGAGCCGGTGGTCACCACGACCGTGGCACCGGTCATCGTCGCACCGCGCGGCACGGTCGAGGTGCCGCGCACCTTCGTCTGGACCGCGGTTCCCCGCGCCGATCTCTACCGCCTCACGCTGTTCGACGACACGGGGCATGCCCTCTGGGACACGCAGGTGGCCGATACGTCCGTGTCGCTGCCCGCGAGCATCCGCCTGCGGCAGGGCGGGTCGTACTTCTGGAAGATCGAGGCCCAGACGGGATGGAACCGGTGGGTGTCCTCTGAGCTCATCCGGTTCTCGGTCGATTCCCGCTGATGATGCCCCTTGGCGGGTCGCTGTCGCTCATGGCGGCGCTGGCCATGCAGGCGACGGGCGGCCAGATCGTGACCCGGCTGCTCGCGCGGCCAGCCGTGGAGACGGATAGCGCGCTCGTCGTCGAGATCCGCACGCGCCCCGACAGCGCGCGTGAGGTGCTCCGTCGACTGCTGACGAGTGCCGCGGTGGACGCGGGGCCCACCGGCGATCTGCGCGCCGCCCAGCGCCTGGCGGGCGCGTACGCCGTCGCGTGGCACGACTCCTTCTTGGTCCTTCAGGTCCGCCACTTCGAAGCGTGGTCCCCCACCGAGCGACGCATGAAGATCGCCGCGGACAGTCTGCGCCGGGCTGGCAACGCCGCGCTGGGCCGCAGCGGCATCGCCGCGGCGATGCGGGACTGGCGCGCCAGCCAGCGCGCCTGCGAGCTGCTGCGAGACTCGGCGGGCATCGGCGCCGCGTTCGGCAACATCGGAGCGGGATTCTACCAGTCAGGCGACCTCGACAGTGCAGAGATGTACCTCGAGCGCTCCCGCATGCTCGCCGGGCGAATCGGGGACCACCGCACCGAGGGGAACGCGATCGGAACCCTCGCGAGCGTGTCGGCCGACCGCGGCGATCTCCGTCGCGCGGCCGACCTGTACGCCCGCGCCGCGGAGATCCGCGTGCTGACCGGCGATGGGCGTGGCGCCGCGGCCGATCGCAACAACCTCGGTCTCATCGCCCAGAGCCTCGGCGACCTCGATCGCGCCCGGACCGAGTTCTCCGAAGCGCTGTCGTCGAACCGGCGTGAGAGCCGCGACGAGCCGGCCGCCGCCAATCTGATCAATCTCGGGAATCTGGCGAGCATGGAGGGGGATTACCCCGGTGCCGCGACACGCTATCGTGAGGCACTGGCCCTGTACCGCGCGCACGGAAACCGGGTCGATGCCGCGGCCGTGCTGCGCGACCTGGGTCTGCTCGCGCTGCAGCGGGGCGACTATCGGGTCGCCCTGACGAATCTTTCCCGGGCAGTCGCCGTCTTCCGTGAGACGGGGCCGCTCGTGGAGGAAGCGGGCGTGCGACTGGAGATCGCGCTGACGCACGCGGCGATGGGTAACCTCCAGGGCGCGCTCATGCACATCGGTGAGGCGGAACGGCTCGTCCCCGCGGACGGGGCGGCGCCCGCGTTGCTGGCCCCGCTCGCCCTCGCACGCGCCGATCTTGCCGTCCAGTTCAACCAGTTCCCCGAAGCGGAGCGACAGTACGCCCGCGCGGATCGACTCTCGCGCCGGGCCGGCGATGGCCGGGGGCAGGCGGAAGCGGCGCGTGGATTGGGGCTGCTGCTCCTGCTGCGCCATGACTACGCGCGTGGCCAGGCGCGGCTGGAACTCGTGCTGCGCTCGGAGGAGATCACGGGGGATCCGCGCTCGGCGGCGCTGACGCGACTGCTCCTCGGATACGCGCAGTGGCAGCGCGGCGATACCGCGGCGGCGCGAGCGACGCTGAACGGCGCGTTGGCGACGCTCCAGAAGGTTGGTGATGCCGGTGGCGAGGCGGTGGCGCTCGACGGCCTCGCCGAGCTGGAACTGAAGGTGGGGCTGCCCCTCGCCGCGGAATCGCTCTGGCGTCGCGCCCTCGACCGACTCGGAGCGCTGCCGGCGCCGTCGATTGCCTGGCGTTTGCACGCGGGCCTCGGTGGCGCGCTCGGCGCACGGGGTGCGACCGATGAGGCCGCACAGGAACTCCGCGTGGCCCTACGCGACATCGAGCGCTCGTCAGGCACGCTCCCCCTGGAAGAGCGGCGCGCGGCCTTTCTCGCTGACAAGTGGGACGTCTACGAGCAACTGGCCCGTGTGGAGCTGGCACGGGGCCACACGGACGCCGCCTTCGAGGCCAGTGAGCGGTTGCGCGCCCGGGAGCTGCTCGATCTGCTGGCGCGCGGGCGGGTCGCCGCGCCGGCGGCGGGGGCGGCGACCGATGCGCTGGCGGGGCAGGAGCAGGACTTGCGCCGCCAGATCAACGTGCTGACCTTGGCCCTCGAGGGCAAACGCGACGGCGGCTCGGGGCTGCGCGGTCCCCTGACGACGGAGCAGTCCTCCGGCGCGGTGCGCGAGGCACTCGCCCAGTCCCAGGAGAAGTACGCGGCGCTGCTCGAGGAGATGCGGGCCGCGCGTCCCGAGTACGCGGCGATGGTGACCGGCAGGATCGCGCCGGTGCGCACGGTGATGGCGGCGCTCGGGCCGGACGAGGCGCTGCTCGAGTACCTGGTGGGCGACGCGACGTCGGTGGTGTTCGTCGTGACCCATGATACCGTGGCCACGGTCGAGATTCCCGTGTCGCGGCACGAGCTGGCGACCCTGGTGGACTTCGCGCGCGGTGTCCTGACCGGTCCCACCACGGAAGCGGGGGCCGACCTATGGCGCGCGCCGCTGCGCCGGCTCGATCGCTACCTGATAGAACCCGTTGAAGCGTCCGGACTGCTCGCCGGCAAGCACGCGCTGTTGATCGCCCCCCACGCCGAGCTGCACTACATCCCGTTCGCGGCCCTGCTCGCTGCGCCGGGTCCCGCCAAGTATCTCGTCCAGCGCTATCGCCTGACGTACACGCCGTCGGCGTCCGTGTGGCTGCGCCTGCACGGTCGCGCGCGGCCGGCGGCGTCGGCGGGAGAAGGGGGTGTGCTCGCGCTGGCGCCGCGGGTGCAGGCGTTGCCGGGCTCGCGCGCGGAGGTTGCGGCGATCGGACGGATCTTCGGAACGGGCGCCCGAATTCTCGTTGGGGAGCAGGCGACGGGGCGTGCCCTCCGGGTCGCGGCGCCGCGGCAGTCCATCATTCACTTCGCCACCTTCGGCGTGCTGAACAAGGACAACCCGCTGTTCTCGTTTGTGGAACTCGCACCATCAGGCGAGGACGATGGGCGCCTCGAGGTGCACGACGTGTTCGGCCTGCAGCTGCACGCGCGCTTGGTCGTGCTGAGCGCCTGTCAGACCGCGCTGAGCGCCGGCGCGGTGGAGGACGTGCCGTCAGGCGATGACTGGGTCGGGCTCGTCCAGGCCTTCCTGTCCGCGGGGGCATCGAACGTGCTGGCGACCCTCTGGCCGGTGGACGATCGCGCCACGGCGGACCTGATGACGCAGTTCTACGGTGCCCTGGCCGCCGGCCGGCCCGAGGCCGAGGCGCTGGCGGAGGCGCAACGCGCCCTGCTCCGCAATCCACGCACGACCCATCCGTTCTATTGGGCAGGGTTCACGATGAATGGTGGCCAGGACTGAGGACCACGGGGGGTCACATGCGTCGGACGTCTTGGGGCACAGTGCTGATGCTCGCCAGCGCGCTCGCCTGGACCGCGGGCTGCAGGGACACCAGCGCGCCGGTGCAGATTCCGACGCCGGTGCCGACGCCTGCGCCACGTGCTAACGAGCTGCCCGCCTTGATCGCGTCGGAGCCGGTGCCGGGGCCGGCGCCGCTGGCGTCAGCCCGGATGCAGATGGAAAGCGCGTCGACTGCGACAAGCGTGGTCTACGTGTCCCTCCCCCCGGGCTCGGTCCCCCAAGGCCTCTCGGCGACGATCCGCGATGTGGAATCGGGGCAGGCGATCACGGCCCCGGTGGTGGACGGCGGTTTTGATCCGGTGCCGATCGTCGCCGACGTCGGCGACACGCTGGTCGTCGCGATCCAACCTCTCGGTTCGGCAGGTGCCATCCTCGGTTATCTGGTGGTTCGACCGAGACGCCCGCCGGTGGTGGTGCGCACCAGTCCGCCCGCGAAGAAGGTGGACGTGCCGCTCAACGCGATCGTGGTGGTGGTGTTCAGCACGCCGCTCGACTCGGCGACGCTCGACACGGGGTCGGTGCAGCTCTGGCGGGGCACGACGCGGATCGCGGGCACGGTAGGGTTAGGCGATGCGCTCGGCCTTCGGGCGGAGTTCCGTCCCGACAGCCTGCTCGCCGGGGCGACGGCGTACCAGCTCGTCGTAACGCAGCGGATCCAGAGCGTGAATGGCGTGGCCCTTGCCGAGCCTGTAACCGCGGACTTCACGACCGCCACGGCGCCGGCCCCGCAGGTCGCGTCCATCAGCCTCACGCCTGGCTCCACCATCCTCACGCCCGACGCCGCGCAGCAGCTCGCCGCCAGGGCATTCGACTCGCGGGGCGACCCAGTGGCGGTGGCGCGGTTCGGTTGGTCGAGCGCCGACGCGAGAATCGCGAGCGTCTCGGCGGACGGTCTGGTGACCGCAGTGGGCATCGGCGAGACCAGCATCCAGGCAACATCCGGCGGCGTCACCGGCAAGGCGGTGGTGACCGTGGACAGCCTGCGATTCGCGTCGGTGGGAGCCGGCCACGGTTTCTCGTGCGGCCTCACCGTGCGAGGGACCGCGTACTGTTGGGGCTACCCTTGGGATGCTTGGATCTGGGGCATCTGTCCGGATGTGTCGTACTACGACTGGTTCCCCTGCGGCCTTCCAAGTTCGGCGCCACCCGCCTCCGCGCTATTTCCGACCCCACGAATTGTGTCCAGCGCATTGAGGTTTACGTCGCTCAGTGTCGGATGGCGTCATGCATGCGGCATCACGGCCGCCGGTGACGCTTACTGCTGGGGCTATGCGATGTTCGGACAGTTGGGGAACGGAAACGGCACGTTTCAGGGCACGCTGACTCCGGTGGCAGTCGCTGGCGGCATCGAATTCAAGAGCATCAGCGCCGGCGACTCGCACACGTGCGGCGTCGCGGTGGACGGTGCCGCGTTCTGCTGGGGACTCGGCCTCTATGGCGAGCTGGGGATCGGCGCCCTGCAGTTGACCAGTTGTGACGGTAGCGCGGCGTGCTCCAGTCCACAGCCAGTGGTGGGTGGCCTTTCGTTCGCGTCAGTGAGTGCCGGGGTCGCGGAGAGCTGCGGCCTCACCACTGCAGGCGCCGCGTACTGCTGGGGTATTAACGCTTGGGGAGCGCTGGGGAATGGCACGATCACCGGCCCGGACCAGTGCAACGCCTGGTTTGGAGAGTGCAGCCGCAGTCCCGTCGCGGTCGCGGGGGGACACCAGTTCAGCGCGGTTGTCGTGGCCCAGTATTCCGCCTGTGGCCTCCGCATCGACGGTGAGGTGTACTGCTGGGGGTGGGACCTCTTTGGGACCGGTCCAACCACCGATGACTGCTCCCCGTGGCGGGTCGGCGAGTGTAGCACGATTCCCCGGCCCGTCGGGGACGGCCTGCGCTTCACGAGCCTTGCTGCCTCCTATGCGCGCGCCTGCGCGACGACGGTCAGCGGCGCCGCCTACTGTTGGGGAGCGACCTGTCCGCGATGCATCGCCGGCCCGCCGTACCCCGCGGGCGACCCGTGGGAGTCCAGCCCGACGCCGGTCGCGGTCCCCGGGGGAATCGCCTTCGCGCTTGTAAGCGCCGGGCCCACCAGCCACTCCTGCGGCGTGACCGCGACAGGGGTGGCCTACTGTTGGGGGGACAACAGCGCGGGCCAGCTCGGCGACGGTACCACGACTTCGAGGATCACCCCGGTGAGAGTGGTTTGGCAGCCGTGAGCGCCGAGTGTGCCTCGCCGCAAGCATCGTGTCCGGGTACTCAGTTGCCTGCGGCGTAGTGGGGCAGACTTGCTCATTCTCGCCCTGGCGTATGGACCGGACTGGTCGCCCGACGGAACGCATCTCGTCTTCACGATGAATGGACAGCTCTTCGTCACGAAGGCCGACGGCACCGGGACTACCCTGCAGTTGACGAGTGTGCCCGGCGGCGCAGGCGACCCGGCCTGGTTCAAATGAGCGAGCGCCGTCCCGGTGCGACCGGGCTCACTGCGCGCGGGCGCCGCCTGGCCGGCGCCCGGCCCGACCGCCGGGGTGCGCGGCGGTCGCCGGCCTCGCGTCGTCAGGCTGGCGCGGCCGCCGCCGCCTTCCGCAGCATCCAGCGGTAGAGCCAGACGATCAGCCCCACGAAGCCGAGCACGCCGAGCCACTTCGCGGCCGGGAAGTCCTCCGGCACCAGGCCGATCGGCGCGTCCTTCGACGTCGCCACGATGAGCCCCGCGTTGAGCACGCCCCAGAGGCTCTCGCCGACAATCAAGCCCGACGCCACCAGGGTGCCCAGCCGGTCGGCGCGGGCGGGATTGGGGGTGGCCTTGGCGCGCCCGTCGTACCAGTGCGAGATCACCGCGCCCACCACCACCGCGAAGGTCGCCGACATCGGCAGGTAGATCCCGATCCCCACGGCCAGGGGCGGAATCCGCAGCTTCTTCATCGCACCTAACGTCGCGTCGAGCAGAATCAGGCCGACGCCGACCAGGGCGCCGATGCCGATCATCTTCCACTCGAGCTTGCCGCCGATCACTCCCTGCGCCAGCGCCGAGATGAGCGTCGCCTGCGGGGCGGGCAGCGGATTGGGCGCCACCACGCCGACGTTGGCCGCGCCGGCGAAGCCGTACGCCTTGGCGAGCAGGTTGAGCACCGGAGGTATCACCGCCGCACCGGCGCCGACTCCAACGATCAGGGCGATCTGCTGCCTCATCGGCGACGCGCCCACCAGCTGGCCCGTCTTGAGGTCCTGCAGGTTGTCGTTGGAAATGGTCGCGCAGGCGAAGACGATCGCCGTGATGAACAGCGCGAAGGCGACCATTGCGGGGCGCGTGAGGTCCGTCGGGGTGACCGCCATGACGAGCAGCGAGGCGCAGATGACAATGGACAGAATCCCGACGCCCGAGATCGGGCTGTTGCTCGCGCCGATGAGGCCGGCCATGTAGCCGCAGATCCCGGCGATCAGGAACCCCACCACCAGCACGAACGGCACCGCGATCAGCGTGAGGCGCAGCGCGCTCGGTGCCAGGTTCGTGGACATGGCGAAGGTGTACGCGAGGCCGGCGGCGATCGCCAGGCAGACGACGGTCAGGCCGATGATCCACGGCGGCGACAGGTCGCGGTCCCGATCGTCGCCGGTCGCGACGGCTCGTGAGGCAGCGAGGGTGCTCACCAGGCCGCCGACGACCGGCCTGGCGAGCGTGGCGAGCGTGTAGATGGCCGCGACCGCGATCGCGCCGGCGCCGATGAACCGGACCTGGGTGCGCCAGACGGTGAGGGTGTGCGCGGCCATCGAGACGCCGTCGGCCGCCGGTTGCATCGACGTGAGGATCGGCACGGCCACGGCCCAGGCCGTGATCAGGCCGACGAGCATCGCCATGCCCACCGACAGGCCCACCAGGTGTCCGGCGCCGAGCAGGGCCAGCGACCAGGCGAAGTTGTAGCCGCTCGACGCGCGGGCGCCGAGGCTGAAGAACCCGCTCACCTCGGCGGCGGCGACGCGCGTCGCGCCGACGATGGCGAGCCCGGCCGACGCGACGGTGCCGAGGGCTACGGCGATCAAGCCTTCGCGCGCCTCACCGGTCTCGTCCTTGACCTCGCCGCGGGTGCCGGAGCCGACCTTGAGCACCTCGGCGGCGGCGACGCCCTCGGGGTAGGGGAGGTCGGAGGTGGTGACGAGCGCGCGGCGGAGCGGGATGGTGAAGAGCACGCCCAGCACGCCCCCGCTCACGCAGATCAGGAACGACTGCCAGAAGGGGAAGCCGGTCCACCATCCGACGATGACCAGTCCCGGCAGGACGAAGATGATCGCCGAGAGCGTGCCGGCCGCGGAGGCGACGGTCTGGACGATGTTGTTCTCGAGGATCGACGAGTCCTTCACCGCGCTGAGGATGGCCATGGACAGCACGGCCGCCGGGATGGAGGAGGCGAAGGTGAGGCCGACCTTGAGTCCGAGGTAGACGTTGGCGGCGGTGAAGACGGTGGTGAGGAGGGCGCCGAGGATCAGCCCGCGGATGGTGAGTTCTTTGGGTTTCATGGGGGGGAATCATACGCCCCCGAGGCGGGGAGGGGGAGGGCATCTAGCCGCTCACGGCGGCCTCAGGAGGGCCCGTCGACTGGTCAATGTCAGGCAGTCGGTTCCGGTACCAACCTTCCGCTTTGGCACCACCAGCGGCGCGAGCGGAGGTTCTCTAGTTGCCGGGCCGGAATAGGGGGAGCTGATCCGAGACGCTCGCCCGGGTCTGTCTCCAGAACTTCCTCCCCAGCTCGTTCTTGCTGTAGAAGGCGAGGACATATTGGAGCACACCCATACCAGCGATTCTCACCGTATGCACGTCGTCAGCTGCCGACAGGTATCCAACCCGCTGCATTGCTTGATCGAACTTTCGCAGCACGAAACGAAACGGCTTGTCGTGTGGCTTGAATTCATCACGCCAATTTGGGCAATCGATAAGCTCCGCAATCCTCACTGAGTTCCGATCCTCCAGATACCGTTGGAAGTTGCGACGGCCATCGACCCCCAACATGAGAAGAACCAGGAAGTCCATTCGAAAGGTACTGAGCTGTCGAAGAGTATCGAACCGAAGCTGCAGATCGAACGGATCGACAAAACAGAATGAAAGGAGCCCCTTGTCGCGACTGAACGATGGAAGGGCATCGCGCACGGCAGTTGCGCTCTCGCTTACGTCGCTCTCAATTACCTTTACGTCCGCATCTCCCGCCAGCGGCGCTATTCTGCGTCGCAGCGCAGTGACGCAACGTTCGTCGTTATCGACGTAGATGTAGTGACTAAAGCGCTGTGGTTGTCGCAAGACTGCGAGCGCGGATGTCTCGACCACGTCGCCCGTGCCAGCAACGTGCGCGTGCCCCGAGCCCGCGTACAGCCCGACGTAAGCCAATTGCGCCCATCTCGTGCGCATGGCTGTCGCGAAGATGCGCGCGTACCGGTTGTGCAGCCGTATCTTCTCTAGCGAATGCCGCTTTATCTCTGGCGTGTAGAGCCCGTCCGCAGGGACAACGAGGGGAGCATCATCCATGGGGCGACGGCCCGCCAATGGCCGGGTACTCGCTCCAAGTCCTACCGTCGAGAAGCCGCCCACCGGCCTTGGGAGTTCTCCCGCCCACCTGTTTGAAGAAGAATGGGACGTCTGTCACCACGCAGGCGTCTCTCACACCTCTGGCCCAATCGAGGTTCAGAGGGCGGTGGGTTATTCCGCTCTCGCCTCCCGCAATCACCCAATGAATGCCCGTGAGGTTCAAGCTTAGCGGGCCGAGAAGTGGCTCGCACGACAGAAACCGCACTCGCGCTGGCACATTCCGCAGGTGATCCGCGCGAAACGCGGCCTTCTGATCCTCGATGGATGTGCCAAGCCAGATATGCCGAGGTACCACTCCTCTGTCGAACAAGTCACTGTTGCTTCGAATGAAGCGCTCCATGCGAGCTGGGCGCTTGGTGAGTACCTGATAGATATGCCTGTCGGCAGACAGCATGACCTCAAAGATTGCTCGCACCACCTTCGATGGCACGTCGACGTGGAAGAGGTCGCCCATGCTGTTGACGAAGACGCGTCGCGCAGTCGACCACGAGAGAGGCTCCGTGATCCTCTCCGGCCAGATTCGAACCGCGAAAGGGTCACGGCGCGCATTCGGAGCGTCACTTGCTGGCTTTCGCGCGGTGTATTGGTCCCTCAGTAGCCTATTCGCGAGTGTGAGAGCGTAGCAGTTGTCGCATCCAGCACTTACTTGCGTGCAACCCGTAACCGGATTCCACGTCGAGTCGGTCCATTCGATGCCTGTGCGTTGCGACATGGATCAGAGCTCCGAGCCGGGCAATGTCGAAACGTAGAATCTATTCGAGTTCTTGGCGCCGACGCTTCTGAGTATTTCATAGACTTCGTTTGGTGTCACCAGTAGCCCCCTTGCTGTCGCCTGCACCATCGAATCGAGAGACGACGGACCTCCACTCTCAGTGCGCGACTGAAGTCACCGCCAAGTCGTCGCTCCCCATAGTTAGGAATAGTAACTGTCTCGGCAATATTGTTGCCGAAACAGGATCGAGCAAGCAGGCGCTGACGAGGCAATCGGGCTGTGGCGATGTCCAAAGCGCCCAGGTGGCCGCGCGAGTCGAGTCTCATCCGAGAGGAGGACGCTAAGCCGTCGACGCCCCTTACGGGTTCTGAGTCTCCGCCACACCTTTCCACAACCTCCCCCGGAGCCCCGCAATGCCCGGCTTCACCCTCTCCGTCAACGGCACCCAGCACGCCGTCGACGTGGCCGCGGACACTCCCCTCCTCTGGGTCCTCCGCGACAACCTTGGCCTCACGGGAACCAAGTTCGGCTGCGGCATCGGCGAGTGCGGCGCCTGCACCGTCCACCTCGACGGCACCGCCACCCGCTCCTGCCAGGTGCCTGTCAGCAAGATCGGCGACAAGAGGGTCACAACCATAGAAGGGCTGTCTAGCGACCGGAGCCACGCCGTCCAGAAAGCCTGGATCGCCGAGGACGTCCCGCAGTGCGGCTACTGCCAGTCGGGACAGATCATGGCCGTCGCCGCGCTCCTCACGAAGAACGCCAGGCCCACTGACGACGACATCGACACCGCCATCACCAACATCTGCCGCTGCGGCACCTACGGGCGCGTGCGCAAGGCCATTCACCGCGCCGCCGGGGAGGGTTGACCATGTCGCTCCCCCGCCACGTCTCGCGCCGCGAATTCCTCCAGACGACGTCCGCCGCCGGCGCCGGCATCCTGATCGGCTTCTCCCTCTCGTCGTGTGCCGAGTCCGACCGCGTTGTCTCCGGACCGCCCGTCCCCCTCAACGCCTGGATCCGCATCACGCCTGACGACCGGATCGACATCCTCGTCGACCGCTCGGAGATGGGACAGGGGGTCGCCACCGCGCTGCCGATGATCCTCGCCGAGGAGCTCGAGGCCGACTGGACGAAGATCGCCATCGCCTTCGCCCCCGCCGACAAGGTCTACTTCAACCCCGCCTTCGGGATGCAGGGCACCGGCGGCAGCAGCAGCGTCGCCGTCGGGTTCACCCCCCTCCGCCAGGCCGGCGCCGCGGCGCGCGAAATGCTCATCGCCGCCGCCGCCTCACAGTGGAAGGTCGCTCCCCGCGAATGCCGCGCCGAGCAGGGCACGGTGGTGCATGACGGCAGCAGGCGCAAGCTTCGCTACGGCCAGTTGGTGGCCGCGGCCGCCGCGCTGCCGGTGCCGAAGGACGTCCAGCTCAAGGACGCCAAGGCGTGGAAGGTGATCGGCACGCGGCAGAAGCGCCTCGACACGCCGTTCAAGGTCGACGGCAGCGCGACTTTCGGGATGGACGTGAAGGTGCCGGGGATGCTCGTCGCCGTGGTCGCGCGCCCGCCGGTGTTCGGCGGCAGCGTCGCCAGCTTCGACGCCACCCGCGCCAAAGCGGTGCCCGGCGTGCGCGACGTGGTCCAGATCTCGGGCGGCATCGCGGTGGTCGCCGACGGCTACTGGCCCGCGCACCAGGGGCGCGCCGCGCTCGACGTGAAGTGGAAGGACGGACCCGTCGCCGGCGCGTCCAGCGAGAGCATCTCGAAGATGCTCTCGGCGCGCGCGGAACGGCCGGGCGCGGTGGGCCGGAAGGAGGGGCACCCGGAGAGGACGCCGGCCGGCGCCTCTATAGTAGACAGCGTCTACGAAACGCCCTTTCTCGCCCACGCGACGATGGAGCCGATGAACTGCACCGCCCACGTCCGCGCCGACGGCGTCGACATCTGGGCCCCCACGCAGCTCCAGACCGGCGCCCAGCTCGCCGGCGCGTCGATCGGCGGCGTGGCGCCGGACAAGGTGCAGGTCCACACGACCTACCTGGGCGGGGGCTTCGGCCGCCGCGTGGAGATGGACTTCGTCACCGACGCGCTGGAGGCGTCGAAGGCGATGCGCGCCCCGGTGAAGGTGATCTGGTCGCGCGAAGACGACATGCAGCACGACTTCTACCGCGCCGCCTCACACCACCGGCTCCACGGCGCGATGGATGCAGCGGGCCGGCCGGTGCTCTGGACGCATCGCGTCGCGGCGCCGTCGGTGATGAGTCGCTTCTTTCCCCAGTCGGTCAAGAACGGCCTGGACGGAGAGCTGATCGAAGGCGCGATGGGGATGCCGTATACCATCCCCAACGTCGGCGTCGAGTGCGCCATCGTCGACACCGGCATCCCGGTGGGGTTCTGGCGCTCGGTGAACAACTCGTACAACGGCTTCGCCGTGGAGAGCTTCATCGACGAGCTCGCCCACGCGGCGAAGCAGGATCCGTACGAGTTCCGGCGCGGCCTGCTCGACAAGGCGCCGCGCCACAAGGGGGTGCTCGAGCTCGCGGCCACCAAGGCGGGGTGGAGCACGCCGCCGGCCGCCGGTCGCTCGCGCGGCATCGCGGTGTTCAAGTCGTTCGACAGCTACGTGGCCGAGGTGGCCGAGGTCAGTGTGGCGGGCGACGGGACGGTGAAGGTGCACCGGGTGGTGTGCGCCGTGGACTGCGGCACGGTGGTGAACCCGGCCATTGTCGAGTCGCAGATGGCCAGCGCGATCGTCTACGGCCTCACGGCGGCGCTGTGGGGCGAGATCACGATCGACAAGGGGCGCGCGACGCAGGGGAACTTCGACAAATACCGCATGATGAAGCTGGCCGAGATGCCGGAGGTGGAGGTGTACATCGTGCCGAGCACCGAGAAGCCGACGGGGGTGGGCGAGCCGGCCACGCCGCCGATCGCGCCGGCGGTGTGCAACGCGATCTTCGCGGCGACGGGGAAGCGGATCAGGAGATTGCCGATCGGCAAGGTGGTGTAAGGTCCGATCATCGCGTGTTTCGCGCGGCGACGGCGAACGCAAGGAAGTACCGTCGCAGACCGGCCGCCGACCCGTGCGGCACGTTCGGATCGTAGAAGAGCCGCACGAACTCCTCGCGCGCGCGGAGCACCTCACGACGTCGCGGGCCGCGCCAGCGGTCGTCCGCCGCGGTCAGGTCGAACAGGGCCAGGGCGCGGCCCAGCGCACTCCCGAACCGCGACTCGTTGCCCATTTCCCTGGCGCGTATGGAGCGCTCCACCTCGCTGCCCACGTTGGCCAGCTGCTCCACGAGGCTGAATCGCTCCCAGTGGAGGCCGGTCGCGGTATGTCCGGGCGCGGTCATGCGTCGCGCACCAGTTGGTTGACCACTCGAAGGCCGCCTCAGGTGGCAAACCCGAGCTTCGACGCCACGGCGCGCTGACGCGTGTCGAGGGTCACGAAGGTCAGCGATCCCGGTTCGCTGCTGACATAGAGCGCCGTGGCGAGGTGCCAGCAGTCGGCCCCCCGCACGTAGCCGGCTGACAGCACGCGCGCGATCTCGGCGCCCAGGGGTCGATCGGGAACGACCCACGAGAGGGCGCCGAGCAGCTCCGGCTCGTCCGATACGTCCTCACGCCGGAGCGCCGCGCGCAACTCAGCCTCGAGCAGGTTGGAGGCGAGCAGTTCCTCGAACCGAACGAGCCGCCGCCTGAGCGCCGCGCTCCCGCTCTCCTCGAGCGCGATGGCCACGAGGCACGAAGTATCCACGTACGCCCAGGCCATCAGTCGCGTGCGCGCAGAAATCGCTTCAGGGCGCCGGGCCGCCGGGCGACGGACGTGAGCTTCCGCCTGCCGCCGGCCGGTGGCCGAACGAGCGCGCCCGTGGCCTCCAGGCGGTCGAGCCGGCCCGCCAGCCCCTTGCCGGTGGATTCCACGGGCCGCAACTCCGCCGCGGGTTCGCCGTGGACGGTGATGATCACCCGGCTCCCTTCGCGCACCCGGCGGACGAGCGCCGAGAGCCGGGCCTTGGCCTCGTAGAGCGAGTACGTGTCGCGCATGACGCAATATGATGGATCTGGTCAGACTAGTCAATCTACATCTGCCCGCTGCTCAGCGCCCGCCGCGTCACGGTTTGGCCCGCTTCGCCTTGTCCACGAACGGCGGGTGCTTCGGCGCCTTCACCCCTTTCGTCTCCACCAGCGCCAGCGCCTCGCGCACCGCGCGCTCGAGCTGCGGATCCCGGCCCGCCGCCCAGGCCTTGGCGTCGAAATACACCGGAATGTCCGGCGGCACGCCCTCGTTCTCCGCCACCCAGTGGTCCCCCGAGAACACGCCGCTGCACGGCGACGTGATGCTCCCGCCGTCCACCAGCGGGTACGGCACGCACGCCGCCACCAGCCCGCCCCACGTGCGCGCGCCGATCAGCGGGCCGATCTGGTGCTCCCGGAACGCCCACGGGAAATAGTCGCCGCCGCTGCCGGCGCGCTCGTTGATGAGCAGGACTTTCGGCCCCAGCACACCGGCCACGGGCAGGCGATAGTCGATCCCGCCCGACGCATCGTTGGTGATCCCGCCAATGAGCTTCCGGCTCATCATGTCCACCATGTAGTCGTCGAGCAGGCCGCCGCCGTTGAACCGCTCGTCGATCACCGCCCCCACGCGGTCCTGCTGCGCGAAGAAGTAGCGGTTGAACGACGTGAACCCGGGGCCGCCCGTGTTCGGCACCCACACGTACGCCAGCTTGCCGCGCGACAGCGAATCCACCAGGCGGCGGTTCGACTCCACCCACGCGCGCTGGCGCAGCGCCCCGTCGCTGCGCACCGGCACCACCGTCACCGTCCACGCGCCGTCGGCGGTGGGCTTGTCGTTGAGCCGCAGCACCGTCTGCTGGTCGGCGGTGCCGTCGAGCAGGCGATCCGGATCGTCGGCCGCCGTCAGCTCCTGGCCGTTCACCGCCAGCAGGTAGTCGCCGTCCGAGGCGCGGACGCCGGGGGCGGACAGCGGCGCCTGGAGCCCGGGGTTCCAGCTCTCCGACGTGTAGATGTGCGTCAGGCGCCACCGCCCGTTCACCGCCTGGAGATCGGCGCCGAGCAGGCCGGTGCGGGTCGTGTCCACCGCGGGATAGTCGCCGCCGCCGGTGAAGCTGTGCCCCACGCTCAGCTCACCCCCTAACATGTCGAGGAGATAGCGCAGGTCTTCGCGGCTCCGCACGTACGGCACCAGCGGCGCGTAGCGCCGGTGCACCGCCGGCCAGTCCGCGCCGTGCAGGTTGGGGGCGTAGAAGAAGTCGCGCTCGATGCGCCACGCCTCCTCGAAGATCTGCCGCCACTCGGCCGGCGGATCCACCTGCGTCCGCAGCGTCACGTTGATCTTGCCGTCGCCGGGCTTGGGCGCCGCCGCCGAACCCACCACCTGCCACATCTCGCCCGTCTGCAGGAGCATCTTGTTCCCGTCCTGCGACAGCGCCAGGCGCCGGACACCGCTCACGAACGGCTCGGCCTTCCGCTTCTTCATGTCGAAGCGCTGCACCGTCTCGCCGGGGGCGTTGTCCATCGACTCGGCGAGGAAGAGCACGCCCGCCGGCCCCGCCGCCACGAAGTCGTACCGCCGCACCGGCAGGGGGATCGCGATGATCCGCCGCTCGATCCCGGCGATGTCCACGCGCACCGCGGCGGCGGTGTCCGGCTTCGCCTTGTCGCCGGCGCCGGCGCCGCCCGCTGGGTTCCCGCCCGGGGGGCCGCCCGCACCGGCGGCGGCCGGCCCGCGCCGCGCCGAGTCGCCGGCCGGTCGCTCCGGCTTGCCCGCCTCGTCGTCGCTGCGCGGCGCGAAGGGCGTGGAGTCCGACGCGCGCAGCACCGCGACGTAGGCCCCGTAGGTGGGTCGCGCCTGCTGGTTGCTCAGGTTCGCCCAGCCGCTCGCCAGCCCCAGGTCGGTGCTGGCGAGGAAATAGAGCCAACGGCCGCCCTTGTCCCACGCGGGCGAGGCGGCATCGGCGAGATCGTTAGTTAGTACTGTTGTCCTGCCGGACTCAAAGGACCAGACGACGATGCGATGGAAGTGGTTGGGGAACTCCTTCGCGTACGCCAGCCACTTCGAGTCGGGCGACCAGGTGAGGCCCAGCCCGCCGCGGTTCGTGATCGTGCCGTCGGTGTCGGCGGTGCTCAGCCTGCCGGTGGCGACCTCGAGGACGTGGATGCGCGCGCGCTGATCCACCCACGCGATACGCTTCCCGTCCGCGGCCCAGGTGGCCTCCCATGCATAACGGGTCTCGTCGCCGATCGGGATGGCGCGCGGCGCGTCCAGGCCCTGCTGGTCGCCGATCATCAGCCGGTAGCCCGCCCCGGAGTCCGAGAACCAGGCGACCTGCTTTCCATCCGGCGACCACATCGGCGACCGGTCCGCCGAGCCTGACGAGTGGGTGAGGTTGCGGACATCACCCTCTTCGGCGGGCACGGTGAAGATCTCGCCCCGCGCCTCGAACAGGGCGCGCTTCCCGGTGGGCGAGAGCGATGCCGAGGCGACGCCGCGGCTCACGTCGGTCCAGTGCGACATGGCCCACGGGAAATCGCCGCGGGCGGTGATGTCCAGCTTGCGCGCCTTGCCGGTGGCCGGGTCGAGCAGCCAGATCCAGCCGTCCTCCTCGAACGCGAGGGCATCCTTCGCGCCGCCGCCCAGCGTCTTCACGTCGGCATCGGTGAAGTGGGTGACCTGGCTGACCTGCTTCGTCGCCACGTCGTACGACCAGACGTTGGTCGTGAAGTCGCGGTCGGAGAGGAAGAAGACCTTGCCGCCGAGCCAGACGGGCCAGGTGTCGGTCGTCCGCTCGTTGGGCAGCATCGTCTCGTCCAGGCTCCGCACGTCGAGGATCGCGAGGGCCGTGTTCTGGCCGCCGCGATAGTTGCGGAACTCGACGTCCCAGCGGTCCACGCGGTCCACGGCCAGGCGCGCGCCGTCGGGGGAGAACGATCCGCGGAAGCCCATCGCCTCGGGGACCTGGTGCGGCGCGCCGCCGTCGGTGGGCACCAACCAGAGGTGCGCGTAGGCAACGGGTGCCGATCCCCGGCTGGAGCCGTACAGCACTTCCTTGCCGTCGGGCGTCCAGCCGCGGGCGAACGAGGGCGAGGGATACCAGGTGAGGCGCCGCGGCTCACCGCCGGCGGCGGCGATGATCCAGACCTGCGGCGTGCCCGTCCGATTCGATGTGAACGCCACCCACTTGCCGTCCGGCGAGAATTGCGGGTCGGTCTCGATGGCCGGCGTCGCCGTGAGGCGCGTCGCGTCGCCGCCGGAGCGGCTCACCACCCAGATGTCGCCGCCGTACTCGAACGCCACCTGCGTGGCGCTGAGGGTGGGCTGGCGGAGCAGGCGGGTGCCGCCGGCATCCTGGGCCCGTGCTGCTCGCGCGAGCGGGAGCGCGAGGGCGAGCGCGGCCAGCCATGTCAGCGACGGACGGGCGGCGCGGGTGAAGGTCGCGGGACGATGCGAGCGGCACTCGCGGGGCGTGTGCATGGATGGAGGCTCCGGGGGAGGGAAGGGCACTCGGCAGGGGGCGAAAATGCCTCCCGCGGGCACGGGGCGCCAGCGGGGCGCGCTCCGGATCACCACCGCGCTCCCGGTGCTTACGCGCCGAATCCCTCGCGCACGGCCGCCTCGCGCAGCCGGTCATCGAAAGTCACGAACTCGCCGTCAGGCGGCGCGCCGGCCCATTCGAGCGCGGCCGCGAGTTGCAGGGCATCCGCCGCGCGCAGCGTGTGTACGCGCAGCAGCCGCAGGGCCTGCTCGCGCACCAGGTCGCCGGGCTGGACCTCGAACCAGCTTCGGCGCAGCGCCTCGAGCAGCGATCGGGCGTCGCGTTCCCCCGCCGCCGTGAGCTGGCCCTCGCGACGGAGGCGCGCGATGGCCGAGGCGCATTCGACGGGGCTTCCCCACCAGACCACGAGCCCGTCGTCCTCCTCGAGCAGCGCCCGCGCCTCGGCCGTCCGCGGCTGCCGCAGGATCAGTGGCACGAGCGCGGAGGAATCCCAGAACTTCACCAGCCCGACTCCCGCTCGGCGAGTAGCGCGTCGAGTCCCTTGCCCTTCGGGTCCTCGGGGCGTTTCCGGCTCCAGAAGTCCTTCGGCAGTTTGGCGCGTGGCGCGCGGAGGCGCCCGGTCCGGATCAACTCCTCGCGGCGTCCCGAGTGCGCTCCGGTCACCGGCGCCAGCCGCGCGATGGGGCGTCCGCGATCCGTCACCAGCACTTCGTCGCCGCGACGGACGATGTCGAGAAAGGCGCTGAGCCGCGCCTTGAGCGCTGATACCGATGCGGTCTTTATCATATGACTAGAATAGTCATGTCCGGCGCCCCAGTCAAGGGAGTCTTCCGGCCCCTCGTCAGCCGGGCCGAATGTTCTGGTTCAGCCGGAAGAGGTTGGTCGGATCGTAGCTCTTCTTGATCTCGCGGAGCCGCGCCAGGTTGGCGCCGTTCGCGGCCGACACGCCGTCGCCGTCCTCGTCGTCACCCAGGTAGTTCACATAACGGCCCTCGGCCATGAAGGGACGCATCGCCTCGTACGTCCGCTTGGCCCAGGCGATCGACTCCTCGGACTGCGCCGGGTCGAGCCACTGGGCGATGATCAGCAGGTTGTAGCCCCGCTTGCGGTGCGGGAACGCTGTGTCGGCCACCTTCACCCGGGTGACGGCGCCGTGGAAGTGCTCGAGGAGCAGCGCGCCCATGGGAGCCGGACACTCACGGAAGGCCCGCACCATGGTGTCGATCGCCTCATCGGTCAGCGTCGTCAGGAAGCTCGACTTCCAGTAGCTGAGCGCGCCCTTCGGGAAGCCGCCGTCGAGCATCGAGTTCAGCTGCTCGTAAGGCATCGGCCCCATCAGGTCGATGATCGGCGGACCGAACGCCTTCACCGGCGCCACCGCCCGCAGCCCGGCTTCGGCATCGGGGTGGAATCCGATCATCGCGCCGATCTTGGCGCCCGAGCCGTCCGGCGCGTGCAGCAGTCCGGCGAACAGGGTCAGCTCGTCGGCCGCCGACGCGGTGGTGGAGCGGTAGAAGCGGAGCATCTCGCCGCCGCGGTCGAGCGGGTGCGCCACCAGGCCGCCCAGCACCTGGCCGATCGGGTGCAGTTTGAAGGTGAGCGAGGTGGCGACGCCGAAGTTGCCGCCACCGCCGCGCACCGCCCAGAACAGGTCGGGATGCTGCGTCGCGCTGGTCCTGAGGATGCGACCATCGGCGGTCACGATCTCGGCGGCGACGAGGTTGTCCACCGCCATGCCGTGCAGCGCCATGAGCCACCCCAGCCCGCCGCCCAGCGTGAGGCCGGCGACACCCGTGGAGGAGATCACGCCGCCGGTGGTCGCCAGTCCGTGCTCCTGGGTGGCGCGGTTCAAGTCAGCCCATGTGGCCCCACCCTCGACCACGGCGGTGCGCGCCACCGGATCGACGCGGACGCCCCGCGCGAGCGACAGGTCGATCATCACGCCGCCCTCGACCACGGCCCGGCCGGCGACGTGATGCCCGCCGCCACGCACCGAGACCGGGAGGGAGAGCTCGCGGGCGAGCTGCAGCGCCGAGACGACGTCCGCCGCGCCCTTGCACTGCGCGATGATCTTCGGGCGCTTGTCGATCAGCCCATTGTGGATGCGGCGGGCCACATCGTAGTCGGCGTCGCCCGATTCGAGCAGCTTTCCGCGGAAGTTGGAGCGGAGACGTTCAATGGTAGGCATGTCCGGCGGAGTTGGTGTGAGCGGACTGGTGTCGGACGTGCGCACCCTGCGCACGACCGAGAGCTAGCCGCTGCACCCACGCCGGCGAATGACCGGCCGTCCGCGCGCCTTGCTCGCGCGTCCGGTGCCTACTTTGGGCAGCTCCACTGCTTGGGCTCGGGCGCGTAGCCGATCCGCGGCAGGATCTGCTCGGCGGCCAGGACGATCCCCCAGTACACCACGATCAGCGACAGCAGGTGGGCCGGCGCGATCCGGACGCGCCATGACCAGACGCTCGCCCACCCGCCGGCGATCATCACGGCGCCGATGACGCCCATGAAGAGGTAGAGCGTCCAGCCGCACTCCATGGCGTACGGCCACTGCGAGACCGCCACGGCGAGGCCGGTGGCCAGCAGGGCGCGGAGCCAGACGCCCACTTTCTGCGCGCGCATCGAGGGCGCCGGGACCTCTTTCTTCCCGGTCGCGCCACTCGCGACGCCGCCGGGGCGCGGCGCGGCTTTCGACTGCTCCAGGTCCGGATCGACCGTCTTCGTCGGATCGCCGCCCGGGAGCTGCCTGAGCAGCCGGTCGACCTCACGGGCAAGGGCGTCCTGCGACGAGCGATCGGTACGGTCCTTGGCCATCACTGTCTCCGGTCACCGCCTGGCGGTCGAACGTCATCCGCGAGCAGTCAAATATGCTGCGCGGCGTCCGCGGCAGGAGGCCCCATCAGCTCGGCCCGCCGCCGCCGGTACTCGTCCACGGCGCCGAGCAGCGCCTGCACCGCCGACCGGAGCGGTGTGGCGATTTCGGGGAGGGCGGCGATGGCGGCCGCGTCGAGGCGGCGGCCGGCGAGCGGCAGGTCGACCGACGCACCCGGAACGAGGACCGTCGACATGGTGCGCAGCGTCTCGGCCAGTGAGGCCTGGGCGTGCGTCGAGTGGGGCGAGGTGTTCAGCAGGCCGATCGGCTTGAAGACCATGTGGGGATCGCTCACCAGCCAGTCGAGCGCGTTCTTGAGCGCGCCCGGCACCCCGTGGGCGTACTCGGGCGAGCAGATGAGGAGCGCATCGGCCGCGGCGACCTGGGCGCGAAAAGCCTGGACCGGCGCCGGGGGTTCGGCGCCCTCGACGTCGAGGTCGGGGTTGAAGTGCGGCAGGTTTCCCAGCCCGTCGAAGAGCGTGACCGTCACCGATGTTGGGGCGAGGATCGCCACGGCGCGGAGCACTTCGGTGTGCGAGGAGCGCGCACGCAGGCTGCCGGAGATGCCGAGGATTTTGGCGGAGCGGTTCACGCGCCGCGCTCCCGGAGGGCGCGTCCGCCCGATACCTGTTTGAAGAGTTCGAAGGGCCTTTCCATGTTCGGGTTGTTGGGCTACCGGGCCCGGCGCCACGGCAGGCTCCACAGTGCCTGCGCCGAGAGGATCACGGAGAAGAGCCCGGTCACGCCGATCGCGAGCAGCGTCCAGACGAAGAAGAGGTGTCCGCTGGTATTGGCGAGGCTGCTGGTGATGCCGACGCCCTTCCCCCTCATGTGGGCGAGGGGGACGAGCAACGCAAAGAGCCCTCCGAGGAGGGTGATGATGTACCCCGATCGCCGCCCGGCGAGCACCAGCGTTCCGTACAGCCAGAAGACAAAGGTCGGTATCGCACTGAGGTTGGTGAGCGTTCCCGGCTCAAAGCCGCGGGCGATGTCGTCGGCCAGGTGAAGGGTAAAGAAGAGGATCGAGAGGAGGGACGCGGTGGTCAACATGACGTTCTGTTTCATCTGATCCTCTCCTGACTGGGTGCGCTGGCGGTACGGAGCGTCATGCCCTGCAATCTCTTCCTCAGGCGGACCCGCCACAACCAATAGACCAGCACGAGGAGCGGGGAGACTCCTAGGGCACCGAGCAGCGGAAGAATGCGCAACGGTTCGGGCAGGAATTTCGTCTGGCCAAAGAAGAACGAGCCGGACGCGATGAACAGTCCGAAGCACATGCGCCAGAGGTGACGCGCGAGTCGACGAACTCCGGTAATGGTTCCGGCACGGAGCAGTCGCCAGTCGCCGATGGACGCGAGCACCGTGACGGTGCCGATGAACGCCGTCATCAGGGCCGGCACCCCGTTGGTCACCCGCGTCGGGTTGCTGAGGGCCATGGCGATGGGTTTGAGCTGGATCAAGGCCAGGAAGGAACCCACCAGCGTGACCGCGACGTTGACGGCGTGTGCGGACCGGCCGGCGAGCGGCCTGACGGTCGTGAAGGCGGTGAAGACGAGATAGGCCGTGAAGATCCCGCCGATCACCGAGGCGACCTTGTGCTCGTAGGCGGCGATTCCGGAGGCGAAGATTCCCCCGGTGATCATGGCGAATACGAAAATTATGCCCGCGCGGCGGTGGAGCCGTCCCCCCTTCGGCACGGCGATGGCCAGGAAACCGCTGACGAGCCCCACCAGTCCGGCGCCGAAGTGAATGATGAGCGCCAGCCAAACGGCGCCGGACGATGTGGCGATCGTCAGCTGTGCAGCAGATTGGGTCATGGGTCCCGGCGCCCGGGGTGGGGTTCCTATGGGCACCCCATACGGCGCGACCACAATCCGGTTTCGGCGGCCTGAGGAGCTCAACGCCGCATGCGTTCCTGCAGGAAGTCGAAGACGTCGGGTTCCCACGCCCCGACTCTCAGGAAGACGAAGGCGTGCCCGTCGTCGGCGGTCTGGCCGACGGGTGGATAAATCCTGACGCGGTGCGGTTTGCCGAGCCGCTCCATCTCGGCAGACAGCTCCTTCGCGGGCGCGACCGAATAGTCGTTCTCGGCCTGGATGAAGAAGATCGGGACGGTGGTGTGGCCGACGGCCGCGAGGAGCCGCGCCCGCAACTGCGGCGAGTGCTCCCAGCTGATGGCTGAACCAGAGAAAGCGATCGCGGCGCGAAGCGCGCTGTCGCGTTCGGCTATCCGAGTGTGAGAGACGCGCCGAACGAGTGCCCGGCCACCGCGATGCGGTGGCTGTCGACCTCGGGGAGCGCGCGCAGGAACGCGAGCCCGGCGAGCGCGTCGTTCAGCTGATCGGACTCCAGCAACGCAAGCTGCAACCTGTTTCGTGCGTCCTGTCCATGGGCCGCGAGTTCCCGGTCCATGAGGTCAATCGCCGACGTGCCCTGGTCCGCGGAAAGGCCGGACCCGCGCCGGTATAGAAAGAGCAGGACATAACCATGTTTGGCGAAGATGGGGCCGACCGCCGCCGCTTGCGCGGCCTGGTTCTCCGGCGTGTTCCCGCTTCCATGGTTGAACAGCACCGCCGGAAACGGCCCATGGCCTCCGGGGTGCCAGAGCAGTGCGTGCAGTGTGAGCGTCCCGCTTCGCACCACCACCGTGTCAGGCCCACCGGGCACCTGGTCCTCGGCCCGCGCCGCGAGCGCGGAGGCCATGGCGAGCGCGGACAAGAGCAGCCGGGTCGTCGTCATCCAAGCCTCGTCTTCACGGGCACGCACTCGGTGATTGCACCGACACTCGATCGGCTACTTCTGCCGCGGTTTGAGCACGATCCAGAGGTCCCGTCCCCTCCATTGCAGCATCGCATTCGGAGCCTTTATTGTGACACCCGGCAACGAGATGTTCAACTCACCCATGTCCCCCTCAGCGGTGCCACTCCGGCCCGCCTTCCGGGCCACCTCCTGGGCGGTGACTTCCTGGGGCAGGCGGAAGCGAAGGAGCTTTTCCTTCTTGTCGTTGAGCAACGGTTGGGGCTCCGTCTGCGTGATATCGGAGCCGTCGGGAAAGTGCGCCTTGATGGGAACCTGCGTGAAGATCGTACGGTCTTCATCCACGCTGGTGATCCCGAACGGGGTAAAGCCCAGGGCCACCCGGGGCGTTTCAAGCGCCCCGTACGCCACCACGATCCCCGTGCCGGGACCACGTTCGATGTCGGCGACCATGCTGTCGACCCGCTTCCGCCCGTCGGTCGCAAGGCGCGTCTTCGCGTCGACCAGTGCGGCGTAGCCCGCCTCCCGTCGCGCGTCCTCGAGGCCGGCCTGGAGAGCGCTCTCGGCAGGGCTCACCGCGGTTCTCACCAGATCGGTGAGGGAGACGCCCGGCTGCAGGATCCGATCCTTCCAGGTCGGGGAGAGTCGGTCGAGCACGGCGCCGATGGACATGCCGGAGTAATACAGCCGCATGCGAAGCGGAGCGGTCCCGTACGGATCATTGTTGACCGGAACTTCGCCGCGCATGTGCCGGAGCATGTCGGCAACGAGTCGCGCGCGGGGCGCGGCAAGATCGCCATACCCGTGGAACCCCTGAATCCACCACATCCCGGGTGAGGGCGTTCGCCCCTCGAGCACCTGGAGCAATCGGTACTCCGTATACTTGGCGAGGCCTTCCGTGAACTCAACGCCGTCTTCGTATCCGGCGGCCTCCCGTGGGAGGCGGGCCCGCCGACCCTGTCGTGAGGCCAGCCATCGCACGACGGCGGACCTGAAGGCGGGTTCGTCGCTTGCCCGCAGAGCCGCGGCAAGGGCCGCACCTTCCAGCGCGAAGCCAACGTTGTTCTCCACGGAAAGCACGGGATAGTGCAACAGCAGCATCTCGTTGCTGCCCTTGTCGGGAGCCGCCCGGCCCTGGAAGACGTGGAACGCCTCGTGCACAATGAGCCGAAGCTGGTCGTACGGATCCGTCGCCAACATGCCGAAGTCGAGGTCCCGCACCTTGTCGGCGACCGGCCGCGGCTCCTCCAGCAAGCTGCGAATCTGCTGCCTCAGGTTGGAGAGGGCATCGGCAACGACCAGCGTCGGGACTCCGTTCACGTCGCGTGACGTATTCTGCCCGTCCCAGTCGAGGATCGTCGTTCCCTGCCGGACCGCGATGCGCCCGCCGGGAAAGCGCACCGGTCCGTCATAGGGGACGAAGCCGTCCGGCGGCTTCGGGTGATTGATCAGCACATCCTGCTTGCCCGGCAGGTAAAAGAGGATGGGGGTGTCGGATGCGTTCCACCCCGGCCACACGGGATTCTCCCGCGCGGCAATGGTCTTCCAGACCTCCGTGGCCTCCACCAGCAGCCGTGGATCGATCAGCAGCGTGATCGGGGAGGCGCCGGCGGAGCCGACCGGAGGTGGGCTCTGCTGCTGCGCGGCCATTGACGAGGCCAACAGGGTGAGCGGCACGACGGCGCACAGCCAGCGTCGGCCGACGGGATGCCCTCTCCGCCCTGCGCGCGCCATGGTCCTTGGGGTTTGGTACATGACCACCTCGGGTCTGAAGGTCGTATTCTGAAATTCGCGTTCAAGGCTCTCCGCAACCGGTTCGGCTGCGCGCCACCGAACATGGCGGCTTGATGTTATAGTATGTTCTGCTTAATGTTCGCTATGCCCTCTAACATAGATGCATTCGGGGTGCAATTGGTTGCCGGTCAGGCGACGCCGCTCTACCGCCAGCTCGCCGAGGGGCTGCGCTACCAGATCTCGCGCGGTGTCCTCGGCGCCGGGGCGCGCCTGCCGGCGCTTCGCGCCGGCGCCCGGGCCTGGGGGGTGAACCTGCACACCGTCCGACGCGCCTATCGAGAGCTGGCGCAGCTGGGGCTGATCGAGGTGCGGCGGCCGGCGGGCGCCTACGTGGCGCCTGAGCAAGGCGGTGTCGCGCGGCGGGCGGAGGATGCCTTCGCGCAGACGGTGATCGCCGACGGCCGCCGCCGGTTCGGCCTGGATGCACACGGCGTCGTGGCGCTGCTCGCCAGGACGGCCTCACCGCCCCGCACGGCCGTCGTGCACGTGGTCGAGTGCTCGCGGACCCTGGCCCAGTCGCTAGCCGATCAAATCACGAAACGGTTCGGAGTGCGCACGGAGCCGTGCCTGGTGGACGACGTCGGTGATGTGGGCCCGGGGCCGATCATCGCGACGTACTTTCACCTCAACGATGTGCGCGTCCGCATCCCGGATCGGTTGGGCGACGTTCGCTTTGTGACCATCGAACCGGCGCTCGATCGCGCCGCAGCCGTCGTGCGTCGCGCCAAACGGGCCGGCAACCCGGTCACCCTGTGCGAGCGCGATCCGTTGCTCGCGCCGGCCATCGCCCACGACGTGCGGGGGCTCCTGGGCGCGCGCGTCGACGTCGTGGTGGACGTCAAGAGCAACCCGTCGTCGCTGATCAAGAAGGGACGCGACCCGGTCGTGTTCTCCCCAAAGTCCTGGGACCTGCTCGACGACGCACAACGCCGGAACCCCGCCGCGTTCCTGCTCGATTACCGGCTCGGGCCTGGAGCACTCGTGGACGGGTGGTGAGGGGCCTCCGCGATGGGCGGCTCGGCAACGGCAAGCGCTGGTTCGGTGGCCTCCCGTCTAGCGCGCCCGGAAGCGCCACACCCCTCCCGTATTCTGATTGTCGGGGCCATAGCCACCCACGATCACGACATCGCCGCTCGAGAGGGGGGTTGCCGTGGCGAAGAAGTAGGACGCGGGGAACTCCCCCGCCACCGCGTGAAATGTGAATGAGCCTCGATCCAGGAGTTCCGCCTGACGAGCGCCGGAGGCCACCAGCACATCGCCACTGGCGAGCAGAACAGTGGTGCCTTGAATCTTGTACCGGGTGCTGACCATTGATGGGCCCGTTTCGAACGATGCGGTGACCGGGTTGTAGACCTCGGTCGTGGCATAGTACCGGCGATCGGTTCGATCCGCGCCGCCAAGGACGAGCACCCGGCCGTCGGAGAGACGCACCGCATCGTGCTTGTGACGCGCGGTGGTCAGGTGGCCGACCGGCTGAAAGCGGCGCGTGGCGGGGTCGTAGAGTTCAGCGCTCGCGTACACTTCCATCGCCTCATGGCGGCCCCGATGGCCGCCGACCACCAGGACGCGCCCATCCGTGAGCAGTGTGGCCGTGTGGCTCTCGCGCGGGACGCTCAACGGTCCAGTGGGTTGGGACCGGCCGGTAACCGGGTCGAATATCTCGGCGCTGGCCAGGAACGACCATCCACGGCCCACCCCACCGACGATCAGTATGGTGCCGTTCGGAAGCAGGGTGGCGGTGTGGCCACTCCGGCCCTCGTTCAGCTGCCCCATCATCACAAAGTGGTTGCGAGCCGGATCAAAGACTTCGACCGAGGACAAGTACTCGCCATCGTACCCTCCGGCCAGTACCACCCGCCCATCGGGAAGAGTCGTCGCCGTGTGGCCGGCCCGTGCCTGAGTCATCGGGGCCACGGCCTTGACAGTCCCAGCCGACACGTCGATCAGCTCGGCCGTCGAGAGGCTGCTGCCGCCCGCGCCCATCCCGCCGGCCACAAGCAGGTTGCCGGACGGCAGCGCGGTTGTCGTGTGCACGGCACGTGCCGTGGCGAGCGTCGCAACGCGCTCGATCGAGCCATCGACGCGCGCTGGCGTGACCGCCGGTTGAAATCCGAGCGCCAGAGCGGCTGTGGCAGCGCGCGTGCAACGCATGAGATAGCTCATGGCGCGATCTCCGTGAAGCGAAACTGGTGAACGGGCCGGCACCATGGGTTGGATGCCGCGCCCGGACGTTTCGTTTACGACGGCGAATGCAGAGATGCCACCTAACGTCGGCAGCAACGCATTGTCAGTCCGCGCCCACTTCCCCAAGCAATCGCTTCCGCACGAGAGACCCCGGCAACCCATGAAACGGGTCTGACCGTGCTCCGCTCACGGTACACACGCCGGCGTACGCGACCACTGCTGCAACGTGACCGGCGCGCCCGCGGGCAGGTACTGAACCCGCGTCGTGTCCGTACCGGCGTGAACGCGCATCTCGATCGGCCTCGTCGCGTCCCCGGGCGCGGCGGCCATTGAGAGAATCTGCATGCTGTCGCGCAGCCCCGCTGCCGCCGCCGGACCGCCGGGCCGGACGCGCGTCACGCGCCTCGTCGCGACCGTCGCATCGAGGTCGAACCCTGGATCCCACAGCGCTCGCTGCACCATGGCAGGGGCGGCGCACCGTCCAAGCGCGTCGTTCGACAGCGCGATCGGCCCCCCGGCGAGAAATGGTTCGACAATACGGCGAGCCGCTGCCGATCCAATCTGCACACCCACTTGATCAACGAGAGACTCCAGCGTAAAGCCGTTCGTAAAACGGTCGCGCTGCTCGGCGAGACGGCGGAGCGTAGAGTCCAACGACACACGGCCATTGCTCGCGCGCAGGATCGCTGCATTGAGCTCGACGGCGATCAGCTCGCCGCGCGTGTACGGTTCGCGCTGCATCGCCCGGTCGCGCCAGAAGCCGTTGACGACGGCGTTCCAGGAGGAGTCGCGCGCCGTGGACGTCGCGTGATCGAGCAGGTCGCGGTTGATTGCCGCGACGTACGCCGAATCCGACAACAGCCCGGCCGCACGCATCACGCGATGGGTGGCGAATTCGTCGAATCCCTCGAGGAACCAGGAAAGGCTTCCATCGGGAATGGTCGGTGACGGGTGGAGAACGCCACCGAGCCACTCGTGCATGAGCTCGTGAGAGAAGAGGCCGGTAACAACGTCGTCCATGGGGCGCGTGGAGTCGATGTTGGCGGCGAAGGCATTCGGGAGCCGGGTACCGCCGAATGAGCCGCGCGGCGCCACGCCGATCGACACCAGGTAATTGGGCGGCGACGGCGTGCGCCAGAACGCGCGTTCCGCGTCGACCACACGCTGCACGCCGCGCACGAGCGTACTGTCGTCGATCGACAGGTGGCCGCGTATGAGAATTGTGAAGTCTCCGCCGGCGATCTTCGAGCGGTAGCTGCGCACCGCGGTTGGGGTCGTGCCGGCCACGTACAGCGCCTCCTGGAGATTGCCGAGCTGCGTGCGCGTCGTGAGTGTCGCCCCCGGCGATGATGGTGTGCCGAAGGACGTTGCCACCACCGCATCGCGATCGTAGCCGCGAAAGGCAAGGTCGAGCGCAACGGCGGTTCGGGGGTCGAGCCCCGGCAGCACCAGTGCGTCGCTCCCGACGAGCTGTACCCACGTGCGGTTCACATCGGAATGGTTGTGGCCGTCCAGCGTGGCAGATGTTGGCGGGGTGGCCTTGACCTGCCAGGTCACGGTGACGTCGCGCCTCGGATTGGCGGTGAGGCGGAACTGGTCGGGGCGATCGGTCGCGTCGATCTTCGCGCCCGGCGTCGATGTACTGAGACCGACGATGTTGTTGTACAACTGGGAGCGTCCCGCGTACGCGTTCGGCAATTGGAGCGTGGTGACGGAATCGGTGCGGGGAGAGAGTGTCAGGCTCACCGCCACCGGTGCTGTGCTGTCGGACGGCGCCGGTGAGAAGGTGAGCGAGAGGTGCATCTGCGCCTGGGCGGCCGAGGCGCAGAGCAGGAGGAATGCGGAGGTGGCAAGCGTGCGGCGGAACACAATATCGACCGCGGTCTGTGTGAGGTTCATGGTATCGGCGGATGGCGGGTGGGTACAGGCACGATGGGTGGTCCGTGCCTTTGTCACCGCCGAGCGCGGCATGGTTTCCCATGACAGTAGGCCAGGCCCCCTCGTCATCGAATGGTCAGAGAGCTGGTGCGCGGGCAGTTAAGCCGCGATACACCTCGGTAGCCTCTACTCCTTGCGGACCCGAAAGAAGGCAAGGACATACCCGTCGGCATCAGTGACTTCGAAGCCCCACAGGCCGTCATCGATGAACGACAACACTTTCACGAACGACGCACCCCGCTGCTTGAACTCGTCGAACAGCCCGTCGGGGTCCAGGGTGTAGATGTAGGCATCCCAGCGAGCCCATTCGTGCCGGGTGTGGTTTGGACATGGAAGCACGTCGGGAAGGATAGCCTTGAGCATGATGCCGATCCCGTCCCGGCTGACTTGGGCATAGTACACGTCGTCGCGTGGACCCTGGAAGTCCAGCTTGAAGCCGAAGCGCTCGATGTAGTGGGAGATCGAGGCCTGCAGGTCCTTCACGATAAAGAACGGACTAATTGAAGCGAGGTTTCTGTTCGCTTCTTCGGGGGTTGCACGCTGCGAAGCGGTCTTGCTTGATTTCATGCCCCGGAGCTCCCGTCACCCTGAACAGCTATGTGAGCTTAGTGAAAGGTGCACGATCGTGCTATAGAGATTGGAGCCCGACCTTGTAGCAGTTTCACAGCGCGCTGATTTGTCGCAGGCTAACGCCCGGAGTTTGGCTGCGGCGCTCCATACAAGTTGCGGCAGGCGAGCGAAGCGAGCCAGCCGCCTCCGAAGAGCGCGGCCGCTACAACTCGTCGTTAGGTGGCCGCACGGCGGATGTGCGTGAACGCTCAGACAACTTTGATGACCACCTTTCCCGTCGTCCGTCCGCACTCGACGTAGGCCAGTGCATCACGCACCTCCTCGAGCCGAAAGACCTTGTCCACGATCGGAGTGATGGCGCCGCTTTCCACCAACCGCGCTATTGCACTCAGCTGTTCTCCATCGGCATGCACGAACAAGTACTCATAACGGGCCTTGTGCTTCCGCGCTGCGGCCAAGGCTTTGCGGGACAGCACCCTGATCGCGAAAACGATGAGGGGATTCAGCCCCCAGCTTCGTGCAAACGCCGGGGACGGCGTGCTGCTGTTGATGCTCACCACCACACCGCCAGGTTTCACGCACTCGAAGGACCTCACCAGTGTGTCACCACCCGCGCTGTCCAGGACCACGTCACAATCTTTGGCGACGTCTTCAAAACGGTCGCTGCGATAGTCGATGGCGACGTGCGCGCCGAGACGCTTCACCAGTTCCACATTGCGTTTCCCCACGGTGGTAAAGACCGTTGCACCCATATGACGGGCCAACTGGATGGCCACGCTTCCAACGCCACCGCTGCCCGCGTGAATCAACACGCGTTGGTTGGCGCCAAGCCTTCCGATTTCCACCAAAGCCTGCCACGCCGTCAGCGCAACCAATGGAAGCGAGGCAGCTTCTTCAAACGTCACGTTGGCGGGTTTGAGGGCGGCGGTGCCATCGCGGATTACCGCAAATTCCGCGAACGTGCCAATCCGGTCCTTGTCCACGCGCGCATAGACCGCATCGCCCTTCTTGAAGCGCGTCACCTGTGAGCCCACGTCGGACACCACGCCGGAGAGATCATTGCCCAGCACCAGCGGAAGACGGTATTTCAACAGCATCTTCAGCTTCCCATCACGCGTCTTGATGTCCACCGGATTCACGCTTGCGGCGTGCACTCGAACCAACAAGTCCGTGGCGCCGAGGGGCGGGACATCGATGTCCGCCACCCTCACGGCGTCATTGCTTCCGTAGCGGTCAATGAGTGCGGCCTTCATAGGGCGCCTTGGGCCCACCTAACGACTTGGCGATCACCTGCGGCGCGGAGCGCCGTCAGGTGGGTCGCCTGTTGGGCGGCTTGCTCGCTCGCGCAGTCGACGCCGCAGAAGCTCCCTGATTGCCGGCGTCGGAGCCGCATTGCAAGCAAAGGTGCGATAGCCGTTCGCGGTGGCGGCGTTTCCGCAGCGCTGATGCAGATCGGCCAACACCGCTGCCCAAAGGTAAGAGCCGAACAGCCAGGTCGGAGGCACAAAATCGTCAAGAACGGCGAGTCCAGCGGCAGGCCCCTGCCACTCTGCAACGGCTACCGCACGGTTCAGTTTGTGGAGCGCGGAGGGCGCGACCTGCTCCAGCAACAAATAACGCTCCACCACCCTGTCCCAACGCGTCTCCCCGAAGGTGGGGGCAAGGCAGTGTGCGGCGGCGATCCCCGCTTCTGCGTGGTACCGGGAGAAGACGTCGCCCCGTGCGGATCTGGCGAGCCACTCCAACCCGACCTGAATCTCCTGCTGGTCCCACAGATTCCGGTCCTGCTCCTCCAACAGCAGCAGTCCGCCGGATCCGTCCTGACGAGCGGTCATCCGCGCCGCGTGCAGATGCATCAAGGCGAGCAGCGCAGACGTTTCCGGACCTCGCCCCACCGGATGTTCCGCCAGGATGGCGGCCAACCGTATCGCTTCGTTGCAGAGCTCTCGGCGGATGGCGGTCTCCGCGTGGGAAGAGAGGTAGCCCTCCGTGAACAAGAGGTAGAGGATCTTGTGCACGGCCGGGAGTCGCGAGGAGTATTGCTCGGCGGTAAGCTCGTCCGTCCGTGGCGGAACCTCTCGCAAACGACTGCGGGCTCGTCCGAGGCGTTTGTACACGTTGGCTTCGCTGGTAAACAACCGATGTGCGAGCTCTCGAATGTCGAAGCCGCAGAGGGTCTTCAGAGCGAACACCAGCTGCGATTCCACGGGAATTGCGTCGTCGCAGCAGACAAAAAGCATCCGGAGCAGATCGTCTGTCACCTCTCCTGCGAGGAGGGGCTCCACACCGTTGCCCGGAGGGCCGATGCCTTCGCTGGCGTTCTGCTCCAGAATGCGAAGCCGGCGGGTCTGTTGGCGCAACTCTCCCACCAGATCGTTGTGCGCCACTCGAAAGAGCCAGGCCGACGGATTGGCCGGCAAGCCCCCCACGGTCCACGACTCAAGCGCGGTCATCAACGCGGACTGAACGGCGTCCTCAACCGCCTCGATGTGCTGCACGCCTACCCGGCGCGACAGTGTCGCTACCAGGCGACCGTATTCGTGCCGGAAGAAGTGCTCAACCAGTTGGGGCGTACTCAAGGAGAGTGGATCTCGATGACTTCAACGCCTGAGCCGGGGCGCACGAGTCCCGGGCACCCACGAGCAACTTCTATCGCCTCCTCCAGGCTCTGGGCCGAGACGATCATGTAGCCGCCGACCAGCTCCTTGACCTCCACGAACGGGCCGTCCGCCGCGGACTCGGTGGTGACCAGTTTTCCAGCGCCGAGTTTTCCTCCCATGTCGACGAGGTTCTTCGTGAACTTCTTCTGCCAGGCGCCAAACTGCGCGTACATCTCCTGCATTTGGGCGGGAGAGGGCTTCTCGCCGCGTCCACCCGGCAGGTTCCGTTGCATACACAGGTACTTGGGCATGATTTCTCCTTTTGGGTTCGTTCGGTCCACTCGACCGACACCCTATGACGCATGGCGGGACGGGTTTTGGACACTCCACGTGCCTCGCCGAGACCACACCGCCTCCAACAAACCAAATGGTACGGAACCTGGGCCGTAAGCGCCCATTCACGAACCGTGCGAGATCGCCTGAGTGGAACTCGACGGTATCCCGGTCCGTGGTAGTTCGCGACTCGTGAGGACGAAGGTAGGTGTGTCGCCGTACGACCACCCGAAGCCCTGGGCTTCAAAGCGAAGCGCGGTCTCATAGGTTCGCGATCCCATGACGTAGCAGTGGATCGTCTTGAGGAGCGCCTCGACGAATCCTGGGTCCGTGGTGTCCCCGCCCACGAATTCGTCTGACGATTCGAGCCAGTCGACGCGCCGTCCTTTCGAGCGATGAAACCGTCGAGGCTCGCCGCCATGTGGATCGTTACTTGAGAATCAGGGTTTGCCATGCGGCGGCGCAGCCGCCTCTTCCCTACCGTGACCATCTGCACCGACCACCGTTAGGACGTGCCCTTTCCGTGGCGCCTCTCTCCGCGGGCACCCTTCGCTGGCTTCGACCCACGCTCCGCAGCGACCCGCTGCGCTCGACCCGGCAGTCAGGTTGGACAGAACGAGAGGCCACGGAACTTGTGGCCGCGCGAGCACGTCTTCCAGCCACCGCGATTCGACTTGGACATCTGATCCTTGTCAACGAGCTCGCCAGTCGTGTGCTCCAGCGTCGGCCTAACAAGAAATAGACTGCATGCATAGACTGCGATCCCCTCTTAGCCTCGCATCCTGGTTCAGGTTTACCCGGTCTCAACGACACCGCAACCTCACCCGCAGCCTCGGTTTAGGCACCAACCGGCAACCGCGGGATCGAACTAGGCCGCAAGCGCCGCCCGTCATTTCCTACCGTGCAGGCCCTCGGCAGCCGGACGCGGCACCACCAGCGAAGCCAGCGGCTTCCCGAGTGCTCCAACGCCAGGCTGGCCGCGCTCTTTCCCGCCGGTGGTATCCCCCCTGCATTAGCTGTCCGTGACGCCCGTGTCGACCACCCCGGTACCCGGCCAACGCCTGCGCACGCCGGATGGTGGCATTGAGCCGAGCTCTCCGCGAACGGCGCGTGGCGGCGGGGCTGACGCAGACGGCGCTCGCGAAGCAACTCGGCTCCAGCCAGTCACGCGTGGCCAAGCTCGAGGCCGGCGATGCGAGTGTGTCGCTGGAGTTGCTGATTCGTGGCCTGCTGGCCGTCGGGGCGAGCCGGAAGGAGGTTGCCACTGCGCTCGCCCGTCGGGTGGCGTGACGATCGGCCAGCGCCATCGCGTGCAACCGCTGGTACCGCTCCTCCAGGCAACGGGTGAGTCTGGCGCGAACCTCTCACGCCCAGCCTGGAAGTCTGCGTTGAGACAGGAGGCTGAGTCGTCAGGCACGCGAGTGGTGGCCCGCAACATCGCGTGGGGTACGGCGTGCGGCGGCCCCCTTGCCTGAAGGGTCAGCGACCAACCGGCGCCGTGCCACCAGCGCTGGTGTGCCCACCATTCCTGAGCGTGGCCACACCACGTTCCCTTGCCGAGTTGCGCGTCCAGTGCAGCGGCCAGAGAATCGTAGGTCGTGTGCTGGGCGATGGAGTCCGCGCCGCCGGCGAAGTGCAGGAACAGGGCGGTTAACGTGTCCCGACGGTTGAGCACGGCGATCGCCGAGACTGGGCCGGAGCCATGAAGAGCTGTGCAGACCGTCACTTTGCCCGCGTCGCCGACCGAGTCGACTTCGGCATCCCGGCCACACCGATACGGACCGACAGGCATCAGGAAGCGGGTCAATGGACCCCGAACATCTCCCTGCGACAGGCGTACTGGGTACCCGCGTGAGCAGGCCAGCATGAGCGCGGTGCTCGCGAAGAACGCGGCTGTCGACACGAACGAGCGGTGCACGGTGCACGGGGTCCCGTGGGCTATCCCTAACGTCCCAATGTCTGCTGCGCCGCATCCATATAGATGGATGCGCTGACGCAGACAGCGCAGCCTACCATACGATTTTGCGGCGTCTGCAGCAAACAATGCCAGCACGGTACCGCTTGTTGCGAGGAGTTTGCGATCAGGTGTTGTCCCAACACATGAACGGAGCGAACGGCTTGAACTTCGATGTCGTCATGCGAAGGGTGGAATAGCCACGCCTCAAGGAGAACTCGATGTGACGGTCATCGATGACCTTCTTGAGGTCCTTCGCTCTTCTTGCCTGTGAGAGTCTGTGTCGCCACATCCTGTCCGACGCGAGAAGTTCTCGGCCTACAAAATGAAAACCGTCACCAGAGGCAAACAGCCAGCCTTTTCGGCCGGCAAGTATCTGCTTGAGTTTAGTTAGGTCGTCCGTGTCGAGGTCGAGGAAAATGAGGAACTTGTCAGCATCCTGACCCAAGCGACTATTCCATCCGAGTACGTAGTCTCCCTGACGGGAAGCGCTAGCAGATCGCATGGCATTTCTGCCGATGATTCGTACTCTCTCGACAGTGGTCGCCACAAAGTCGGCGGCTTGCATCTGCAGTTGCATGCGCTCCTTGTGGAAATATGATCGCGGGCAGTAGTAATCGAATTCGAGCGCGTTAGGTGCAAACGTGGGCAGAAGTGTGCCTTCAAAGAACTCCGCATAATGCAGCAGAGGGGTATTGACTTCGATGACCTTGAGGAGCTGGTAAACTGCCTTGTACCTGCGCTGTGTGAAGCGTCCGTCGGAGGGCCCCGCTCCGCTGTAGTCATAGTCATCGCGCAACTGAAAAAGCTCAGACAGTAGCCTCGGGTATTTTCGCGCGAGCCAGGTGCCGCCGCGACCGAATCGTTTGTGGAATTCGCCAATCCAGAAACCGTGCCTCTTGGATCGAGACGCGTTGTCCGCCAGAGCGGCTTGGGCACCGAAGTAGGCCGCGTAGTACAGGCGTGAGATCGCAGCGTCGAATTGGCGACCACGCACCAAGACACTGGATGCACGCAAATGCGCAGAGGCGATGGCCAGCGCGTTGGCGGCGCGAACCTTGGCCTTCGAATCGAGTCGACGCATGAGGGATCGGCGGTAGTTCGAATTGAAGTGCTGGCTAACGCCCGCAGTTTAGCTGTGGCGCACCAATAATGAATTCGGCCCGCGAGCGACGCGAGCAGGCCGCTACCGCAGTGCGCGCCGTCAGCTACAACTCCTCGTTATGCCGCGCCCCTGTGAAATTCGGTTCCCCAACGAATACGGCACAATCCCACTGAATTGTGGGTGACGCAGCTCCTGGCTCCCTACGCGACAGGTCAATTATCGACTGCCTGTGCGCTGCGCCCACGAGAAACGCAGCGCGAGCGAACGAATCCTCTCGGCAATGGTTCTCTATGGCCTTCATCATTGCCTTGTCGCGGGCAACATTGGTTCCAAGCCACAAGTCATAGTGCTTAGCGAGCGCGTGGTCGGCAAGCTTTGCAAGTGCAGTTAGGATCGCATCATGACGCTTGGACCAGAGATCGCTGCAATGGTCACTGTTGAGGTACGCAAATCCGTGTGCACTCACGTATTGGCTGTGCCAACTTGCCAATCGACAATACTCAGGACTGGACCTCGCAATTCGCTCGATCAGATCCCGGGTATTCGTGAAGAAGTCTGCATCTGGTGTCGGGAGATCGACCGGAATCAGGGCAACTGGATGCTTCTCGCGATAGCGACCTACCGCGGTTGACTCGAGGTTCCTGCGGCTGCCGTTGAAATGGTCGCTGAAGGCAGCAGAAGGAATCTCCAGGAAGATGACTTCCGGCTTAATGCGCTCCAGGATTACGAGCAACCCTGAGATATTGGCGAGGCCATTCTCCTCATGTTCAGTAAAGACCACGGATACACGCTTCATTCTGTGCGTCTAAAGTCTTGGCGCGTGAGCAATGAGCGGCACCGAGACCTGATCTTATCGCGCAGCCGATGCGGCGCCCAAGAAGGTTGCGGCCACTCGTCGAGGAGATTCGAGACCTTCAGGTTCGTGTCGATGAACTGCAGGCTAGGCACAGCGATGCCCCTTTCGGCGCGAGCGCGCCGCACCGACAGCGCCAGGGCCACTCCGTCAGATCTGAAGACACGAAGCCAGGATTTACGGGATAGGCGTGCGCCCCGCTATCGAGCGCCCTACCGACTTGAAGTCCAGTCAGATTGCTATGCAGCGCACCGACCAGAGTCGTGCCTGAGCCCGTGGAGCCGTACGGAACATGCTTTACCAAGAAATTGGCAGAGCTGTGTTTGCTATTCCACATCAGTGAAGCCCGTGACTCCGCCAGCCAGCACTCTATGAACGCTCGCTGAGAGTCGACAACTACTATGGCACCACTATCCGGAAAAGAAAGGGAGTGCGAGCTCGGGTGATAGGTGAAGCAGCTTGCGTAAGGCGATTGCGATCCACCCGGAAGATGTTTCGTAGAGAAGAAGCTCGATGAACTCGCGTATTGCTCAACAAGACACATGCGGCAACCGACCAACCAAAATTGATCGGTAGGTGGATGTGAGGTGTTAGAGCACCTAGAGAGCGACGACATAACAAGAATTAGACTGCATGTATAGACTGCGATCCCCATTTAGCTTCGCAGCCTATTCCAACTTCACCCAGTCTCAACGACAGGGCAACCTCACCCGCTGCCCCGGTTTAGGGGACAACCAGCGACGGCGGGCATCGAAATAGGCCGCGAGCGCCGCCCGCCCGGTTCCCGTGCTGCGTCCAACCGCGCTCCACGGCACAGGGGTCTTGCGTGAACCAACGCCGGGCGCCCCCGCGCTCTTTCCCGCTGGTGGTATCCCCCCTACATTTGCTGTCCGTGACGCCCGTGTCGACCACCCCGGTACCCGGCCTCCGCCTGCGCACGGCGGATGGGGCGGAGGACTTCGCCCTCCGCGAGTTGATGGCGGTCCGGGAAATCGTCCACGCCTTCCTCACCGCCGACCGCCCCGAAGAGGTCTACCGCTTCGCTCTGGAACGGGTGAGCCCGCTGGTCGGCGCCACCTTCGCCTCCGTCTACCTCGTCGACGGACTGTCGGAGCTCATGCGCCTCGGCGCCGCCTGGAACTGGCCCGAACGCTACCGCCCCTGGCTGGGCGAGATGCGCGTCAGGCTCGGCAACGGCCCCAGCGGTGAGGCGGCGGCCGAACGACGGGCGATCGAGGTCCTCGACGTCTTCGCCGACCCGCGGCTGGACGACTGGCAGGAGGTGGCCACCGAGCTCAACTTCCGCGCCTTGGTCGCCCTCCCGCTCCAGACCGGGAGCACGGTGCTGGGCGCGGTGACGTTCTACTTCGCCGACGCCGGCGGGTTCAGCACCGCCCACCGCGGCCTGCTCCGGCTGGTGGCCGACCAGATGGCCGCGACCGCCGAGAAGGCGTCGCTCATCGAGCAGCTCCAGCGCTCGAACACGCAGCTGATGGACGCCAACGCCGAACTCGAACGGCAGTACATCGCGGTGCTCGAAGCGCGTCGCGTGAAGGAGGAGTTCCTCGCCAACGTCTCGCACGAGCTGCGCACCCCGCTCACCGCGGTGATGGGCTACATCCAGCTCATGCAGGAAGGGCTGTCGGGCCCGCTCACCGCCGACCAGGAGAACGACCTGGGGCAGGTGCGCCGCGCCAGTGACCGGCTGCTGGGGCTGATCGACGACCTGCTGGCGCTCACCACGCTCAAGCGCGGCGCGATGCAGGTGTCGCTCACCGACTTCGATCCCCGGCAGCCGCTGCGTGAGGCGATCGACGCCGTCGCGCCCAACCCGGAGAAGCCGGCCACCGTGCCGCTGCGGATGCTCGAGCCGCCGACGCTCCTCCCCACCATGCGGAGCGACCGGGGGAAGATCGTCCAGATCCTGGGCGACCTGATCAGCAACGCGCTCAAGTTCACCTCCACCGGCGAGGTGCGCGTCTCGGTGGACGTCCACCGAGGGCGCGTGGAGTACAAGGTGGAGGACACGGGGATCGGGATCGAGCCGGCGATGCAGGAGGCGATCTTCGACGAGTTCCGCCAAGCCGACGGCTCGGCCACCCGCAAATACGGCGGCACGGGGCTGGGGCTGGCGCTGTCGCGCCGCACCGCCAGGTTGCTGGGCGGCGACATTGAGGTCTTCTCGACGCCTGGTCAGGGTGCCACCTTTGCTTTGGTACTCCCGCTGGAGGCGTTGGAGGCGGGGGGGGAGGGGGCGAGGAGAGGAGCGGGGGCGTAGTCGAACGGCAGGGTCAGGGTCAGGGCCAGTGATCAGTTGGTGACGACATTGAGGTGCCTTACGAGATGGTTGAGCAGACGAGAACGCTACAACGAATCGACACGAGGCTGGCGCCGGCGCAGGTGCTTGAGGCGGCGAAGGGGTTCTTCGTCCGCCGGAACAGCATCTACGCGACTTTCCTCGAGAAAGAAGGCGACACGTACCTGTCGTTCCGCGGGCAGGGCGGGGAAGAGCTGGTGATCGGCGTCGCGCCCGCCACCGGCGGCACCTCGGTCACCGGGTCGAGCTACATGTTCGCGCAGCAGATCGCGCGCTTCTTCTCGACGCTGCCGCCGCTGGCGGCACAGGCGGTGGCATGACCGTCCCCTTCGTGTCGGGGCTGCGCGCGCGTCCGCAGACGATGCGCATGGCCGGCGCCGGCGCCGATGCCTGGACGATCCGCGTCCAGCTGGCCGAGCTCTGGGACGCGGTGCGGCTGGAGGCATCGCCCGCCACAACGGTGGTCGACGTGAAGACGGCCGCGCTGGGCGCGCTCGAGCCCCAGTCGACGCACCACGCCGAGTTCATCGTCAAGCTGAACGGCTTCGAGGTGCTGGACGAGGGCGTGTCGCTGGCCGACGCCGGCGTGCAGAACGGGTCGACGCTGCTGCTGTCGTACCGGCGACGGCGACCAGTTCGCTGAGCCTCGCGGCCGGCGGCTATTTCTTCAATTCCGCCGAGTGCTTGCCGCCCGCGTCCTTGAGTGCTTTCTCGAGGGTCGAGAAGCGCGGCGCGTAATCGCGTGCGGTGAGCCCATAGGGATCGAGGGCGTTGATCTCCGCCCCGTGCGCGAGCAACAGTTTCACCATTTCCACGTCGAGGTTGCTGGCCACGAACGTCAGTGGACGCTTGCCGTCCGACATCAATCCGTTCACGTTCGCTCCCCGAGCGAGCAGGCTCCTGACCTCTTCCAGATCGAGACGTCCCATCGCGTCCTCGAAGGCATCCTGGACCAGGCCGATGCGTTCGGAACGCGTCACGGCGGAATCGAGCGCGAGATTCCGCTCGGTGAACGGCATCGAAGTCAGGTCGAACGCCAGGATCAGCGGCTGCGGCATCCGCCACTTCCACTTCACGTACGTCTCGTAGTGATCGGCATCGAGGCCGGTCCCCACGGCGATGAGCCTCCGCTCCGACGGGTCGGCCGGAAAGAACGCCTGGTGCAGCCCGAAGGCGAGGGCCGGCGCCATCAGGGGGGACAGGTACAGATCGTGGCGGCGTCCCGTCTCGAGGTCGACCACGGTCACGCCCTGTCCAAAGTTCGAGAGGAACGGCCAGTAGTAGTAGCGCTGTTCGAGCGCGCCCGCGTAGGTGGCGGACACCTCGCGCCGCAGCAGTGAGACTCTCGCGGTGGCGCCCTGAATCGCCTCGATCTTGAACGCCTTCTCCAGCGCGTTGGAGAGTCCGATCGCCGCCTGGGCGAGCTCGGCCGCGCTCTCCATCCTCTCGCTCGCGCTGTGCATCTGCTCGGCCACCGCCAGCTGCCCGCTCGCCTGGTAGCGGGCCGCGGTGCCGGGCCGGGTGAAGTCATAGTTCCGCTGTGCCGCCGCGAGGTTGTAGTCCGGTGGCCAGTACAGGGCCGGAGCGGCCGCCGGCTTCGCGGAGTTCGTGGTCGAGTAGCCCGCGAACTCGATGGTGGCACGCAGTGCGTTGGTCGTGCCCGACGTCGAGTAGGTTGTGGCGAAGTAGCGCGGCTGGTACCAGGTCAGGGCGCCGCCCGGGAGCGACAGCGCCATGACGCCGGCCAGCTCGCGCGCGATGAGCATCCGGGATCCGCGCGCGCGCAGCAGGTCGGGCCGGCCCCAGAGCGGCGCCTCGCTGGGACTGCGCGCGGCCACCGCCACCGGGAAGCGGGTGCGGAACCGTTCCCGCCCCGTAACCGCGTCGAGCCCGACCGCGGCATCATCGACCGTGAAGATCACCAGCCCCTGCTCGACCGCCAGCGGGCTCATGACCGGCTCACCGATGCCGGTGCTCCAGAGCGCTTTGCCTGACGAGACGTCGAGCGCCTCCACCGTGTCGGCGGGCAGGGCGCCGCCGGCGGCGCCGGCCGGATTCCACCGAATGCGATACAGCCGCTCCGGGGTGGCCGCGATCACCTTCGTCCGGCTCGGCCCCGCAGCGATGGTCCAGCGCGACCGGCCGGTCGCGGCGTCGAGCAACGCCGTGCTCCGGGGGCTCCAGGCGAGGATCGCCGTGCCCAGGGGGTCGAGCATCGGAGCCGCCGAGTCGGCGGCCGGCGACTCGGCGGTCCAGCGCACCTGACCGTCAGCGGCCGCGAGCTGCACCACCCTGGCGCCGCCGACCAGGATCGCGTCGCCCAGCGCGAGCACCGCCGGCGCGGCGCCGCCCGCCAGCGCGAGGTCCGGCAGCACCCGCTCCCACCGCGAAGCACCGGTCGACAGGTCGAGCGCCCGCACTCGAATCCCCTTCCCATTTCCCGATGCCTCGGCGGCCACGGTGACGAGGAGCGGCGCGGCGGTGGTGCGCGTGAACGAAACCGGCGCCTTGCCAACCGACTCCCACCGTCGCGCGCCACTGTCGGGGTCGAAGGCGGTGAAGCGGGTCTCATTGCCGTCGCTCACCGCGAGCACGATCGTCGGCGCGGTGGCCACCACCGCGTAGCTCGCCTGCGGGAGCGCCGGCCGCTCCACGCGCCAGATCGTTCGTCCGCTGGTCGCGTCGAGGAGAGTGAGCCAGCGCGGGCTGGGGCGAGCCAGCCAGGCATCGACTTCCACGCCGCCCATCAGGATGCGCCGGTCGTCCAGGAACTGGATGAGGTCGGCGCCCTCGAAGCCGGCGGCGGCCTGCCACGCCGGTGCGGGCTGACTCCTGGCGAGCATCCTGGCGATCACGGGCGCGGACGTCATCACGGTCGCGCGTTCGGTTTGGCCGCCCTTGCCGACCATGGCCTTGGTGCCCTCCGAGAGCACCCCCCCGGTTCCGCAGGACTGCCCCGCGACGGCCGCGACGGCCAGGGTGAGCCACGACACCGCGTGCGACACGCGCATGGTCCCCTCTCATTTGATGTGCACCCGGCGGGGAAGCTACGGTGGGCCGGAAGTGACGGCCAGCACGCCGAACGACGCCGCGATCAGGGTAGCTCTCGCCCGGCACCGGGCCTACCTTTCTCGCCGATGACGCTCCCCTCCAGTACGCGTGCCCGTCCCGCGGATCCCGCTGCCGCTCAAGGCCGCGACGCGCTCCTGGCCGCCGCCGGCCGGCTCCGCGATGAGGTCGGTCGCCGCATCGTTGGGCAGCGGGAGGTCATCGACGAGATCCTGATGGCGCTCATGGCCGGCGGACACGCCCTGCTGGTGGGCGTCCCGGGGCTCGCCAAGACGCTCATGATCCGGTCGGTGGCCGAGGCGATGCGCCTCGACTTCCGGCGCATCCAGTTCACCCCCGACCTGGTGCCGAGCGACATCACCGGGACGGAGCTGCTGGAAGAGGACACCGCCAGCGGGGCGCGGAGTTTCCGGTTCGTGCGCGGCCCGGTGTTCGCGAACATCCTCCTCGCCGACGAGATCAACCGGGCGCCGCCGCGCACCCAGGCGGCGCTGCTCGAGGCGATGCAGGAGCACCGGGTGACGGCGGCCGGCCAGACGATGCGGCTTCCCGAGCCGTTCTTCGTCCTCGCCACCCAGAATCCGGTGGAGCAGGAGGGGACGTATCCGCTCCCCGAGGCGCAGCTCGACCGCTTTCTGTTCGACATCCGGATCGGGTACCCTGACGAGGACGACGAGGTGGCGATCCTGCGCGCGACCACCGGCACCGACGAGTCGGCGCTGGCGACGGTGATGGATGCGGCCGAGGCGGTGGCGCTGCAGCGACTGGTGCGCGAGATCCCGGCGGCCGAGCCGGCGCTGCGCTATGCGGCGGCGCTCTGCCGGGCCACGCGCCCCGATGCCCCCGAGGCCACGCAGCTCGTCAGGCGGTACGTCCGGTGGGGCGCCGGCCCCCGCGCCGGACAGTCGCTGGTGCTGGGCGCCAAGGCGCACGCCCTGCTGGCCGGCCGGCTGGCGGTGTCGCCGGCCGACCTGCGCCGGGTGGCGCTGCCGGTGCTCCGCCACCGCGTACTGCCTAACTTCGCCGCCGAGGCCGAGGGGGTGAGCGCCGAGCGGATCGTCGAGGACGTGCTGGCGGCCGTCCCCGCGCCGCGCAGCGAGGTGCGGCTGTAGCGGCCGCCGGCGCCGCGCACCGCACCGGTCGCGTCCGCCGCACATACCGATGGCCACCGCGACGCCCCCCCCCGCCCCCTCCGCCGACGCCCGGCTCCTCGACGCCCTCCGCGGGGTGCACTGGCCCGCCCGCCGGGCCGTCCGCAGCGGGATCTCCGGTTCCCACCACTCCCGGATGCGCGGTGTCTCGGCCGAGTTCACCGAGTACCGCCCCTATCGACAGGGCGACGACCCGCGGCGGCTCGACTGGAAGCTGCTCGCCCGCAGCGACCGCGCCTTCATCCGGCTGGCGATCGACCGCGCCGTGCTCCCGACGTCGCTGGTGGTGGACGCGTCGGCGTCGATGGCCTTTCCGCCTGACGCGGCGGATCGCGACAAGTGGGCGCAGGCGCGCCGGATCGCGCTCGGGCTGGCGGCGGTTGCCCGCGCCGACGGCGATCCGATCGGGCTGATGGTGGCGGGCGGTTCCGCCGCCGGCGAAGGAGCGGCGTTGCGCACGCTGGCGCCACGCAGCCGCCGCGGCGTGTTGGCCGAGATCGCGCGCGTCCTGGGCGGCACGCGGGCGGGAGGGAGCGCCGCGCTGGCGGCCGCGCTGGCGGAGGCGCGCACGATCCAGCGGCTGGTGGTGCTCACCGACTTCCTGGGCGACGCCGACGGGCTGCTCCGGGTGGCGCGCGAGCACGTGGTGGGCGGCGGTGAGGTGTACGCGGTGCACATCATCGCCGACCAGGAGCTGGACCCGCCGCGGCGGCCGGTGACGGCCGTGGACCCGGAAGACCGTTCCGTGCGGCGCGCCCTCACCGAAGACACCCGCGACGAGTATCGCGCCCGGCTCGGCGCCTGGTGCGACGCGATCGCGCTCGCCTGGCGGGCCGCCGGCGCGCACTACGCGCTGGTTCCCACCGGTGAGGCGGCGGATCGGGCGGTGCGGCGGATCACCGGCGGGAATCGTGAGGCACGGAGCGGAGGCGCCGAGGCCTCCGGGCCGGGCGCCGGCCGGTGACGTTCGGGGCGCCGTGGTTCCTGGCGGCCGGGGCGGCCGCGGCGCTGGGCGTGGTGGCGCTGCACCTGCTCTCCCGCCGGCGTCCGCCCGAGTGGGCGTTCCCCACCGCGCGGTTCGTTCCCGAGCGCGACGCGCGCGCGGCGTCGCGCGCGTCGCGCCCCTCCGACCTCCTGGTGCTCGCGCTGCGGGTGCTGGCGATGCTGCTCGCCTGTGCCGCGTTCGCGCGGCCGGCGGTGGAGCGCGCCCGGCGGCCGCGGGCGAGCGTCATCGTCGCCGACGTCTCGCGCGCGGTACGGAGAGGCGCCGAGGTGGCGGACAGCGTGCGGCGGCTGCGCGGCGCCGGCGACGTGGTGATCGCGTTCGACAGCGGCGCCGACGAGCTGGCTTCCGATTCTGTCGACGCGGTTCTCAGGCGCGCGAGTGACGGTAGAGCGGGGGGGAGGGGATCGCTGTCGGTGGCGCTGATCGCGGCGCGGCGGAGCGCCGAACGTCTCACGCGCGATGCCGACACGGTGGCGATCGTGATCGTCTCGCCGCTGGCGCGGGAGGAGTTCGATGCGGCCACGAGCGCGATCCGGGCGCGGTGGCCGGCGGCGATCGCGCTCGTTCCGGTGGGGGCGTCGGTGGACGCGCGGGCGGGGGGCATCGACTTGCGCGCCGCGCCCGGGGATCCGCTGTCGGCCACGGTTGACCTGATGGGTGGCTCGAACCGCCGCGCCGGGGGCGGTGGCGCGGGAGTCCGGGTCGTTCGCGCGCGTCTAACGAGTGCCGACTCGGCGTGGGCACAGCAGGAGGCTGGCCGCGTGCTGGTCGACTGGCCCGCGCGTGTCGACCCCGGTTCCGGGCGCTGGCCGCCGCGCGACACCGTCGACACGATCGGTGCGGTGAGCGCCGGCCGGGCGGTGGTGATCGCGCCGTTCGAACGGCGCTGGATGCCTGACGAGACCGGGGGCACGGCGGCCGCGTGGTGGTCGGATGGCGCGGTGGCGGCCGTCGAGCGTCCGCTGGGTGCCGGCTGCCTGCGTAGCGTCGCGATCCCCGTGCCCCGGGCGGGCGACCTGGTGCTCGATCCGCGCTTCCGCGACCTGGTGCGGGCACTGGCCGCTCCGTGCGGTGGCGGGCGCGATTTCGCGCCGGTGGACGCCGACACGCGGGCCTGGCTGAGCGCGTCGGCCGGACGTGACCGGTCGCGGAGTGAGGCCGGCGCACCGGCGGTGAACCAGGCGCCGGCCCAGCCACTGGAGGCCAACGCCGCGAAGGCCACGGTGAGCGCGGATCCGCCCTCGCCGCTGGTCCGCTGGCTTCTGCTGCTCACCCTGGCCGCGCTGGCGCTGGAGCTCGTCGTCAGGCGTGGCACGGAAACGGAGGCCGTGCCGTGACCCGGCCCTTCGTGTCTCCTCCAGCGAGCGTTGCCAGCCCCGCCCGCGCGCGGCTGCGCGCCACGCGGCGCCAGGTGATGGCGACGATCGCGGTCCGGGCGGTGGCCTGGGGCGCGGTGGTGGCCGGCACGGCACTGGCCGCGGTCGCGGTCCTGGACACGGCCGTCGCGCTCCCGGTGCCGGTGCGCGGCGCGGCCCGGCTGGCGGCGCTGGCGCTGGGCGCGCTCGTCTCCCTGTGGCGCCTCACCCGCGGCATCCGGTCGGCGCGTTATGCAGCGGTCGCGATGTTCGTGGAGGAGGCGGAGCCCGGGCTGAAGTACGCGCTGGTGACGTGGGAAGAAAGCTGGGAGGAGGGGAGGAGGGAAGTCAGGGAGGAACTCGAGGCCGAGATCGCCAAGCACGGCTGGGAGCCCGCGGTGCGGCGGACGCTCTGGCGCTCGGCGCTGGCGCCGGCCGCGGCCCTGGCGGCGGTCGCGGTGGCGGCGCTGCTCCTGCCCGCGGGCGCCCGCGCGCGAGTGCTGGCGCCTCACGAGGGCGACCTGCTCGACCGCGCCACGGCTCCGGCGGGCACGCGGGTGAGCGTGCTCCGCCCCCTGGTGGCGGTCGTCACGCCGCCGGCCTACACGGGGCTGCCCTCTCGCACGCTCGACGAACCGTCCGAGATCGGTGCCTTGGTGCTGAGTGGTATCGAGATACGTGGCCGCTCGCCCCAATCGGCCAGCCAGGGTCGCGTCTCGGCGTGGCTCGATGCCAAGCCGGTGACGGTGGAGGAGAATGGCGCTCGCTGGCGGGTGTCGCTGACGATGCCGGCCCGGCCGGGAGTGCTCCGCCTGCAGGATCACAGCGCCGGCGACGAACGGCTGATCGTGCTGGCGCCGCGGCCGGACTCGGCGCCCACGGTGACGCTCGACGCGCCGGCCCGCGACACGGTGCTGCGGTCGCCCTCCGGCCGGATCGCCCTGCACGCCGATGCCGCCGACGACCTGGGGCTCGTGTCCGGCGCCTTCGAGTTCATCGTGAGCTCGGGGGAAGGGGAGAGCTTCACCTTCCGTTCCGGGCGCATCGGCGCGCGGGCGTTTGGCGGGGTGCGCTCCGGTTCGCTGTCGACGGTACTGGCGCTTGACTCGCTGCGCCTGGCGGCCGGCGATGTGGTCCACCTGCGCGCGGTGGCCCGCGACGCCAACGACGTGCCTGGCGCCGAGGCGGGCGCGTCCGACACGCGGACCATCCGGATCGCGCGGGTGGGAGAGTACGACTCGGTGGCGGTGGAAGGCGCGCCGCCGCCGGAAGCCGACCAGTCGGTGTTGAGCCAGCGGATGCTGATCCTGGAGGCCGAGGCCTTGGAGGCGCGCCGGCCGCGCCTGACGCGGCCGCGGGTGGTGGACGAATCGGGGCGGCTCGGGAAGGACCAGGCGCGGCTGCGCCGGCTGGTGGGCGAGATCATCTTCGCCCGGCTGGGCGGGCAGCCCAGGGGCGAGGAATCGTCAGGCGACGTCGAGCGCGCCGGCACCCGGTCGGCCGAGGAGCTGCTCCGCGCCGCGGATTCGGCCACCGGTGGTCGCGGCGTCCAGGCGCTCGACTTCGAGGGGGACGAGTCGCCGGTGGTGGCGGTCAACCGGCCGCTGTTGGAAGCGTACAACGCCATGTGGGACGCGACCCGCGAGCTGGATGCCGGCGAGCCGGCGCTCGCCCTGCCGCCGATGCGGGCGGCGCTGGCGGCGATCCAGCGCGCTCGTCAGGCGGAGCGGATCTACCTGCGGGGGCGCCCGCCGGCGGTGGTGGTGGACCTCGCCCGCGTCCGGCTCCAGGGGCGGGACCCGGGGAGCTCATCCGTGCGCGCCGCCCGCGAGCCGGTCGATGATCCGGGCGTCCGCCGGGCGCGGCGGCTGGCGGCGGCGCTGATGCTGCTCGAGCGCGAGCCGCGCGCGGCGATCGACTCGCTGGTGCTGGCGCGGGTCGACGCGCTCGCCGACGATCCGGCGCTGGCCGCCGCCCTTGGCGCGGCGGTGGACGCGCTGCGGGCCGGACGGGACGCCACGGGAGCGCTGGTCCGCGCGCGGCGGCTGGCGGGCGGCGGCGTCCTCGCGGCGGACTCGCTGTCCCGCTGGAGCGGACGGTGAGCGAGTTCGTCTTCGCCACCGCCCAGTACGAGTCCGGCGACTGGGACAGCGCTCCGCTCGTGCCCGCGAACGTGATCGACTCGCTGGCGCGGTACACGTCGATCGACGTCGCGCCCACCGGGGTCATCGTCCCGCTGGCGTCGGAGGAGCTGCTGCGGCACCCGTTCGTCTTTCTCACCGGGCACCTGCCGGTGCGGTTCAGCGACGCCGAGCGGCGAAACCTCCGGCGGTTCGCCACGCGGGGCGGGATGCTCTTCGTCGACGACCACAACCACGACATCGACGGCGCCTTCCACAAGACGGCCACCGAGGAGCTGGGTCGCGTGGTGGCGCCGCTGGTGGAGCTGCCCAACGAGCACCCCCTGTACCGCGCCTTCTTCCAGTTCGCCGATGGCCCACCGGCCACCGGCCACGAGCTGAACGGCTGGGGCGACAACCTGGTGCACAAGCACCTCTTCTGCGCCCCCGCCCCCGACCGCCTGACGGTGCTCTACAGCAACAAGGACTACAGCTCCGAGTGGGGCTACCACCCGGACAACAAGCGCTTCCTCTCGGTGGACAACACGAAGTTCGCCGTGAACATCATCGTCTATGCCCTCACCAGATAGGCATCGGGGCCCGGGGCGCGCCGTGCTGGAGTGGACGCTGCGGACGATCGCCGCGGCCACGCTGCTCGTGCTGCTGGTGCGTGCCATCCGCCCCCCCGCGGCGCCCCGATCGGCCGCGGTGGGGCCGGCCGCGCGCGACCGGCTGGGCGCGCTGGCGGCCTGGACGTCGGCGCCGGCGCCGGAGTCGGTGGTCGTGCGAATGGACGGCGCGCCGGCGCCTGACGAGCGCGACTGGTGGCGGGCACTGCGCGGGGCGGGGAGCGTGGTGCGCTGGAGCGCCGCGGCGCCGCTGCCGGCGCTCGCCGTTTCGGTGATGCCGGTGGTGGATCCGGGAACGCGGGCCGCGGTGTCGGTGCGCGTCGGCGCCCCGGCGGGGAGCCTGGTGGCCGTTGTCGACGCCGGATCGCCCGCGTACCCCGACTCGGTGCGCAGCGCCGCCCGCGGCGGCGGCGGAGGATCGATCACGCTGCCGGCGGCCCAATCGGGCGTGGTCGCAACGCTCGGCGCCACCCGCGCCATGGCCTCCGCGCCCGACTCGCTGATCCGCCGGCCGGTGCTGGTGCTGGGGCGGGCGGGGTGGGAGGGGAAGTTCGCGATCGCGGCGCTGGAGGAGCGCGGCTGGACGGTGCGCGCCCGCCTGACGGTGTCGCCGGCCGCCGAGGTCCGCGCCGGCGGCGACCCGCCGCCGCTGGACACCGCGAACTGGTCGGCGGTGGTGGTGCTCGACTCGAGCATCACCCGGCAGGGGCCGGCGATCGCGCGTTACGTGCGGGCCGGCGGCGGCCTGGTGCTGGCCGGTGAGGCGGCGCGGGCGCCGGCGTTCGCGGGGCTGCTCGCCGGACAGCCGGGCGCGCGCCGGCCGGGGATCGCCGGGGCGCTGGTTACGGCCACGCCGCGCCGCGCGCTCACCGCCATGCCGATCGCGCGCCTGGTGCCTGACGCGGTGCCGCTGGAGCGGCGCGAGGGTACGGGCCCAGGCACCGTGGGCGAGATCATCGTCGCCGCGCGACGGGTCGCCGCGGGACGAGTGGTGCAGGCGGGATACCTGGACACGTGGCGCTGGCGGATGGGCGGCGGGGACGCGGGCGCGGCCGGGCACCGCGCCTGGTGGAGCGGGCTGGTCCGGGCAGTGGCGTACGCGCCGGAGGCCGGCGCCGCGCGCGAGCCAGCCGGCGAGGGTCCGGGTGACGCCCCGGTCGCGCGACTGGTGGCGGCGCTCGGCGCCGCCGTTCCGTGGACGGAATCCGCGCCGCCGGTGCCGGCCGGCGCGCCGGGCTGGCCCGCGTTCCTGCTGATCGTGCTGGCGTTAGGTGGTGAGTGGCTGTCGCGCCGCCTGCGGGGGCGGCGGTGACGGTCGCGTACCTGTCACACTCCGATTGCGGGCGGCACGACACCGGCTGGGGGCACCCGGAGCACGTGGGGCGCCTGCGCGCCATTCCCCGGGCGCTGCGCGCCGAGCCGGAGTTGTTCCACGAGCTGATGCACGTCGAGGGGCGGCACGCCGCCATGGAGGAGCTCGCCCTGGCGCACGACCCGCGGTACGTCGCCGCCCTGCACGACCTGATCGAGGGAACGGGCGCGTCGTTGAGCCGGCTGGACGGCGACACCGTCGTGAGCGAGGGATCGTGGCAGGCGGCGACCGCGGCGGCCGGCTGCGTCCTGGACGCGGTGGACCTGGCGGTGGCCGGCACGGCCGCCCGCTCGTTCTGCGCCGTACGCCCGCCCGGGCACCACGCCCTGCGCGCCGCCGGCATGGGGTTCTGCCTGCTGGGCAACATTGCGTTAGGCGCCCGCTACGCGCGCAGCCGCCACGGCCTGGAACGGATCCTGATCGTCGACTGGGACGTCCACCACGGGAACGGCACCCAGGCGCTGGTGGAAGATGACGGCGACATCCACTTCGTCTCGATGCACCAGTGGCCCTGGTATCCAGGCACCGGCGCCGCCGACGATCGCGGCCCGCACGGCAGCATCTGGAACGTCCCCATGGCCGCCGGCCTCCCGCCGGAGCGCTACGTGGACGCCCTGGAGCGGGCGATCGACGCGGCCACCGCCGGCTTCACCCCCGACCTCGTCCTCGTCTCGGCCGGCTTCGACTCGCTCGCCGGCGATCCATTGGGCGGCTTCACGCTGGAACCGGAGCACCTCGCCGGCGTCACGCGCCGGCTGGTGGCGCGCGCCGAGGGGTGGTGCGGCGGCCGGCTGGTCAGCTCGCTGGAAGGCGGGTATGTCCCCGAGCGACTGGGGATTGCCTGCGTCGAACTGCTGAGGGCGCTGGGCTGACGACCGGGCAGAGCGCTCGATATACTTCGACGGGGCGCGAGCGGAGATCGCGCATCGCGCGCCGGCCATCCTTCGACACCCTTCGTGCGTCAACCATCGCCAGACGGCTCCAGGACTTGTCGCTGATGCGCGCGCCTTACAGCCGCGGCGCGCCGCCGGTGCCGGCGGTGCTGCGCCTCGTGCAGACGGTGGTGCTGGGCCGGTGGCGGGCGACGGGCGAGGATCTCTATCGGGAAGTGGCCCGGCTTGGCGAGCTGGAGGCGGGGCGCGACGTGGTGGTCTCCGGCTGCGGCGAGGGCGCGACGTCCGAGTGGCTGGCCGCCCGCACCGGGGCCGCGGTGACCGGCGTGGATGCCGACGCGAAGCTGGTGGCGCGCGCCGAGTCGCGCGCCCGCGGGCTGGTGGCCGCGGGCCACCTCGCGTACGAGCACGCGCCGCTCGATGACCTGCCGCACGAGAACGCGATGTTCGATTGCGCGATCGGCGAGCCGGCGCTGTCGGCGGCGGCCGACCCGGCGCGGGCGGTGGCCGAGCTCGCGCGGGTGACCAAGCCCATGGGCGTGGTGGTGCTCCTGCAGCTGACGTGGAGCTCCGAGCTCTCGGAGTCGGCGCGGGAGCTGGTGGTGGAGCGGTTGGGGCTGCGGCCGCGGCTGCTCATGGAGTGGAAGCAGATGCTGCGCGATGCCGGGGTGGTGCAGATCGAGGTCGAGGACTGGACCTCGGGTGGCGCGGTGCCGGCCGGGACGAGCGGGGCGGTGCCGGCGGTGCCCGAGGTGCCGGACCTCACCTGGGGGCAGAAGGCGCACATCGTGGGGCGGGCGATGCGGCGCTGGGGGTGGCGGGGGGCGCGGGGCGCGGTGGAGCGCGAGACGGGGCTGCTGGAGGAGCTGTCGCATGAGCGGGCGATCGGGTTCCAGGTGCTGAAGGGGGTGCGATGGCCGCACGCGATGACGTCGTAAACGCGGCGACACCATCGCCGGTGGTGCCGGTGGCGGAAATCATCACGCCGCGCGACGCCCTCCTGCCGCGCTCGTTCTACATCGAGCCCGGCGCCGCCGCCGGCGCGGCGGTGCGGCGCGACCTCTCCGTGCGCGAGCTGGCCGAGGTGGTCCAGCGCGGCCACGAGGGCGGCGGGCAGCTGTGGGTGGACGTCGACACGACCTGCCGGCAGCACATGGCGGTGCTCGACAAGGTGTTCGCGTTCCACCCGCTGGCCATCGAGGACACGCTCAGCCCGAGCAGCCGGGTGAAGCTCGAGGAGTTCCCCGAGTACCTGTTCGCGATCATCCGCGGCGTCCGCTTCCACGACCGCACCGACGACCCGTACGACCTGGAGACGTTCAACATGAACTTCTTCCTGGGCCGGAACTTCCTGGTCACCGCGCACGGGGAGCGCGCCGACGCGGTGATGACGATCATGTCGCGGCTGGAGCGCTCGCCGGACATCATGTCGCGGGGCGTCGAGCGGCTGATGCACCTGGTGATGGATGCGTCGGTGGACGCCTACTTCCCGATCGTCGACCAGATCGACGAATTCGTCGCCGGGCTGGAGGAGCGGGTGTTCGTGAAGTTCGACGAGAGCGCGCTGCGCGACATCTTCAGCGTCAAGCGGCTGGTGCTGGAGCTGCGCCGCCACCTGACGCCCCAGCGCGAGGTCTTCAACGTCCTCACCAACCGACCCTCCGCGCTGCTGCGGTCGGAGACCCAGCTCTACTTCCGCGACATCTACGACCACATCCTGCGCATCCACGACTCGCTCGAGACGTACCGCGACCTGCTCAGCAGCACCCTCGAGAGCTACCTGTCGCAGGTCTCCAACCGCCTGGGGCAGATCTCCAAGACGCTGAGCGTGGTGGCGACGCTGAGCATTCCGTTCGTGGTGGTGAGCGGAATGTGGGGGATGAACTTCGACGAGTTGCCGCTGCAGCACACCTGGCACGGCTTCTGGCTGATGGTCGTGCTCCAGCTGGCGATCGGTGCCCTGCTGGTGCTGGTGTTGCGCCGGAGGCGGCTGCTGTGAGCGCGATGGTCCGGCTGTTCGGGATCGCGTCGCTGGACGGGGGGGAGGAGCACATGCTCGCCTCGCCGACCGAGTTGCTGATGTTCCGGGACCTGGCGGCGCTGATCACGCCCACGCCGGTGGCCCGGATCAAGCTCGGCACGGACGAGGTGGCCCGCCACCGCGAGGTGATCGACACCGTCTTCATGCAGCGCTCGGTGCTGCCGGCGCCGCCCGGCACGGTGTTCCGGTCGCGCGAGATGGTGACCCGGTGGCTGGAGCTCCACTACGTGACCCTGGTGGAGGCGCTGGCGTTCGTCGAGGGGCGGGCCGGGGCCCGGGTGCACGTCCAGCTCCGCGACCTGGCGGTGGTGCCCGCCGGCCAGACGGTGGAGGCGGCCGCCGACCTGGATGCGATCGCGGCGGTCAGCTTCCGCCTGCTGCGCCGCTACGCGGCCGGCTGGGCGGCGCTGCGCCCCCAGCGGGAAACGGGACTGGCGGCCAGCGCGTCCTTTCTCGTCGACCGTGAGCGGTGGGAGTTGTTCGAGGAGGTCGTCGGCAACGAGGAGCGCCGGACCCCGGAGCTCCGCTACAAGCTCACCGGCCCGTGGCCGCCGTACGACTTCGTGAAGATGCAGTTCGGAGGGTAATGGGTGTTCTGTCCTGATTGCGGCACCTGGAATCGCACCAACGCGGTGCAGTGCACGCGGTGCAGCACGGCGCTGCCCGACATGCCGGAGGCCCCGCCCGAGAAGCCGGACGACGAGATCGGCGCGCTCCGCCGCCTCACGGGCAACCGCTACCGGATCGTCAAGCGGCTGGGGAGCGGCGGGATGGCGCACGTCTACTACGCGGTGCACGCGCAGCTCGAGCGCCCGCTGGTGATCAAGGTCCTGCACGCGCACCTCGCCAAGGACGCCGAGATGCGGGAGCGCTTCCGGCGTGAGGCGGAGGCGGCGTCGCAGCTCTTCCACCCGCACATCCTCCAGATCCAGGACTACGGCGCCGACGGCGAGCTCATCTTCATCGTCATGCCGTACCTGGTGGGCGGCTCGCTGGCCGACGTCCTGGTGCGGGACCGGACGGTGGCGCCCGGCCGGGCGGCCGCGATCGCCTCGCAGGTGGCCTGCTCGCTCGACTACGCGCACCGGCGCGGCGTCGTCCACCGCGACATCAAGCCCGACAACATCCTCTTCGATGAGGATGGGCACGCGTTGGTGACGGACTTCGGGATCGCCACGGCGCGCTTCCACGGGCGCCTCACCGGCGGCGGTCGGGCGATGGGGACGCCCCACTACATGTCCCCCGAGCAGGCGATGGGGAAGATGGTCGACGGCCGCAGCGACCTGTACGCCGTGGGCGTGATGCTCTACGAGATGATTCTCGGCTTCCCGCCGTTCGACGGGGCGGACTCGTACTCGGTGGGCTACAAGCACGTCCACGAGCAGCCGGTGACGCCCGACGTGGTCGACTCGCGTACGCCGCCGGCGCTCAACGCGATCATCATGAAGTGCCTGGCCAAGAACCCGGCCGATCGCTACCAGCGCGGCTACGACCTGAGCGACGCGCTGATCGCCTTCCTGAACGAGTCGCGCCTCACCGACGATGCGCGCGGCGCGGTGGTGGCCCGCCGGTCGGGCGGGTCGCCGATCTCCACGCCCTAGTCGCCGCCCCGCCGCCGCGCACCAGAGCCGAACGCCCGTGCCGGCCTCCTCCATCTCCGCGCCCCGCCGGCTGATCGACGTCGCCCTCCCGCTCCCCGTCTTTCAGACGTTCCGGTACGCGGTCGACGGCGATCCGCCGTCCCGGAACCCGATCGTGCCCGGGTCGCGGGTGGTGGTCCCGCTGCGCGGCGGCCGGGCGATCGGGATCTGCGTCGGCGACAGCGTCGCGGCCGGCGGCGAGCCGTCCCATGGGGGAGGCACCGCGGTGCAGGCGGCGCCGCGCATCAAGCCGATCCTCGACGTGCCCGATCCCGGGCCGGCGGTCCCCGCGGCGCTGCTCGACGTCTGCCGCTGGATGGCCGACTACTACGTCGTGCCCCTCGGGATCGTGCTGCGGAGCGCGCTGCCGGCGCTGCTCACCGGCGCCGCCCGGCCCAGCCCGGCGCCCCGCTCGCGCCGGGTGGCGGTGATCCGCCGCCACCTCCCCTCGCTGCTGGAGCGCGACCAGCTGTTCGCGCGCGCCGCCCGGCAGCGTCAGGCATTCGAGCTGCTCGAGTCGCTGGGGGGCCGCAGTCCCGCGGATCATCTCGTCGAGCGGCTGGGGTGCAGCCCGGGGGTGCTCGTCGCGCTCGCCCGGCGGGGGCTGATCGCGCTCGAGAAGGAGTCCGTGTCGCGCGACCCGTTCGCGGCGCGCGACGTGGCCGCCTCCGCGCCGCTCGCGCCCACGCCGGCCCAGGCGGCGGCGATCGCGGCGATCACCGCCGGCGCGGCCGGCCAGGGCTTCTTGCTGCACGGGATCACCGGGAGCGGCAAGACGCTCGTCTACCTCGAGGTGCTGCGCGAGGTGGTGGACCGGCGCGGGCAGAGCGCGATCGTCCTGGTGCCGGAGATCGCCCTCACCCCGCAGACGGTGGACCGCTTCCGTGCCGTGTTCGGCGACAAGGTGGCGGTGCTCCACTCCTCGTTGAGCGACGGCGAGCGCTACGACGCCTGGCGGGCGCTGCGGAGCGGCGAGCGCCGGATCGCGGTGGGGGCGCGCTCGGCGATCTTCGCGCCGCTCGACAACCTGGGCGCGATCATCGTCGACGAGGAGCACGAGGCGAGCTACAAGCAGGGCGAGTCGCCGCGGTATCACGCGCGCGAGGTGGCCGTGGTGCGGGCCCGCGTCGCGGGGGCGGTGGTGGTGCTGGGGAGCGCCACCCCCAGCCTGGAGAGCTGGGTCACCGCCTCACGAGGCGGGTACCGGCTGCTGACGCTGCCCGAGCGGGTGGGGGGCGGCCGGTTGCCGGCGGTGGAACTGATAGACCTCCGAACGAGGAACGAGGAACGAGGAACCGGCGCGAGAGCGGGCGCGGGCATCCTGAGTCCGGCCCTCGACCGCGCGCTCGATGAATGCCTCACGAGCGGTGGCCAGAGCATCCTCCTCCTCAACCGCCGCGGCTTCGCCTCGTTCATCCAGTGCTCGGCCTGCGGCGACGTCGCCGCCTGCCCGTCCTGCAGCATCTCCCTCACCTACCACCGCACCCCCGAACGCCTCATCTGCCACTACTGCCGGTACCAGGAGCCGCCGCGGGCCGCCTGCCCGAAGTGCGGGGGCGCCACCCTCCGCCAGCGCGGACTCGGCACCCAGCAGGTGGAGCGCCTCCTGTCCGAGCGCTTCCCGGCGGCACGGCTCGCGCGCATGGACGTCGACACCACCTCGGGCAAGTGGGCCCACGCCGACATCCTCGACCGCGTCGGCCGCGGCGAGATCGACATCCTCCTCGGCACCCAGATGATCGCCAAGGGGCTCGACTTCCCGAACGTGACGCTCGTCGGTGTCATCGACGCCGACGTCGGACTCAACCTCCCCGACTTCCGCGCCTCCGAGCGCACCTTCCAGCTGCTGAGCCAGGTGGCCGGCCGCGCCGGCCGCGGCGCCCGCGGCGGGCGGGTGATCATCCAGACGCGCCTGCCCGCGCATCACGCCCTGCGCCATGCCGCCGCGCATGCGTACCAGGCGTTCGTCGACGAGGAGCTGCCGGCGCGCGTGAAGCCCGCCTATCCGCCGGTGATCCGCCTGGCCAACCTCCTCTGCAGCGGCGACGACGAGTCGGCCACCGCGCGCCTGGCCGAGGAGCTGGCCGGGTGGATGCAAGCGCTGGTCGTGCGGCGTGGCGCCGCCGGCGTGACCGTGGTGGGGCCGGCGCCCTGTCCGATCGACCGTCTCAAGGACCGCTGGCGCTGGCACGTACTGCTGAAAGCGGAGCACTCGGGTTCGCTCACCCGTGTGCTCCGCTTTCTCGCCACGCGCTTCGAGGTCCCGCCCCGGCACCGCCTGCGCCTGACGATCGACCGGAACCCCGTGTCGTTGCTCTGACCTCCGGCGTCGCCGCCGGATCAGAAGGCGTTGAGCGTCTCCTCGTCATCGTCGCCGAACGGGATCACCGCCGCGGGCGACTCAGGTGACACCTTCACCGGCGCCGCCCTGGGTGCCACGCGGACCCGCGCCGGGGCCGGCTTCGCGGGCGTCATGAGATTGACCGCCTTCGCGGGCACCGCCTTCGCCGACGCGGCCTTCGCCGACGCGGCCTTCGCGGACACTGCCTTCGCGGGCGCCGCCTTCGCGGGCGCCGCCTTCGCGGGCGCCGCCTTCGCGGGCGCCTCCGCCGGCACGACCTCGGCCGGCTTCTTCGCGCCGTGCGCCGAGCCGCTCTCGAGGGTGAACGCGCCCACCAGGTCCAGCATCCGTGCCGACTGCGCCTGGAGTTCGGCGGCGGCCGCGGCCGCCTCCTCCGCACTGGCCGCCGACTGCTGCGTGAGCCCGCTCATCTGGGACACGGCGTCGTTGATCTGCGACACACCCTCGTCCTGCTGCTCGCTGGCCGCGGCGATCTCGCTCATGACCGCGCCCACCCGCTGGATGCGGCCGGCGATGTCGTTCAGGTTCTCCGACACCTCGACGCTGATCTCGGCCCCGCCGTTGGCGTTCTTCAGCGACTCCTCGATGAGCGTGGCGGTGTTGCGGGCGGCCTCGGCGCACCGGATCGCCAGGCTGCGGACTTCCTCGGCCACCACCGCGAAGCCGCGGCCGGCCTCGCCGGCGCGGGCCGCTTCCACGGCCGCGTTCAGCGCCAGCAGGTTGGTCTGGAAGGCGATCTCGTCGATCGTCTTCACGATCTTCGCGGTCGCGTTGCTCGACGACTTGATCTGGTCCATCGCGCCCGCCAGCCGCTGCATGCTGGCCACGCCCTTCTCGGTGCTGCTCCGCGCGCCGTCGGTGAGGCCGCGCGCTTCCTTGGCGTTCGACGCGTTCTGCTTGGTCATCGACGACATTTCCTGCAGGCTCGACGACACCTCCTCCAGGCTCGAGGCCTGCGAGGTGGCGCCCTGCGCCAGGTTCTGGCTGGCCGCGGAGATCTGCCCGCCGGCCGACGCGATCTCGCCGCTGGCGGCACGCACTTCGGACAGCGCGTCGTGCAGGCTGCCGGCCGCGACGTTCAACGCCGTGGTGATGCGTGCGTGGTCGCCGCGATAGTCGCCCCGCACCTCGACCGTCAGATCCTTGGCGGCCAGCTTCTGCAGCACCGCCGAGGCCTCGTTCACCGGGTTCAGCATCGCGTCGAGCGTGGTGTTGATGCCGGCCAGCAGCTCGCGATAGCCGCCGGCGAACGCGGCGTCGTTGCCGCGCACGCCGAGCCGGCCGTCCTTCGCCGCGCCGATCAGCTGGTTGGTCTCGCTCACCAGCGCGGTCAGCGTGGCGCGTACGCGCTCGAACGACTCGGCCAGCACATCGTGCTCGCCGCGCCGGCGCACCGGGTTCGAGAGATCGCCGGCCGCCACCTGGGTGGCCGCGTTGGCCAGCTCCTGCTGCGAAGCGATGATCTGGTTGAACGAATCGGCCAGCTTGCCGAGCTCATCATTCGAGCGACGCTCGGCCATGACCCGGAGATCGCCTACCGCGACCCGCGCGGCGGCGTTTGAGACTTCGACGATCGGACGGGTGAAGTGGCGGCCGAAGCGCAGCCCCAGCAGCACGATCGCTGCGAGGCAGGCCACCGCCGCGAGCACCACCGCGCGCCGGATCGACGTGATCCCGGCGGCCGCGGCGACTTCGGAGCGCGGCGCGCGCACCAGCACACCCCAGTTCATGCCGGGGTAGCCCAGCGCGCCCACCAGGTGCGTGTAGCCACCCGCCTCGGCGACGCCGGTGCGATCATCGCTGGCGAACTCGTAGCCCTTCTGTCCGGCCACCGCCTTCTTCGCCATCTCCAGCCCCTTCTGGGCCGGGTTGTACTTCATCAGGATGTTGAAGTCGTGCACCGCCTCGGTCTTGCCGGCGACGCTCGGCTGATAGTCCATGATCACCGCGCCCACGCTGTCGAGCAGGGTGATGCTGCCGCCGGTGTAGCCCTCGGCGCGCAGGTCGGCGTAGCCCGCCTGGACGATCGCCTCGACGTTCGCGAACGTCGACCGGTTGTTCCAGCAGCCGATCATCTTCCCCTTCTCGTAGACGGGGGCGGTGAAGCCGATGGTCAGGCCATCGTCACCGGGATAGGCGACCTTCACGTCCTCGTCGACGTACATGTCCTCGATGAACGTGCCGGTCATGGTGTTGTTGCCGGCCGCCGCGAACGGCATCTTCGTCGTGAACTGCTCCTTCAGGCACGCCTTGAACCAGCGGGCGTCCGCGTAGTTCTTGCCGTAGATCGCCTCGCTGATGATCGACTTCCCCCTGGCGTCGGCGGAATTGACCGCGATCACCTTGCCGGAGAGGTCGACGAAGATCGTCAGCTGGTACATCCCGTAGGCGACCACGTACTGGTTCATGCGCGGGACGATCCGGTTCTTTTCGGCGCCCACCTTGTACCAGCTGGAGCGGTCGAAGTCCACCTCGTTGTAGCCGAACGCCTGCACGTCACCGTACCGCTCGAACAGGTTGCGGTCGATCTTGTCGGCGAGGTTCACCGAGAGGAGCTGCAACCGCGAGGCGGTCTTGCTCTCGATGGTCCGCGTGGCGTTGAAGGCGATCAGCCCAACGATCGAAAGCGGAACCACGCCGAACGTGACGAACAGGACGACCAGCTTCTTGGTGAGACCCCAGCGCGACATCGTGACCTCGAGGAGGATCGGGTTTAGCTGACTCTTTGTTCAGTGTTCCCTGAGGGCAGTATCGGCATCCGTTACAGGAAACCTGAGTTGCGTCACGGATCGCCCCCGCGCGGAGCCCAATTGGGGTCGCCCCACGCTTGAATCGCGGGGCGCTACGGCCCCATCTTTCGGGAACTCTTCGCGTGCGATCCGCCAACCAGACCCCGTGACCGCCTTCTCGCACCCCGATTTTCGCGCCGCCCGGTTCGCGCAGGCGCCCGAGGCGCGGTTCGTCTCCGCGCCGGCCGATGGCGTGCTCCCGGACAACTTCTTCTCGACCACGAACCTGCCGACCTACGTGAAGGTCCGCGGGAACTGGCGGCTGCCCCGCGAGCCGCGGATGGACTCGGCGCTGGTGCTCGACGGCGCCGGCGAGCTCTGGGTCCGCGAGGGGCGGCGGGTGAAGCGCGGCGACCAGGTGGCGATCGGGACCGCCGAGGATGGCTCGGAGGGGATCTTCGTCCACTCGGCGGCGTTCCTGGGCGGCGACGGTGGAGAGGCCGGGGCGGCCGGCGGCGAGTTCAAGTTCATGGCCAGCGAAGTGTCGCGGGAAAAGCCGATCGACTACGCGCTGATGGCCCGGCTACTCGTCGAGGAGCGCGACCGCAAGGGCTATCCGGTGTGGGTCACCGGGCCGGCGCTGGTGCACTCGCGGGCGCGGAACGACATGGCCTGGTTCGTCCAGAACGGGTTCGTGGCCGCGCTGCTGGCCGGCAACGCGGTCGCGGTGCACGACATCGAGGCGTCCGTCTACGGGACCACGTTGGGGATGAGCGGGAGCGGCGAGTCGACGGTGGGCGGACACGGGCTCCACATGCGGGCGATCAACCGGGTGCGGGCGGCCGGCTCGATCGCCAACGCGGTGCGTAGCGGCCTGATCACCGACGGGATCATGCACGCCTGCGTACAGCGCGGGATTCCGTTCGTTCTCACCGGCTCCATTCGCGACGACGGCCCGCTGCCCGACGTGATCACCGATGCCCTGGCGGGGCAGGATGCGATGCGCGCGCACGCGGTGAAGGCCACCATGGCGATCCTGGTCGCGACCGCGCTGCACGCGATCGCCACCGGCAACATGCTGCCGGCGTTCGTGCAGGAGGCCGACGGCTCGCTCCGCGAGCTCACCACCATCTGCGTCGACTCGTCGGAGTTCGTGGTGAGCAAGCTCAAGGACCGGGGCACGCACCAGGCGTTCGGTGTGGTCACCAACGCACAGGACTTCATGCACATTCTGCGGCTCTACGTGGAGCGGGAGCTCGATGCGCGGGCGGCCGGCGCCGCGCACGCCGCGACCCCCGCGGTGGCGGGCGGCCGGCGATGACCGAGTCGACGCTGCGCTTCCTGCGCGCCATCACCGAGCGCGTTCCGCTCAGCCGGATCGCGGCGCTCCACCTCTTCCCGACGCTGAAGCAGGGGGGCGTGGAGACCGGCGTGGCGGTGCTCGCCGCCGTGCCGGAGGCCGTGGGCGAAGAGCCGGTCGCGCCGCGCCACGCCGATCGTCACATCGTGTACACCGCCCGCTACCGTCTCACGCTGCGCGGCGCCGATCGCGGCAAGTGGGAGATGGACCTGGTCGCCGAAGCCGATGCGCCACTGGTGACGATCGAGGAGGTGGTCCGCGGCGTGCAGGAGCGCGCCGGCGACGCCACCGTGCCCGAGCGGTTCACCGGCGACACGCTGCGCGACCGGCTGGCCGAGCCCGCGTGGACCACGACGCCGTAATCGGCCAGTTCCGCGCCTACCTGCGCGACCACAACCTACCCGTCACGGAACCCAGGCTGGCGATCGCGCGCGTCGTCCTCACCGGCGACCGCCATTGGTCGGTTGACGAGCTGGCCCGCGAGCTGGGCCGCCGCGGCGAGAAGGTGGGGACCGCGACGCTCTACCGGACGATCGAGGTGCTGGTGCGCTCGGGGCTGCTGGTGGAGCGCGACTTCGGCGAGGGGTTCCACCGGTACGAGTCGGCGCGCGACACGCCGCACCACGAGCACCTGCTCTGCACCAGCTGTGGGCGCGTCACCGAATTCCGCGACGAACGGCTGGAGCGGATGACGACGTTGCTCGCCGACGGGCACGGCTTCGCGCGCGAGCGGCACCGGCTGGTCATCTATGGAGTATGCGCCGAGTGTCAGCGCGGCTCAGCACCTCGTGCACCGCTCGGGCGAGCAGGTCCGCGGTGAACGGCTTCTGCAGGAACGCGCGCCGTGTGTCGGTCAGACCGCGCCGCACCACCTCGTCGTCCATGTAGCCCGACAGGTAGAGGACGCGCAGCTCCGGCTGGCGGGCCACCAGGCGCTCGGCCAGCTCGCGCCCGTTCATCCCCGGCATCACCACGTCGGTGACGAGCAGGTCGATCGGCGCCCCGTGCCGCTCGAGCACGTCCAGCGCGTCCAGCCCGTTGCGCGCCGTGAGCACGCTGTATCCCTGCCGCTCGAGGATCCGCCGCGCCAGCAGGCGCACCGTGTCCTCGTCCTCCACCAGAAGCACCGCCTCGTTGCGGCTCGCGGCCGTGGTCGCCGCCGCCGGCGCCACCGCCGGTTGCACGGCCGGTACAGGCGCCGACACCGCGGCGACCCCGCCCAGCCTGGGGAAGGCGATGAGGAAGGTCGTGCCCACGCCCGGCTCGCTGGTCACCTGGATGAAGCCGCCGCTCTGCTTGACGATGCCGTACACCATCGACAGTCCCAGCCCGGTGCCCTGGCCGATCGGCTTGGTGGTGAAGAACGGCTCGAACACCTGGGCCTGCGTCTCGGCGTCCATCCCGAACCCGGTATCGGTCACCTCCAGCACGACGTACGGTCCGGGGCGCATGTCCACCGACCATTCGCGGTTTTCGCTCCCCGGGCGATCGCCGACCGTGACCGCCATGGTGCGGATCCGGAGCGTGCCGCCATCCGGCATCGCGTCGCGGGAATTGAGCGCCAGGTTGAGCAGCACCTGCTCGAGCTGGCCGGGGTCCGCCCGCACCAGCCCGGGATCTGCGCCCGGCTCGGTGACGAGCGAGATGTGCTCACCGATCACCCGCCGCAGCATCTTCTGCGTCTCGTGCACCACCACGTTGAGGTCGAGCTCGCGCGGCTGCATCACCTGCTTGCGGCTGAACGCCAGCATCTGGGTGGTGAGTGACGCCGCGCGCTCGGCGGCCCGGCGCACCTCGCTCACTCCCTCGCGCCGTGGATCGTTCTCGGCCAGCGCGTCGAGGAGCAGGTCGGTGTTGATGCGGATGACGGTGAGCAGGTTGTTGAAGTCGTGGGCGATGCCGCCGGCCAGCCTGCCCACCGCCTCCATCTTCTGCGAGTGGCGCAGCTGGTGCTCCACCTGGGTCAGCTCCCGCTCGGCGACCTTCTGCTGGGTGACGTCGCGCGCCAGCAGCACCACCTGGTCGTCGAGCATCGGCGACACGGTCGCCTGGAACCACACCTCCCGCCCGTCGATCGTCAGCGGGTACTCCGTCTCCACCGGCTGGCGGCTGCGCAGGGCGCTGTGGATGTACCCGAGGATCTGATCGGCCTGCGAGGCGCCGAAGACGTCGTGCAGCGTGCGCCCCAGCATCTCCTGGGCGGGGTGAGAGAACCGCGACGACAGCGCCGAGGGGATCTTGAGCACCCGGCCATCGCGGTCGAGCACCAGGATCACGTCGCTCAGCGCGCCCACCAGGGCGCGCAGCTCGGCCTCCGACGCGCGCAGCGCGTCTTCGGAGCGCCGGCGGGCGGTGATGTCGCGGACGATCGCCTGCACGTGGCCATCGGACATCAATGTCGAGCTGATCTCGGCCGGGAAGGTGGAGCCGTCCTTGCGGCGCAGGGTCTGCTCGCTGAGGAGCACCGGCTCGGTCTGCAGCCGGTGCCAGCGTACCGGCGCCGCCGCCGGCCGCTGGTGCGCGATCACCTCGGTGATGCCCTGTCCCAGGAGCTCCTCGCGCGCGTAGCCGAGCATGTCGGCGCCGCGCGAGTTGACCTGCACGAAGCGGCCCTTCGTGTCGGCCACGAAGATGCCGTCCGACGCCCGCTCCAGCAGGAAGCGGTGACGCTCCTCGCTCTCACGCAGCGCCCGCTCGCGCTGGTGCGCCCGGCGGCGCTCCCGCTTCAGCGCGCCGCCCGCGGCACTGACGATCGTGCTGCCGAGCAGGAAGGACACCAGTCGAATGCGGTCTCCCAGCGACGCGACCGCGAACGAACCGGTGGGAGCCACCAGGTAGTAGTCCACCGCGGCCGCGGCCATCAGCGCGGTCACCACCCCGGGCCCGAAACCGCCCTGGACGACGCTGACCATGACGGCGAAGCAGCCGACGAAGAAGAAGTTCCGGGCGAGGAAGCCGGCATACTGCGCCGTCGCGAGCCACGCCATGAGCCCGATGGCCAGGGCGGCCAGGTACGGCTGCCAGGCGGGCCACGAGCGCGGCATCGCGCGGCGCCAGCGGCCCACGCGACTGTGCATCGCGGAGGCTCCCGCGCGCGGAGTCTCTGGTGGCCCGGCGGTCGTCACGCTCGTTCGTCCTCGCGCCGGATGCCCGGCATACCTGGTTGTGTAGACAGCACTCGCATCCGCCGCGACGACACCGGGGCAGATGCGGAAATCTACGGCGTCAATGGAGCTTCGTGCATCAGTCTCGGCAGCGGGACGCCGCGAATCCTGAGAACGCGCTCATGTCTTGTGGAAAACCGTCGGCGGCTGCCCCTGGAACACGCCCGACAGGACGATCGAGTCTCCGGCGAACGTCCCCGGGTGCACGCTGGCCGTATCGGTGGCGCTCCACCCCGACAGCACCACCAGCGAGAGCCGGGAGCCGGCCAGCCGCCCGAGCAGTCCGCGCGTGCCCTGCAGGGTGACCTTCCCCGTCAGGCGCGTGACGCCGCCATCGCGCGACTCGACCCAGATGTCCAGCACCGGCGCGCCCGGCGCGGTCGACGTGTACCGCCCCTCCACCGGTTGCGTCCGCGTGCCGGTCACCGCGAGCGGCCGCGTGCGGAGCGGCACGTACGAGCCGAACAGCCCGATCCCGCCGGTCAGGTGGTTGATCAGCCCGCTGCCGGTGAAGGGGCTGTTCCGCGACCGGTAGTAGTCGAAGAAGTTGCCGTCCACCGCGGCCACCGAGACCGTCTCGTCGAATCCCGGCTGGAAGGCGCGCGGAAAGCCCTCGGCGAACAGGTTCTGGAGCGTGCCGCGGAGGTGGACGCTGGTGCTGTCGGTAAAGAGGAAGAAGAGCCCGTACGGCGTGTCGACACGCACCGCGTAGCGCCGGGTGGCCGGCCCGCCTGTCCATTGCAGCGCCAGCGTGTCCTGGTCGCGGTTGAAGACGATCGCGGGGTCCGGGTTGGCGGGAAGGGCGTCGGGGACGGTGGTGACGCCGGTGACGGTGGTGAAGCCATCGGCGGTGGTCACCCGCAGGCGATAGCGCGCGCCGCGGCCGATCGGGATGCGGATGTCGGGTGGGTTGGGGTTGCTGAGCGTGGGTTGTACTTCGGGGCCGTTGCCGATGTGGTAGACCCCGTCGGCGCGCACCGCGCCCGCCACCGGGGGCGTGGCGTTTTCGAGGGCGTACGCCGAGTCGCCCGACTCGGCGTAGAGCACCACCGTCGCGCCGGTCACCGGGTCGCCGGCGCCGCTGGCGACCGGGTCGCCGGGGTCGAACGGAGCCTTCCGGTCCACCGGCACGCGCCCGGAGAGGAGGCGCTCGACGAGGATGACGACCTCACCCGCTCGCGGGTTGAGCACCGCGTGCACCACCAGCTGCTCGCGGCGCGGTGCCGCCACCGCCACCTTGTCGAACTGGCACGCCGGTATCGCCAGGCAGAGCGCGGCGAGAACCGCCGGCGCCGCGCGGCGCGGGGCCGGCCGCGGCATCAGAAGTCGACCGAGAGCCCCACCGTCGGCAGGATGGGGAACTGCGAGGTCGCCTCACGAGTGGGCGGGTTCGCCGTGTAATCGAACGTGTAGATGAACACGTTCTTCCGGTTGTACGCGTTCACCAGCGACAGGTACGGCGTCCAGACGGTGCGCCCGTGGTCGAAGTGGCGGGTGACGCTCAGGTCGAGCCGCTGGAAGTCCGGGTAGCGCGCGCCGTTCCGGTTGCCGCCCACCGGCTCGATGTCGCGGGTGACGATCCCGGAGTCCCAGAGGTTGGTGGTGCCGTCGTAGACGCGGCGCACGATCTGGCCGGCGATGTCGGTGAACGGCGTCCCCGATCCGTAGCCGAAGCGCGCGCCGATGATGTAGTGGCGCGGTGTGCGCCAGGTGGCCACCACGTTCAGGTTGTGGCGCCGGTCCTGCGCCGGCGCGAACCGGACGCCGTCGCGGGCGCGCGCGCTCACCGCGTACCCGTAGGAGATCCATCCGCCCACCGCGCCGGCCTCGATCTGCTTGACGAGCACGTCCAGCCCGTAGGTCGAGCCGTCCATGATCGTGAACTCGTCGCCGCGCAGCGTCGGGTCGTCGGCGGGGTTGGGCTCCGGCAGGTCGTGGTAGCGCTTGTAGTAGCCTTCGGCCCGCACGAACCGGGTGTCGCCGAACCATCGCTCGGCGCCGGCCACCACGTGCTGCGCGGTCGACACCTTCACGAACCGGTCGGCGGACACCCAGAAGTCGAAGATCCGGATCGGGGTGTCCTCGTTGCGCACGGCGTGGATCCACTGCGCGTACTGGCCGCCGGCCACCGTCACCGCGAGGTCGCGGTTGACGAAGTAGCGCACCGCGGCCCGCGGCGACAGGCCGTACCACGACGTCCCGGTGAGGTGCTCGCCGCGCCCGCCCACGCGCAGCAGCAGCCGGTCACGCAGCCGCCACGCGTCGTCCACCCATAACGACGTCGACACCGGGTGCTGGCCGAGCTCGAACAGGTTGGCGCCCACCTGCGGGGAGGTCACCTGGTATTCCAGGCGATAGGGGGAGACCTCGGCCCCGACCGTCCGCGCGTGCCGTCCGGTATACCAGGTGAGCGCCGCGCTCGAGTGCATCTCCTGGACGTGATTGTGGAGCACGAACGACCCGCTCCCCAGGTCGAGGGTGGTCCCGAAGGTGGTGTACGACGCGCGCACCATCAGGTCGGCGCTGTCGCCGAGGGTGAGGGCGCGGCCGGCTCCCAGCGGGATCGATGCGCCGGCGCCCAGCGGCTGCGTCCAGGTGAGGCCGGCGAGCTTGTTCCCCCAGTCGAAGCTGAAGTCGCCGCCGCCCACGCTCTCCGAGTCGGCGGTGAAGTCGGCGAAGGTGCCGGCCAGCACGTCGTCGCCCCAGTACGCGGTGGCGGTGAGCGTGCCGCCGTGAGGCATTTCGCGGTGCAGGTGCGCCTGCGCGTCCTGGAAGTGGTAGGGCAGGGGCGTGTCGGTGAACATTCCCGCCACCGCGTCGGCGTAGGTGCGCCGGCCGGCGATGTTCCACGACGTCTTCCCGTCAGGCAGCGCGCCCCCCAGGGCGACGTGCGACGCCAGCAACGACGCCTCGGCGGTGCCGTGCAGCCCGCGCCGCGCCTCGGTGTTGCTCACCACATCCAGCACGCTCGACAGGCGGCCGCCGTACGACGACGGGAAGCCGCCGGTGAGCAGGTTCACGTCCTGGACGGTCTCGTCCATGAACGTCCCGAACAGCCCGCCCAGGTGGAACGGATTGTAGACCGGGATGCCGTCGAGCAGGACGAGGTTCTGGTCCGTCTCGCCGCCCCGCACGCTGTAGCCCGCGTCGTAGTCGTTCCGCGCCACCACGCCCGGCAGCAGCTGCACGGCGCGCAGCACATCGGCCTCGCCCACCACCGGCACGGTGGCCAGCGACTTGCCGCTCACGGTCAGCGAGCCCACGTCGGGGACGCTCTCGAAGCGCTCCCGCTCGCGCGCCCGCGCCTCGGTCTGGACCGTGGACAGCCGCACCGGCACCGCCGACATCGGCACCGTGACGTCGGCCGCCTCACCGGCGACGACCACCGCCTGCGTCTCGGTGGCGCGATAGCCGAGTGCGCGGACCTTCAGGAGCACCGCGCCAGCCGGCAGCCGGCTGATGCTGAACCGGCCGGTGTCGTCGGTGGCCACGCTGCGGACCGCGACGTTTCCCACCACCGCCGTGACCGACGCCCGGACGATCGGCTCACCGCTGGCGGCGTTGCGGACCACGCCGCGGAGCGTGCCGGTGCTGTCGGACTGGGCCGGCGCCCGGACGGCAGCGACGCCGAGGGCGAGCGCGAGGGCGAGCGCGGGACGGAGGACGGCCAAGAGCCTAACCTGCGGGGTCCGGGACGCCCTACATTAGGGAGCGGACCAGCCGGCGGGAAGAGGGTGGCGGGCCGCACCCCGCCCGCGGCGCCACACCGTGCGCGCCGCTCACCCCGCGGCGACCGCCCCGGCCTCGACTTCCTCCTCCAGCTGCTGCCGGCGCAGCAGCGACCAGTAGCGCCCGCCCAGCGCCATCAGTTCGTGGTGCCGGCCCTGCTCGACCACCGTGCCCCCGTCCAGGACCACGATCCAGCTCGCGTCGCGCAGCGCGCTCACCCGGTGCGACGCGATCACCGCGGTACGACCCGCCAGCGCCTGGCGCAGCGCCCGCAGGATCGCCGCCTCGGTCTGGGTGTCGACCGCCGAGAGCGCGTCGTCGAGCAGGACGATGTTCGGCCGGCGCGCCAGCGCCCGGGCCAGTGCCGCGCGCTGCTTCTGCCCGCCCGACAGGTTGATCCCGCGCTCGCCGAGCATCGTCGCCGTGCCGGCCGGGAGGGCGGCGATCGTCGACGTGAGCTCGGCGACGCCCGCGGCCCACAGTCCGTCGGCGTCGCTGGCGCCCGCGTACGTCAGGTTCGCGCCGACCGTGTCGCTGAACAGCAGGCTCTCCTGCGGGATCATGCCGACTTCGGCGCGCAGCGCCGCCAGCTCCAGGGCGCGCACCGGCACGCCGTCGATCAGGATCTCCCCTTCCTGCGCATCGTAGAGGCGCGGAATGAGGTCGACCAGCGCGCTCTTCCCGCTGCCGGTGGCGCCCACCACGCCCAGCGTTCCGCCGGAAGCGATCCGGAACGAGACGTGGCGCAGTACCCAGCGCGGCTCGCCGCCATGTTCGGCGGGATAGTGGAATCCCACGTCGCGGAACTCGATCGAGCGGCCGGCGCGCGCCGGCGGGAGCGACCGCGGCGGGGCCGGCGCGGCCAGCGCGGTCCGGGCATCGAGGATCTCGTTCAGCCGGCTCATCGACGCCGCGCCGCGCTGGAAGAGATTGATCACCCAGCCCAGGGCGATCAGCGGCCAGGTGAGGATGCCGAGGTAGACGCCGAAGGCGACGAACGACCCCACGCTCATCGCGCCGCGCACCGTCATCGCCCCGCCCACGCCGAGCACCGTCACCGCGCCCAGTCCGGCGAGCGTCGCGAACGCCGGGTTCATCAGCCCGTACAGGCGCGCGAGCCTGAGGTTCTGCTCCAGGTACTGCTCGTTGAGCGTGCCGAACCGCTCGAGCTCGGCCCGTTCCTGCCGGTAGGCGCGCACGATCCGCGTGCCGGACAGGTTCTCCTGGGCGTGCGTCGTGAGGCGCGAGAAGTGCTCCTGCACCGCCTCGAACCGCGTGTGGATCGCCGAGCCCAGCCGGATCATCACCACCGGCAGCAGCGCCATCGGCGCCAGCGCGAACAGGGTGAGGCGGGCGTCGATCCGGAGCATGAACGCCAGCGCGAACACGCCGCCGGCGATCGTGTTCATCAGGTACATGATCGCCGGGCCGGCCGCCATCCGCACCGCGCTCAGGTCGTTCGTCAGGCGCGCCATGATGTCGCCGGTCCGGTTCCGCGCGTACCACCGGGCATCGAGCGTGGTGAGGTGCGCGAACAGCGCGTTCCGCAGGTCGTACTCGATCCGCCGGCTCACGCCGTTGAGCAGCTCGCGCATCCCGTAGCGGAACCCGCCGCCCGCCAGCGCCAGTCCCACCATCGCGCCGGCCAGCGCCCACAGCCGCGGCGCCGGCGCACCGGCGCGCAGGTCGTCCACCGCCCGGCGCATCAGCCAGGGCACCACCGACTGGAACGCGGCCGCCGCGACCACGCACAGCAGGCCCAAGGCCATCGTCGCGCGATAGCGGCGGAGGTACGGCCGGAGCGCGGCGAGGGCCCTCATGCTCCGCCGTCCCGGCTGCCGCCGTCGGCCGCGCGACCCCGCCGCCCGCGGCCCACTTGCCACACGGTGGCGCACGGATTCAATTGCCTGAGTTCGCGTTGCACAGAGGAAGCTCGCCGTTCAGGAGGAGGACCGTTCCATGCAAAAATATACCCGGCCATTACTGGCCCCGCTGGCACTCGCGGTCGCGCTGGTCGCCGGCGCGTGTGGCGAGAAAAAGCCGGACAACAGCGCCCTCGCGCAGGACAGCTCGCTCAATCGCGACCTGGCGATGGCCAACCGCGACTCGGCCGCGCAGCCGCAGCTGAAGGATGTGCCGGCCGCGCCAGCCGCGACCGCCACGCCGGCACCGGCCACGACGACGCCCGCGCCCAAGCCCACCGCGCCGCCCAAGCCCGCGCCCAAGCCCGCCGCGAAGATGGGCACCATCGCCGCCGGCACCACCCTGGCGCTGATCTCCGGTGACACCGTCTGCACCAACACCTACAAGAAGGGCGGCACCTTCACCGCCACCACCGCCGAAGCCGTCACCGGCTCCAACGGCGCAATGATCCCGGCCGGCTCCACGGTCACCCTGACGATCGACTCGCTCAAGCGCAGCGAAAACGCCAGCGACCCGATCGTGATGAAGTTCTCGGTCTCGTCGCTCACGATCGGCTCGGCCAAGTATTCGCTGAGCGGCGAAGTCGCGTCGGCGGACATCACCAAGGTCAAGAACCAGCCTGGCGGCAAGACGGCGCAGAAGGTGGCGGTGGGCGCGGCCGCCGGCGCCATCGCCGGCAAGCTGCTCGGCAAGAGCACCAAGGCGACGGTGGTCGGCGGCCTGGTTGGCGCGGGCGCCGGCGCGGTGGTCGCGAAGCAGACGCAGAACTACGAGGGCTGCGTGAACAAGGGCGCGCGGATCACCGCCAAGCTCGGCGCGGCGGTGGACGTCCGCGCGTAGCAGCGCGCGGTCGCGCGCTGCTCCGCGCGGCCGACGAACGAGGAGAAGAACCGAACGAGGAGACAAGGAACGACCGGCAGGTCCGCGTGACGGAGCCTGCCGGTCGTTTGCTTTTCTCCTCGTTCCTCGTTCGGCTTTCTCGGGCCTCTTCGTTCCTCGTGCATCCCTTCTCGGCTAGTACCCTTCCGCCCCGCCAGTCGACCGGCTGTCCATCTTCCCCACCCAGCCGCCGGGCACCCGCATAACGGCGGCGATGCGCGCCAGCGCTTCCGTGGGATTCCCGCTCTGGGCGCCGGCGCCGAGCCCGTATCCCATCGCCCGCAACGAATCGAGCACCGCGCTGGTGAAGCCGCCGGCCTCGTAGCGGATCGTGTCGGGGAGCGCCTGGTGGTGCAGCCGCGGCGCGTTCATCGCGTCGGCCAGCGACATCCGGTGGTCGATCACGTTGACGATCACCTCGGTCACCGCGCTGATGATCCGCGGCCCGCCGCGCCCGCCCACCACCAGCAGGACGTTCCCCGCGGGGTCGAGGACGATCGTCGGCGCCATCGCGCTCAGCATCCGCTTCCCGGGCTGGATCGTGTTGGCCTCCCCCTGCACCAGGCCGAACATGTTCGGCACGCCGGGCTGGACGGTGAAGTCGTCCATCTCGTCGTTGAGGAAGAATCCGGCGCCGGGCACCCACACCCCCGAGCCGTACAGGTTGTTGAGCGTGGTGGTCGTCGCCACCGCGTTGCCGGCGCCGTCCACCACCGAGTAGTGCGTCGTCTCGCTCCCCTCGCGCATCCGCGCGGCCGCCGCGCCGGTTGGCGTGGCCCGCGCCGCGTCGATTGACGCGCGCAGCCGGCGCGCATAGTCCTTGCTCGTCAGGCGCTCGAGCGGGACCGTGACGAAGTCCGCATCGCCGAGCGTCGCGTTCCGGTCGATGAACGCGCGCTGCAGCGCCGACGCCAGCAGGTGCGCCCCGGCCGCGCTCCCGAACCGGGGGAGCGTGTCGTACGTCTCGAGGATGTTCAGCGCCTCGGCCACCGTCACCCCGCCTGACGACGACGGCGGCATGCTCAGCAGCCCGTAGCCGCGGTAGGTCGAGCGGATCGGCGTCCGCCACACCGGCTTGTAGGCCGCCAGGTCCGCGCCGGTGATCAGCCCGCCGCCCCGCCGCATCTCGGCCGCGATCGCTTCCGCGGTCGCGCCGCGGTAGAACGCGTCCGGGCCGCCGGCCGCGATCGCCCGCAGGGTGCCGGCCAGGTCGCGCTGCACGAGACGAGTGCCGGCCGCGACCGGCTCGCCGTTGGGGAGAAAGAGCGCCGCGCCCGCGTAGCGCCCGATCAGCCGCCGGGCCGCGCGAATCGACCGCTCCTGCGTGCTGTCCACGATGAAGCCGGTGTCGGCGAGCGCGATCGCCGGCGCCATCACGGCGGCCAGCGGCAACGTGCCGTAGGTGCGCTGGGCCTCGCACAGACCGGCCACCGACCCGGGTACGCCGCTCGCGCGGTGTCCCACCAGGCTCGCCATTGCGTCGACCTTCCCGGTGGAGTCGAGGTACATGTCGCGCGTCGCCGTCCGGGGCGCCACCTCGCGGAAGTCGAGCGCCGCCGAGCGTCCGTTGGCGAGGCGGATCACCATGAAGCCGCCGCCGCCCAGGTTGCCGGCCTCCGGATAGGCGACCGCCAGCGCGAAGCCGACCGCCACCGCCGCGTCCACCGCGTTCCCGCCGCGGCGCAGGATGCCGGCGCCCACCGAGCTGGCGATCGCGCTGTTGCTCGCCACCATGCCGTGCGGCGCGAACACGGCCTTGTCTCCTGCCGGATGCGACCAGCCCGCGGGGAAGACCGGCGCGACCCGCGCGGGGACGGCTGGCGCGGTTGCCGGCGCGGCGGCGGCCGGTGCCGCGCCGGTGCTGGGGGCCGGCGCGCGGCAGGCGGCCGCGAGCGCGAGGAAGAGCGCGAGCGCGCGGGGTGAGCGGCGTGAGGCGGAGGTCGTCATTGGCGGTGATATTGTTTGAGCAGTTCCCGGACGCGCTCGTGAGGCAGGGCGGGGACGCGCAGGTCGTCGGCGCCGGTCATCGGCTCGGCCGCGACCAGCGCGTTCAGGATCGCCTCTTCAGTGGCCTGCACCGTGGCCTCGAACAGCGGATTCATCCGGTCGTTGGGGAACATCGTAAGGGTGGCGATGGAATCGGAACGGCCGGCGCCGCGGTTGGCGGTGGAGAAGGCGACGAAGATGTCGCCCGACCCGTTGCCGGCGATCCCGCCCATCTTCGCGATCCCCATCGACGCGCGCCGGGCGATCCGCTTGAGCTGATGCGGCAGGAGGGGCGCATCAGTGGCGATGACCACGATGATCGAGCCCTTTTCGTCACTGATCCCTGACCCTGACCCTGACCCTGACCCTGTACCGCACTTTCCCCAGCCCGGCCGGGCCGAAGCCGGCACCCCCGCCGGATAACATGGCAGCGGAGAACCTAACGCCTCACCGGCCGGGATCCCGGCGATCCGGAGCAGCCGCCGCAGCCCGTAGTTGCACTGGACCAGCACCCCCAGCGTGTAGCCGCCGGCCTCGGCCGCCAGACGCCGCGACGCCGTCCCGATCCCACCCTTGAACTCGTGGCAGATCATCCCCGTCCCGCCCCCCACGTTCCCCTCGGCCACCCGCCCGCCGGCCGCGCTGTCGAGCGCCGCGAACGCGTGCTCCGGCTTCACGTGGAAGCCGTTGATGTCGTTCAGGTCGCCGTCCCACGTCTCGGCCACCACCGGCAGCGACCAGTCGAACTGGTAGCCCTTCTTGACCAGCCACGCGATCACCGCATCGCGGACCACCCCCACGCTGTGCGTGTTGGTGATCATCACCGGCCCGGCCAGCAGCCCCGACTCCTCCAGCCACGTCGTCCCGGTCATCTCGCCGTTGCCGTTCTGGGTGAACCACCCGGCGAACACCGGGTCCCCGGAACTCTTCCCGCGCGGCAGAATGGCGGTCACCCCGGTCCGCACCGGACCGGTCCCCACCACCAGCTTCCCGCTCCCGCGCACGATCGTGGCGTGCCCCACCTCCACGCCGGCCACGTCGGTGATCGCGTTGAGCGCACCCGGCGTCCCGTCGAACGGAATCCCGAGGTCCCGCGCCCGCGGCCGCGTCGCGCCGCCGGCCGGTGAAGCGCCTCCCTGGGCCGCCGCGCCTGACGAGGTGACCACCACCGCCGCGGCCAGCAGCAGCATCGCCACCGCCGCGGCCCCCGGGCCGGCGGGCGTCCGGCGCGCTCCCGTTTCCCGCTCACCGCTCCCCATTCCCCGGTCGCTAGATCCCACGGCGCCGCCCTCCCATGCCCAGCCGCATCCCCACCCGTGTCACATACTGCTGCGACATGATGTCCGTCCCGCCCGGCAGCCCCCGCCGCTGGTGCAGCACGGTTACGTACTCCTGCACCAGCATGAGCTCGCTCCGCTCGCTGAAGCTGTACCCCAGGCCGTACCCGATCCCGAACGAGAAGTCGAGGTCGGTGCCGATGGGCGCCAGCGCCGCTCCGCCGGCATCGCGCTTGAACCCCGAGTACCCGGTGGTGCCGAGCGCGACGTCGATGATCTGGTGCGCCCCGGGCCCGCCGCCGATGTGGAGCAGCGCCGCCATCGACCAGAGCGTCGCGTGCGCGTTGCACGGCGCGCAGGCGCCGCCGTCGTAGTAGCCGAGCGGCGCGCGCGCGTACGTCGCCGCCACGCCGACGCCCGTCCGGTTCTTCAGCCCCCATTCGAGCGAGCCGCGATACTGGGCCGCCGAACTGAAGTCCCACGACGTGCCGGTGGAGCCATCGTTCACGCGCGGCAGCTGGATGTACCCCACCGAGAGCGACGCGAATAGCAGCGGCTCGCGCCGCTCGGAGATCTTGATGATCTGCGCGGCCGCCGGCACGGCCCCGGCCATCATCGAGCCGGCGAGCGCGGCGGCGGCGAGTGAACGTCGGTGCGGCGAGGCAGCGAACACGGCGTCTCCGGGAAATCGGCTTGCGATACGCGTTTGGCGCCCGGTAAGTTAGCGACCGGAATAGCTACTGAGTACTAAGTACGGAGTACTGAGTATCTATTCGTGCGCCATGTCCGGTGGCGTCGCGCAGGGTACACTTTGTACTGCGCGCCGTACATTTGGTGCCGTGGGGCCACGCCAGCGTACCGATCACACAGCACTCCGACCTTCGCACAGTAAGATACTCAGTACTCAGTACTCCGTACTCAGTACTCAGTACACAGGACTCAGTACTCAGTACGTCGACACCGATCTCACCTTGCCTCGAACGCCTCCCCTCGACTCCCGCATCACCGAGCAGCGCAATCCGCGCACCGCGTCGATCGATCTCGCCTCGCCCCTCGAGATCGTCGACTACATCAACGCGGAAGACCGCACCGTCGCTGACGCGGTGGCCGGCCAGCGTGAACCGATCGCCCGCGCCGTGGCGCTCGCCGAGGCGGCCTTCCGCGGCGGCGGCCGCCTCTTCTACGTCGGCGCCGGCACCTCCGGCCGGCTCGGCGTGCTCGACGCCAGCGAGTGCCCGCCCACCTTCGGCACCGATCCGTCCATGGTCGAGGGAATCATCGCCGGCGGCATCCCGGCCCTCACCCGCTCGCAGGAAGGGGCGGAGGACGTCCCCGGCGCGGCCGTCGCCGCCCTCGATGAGCGGAAGGTGGGCGCGAAGGACTTCGTGGTCGGGATCGCCGCGTCAGGCACCACGCCCTACGTCCGCGCCGCGCTCGAGCACGCCCGCGAGCTGGGCGCCCGCACCGCGATTGTCGCCTGCTCGCCGCCGCCGCCCGACCTCGTGGCGAGGCTCGATGTCGCCATTCTCCCGATCGTCGGCCCCGAGGTCGTCACCGGCTCCACCCGGATGAAGGCCGGCACCGCCACCAAGCTGGTGCTCAACACGATCACCACCGGCGCGATGATCCGGCTCGGCAAGACCTACGGCAACCTGATGGTCGACCTCAGGGCGACCAACGCCAAGCTCCGCGACCGCAGCGAGCGGATCGTCATGGAAGTCTGCGGCCTGCCTCGTGAGGCGGCCCGCGAGCTGCTCCAGCGCGCCGGCGGCCACGTCAAGACGGCGATCGTGATGCAGAAGCGCGAGTTGTCGCGCGCCGACGCCGAGCAGGCGCTCGACGAGGCCGGCGGCGTGATCCGCCGCGTGGTCCCCGACGCGCCGCCGCCGGTGCCCTGAGTGGGGGCGGCCGGACCGCGCGACCCCGCGCCCGCAACCCTGTCACGTCAGGCATCGCCGGCGCGCGTCGTGGTGGGGCTCATGTCGGGGACGTCGCTCGACGGCGTGACCGCCGCCGTGGTCCGCTTCAACGAGACACCCGCCGCCGGACCGGCTGCACCGGGCGCCCCCGGCGCGCCTGGCGCCGCCCTCGAGGCCGAGCTCCTCGCCTGGCTCACCCGCCCGTACACCGCCGCCCAGCGCGACCGCCTGGCGCGGGCGCTGCAGGGCGGGTCGCCTGACGAGTACTGCCGCCTGAACGCCGACCTCGGCGAATGGCTGGCGGCCGCCGCGATCGCCGCGATCGCCGAGGCCGGCGTGGCCCGCGCCGAAATCGCCGCGATCGCCTCCCACGGCCAGACGGTGTGGCACGCCCCCGGCCACTCCACCTGGCAGATCGGCGAGGCGGCGGTGATCGCCGAACGCACCGGGCTCGATGTCGTCAGCGACTTCCGCGTTCGCGACGTCGCCGCCGGCGGGCAGGGCGCGCCGCTCGTCCCCATCGCCGACGCGCTCCTCTTCGCCTCGTCAGGCGCGTGGCGCGCGCTCCAGAACCTGGGCGGGATCGGCAACGTCACGGTCGTCCCGCCGGGCGGCGACCTGTCGGGCGTCCGCGCCTTCGACACCGGCCCCGGCGTGGCGGTGATCGACGGCGTGGTCCGCACCCTCGCCGCGCCCCTCACCTACGACGACGGTGGCCGCCTGGCGCGGGCCGGCCGCGCGATCCGTCCGGTGGTCGACCGCCTCCTCGCCGACCCGTACTTCCGCGCCCCGCCCCCCAAGTCCACCGGCCGGGAGCTGTTCAGCGCCGCCTACATCGAGCGGGTGGTCGACCTCTGCCGCACCGAGTCCCGTGAGGCATCGACGGAGGATATCGTCGCCACCGCCGTCGCCCTCACCGCCGCCAGCATCGCCGACGCCTTCGCGCGATTCGTCCCCGAGCCGGTCGGCGAGGTGCTCCTCTCCGGGGGCGGGGCGAAGAACCCGGCGCTCTTCGACACGATCTCGGCCGCCCTCGCCCCCCGCGCCGTCCGCCGCTTCGACGAGCTCTACTTCGACGGCGAAGCCAAGGAGGCGGTCGCCTTCGCGCTGCTCGGCTGGCTCCATCTGAACGGCCGGCCGGGCAACGTCCCGACGGCCACGGGCGCGCGCGGGCCGCGGGTGTTGGGGAAGCGGACGCCTGGGTAGGGAGGAAGGGAGGAAGGGAGGGAGGGAGGAAGGAGGGGGGGAGCAACTGCGCAGGGAGGGGCTTCCTCCCGGATCACTGGCCCTGACCCTGACCCTGTTACTGCCCCACCAGCGCCGTCACCTTCTCGCTTGGCACCGCGTACACGATCCGCCCGCCGGCTTCCGCGGCCCCGCCAAAGATCACCCCCACTACCTGCCCGCGCTGGTCGAACATCGGGCTCCCGCTCGACCCCTCGCCCGCGAACGCGTCCACCTGGATCGTGTCGGTGATCGCTTTGCTCACGAATCCCACCGCCAGCGACGACCGGGCGGTGATCCTGTTGATGTCGCCGCCCATCCCGGGAAGATCGCGGCCCAGCGGGTAACCAATGATCGCGATCCCCGAGCCGACGTGGACCGCGTCGCGGCTCTTCGCCACGCCGGCCACCGATGGATAGTTGCCGGCGACGTCCATCTGCAGTAGCGCCAGGTCGTCGCTCTCCGACACCTTCACGATGTGCGCCGGCAGCCACTGTTTCGTGTCCGAGAAGATCACCAGGATCCGCACCGGCGACTGCCCCTGCTCGTCCCGCACGATGTGGCGGTTGGTCACCAGCATGCCGCCCGCCGAAATGCAGAACGCGGTCCCGGTAAACGCCGAGCCGTCAGGCATTTTCACCGCGATCAGCGCCACCGCCGGGTTGTTCGCCTTCGACACCGGCGTCCAGTCGCGGCTCCCGGCGTTGACCACCGCCGCCTGACGCGACCGCGCCCGCTCCAGCCGCTGCTGCACCTGCTCCACGTCCACCGAGCTGTTCCCCGACTGCGCATCCTGCAGCTGCCGCCCCAGCAGCGTGATCTGCTCGTGCAGCCGCGCCGCGTAGACGGTGTCCAGCCCGGCCAGCCGGGTGGTCAGCAGCTTCATCGAGCTGTCGTAGCTCGCCGACAGCGAGTCGTTGCGCGCGATCCACTGCGTGATCAGCAGCTGCTTCTCCTGCCGGTCGTGCCACACCACGTACATCGACACCACCACCACCACGATCAGCAGACCCATGATCAGCGTCAGCGTCCGCCGCAGTCGCTGCGTCTGCTCGCTCACCGCCTGGGCGATCCGCTCCCCGGTGGTCCGGCGCGGCTTCACCGGCCGCGGCTCGGGCCGCCGGCCCGCCGTCGGCACCATCTTCTGCTGCGCCATGACGCCGGCGCCGCCCGCCGCCGGCGGCCGCGCCTCAGCCATCGCCGCCGCCGCATCGGCCGTCGACGGCAGCCGGAACTCCACCTTCGGCCCCATCTCGCCGAACGAAACCACGTCGCCGTGCCTCAGCTCCTGCGATTCCGCGATCCGCGTCCCGTTCACGAACGTCCCGTTGGTGCTCTTCGTGTCCACCAGCGTCACCTTCGCGTCCACCACCCGGAACTCGGCGTGGCGCGACGACACGTCGCGGTCCCCCTCGGGATCGAACCGCATGTCGCACAGCGGATGGCGGCCCACCGCGATCAGCGACTTCTCGAAGACCTCGCGCTGGCCGGTCCGGGTCCCGCTCAGGACGCGCAGCTCGATTTTCATTTGCCGAAGCGCTGGAAGGCGAAAATCGCCAGCAGGGCGAGCAATGTGGCGCCCAGCAGGTAGAGGTACATCGGCGACGAGTCGGGCGGCCGCCGCGGCGCGATCTGGCGCGTGGGGGGCGCCGGACGTGGCACCTTCGGCGCCCCGGGTCCGTCAGCGACATCAGCGGACGCCGCACCAGCAGATGCTGTCCCCGCGCTCTCTTCCTCCCTCCCTCCCTCTCCTCCCTCTCCTCCCTGTACCTCCACCGGCACCGTCGGCGAATTCGACCGCCGCACATACCGCTCTACCGGCACCGTCGGCGTGTCCTCATCGCCCAGCGAGTATACCTTGTGCCCCAGCGCGTCGGCCGAGGTGCTCCGCTCCAGGCCTTCGCCCTCGATGCGGGCGATGATCACCGTGATGTTGTCTGGACCGCCCATCTCGTTCGCCCGGTCGATCAGCGTCTTGCAGGCCTCGATCGGGTCGGCCTGCTCGTTCACGACCTTGGCGATCTCGTCGGCGCGCACCTGGCCGGAGAGGCCGTCGCTGCACAGCACCAGGGTGTCGCCGCGGCGCAGCTTCTGCGACGTCAGGTCGATCTTGATGTGCCCCTCGGGACCCAGCGCCTGGAGGATGATGTTGCGCCGCTCGCTCTGCTCGGCCTCTTCGGCCGTGATCTCGCCGGCCTCGATCAGCTTCTGCATCAGCGACTGGTCCTTGGTGATCTGCGTCGCCTTGCCGTCGCGGATCACGTAGGCGCGGCTGTCTCCCACCTGGGTGAGGTAGACCGTGTCGCCGAGCAGGCCGGCGGCGGTGGCGGTGGTGCCCATCCCGCGGTGCTCCGGGTGCTCGGCCGCGAACTTGTGGATCCGCGAGTTCGCGGCGCCGATCGAGTTCTTGAGGGCGGTGGCGAAGGTCAGCGGGTCGCTGGTGGGCGCCTTCCGCCACCGCTTCTCCATCTCCTCGAGGACGATCTCGATCGCCATCGAGCTGGCGATCTCGCCGGCCGCGGCGCCCCCCATCCCGTCGGCGACCATGAACAGCGTGCCGCGCTCGCCGGGGACGTGGGTGCGCACCTCGGGCTGGAGGGTCGCGTTCATCGTCGTGAGGTCGGCCACCACGAACGCATCCTCGTTATGCTCGCGCGTGCGCCCCACGTCGGTGCGCCCGAAGACGTTCACGATCACCTGGCCGCGCTTGGTGGGCTGATCGGGCATCGATGAGGTAGTCACCAGGATGTCGCCGGATTACTGGCAGGCCGCCAGCGCGCTCTCGACCGACTTCGCCATCCGGGTCCCGTTGGCCCCCGCCTTCAGGCCGTTCAGGATGTTGCATGCCCGGGGGAGACTGTCGAGGATCATGTAGGCCTCGGCGCGGTGGTACTTGGCCTCGACGATGTCGTCCCTGTTGTTCAGCCGCGGCATCAGGTTGTCGATCAGCCCCAGCGCGTTCTGGGCATCGGTCGCGTTCGGTGACTCGAAGTCGATCAGCAGCTTGATGCGCTCGAACTCCCTGGGCACGCTCAGCGCCGGACCCGACGGCGACCCGCCGGTATTGCCGCCCGTACGGGTGGTGGACCCTGTCCGTGTCGTACCCGACGATCCGGCCGGCGGCACTTCCGGCCCTCCCGTGTTGCCCGCCGGAATCGCCGGGCCCTGCGCCCCGCGCGACCCCGCCGGTTGCGTAGTCTGCGACCCCGATGGGACCGCCGCCGTGCCGTTGGTCACACTCCCGGCCTTGCGGCCGATCGCCACGTACCAGCCGCCGCCGGCCAGCGCCGCCACCAGGACCGCCGCCCCGATCACCGCCGGCACCTTGCTCGAGTGCTTGACCGGGGGGGGCGTGGGACGGGTGGGGGCCACGGCCGGACGGGTGGCGCCCGCCGGCACCCCGCCCGCCCCGACCTTGGTGGTGGGGGCGCCCGGGCCGCGCGGTGTGGCCGTGGTCTTGACCGTCGCACCGGCCGGGGTGGCGCCCACCCGCGTCGACGGCATGGCGCCCATCATCTGCGTGCCGGCGCCGGAAGCGACCGTGGCCGGCATCCCCTGCACGGCGCTGACGAAGTCGCGGCCGAAGTCGGCGGCGTGCGCATAACGCTCGTTCACGTCGCGCGCCAGGATCTTGTCCATCACCGCCTGCAGTTCCTCGGGCCACTCGACGTCCGGCTTCATCTCGGCCAGCGTCCGCGGACGGTCGGTGAGGCGCATGATCATCGCCTCCTGGACCGTCTCGCTGGGGAAGGGGAGTTTGCCGGTGAGCATGTTGAACGCCACCAATCCCAGCGAGTAGAGGTCGCTGCGCCCGTCCAGCTTGTCCCCCGCGAGCTGCTCGGGGCTCATGTACTCCGGCGTCCCCACCACCAGCCCCGTCTTGGTGACCTTCTGCGCCTCACTGGTGCCGGCCTTGGCGATCCCGAAGTCCACCACTTTCACCAGGTCGCGGCCGTCGCGCCCCTTGGCGATCATGATGTTGTCGGGCTTCAGGTCGCGGTGGACGATGCCGTGTTCGTGCGCGACGCCCAGCGCGTCGGCCGTCTGGTGGGCGATGTCCGCCGCCCGCGCCGCCGGCAGTGCTCCCTGCCGTTCGATCACCTTGGTGAGCGAGTCACCCTCGATGAACTCCATCGCCAGGTAAATGAGCCCGTCCGACGTCTCTCCGAAGTCATAGATGGCGCAGATGTTCGGATGGTTGATGCGGCTGGCGTTGGCCGCCTCACGGTTGAACCGGCTGATCGCGTCCGGGTCCTGCGTCATCCCCGGGTTCATCACCTTCACCGCGCTCTTGCGTCCCATCTTCACGTGCTCGGCCAGGTAGACCTGGCCCATCCCGCCCTCGCCGAGCTTCTTCAGCACGTGGTACCGGTCGGCGATGATCTCGCCCACCAGGTCGCCACCGGTGTTCTGCGTGCGCAACGTCGATCCGTCCTTGGGACAGAAGCGCTGGTCCAGCTCGTATTCCGTCCCGCACTGCGGACAAATCTTCAACGCGCTCACACGCTCTCCACTCGCAGAATCTGGTCGCCCAGGAGCACCCGTTGGCCCTTCTTCACCTGCCGCTCGCCACGGACGGCGATCGCCACCCCGTTGCGGCTCCCGGCGTCGTGCACCACGAACTCCATGTCCTCGGAGCGGATCTCGGCGTGCCGCCCGCTCATCGTCTGGTCATAACTGAACACCCAGTCGCCCTCTTCGCGACCGAGCAGGACGTGCCGGCCCGGCGACAGGTGCAGCACATCGCGCACGCTGCCGTCGGCCCGCAGCTGCGCCACCGTCGCGATGTCGGCGCTCGGCGTGAGCGACCCCAGCCGCCGCGTCGCGTCCGCCTCGGGCGGATGCGGCCCGGGGTACCCCAGCCGGCGGAACTTGAGCAGTTGCGATCCCACGAGAATCACGTCCCCGTCGGTCAGTCGGCAAGGTGCGTCGAGAAAAACCCAGCTGCCGTTCCGCGACCCCAGGTCGCGTACCCAGAGGCTGCCATCGCGCATCGCGAACTGGGCGTGAATCGGGGAGAGGAAGACATCGTCCGGGAACTTGATGTCGCCATCGGTCCGCCCGAACACGAGCTCGCCCCGTTCCACCGGGTACGTCTGCGCCACGTCGCCGGCGTCGTTGAGGAGCGCGATCCGGGGCCCCGCGTCGCGCGACACCGAGCCGTAGACCACCGTCCCCGATGGCCGGGTGATCGGCGCTTCCAGCTCGGGGACCTTGGTCCCGCAGCGGGGGCAGAAGACATCCGACCCCGCCCGCACCGGCGATCCGCACTTGGTGCACACCGGCCCCGCGTGCACCACCGGTTCGGCCGCCAGACCGGTCTTCTTGCCGCACTTGGAGCAGAAGGGGAGCGACGGGCTCACCGGGTTGCCGCAGGCCGGGCACCGGGAGCTGACCGCGCCGGGCGGGGGCGACTGCACCCGGGTCTGCGGCACCACGGGACCGCCGGCACCGCCGCTCCCGCCGCGTCCCATCGTGCCCGCCAGGGCCGGCGTGCCCGCCAGGGCCGGCGAGCCCGCGCCGGGCGAGCGCGGGGCTCCCCCCGTTGCCGAAGCCGCCGGAATGACCCGCGCCGCCGATGCATTGAGCGGCTTCCCGCAGTCGATGCAGAAACGGGACTCCGCGATATTCTCCCGGCCGCAGAAGGCGCAGGAATTCACTCGAGTGCCTCCAATGGGAAATCGCCCCGCCTCAGGCGAATATAGACCGTGCCGGAAGGGGGGTCAATGAACCATGCCACAAGAAGTTAGACGCGCGAGACCCTCTCGCCGGAACAGACCGCACCCCGTTACCTTCCGCGCATGTCGCCGCGCCCGATATGCAGCGTCGCACTCGGCCTCGCGCTCGCGCTTGCGCGCCAGGCGCCGGCGCAGGTCCAGCCCAACGCCCACTGGCGCACGCTCAAGACGACACACTTCGAGATTCATTACACGCCCCAATTGGAGGCGCAGGCGCGCCGCGCGGCGGTGAACGCCGAGTGGGCCTGGAGCGCCCTGGCCGCGCAGCTCGTCCCGCCCCGCGGACCGGTCGACATCGTCCTCGCCGACAACGTCGACTACACCAACGGCTTCGCCACCCCGTTTCCGAGCAACCGGATCGTCCTCTACGCGGCGCCGCCGGTCGACCTCCAGTCGCTGCGCCCGTACCGGGACTGGAACCAGCTGATCATCGCCCACGAGCTGACGCACATCTTTCACCTCGACCGGGCGCGCGGGTGGTGGGGGCTGGGGCAGCACCTCTTCGGGCGCAGTCCGCTCCTGATGCCTAACCTCTACTCGCCGGCCTGGCTCACCGAGGGGCTGGCGGTGTACTTCGAGAGCCAGCTCACCGATGCCGGCCGGCTGGTGGGGACCGAGGAGGCGATGCTCGCCCGCGCCAGCGCCCTCGACGGCCGCGTCCCCCGCCTCGATGAGCTGAGCCTGGCCACCCCGCGCTTTCCCGGCGGCGCCGGCGTCTACGCCTACGGCTCGCTGCTCATCGACTACATGGCGCGGACCGCGCCGGCCGGCTCGGTGAAGGCCTTCATCGAGCGATCGAGCTCGCAGCCCATTCCCTTCCTGCTCAACAGCGCGGCCAGGCACAGCTTCGGGATCACCTTCAGCGATGCCTGGCGCGCCTGGCGCGATTCGCTGACGCACCGGCCGGTGCCGGCCGGCGCCGTCGCGGCCGGCGCGCCGATCCCGGGGTGGCGGACCCTCACCGTCGAAGGGCGCGCAGCGATGTGGCCGAGGTGGGTGAACGACAGCACCCTCGTCTACGCCGCCGCTGACGGCAAGGTCTCGGCGGCGGCCTTCACCATCACCACCGGCGGGACGAAACGACGCCTGGCGCGCCGCAGCAGCCTGGAACCCTCGGCCGTGCTCCCGGACGGCTCCCTCCTGTTCGCCCAGCTCGAGTTCACCAATCCGTACACCGTGCGGTCCGACCTGTACATCGCCGCGCCCGGCGGACGGGAGCGCCGGCTCACGCACGGCGCGCGCCTCACGAGACCCGACGCCCGGCGCGGCGACGGCGCGATCGTCGCCGTCCAGCTCCAACCCGGCACCACGCGGCTGGTCCGCGTCTCGCCGGACGGGCGAGCCATCATCGCGCTCACCGGCACCAGCCCCGACACCGAGTGGTCGGAGCCGCGCTGGTCGCCTGACGGGGGACGCATCGCCGCCATCCGCTGGACGCGCGGGGGCACCAGCGAGCTGGTGCTGCTCGACACCGCCGGCGCGGTCCGCGCGTCGCTCTGGAGCACCGGCGCGGTCCTGCTCGCGCCGGCCTGGTCGCCGACCGGGACCAGCGTGCTGGTCTCCGCCGACGTGAGCGGCGTGACCGACCTTTATGAAGTCGATGCGGTGCCGATGGAATACGCCGCGGGAACCGACAGCGCCGGCGCGGCCGCGGTCGTGACCGATACCGGCGGTGCGTCTCCTCAGCGGTCGCTCCCGCAGCGGCTCCCGCCCCCGCGCGTGCGGCGGTTGAGCCGCGCCGCCACCGGGCTCTTCCACCCCGCGCCGTCGCCCAACGGGCGGCTGCTCGCCGGCACGCTCCTCCGCGCCGATGGCTACCACATCGGCTTCGCCCCGCTGGACAGCATCACTCGTGAGGCGATCACGGATGGCGCCGGCTCCTCTCAGATGGTGGGCGTGCGACGAGCCCGCCGCCTGTCGGACTCGCTGCCCGCCCCGGTCATCGTCCCCCGTGAGGCACCACTCCCCCCCGCCGCGTCCGACACCGGCCCCTCACACCGCTACTCACCCTGGCGCACCCTCGCTCCCCGCTACTGGCTCCCGGTCTCGGCCCAGACCGACGCCGGCGTCACGATGCTCGGCGCGCTCACCACCGGGAACGACGTCGTGGGGCGGCACGCCTTCTTCGCGCAGGCGATGGTCCCGCTGCAGGGCACCGCTGAGCCCGACCTCCAGGCGAGCTACCGCTACAGCGGCTTCGGCCTGCCGCTCGTCGACCTGGCGGCGTCGCAGTACTTCGAGCACGGCGGTGTCTTCGATACGGCACTCACCCGGGTGGGCGCCATCAGCCGCCGGACGCGCGACGTGGCCGCCGTCCTCACCCTGATCCGGCTGCGCGCCCGGACCTTCGGTTGGCTGGCCGGCGGCGGGCAGCTCGAGTTCCGTGAGTATCGCACCGACCCCGCGACGCTGATCGACAGCCTCAACGCCTTCTACCGCGCCGGTCACACCTATCCGTCGCTGGTCTTCGCCGGCGGCTGGTCGAACACCCAGCGCCCGGACCTGAGCATCTCTCCCGAAGACGGCCTGTCCACGACGTTCACCCTCCGCCAGCGCTGGCTCAGCGGCGGCGCCGGCACCCGGACCCGCAGTGCGGTGGCGGCGGGGCGCGCCTATCGATCGATTCCGCCGCTTCCGGGGCTGGGTGCGCGCTTCGCGCACTCCGTGCTCGCGATCCGCGGCTCGGCGGGGTGGGCGGACGTCCGCGCGACGTCGCTCTTTGGCGCCGGTGGCGTGAGCGGCCTCCAGTACGAGCTCCTGCCCGGCTACCAGATCGGCGATCCGCAGCGCTCCTTCCCGGTGCGCGGCTTCACTCCCGGCACCCAGGCGGGGATCCGCGCGGCCGCCGGCAGCGTGGAGTACCGGGCCCCGGTCGGCATTCTCGCGCGAGGGATCAGGCTCCTCCCCGTCTTCTTCGACAGGATGTCGCTGCTCGCTTTCGCGGACGCGGGGAGCGCCTGGTGCCCGGTGGGGACGCCGGCGGGGCTCTGCACCAACACCGACACCAGGCCCAGGTGGCTGGCCTCGGCGGGCGCCGAGCTCCACCTCGATGCCGCGCTGCACTACGACGCCGCCTATCGATTCCGGGTCGGGGTGGCCGCGCCGGTGAGCGACCGCACCGGCACCGGCGCGTCGGCGGCCAGCGTCTACTTCACGCTCGGATTGTCTTTCTAGGGAGGAAGGGAGGAAGGGAGGGAGGAGGTGGGGAGGAACGGCGGAGGGAGGGAGGAACGGCGGAGGGAGGCTTCCTCCCTGCGTCAGCTCTCCATGCGCCCGCTCCTCCCTCCGCTTTTCTCCCACCCTCCTTCCTCCCTCCGCTTTTCTCCCACCCTCCTTCCTCCCGCCGCTTTTCTCCCACCCTCTTTCCTCCCGCCGCTTTTCTCCCACCCTCTTTCCTCCCTCCGCTTTTCTCCCACCCTCCTTCCTCCCTCCCTCCCTTCCTCCCTCCCTCCCTCAGATGAAAGATCCCACCGTCTTCATCCATCCCGCCGCCGTCGTCACCGGCGACGTCTCCCTTGCCGCGCACGTCTCCGTCTGGCCCATGGCCGTGATTCGCGGCGACTGCGACAAGATCACGATCGGGGAAGGGACGAATATCCAGGATGGCACGATCGTCCATGTCGACTACGGCGTCCCCACGACCATCGGGGCGCGGGTGGGGATCGGGCATCGGGCGATCATTCACGGCGCCACCATCGAGGATGACTGCCTGATCGGGATGGGGGCGATCCTGCTCAACGGCGTCCACGTCGGCACCGGCTCCATCATCGGAGCGGGAGCGGTGTGCCCGGAGGGGATGCGCGTGCCGCCCAACTCGCTGGTGTTAGGTGTCCCCGGGCGGCGCCTGCGCGACACCACCCCCGCCGAGCGCGAGCGGATTCACAAGACGGTGGAGAGCTACCGGAAGCTGAAGGAGCAGCACCGGCAGTAAGCGGTCGGCGGTCGGCGGTCGGCGGTCGGCGGTCGGCGGTCTGCGGTCTGCGGTCAGCGGTCAAACAACGGAGGTCGGAGATGGGGTTGAGCTCGAGCCTCGGGTGGGGCGGGGGGCCAACAAAGAAAGAGGGGCCGCCTCTCCAAAGCCGGCCCCCTGGCACCGATCGGATCCGATGCATCCGTTTCGTCCGCTGCATCCGTTTCCCCAGCCGTAGCAACCGGCCCGCCTCACGCGGCCTGGCCTCGTGCACCGAGTCCCGTCCGCCCGGCCCCTGACCCCTGACCCTGACTCTTATGGTATGTGGCACGGCGGTCCGGCCGAATCTCCCCTCCGCACCGGTCTCTCCTTGCTCGCTTTCTCGAAAATCCAACCTCATGCCCCCGTGCATCTTCCGAGAGTGGCACGTGTTTCGGGGCAAGATCGCTCCCACGAGCCCTCTTTCCACCTTCCTTCCACCGTTTTCGCCGGCCGTAACCGGCTCTCCGCCAGGGGAGTAGCGCTTTCCCTCAGGACGTGGTAAATTGCTGTCTCGTCAAGTCTTATGCAGCAGGCTGTGTTCCGTGAAGCCGATTTCCCCTCCGCAGTCGCCCGCAAAGTCCCCGCGCGCCAACGCGCGAGGGTGGATAAAGCGCCCGCGATCTGCCCTCTGTGATCCGCCTTCACGAAGCCGTTGCAGCATTGTGACTTAAGTGGTCACTGGCGCGGACTCACGAACCCCGGTACGTTGCGCGCCCTCACTACTGATCAGCCCATCCGTTCGGCCCGGCCCCGCGATCTGCGTCGACTCGAGCTGGCACCACCAACGGGAGAAGACGTCCTCATGACCCTTTCCACCACCCCTCCGAGCGGTCCGGTTTCGCTGAGCCAGAATGCGCGCATCGTCCTCGAGAAGCGCTACCTGGTGAAGAATCCGGAGGGGAAGCCGGTGGAACAGCCCGAGGATCTCTTCTGGCGCGTCGCGACCAGCGTGGCCGAGGCGGATCGTCGTTATGGCGCCAGCGAGGGGGCGGTGCAGACGGTGGCCGAGGAGTTCTACGCCCTCATGACGCAGCGCCGGTTCGAGCCCAACTCGCCGACGCTCATGAACGCCGGCCGGCCGCTGGGGCAGCTGTCGGCGTGCTTCGTCCTGCCCATCGAGGACGCGCTGTCGAACAGCCAGAACGGGATCTACGACACCCTCCGGGCGATGGCCCTCATACATCAGAGTGGCGGCGGGACGGGCTTCTCCTTCTCGCGGCTCCGCCCCAAGGGGTCGATGGTCCGCTCCACCACCGGCGTCGCCAGCGGCCCGGTGAGCTTCATGAAACTGTACGACGCGTCCACCGACGCGGTGAAGCAGGGGGGCACCCGCCGCGGCGCCAACATGGGGATCCTGCGCGTCGACCACCCCGACATCATGGACTTCATCACCTGCAAGGAAGACCTCACCCAGGTGACGAACTTCAACATCTCGGTGGCGGTCACCGACGCGTTCATGAAGGCGGTCAAGGCGGGGACGAGCTACGACCTGGTCGATCCGCACGACAGGAAAGCCGTCGGATCGCTCGACGCCCGCACGGTCTGGAACAAGATGATCGAGGGCGCGTGGCGCACCGGCGAGCCGGGCTGCTTCTTCATCGACGAGGCCAACCGGTTGAACCCGGTGCCGCACCTGGGCGCGTACGACGCCACCAACCCGTGCGGCGAGCAGCCGCTGCTGCCGTACGACGTCTGCAACCTCGGCTCCCTCAACATCGGGCTGTACGTGAAGGACGGCTCGATGGACTGGGAGGCGATGAAGCGCGACGTCCACCTTTCGGTCCACTTCCTCGACAACATCATCGACGTCAACAAGTACCCGCTCCCCGAGATCGACGCCCTGTCCAAGCGGATCCGCCGGATCGGCTTCGGGGTGATGGGGTTCGCCGACGCGCTCGTGAGGCTTGGCATCCCCTACGATTCCACCGAGGGGATGGAGTTCGGGCAGCGGCTGCAGCGGTTCGTCGACGTCGAGAGCAAGCGCGAGAGCGAGCGGCTGGCCAACGAGCGCGGCCCGTTCCCGGAATGGGCGCGGAGCGTGTGGGGGCCCGACGAGACGTGCGCCCGCGATGCCGGGGGCAAGCGGATCCGGCCGATGCAGATGCTCCGGAACTGCAACGTGAACACGGTGGCGCCGACGGGGACGATCTCGATCATCGCCGGCTGCTCGTCGGGGATCGAGCCGCTGTTCGCGGTCGCGTTCATGCGCAACCAGGCCGGCGCGATGATGCCTGACGTGAACGACGACTTCGTCGCGATCGCCCGCCGGGAGGGATGGTACAGCGAGGCCTTGATGGAACGGATCGCGCGCGAGGGTACCATCCACTTCCCGGAAGTCCCGGAAAAGTGGCAGCGCGTCTTCGTCACCGCCCACGACATCACCCCCGAGTGGCACGTCCGCATGCAGGCCGCCTTCCAGGCGCACTGCGACTCGGCCATTTCCAAGACGACCAACTTCCCGCACGCCGCCACGCAGGAGGATGTGCGCAAGATCTACGAGCTGGCGTTCGACCTGAAGTGCAAGGGCGTCACGGTCTACCGCGACGGGTCGCGCGACAACCAGGTGCTGAGCACCGGGGCGACGCAGCAGGCCAGGGCCGAGCGGGAGAAGGGCGGGGCAGCAGGCGCGGCGCCGGCCGAGAGCAAGCGAGAGATCGGCGAACTGCTTGGGACGATCGCCGAGCAGGTCGCCGAGATCGCGCGACTCAAGAAGCAAGTCTATGACGTGGAAGCCGAGAACCTGCAGCGGCGGGCGAAGCGGTCGCGCCCGGATGCGCTGAAGGGGGTGACGCGGCGGATAGAGACGCCGCTGGGCGTCATGTTCGTGAACATCACCGAGGACGACAAGGGACAGCCGTTCGAGGTCTTCATCACGCTGGGGAAGGCGGGCGGCTCGGCGATGGCCGACGTGGAGGCGGTTGGGCGGCTGATTTCGCTGGCGCTGCGGAGCGGGATCCCGATCATGGAAGTCCACCGGCAGCTGCGCGGGATCGCGAGCGACCGGGCGATCGGGCTGGGCCCGAACAAGGTGCTGAGCGTGCCGGACGCGATCGGGATCGCGATCGAGCAGTGGTGGCGGGAGAAGCAGGGGGTGCAGCAGGACCTGATCGCGGAGGCGCCCGGCAGCGCGCCGGTGGTGCCGCGGGTCCCGGCCCCGGCGCCGGCGATCGGCCCGACGGCGACGGGCGGGTCGCAGAAGCAGCCGGGGTTCGACCCTTACAACGGGGGCGAGACGTTCATGGGGACGTGCCCGGACTGCGGGTCCCAGCTCGAGTACGCCGAGGGGTGCGTGAAGTGCCACGTGTGCGGGTACAGCGAATGCGGATGAGCGCTAAGCGGGGTGCGCCGGGGTGAGGCCCGGCGCGGGCGGAAGGTTGGAGATGAACGACGAATCGGCGTGCCCGTTGCGAAGGGGCGCGCCGATTCACGTTGGAGTTCCAACAACGACATGCGGGAAGACAGATGTGAGGAGTCGAGCTTTGCCAGAATTTAATGAGGGTAGGATCACGCATCGGTTCGCCGTCGGTACATGCGACGGGCCGCGCTCAGCCGTGTGGCGGGTCTGGAGGCATCAGTCCGACGTGTACATTGGCGTGCGAGTTAGGGCCGGCGACTTCAAGATCAGCCTGCACGAATCGGGCGAGTGTCATGAAGCCTTCAGCTCAGAGTTCCTCGCAGGCCACCGAGAGGCTTTCGGCCTGTCCGACCGCCTCCTCTACCCGGGCGCGAAATGGCAACGGAAATGCCGTACTGCGCTCGAGTCAGCGGTGTACGCGATCTTGATTCCGCACTTTTGCATGCGACACGAACCCCAGGGCGATGAGAAGGTGGAGGGTGTGACTTGGTATCCAGATCCGGGTCCTGGTAGGATGAGTGTTCTATGTCTGACATGCCACGGGACGCTGCCTGAGTCTGATAGCAAGGAGGGCGGAGACGGCGCTGTGTCATGGGCGCTTCCAAGCGGGGAGACTTGGCACCTGCGCTTCTCCTCGATAGCGACTCCCAAGGCGCTTCTGGAGGAGTACGAGCGCTCGAGTCAAGCGGTAAACGAGCGTCAGCCCGAGATCATCGGAGTCCCGTCATTTCCTGCGGGCTTGGCTCGCGCCCTGCTTTTCTTGACGCGAGATGATGGCCTTCATTGCGCGGTAGACATTCCCGTGGAAGTGCTGGCGACGCACACATCCGCATGACTCGGCGTGAGGAGGGTTTGACCCCCGATGAAGTGGGCGAGGCGCTTGCCCAACGGAAGGCGAATGTGCTTGTTGGACAGCTGGAGACTGAGCAGGTGGAGTTCAAGTTCAGCCCCTATCGACTCAACGAAGAGCGGCAGAAGCGCGAACTGGCCAAGGATGTCTCCGCGCTGGCGAACGGCTCAGGCGGAATCATCGTACTTGGCATGCGCACCGAGCGAGACGAGCATCACCCATCCGATCGCGCTGTAGAGGTGCGGCCCTTTCCCGTTGCGGACTTGGATGTCCGACAATACCTCGACGTCGTGCAGCAATGGGTATACCCGCCGCCAGATGGCGTGCTTGTCCTCCTATTCCCTGAGGCGAGTGCGGAGGGACGTGGACTGGCCGCAGTTATTGTGCCGAGGCAGAGCGATTCCACGGGTCCGTTCGTGGTGTGGCGCGATGTTGATGAGAACGGTCGTGAGGAGGGAGCTTTCATTGGCTGTTTTGTGCGTCGAGGTGCCCACTCGAGACCTCTGACCCACTCGGAAATACAGGGCACGCTGCGAGACGGGCGCCTGTTCCAGCGTTCTCTGGACGAGCGCGCTCGAGGCATCCCAGCAGGGCCCTCGCAGACGGAAGCACCGCGCAACAATCGCGCGGAGCCCGGTTTGCCTGAGCTGACGCACGGACGCGCCGTGTCGCTGACGGAGGAAGCAGGCCTTGACACGGGGCCTGCCTACACGCTCACGGCAACCCCATATCCTCACGTCGATGCGTCACGAATGTTCACGTCAGAATATGACGCGCTGACGCTGCTGCTGCGCGACCCACCAATACTTCGGCCGCGTGGATTCGACCTGAGGACAGGCGTGCACCCGAACATGTACGCCGGTCAGTTGAGGCGGTCGATCATACGCGGCTACAAGGGACTCGCCTACTGGCGGGATGGGACTTTGATTTTCGTCGTGACTGCGGGCGATGATTTTCTCTCTTGGGGTGACCGGGATGAGGGTGATCCGCATCGCATCAGTCCCGTTCCTCTGCTGGAATGCGCGCTCCTGTACTGTCTGCTGGCCAGCAGGATCAGCGAACTCGTCGCCCCGCGCCCGGCGCGCGTTGCCTACTCCCTGCACCTGCGGCGGATGTGTGTGGGTTCGAAGACGCCAATTCTCAGGCCAGGCCGCGACGATCCGCAACGTTTGGCAAGGTCGGTGCCGGCACCGGGTTGCGAGACTGACGGAGCGTATCAAGCGTCGTCAGAAGTCCAGGCAGCTTCAGTTGCATTCCATCTCACGCGCGAGCTATACCGGTGGTTCGGGCTGACTGACGACCAGATGCCTCACGCGACAGGCGGTCTTGTCGACGCCGATGCTTTCGTGAAAATGCAATGATTGGACGACAGGTTGGAGGTCCTGCTTACGTTGCGGAGTATGAACTGCTGTTGCCTCAGTTCCTCCACGACCGCTCATTCCGTTACTTGGATGGCATGGAAACGTCTCAGCGAGCGAACGAGCGCTCGTCCCGTCAGTCGGCGTCGGCCCACACATGTGCTATGATTGAGGCGGGAAGCTCGTCCGCCAATCCTGAACACCGAATGCCGTCCCCCGCCAAGGCCTCGCACCCCGGATCCGCGTGAAGGGCTTCGTCCTCACTCCAGACGCCGTGGTCGACCTCATGGTCGACAAGCTCTTCGGTGATCTGCCACCGAATCCGGACGCCACAGTCCTCGACCCCGGATGCGGTACCGGGGCGTTTGTCGACGGCGTCATCAGGTGGTGCAACTCCCACTCGACTCCGCTGCCCAGCATAACGGGGATCGATAGCGACCCGGCTCACGTGAAGGCTGCTCGGGCTCGCTTCGCGGGCGTCGAACGCGCCAGTATTCGCAGGGCGGATTTCCTATCCGCGGATCTCCCGCTGTTCGACTACGTGATCGGCAACCCGCCCTACGTGCCGATCACCGCCCTGACGCTGGACGAACGTGAGGTCTACCGACGGCACTTCGTCACCGCAACGGGTCGTTTCGACCTCTATCTGCTCTTCTTCGAGCAGGCCGTCAGGCGCCTCAAGCCCGGCGGGCGCCTGGTCTTCATTACGCCGGAGAAGTTCCTGTACGTGGGAACCGCCGCGCCGCTGCGCGAGCTGCTCGCCCGTCGGCACGTTCAAGAACTGCATTTCGTCGACGAGAGCACGTTCGGCGAGCTCGTGACGTATCCACTGATCACAACGGTGGTGGAACGTCCCCCCGGGGCACCGACGCGAGTCACGGACCGCGCGGGAGTGGTGACCAGCATCGTGCTTCCTCGTCGGCCGGTGTCGTGGCTTCCTCAGTTACGGGGGGCGACACACCGCACCGAAGGACCCACGCTGGCGGATGCCGCGGTGCGCATCAGCTGTGGCGTGGCGACCGGCGCGGATTCCGTCTTTCTACAGCGGACCTCGGAGCTCGATCCCGCCTTACGACGATTCGCGCACCCGACACTGGCCGGGAGGCAGATCGGCCCCGGTCGGACGATCGCGTCCACGCACTCGCTCCTCGTGCCTTACGACAACTCCGGCGAGCTGATTCCTGAAGCGCGCCTGGGCCGGCTCGCGAAGTATCTCGCCGAGCCCGGCCGAAAGGCGAGGCTGTTGGCACGCACCTGCGTGACCAGAAAGCCCTGGTACGCATTTCACGAGACTCCGCCGCTCCAGGACCTTCTTCGCCCCAAGATTCTGTGCAAGGACATCGGCGCCTCGCCGTTCTTCATCGCGGATCGTGAGGGCACGCTCGTCCCCAGGCACTCGGTGTACTACATCGTTCCCCGGGACGCCTCGGGCCTCGACGACCTCGCGGAGTACCTGAACTCGGCCCCCGCGCAGGAGTGGCTTGACAATCACTGCCAGAGAGCGGCCCACGGCTTCATCCGCCTTCAGAGCCACGTGCTGAAGTGCCTCCCAGTGCCTGCGCGATTCGTGCAGGACTTGCAGCACGACGCGTTCGAGATTGCGGCGGTCTAAGGCTTTCCAGTGAGCACGCCCTTCGACCTTGCCGTCGAGTCAATCTCCGCAGCCCGCTACCACAATCACCGACTCGAGACCCACTCCGATGCCGTCAGCAAGGGATTCTACAAGGATCTCCTGGCGCTCTGTGAGCCGCTGCGCAGAGATGTAGAGCGCAAGGTCGTCCAGGTCTGGTACAACGTCTCCGCCCCCGGCGATCGTCTTCGGAAGGTCGATCTCTTTCTGGGTGAGCCGGATGCACGAGGCGAACCGGACATTCCCAAGGTGCGCATCGCCCTCGAGAACAAGTCCATCATCACGGCGCATCGAAATCGCACCAACCGATTCGACGACCTTCGGAAGGTCCTCGCCGCCGTTCACTCGGCGCGCCCGGAAGCTCTCCTCGTCGCGACGGTCATGATTGGGCTGGCCCAGAGGGTGCTCAACGTTCCCGATCATGTTCATAAGTTCTACCGAGACCGTGAGGAAGAGTTCGAGCGCCAGGTTCTCCCGCGGCTGTCCTCGGGCGACGCGTCGCTGTGGGACGAATTCGACTGGGCGGTCAGTGAGAACAGTCCCAATGATCCAGCGAAGACGGTGGAACTGCTCCGAACCATTCCCACGCGGAAACCCGGCCACACGCATGTCCCTGCTTACGACTACGTCCTTCTGGTGCCCGTGTTCATAGACACTGTGAGCCCGCCGGCTCTGCCCAGGCCAAATCCGCTCGGGATCGACGTCGACCACGAGTATCGCCAGATGCTTGAGCAGCTGTGCTCGACGTACACGGCGCGCTGGCACATGTAGCCGAACATGTACCAGCTCGAGGTCCAATCAGTGCTGGGGCCTCCTCGCCCGCCACACATCGCCAATCTGCTCCAAGCCGCTCCAGTCGACGTCGCTGGGCACGCCCTCCGTCACCAGCACGCGCCCGACGAGTATGCGCGTCGCCACGGTGCTCCCGTACAGCATGAGGTACACCGGTGGCCTGGGCGCCCGACTTCGCGCGCCGATGTACACCGCGTGACCGTTCAAGGCGATGCCGCACCGACCGTCAGGCAGAATCTGCAAACGCAGGCGATACCACGATGTGGTGTCCAGTCTTCGCGGCGCGCCGTTACCCAGGCTCTCGATCGCTCCGAACGGAGATGCCTGCTGCGCGGCTCCGGCACCCTCGCCCTTGGGATACGCGAAGTTGCAGCTTACCTCCGAGGCGGACACATCGGCCGGAAAGTAGCCGGTTCGATGGTCCCAACGTGCGAGTCGGGCCGTCTCGGTGAGTGAAGCCACGCCTACGGTCGCCACTTGCCACTGCGTTCGCGTAATCGGTGTCGACAACTCCAGGTCGACGGCGAGGCCTCGGGCGGCGTGCAGGGTCCGAATCAGATACGCACCACTGAAGAAGCTACCATCGCCTTTGTTGAGAAATGCGTGTCCAACCTTCGCGTCGTTCACGACTTCCGGAGCCGGATCACCGAAGACGTGCCAGCGGGCCTGCCAGTCCGCGGTCCAGCGCTCATCCAGGACGACAGGCGTTGTTGCGGGGCCGATCCGGATCGTGTCCCGGGTCGATCTCCAACCACCCGCCGACGCTTCGATGACCGCCATCCCGGTGTCCCGCGCCACCAGCTGGCCGACCGAGTCGATGCGCGCGACTGTCTCGTTAAGCGAGTGCCAGCGCACAGCCTGGGGAACGGCCGCCGTTCCCGCCTTCGTCCATCCTCTCAGGCCCAGCAGGATCGGAACGCCCACGGGAAGCGATCCCTGAGGGCGCGCAATCAGCAGGCGATCCAGGTAGTCCGATGGCGCCGCATCCTGCCACCAGGACACGAACGACTCAGCCGAGTCGGGCAAGGCGACCCTGCGCGAACGGTCGAACCGGGTAATCGAGCCGGCACGCCACTCGGCGATGCGATTCCCGACTGCCACTCCGGCGAGGACCCAGCGGCCGCTGGCGTCCAGCGAGAGCTCGGACACCGACGGAATGTCGGTGCGCGACACCCTGCCTGTCGTAACATCGAGCAACAGCGTGACCATCCCGGCCCCGGAGTCGGCGTTTACGAGCACGATGCTGTCGTCGACCCAACCGACCAGCACTCCTGGCCGCCAGGCACCCGTGTCCGGACAATCCTCGCGAGTGCCATCCACCGTGATCCAGCAGAGCGTCTCGCTGCCGCTGTTCGGATTCCTACGAATGAACGCGACTCGACTTCCATCGCGGCTCCACAATCCTGGCCCATCCAGGCCAGCACCTTGTGTGAGTCGCCGGACCACTCGGGTGCGAAGGTCCAGAATGGCGAGGCTGGTATGTCCCTGGGAACTCCACCGTGACGTGCCGAAGGCCAGCAGCGTACCATCGGGGGAGAAGAAAGGTTCTTTGTCGTCCGCCGGGGTCCAGGTCAGTCGGTCACGCCGGCCTCGCGCGTCAACCAGCTCGATGTCGACACCTCCAGTGTCGGGGCTCACGACCTGCTCGGCCCAAGCCCGCGCCCCTGGCTGTTGAACGCTTCGATTGCCAATAAACGGGTAACGCGCCCAGCGTCTCGTGCTGCGGGCGTCGGACGGCACAAGCGGAAGCGCGGCGTCCCAGTCCGCGAGCCGAATCTCGATCCGGCGCACATTCGCGCCCGGATTACCACTGAGCTGTCCCGCGATCAGCACAGCGTCAGGCGCCGGCCGCGTTCGGCGGCCGCCCAATGCGACCGTCGCCGCGCCCGCCACGGCAAGAAGCGCGACCACCCCGATCCCAGTGCGCAAGACGCGTGGATGCCGAATCGAGAACGGCAGTGCTCTGCGCAGTCTGGTAGCGCGCTCGACCGATGCGCCGGCACCAAGCAGGGAAGTGATCTCCGCATCGAGACCGGACGGTGCGACACGCGCCCCCTTGAGAACTCTGGCGGTGATCTCCGGCAGGCTGGCCCACTCGTCCGCCTCGACAAGGTGTGCCACGGCGCGCCGCCGCCACTGCGGATCCGCTCTCGCCGCCATCGCGGCGCCGAGCGCCGCGTGGGCCTGCTTTGCTAGAGGAGCATCCGCATCGGCGGCGGCTGCGTCGGCGATCTCGTCGTGCGCCGGGGTGAGGCTGTCGCCCTCTATGCGCAGCACCCCGTGTGCGTCCAGTCGCGCCGCCATCGCCTCGACTTCACCGCGTGTCATCCTCGCGGCTTCCGCGACCATGTCAACCGGGATGGGGCCTGCCGCGAGGGCGACCAGCAGGAGCACCTGTCGGTCCGGGGCACCGAGCTCACGCAACCTGCGCCCGATGACCAGACCATGTTGCAGCGTGGGATCGAGCAGGTGCGGCGAGAAGCAGGCCCAGCCTTCGGTTGACCGGCTCAGCACGCCCTTCTCGAGACAGAGGCGCAGCGCTTCCATCACGAACAGCGGGTTGCCGCGTGCGCTCTCGGCGAGGAGGGGCGGCAGCTGCCGCGCCCAGGGCTCGGCCGGCAGCGCGCCGAGGCTGACGACGAGCGCCTCGACCTGCGCGTTGTTCAGCGGTTCGAGCGAGATGCGCACGGTGTCGTCGGGCAGCGGCGGTAATGCCTGGCGGGAGCGCGCGGCCGTCACCACCAGGACGTGCTGACCGGTGACCTCCGCTGCCAGGAACGCCAGCAGCCGCTGAGAAGCCTGGTCGCACCAGTGCAGGTCATCGACGAGCAGCGCCACGGGCGCCTCGTCGGTGAGTGCCGTGATCAACTCGAGGAGCGCGAGGGCCCGGATTCGCAGAGCTTCGTCCCCTGTCGCCGAGTCAGGCGCTCCGCTGAGCGTGGACGAGAGGGAGGGGTTGAGCCCGAGCAGTGCGCGGGAGGCGCCTGGGGAAATGCCTCTTGCGCCAGGAAGTTCAGCGAGCGCGGCCGCGAGCCCGGCGCTGAAGGCGAACGGGATGTACTGCTCGCCCGGACTCGCGCGCCGGTAAACCACCCGCGCGCGCTGGGCGCGCAGGCGCGTCGAGAGGTCGAGCAGGAGCCGCGTCTTGCCGAGCCCGCTTTCCCCGTCGACATGAACCCGGCGCGCGCCCTTCACCTTCGCTTCATTCCAGAGTTGCTGGATCGCCGCGAACTCCCGCTCCCTCCCGACCAACTCGGCCACCAGGTCGGGCTCGTGACGCTCCGAGTGAGTTGGGCGCGCCACCTGGCGCGCCGAGCGGAGCGCCATGGCGCTCGCCGGCTCGGGCTCGATCTCTTCGGAGCGAAGCCATTGCTCGAAGGCGTCGGCCTCCGAGAGGGCGCCCAGCGAATCACCCGCCGAGGTCAACGCCTCGAGCAGCAGTCGCCATCCCGTTTCGCCGAACGGCTCGGCGACCCGCAGTCGACGCGCGACCCGGGCCGCATCGGCGAAGCGGCCGCGATCGAGGGCTCGGCGCGCGAGCGACTCGGCGGTGTGCACGTACACGGACCTGATTCGGGCGCGCTCGCTTTCGCACCAGTGCTCGAACGCGTCGGCGCCGGGCGACGCGAAGCCGTCGAAGAACTCGCCCGTGTACAGCTGCTCGGCGTGCTCGAGGTTGTCGGCCGCGACCTCAGCCGCGAAAGCGTGCGCGTCGACGTCGAGGTCTGCTGCGAGCGCGATGCCATCCGGGCGTGACTCCATCACGCTCGCTCCAACCTGCTGCTTCAGCAGATAGAGCGTCTGGCGCAGCTGCTTCCGAGCCTCGTCAGGGTCCCGGTCGCTCCAGAGGAGGTCGCACAGGCGCTCGCGGCTCGCGACGCGGCGGGGCGCGAAGGCGAGGTAGGTGAGGAGGGCGAGGGGTTTGCCCGGGCCGAGGGCTGTTACCCGGCCGCCGGCGGGTGCGACTGCGTCGAGGCGCGGGGTGCCCAGGGTGATGAGCACCAAATGGGCGTGATCTGCGCCCGAAATGGACGTTGCGTCAGGCATTAGACGGTGGATAGACGCCTTGGGGTCAGTGTGAATGCACCACGACCCCGGCATCCTCTCGGCGTCAGCCCGTGTTGCCTACTCTCGCTTGCTTGGCAGCGGCGAAGGTACGGCGATATCGGGATTTGGACAAGGCGCCCATGAGGAGAGCTGGGGCGTGGCAGTCCAGCACTAGCGTAGACGTTTGCCCTCTCCTATCCAAGTCCCTGACAGAATGCGACAACTCAGTAGCGCTGTGAAACCCATTGCCCTGTTCCGCGCCGTTCTGTTGCTCCCGGTGATTGTGCTCGGGGCTTGGTACTGCGCGAGGAAGGATCTGCCCACTTCGCCGGCCGACACTCCGACAGGCTTTCCTGGTGGCGAGGGAGCAGGCTCCTATGAACCATATGGTGTCGCAGTTGGGACGTACCTTGGTGTGACCGTCTTCTCCAATGGCGACGGAAAGCAGGATGAACCCTATGGCACGTATGGCTACCAGTACGAATGTGTGGAATTTGTTAACCGGTTCTATCGCCAGGCCCTCAAACACACAGGCTACACCTGCGGCACGCCCAATGACAACATGCGAGGTTGCGGCCACGCGAAGGACTACTTCGGCAACGCAGTTGCATTGAATCTCGCGTCGTTCCCCAGCGGGGCGACGACTGAGGCGCCAAGGGTAAACGACATCATGGCCTTCGGCGGAGGGAAGCCGGACAAGAAAGGAAGAGTTTACGGGCACGTCGCGATCATACGCGAGGTAACGCCGGACGCGATCTTCCTTGTGCAGCAGAATTACGGAAACAATCAGGGCGATACGAGTTTCAGGGTCGATCTCGCTCTTCGGAACGGCACCTATACTGTCAGCAATCTTGGAATATCCTATCCGCTGATTGCGCAGGGCTGGCTCCGACAGCGGTCGTCGACGCAGATGTACGTCATTTCGGCGTTGTCGAACCCAGCGAGCGGCGGGACGACGAGCGGGGGCGGGACGTACACCGCGAACAGCTCGGTCACGGTGACGGGGACGCCGAACAGCGGGTACAGCTTCGTCAACTGGACGGAGAACAGCACGCAGGTCTCGACGAGTGCGAGCTACCAGTTCACGGCGACGAGCAATCGGTCATTGGTCGCGAACTTCAGCCAGAATCCGGTCACCTACACGATTAGCACGTCCTCCAGTCCAGCGAGCGGCGGGACGACGAGCGGGGGCGGGACGTACACGGCGAACAGCGCAGTCACGGTGACGGCGACTCCCAACAGCGGGTACGGCTTCACCAACTGGACAGAGAACGGCACGCAAGTCGCGACGAGTGCGAGCTACCAATTCACGGCAACGAACAATCGGACGCTGATTGCAAACTTCAGCCAGAATCCGGTAACCTACACGATCAGCACGTCCTCGAGTCCGGTGAGCGGCGGGACGACGAGCGGGGGCGGGACGTACACCGCTAACAGCTCGGTCACGGTGACGGGGACGCCGAACAGCGGGTACGGCTTCGTCAACTGGACGGAGAACGGCACGCAGGTCTCGACGAGTGCGAGCTACCAGTTCACGGCGACCAGCAATCGGACGCTGGTCGCGAACTTCAGTCAAGAACTTATCGTAAATGGTGGATTCGAGAGCGGACCCTCGAGTTGGACGTTGAGCGGCAATGCCTTCGTCACCACCACTCTTCCAAATCCTCACCCGCCCGGCGTCGGATACGCGCACATGGGTACGAGTTCGGATGGCACGGCCCAGAACAACGCCGTCGGAACGATGTACCAGACGATAGCAATGCCGGTGGGTATTCGACGGGCTACTCTGGTCTTCTGGTACTACATCACGAGTCAGGAGTCGAATACAACATCGTTCGACTACCTGAACATCACGCTTCAGCGAGCCGATTCAACGTTTCTGAGTGGGCTAATACTCTTGTCGAACGTCAATAAGAGTAGCGGATACTCACTTCTGTCCTTTGACATCTCTGCGTTTTCCGGCCAAACTGTTCGCCTTCATTTTCTTGCGACTTCTGACGCCAACTTGCCCACTGTTTTTCGCATCGACGACGTGTCATTGAAGGTTCAGTACTGAAGCTCAGCCGATCGTCAGCGCTTTGGAGTTGTCCACGCCTCGGCTTCTCGCGTACGGCGGTGCGGCCTGACTCCGCGTACAGTCACGTGCTCGGCCCCGAAGTTGGAGGCGACCTACTGAGGGTGCTCATGACCTCCTGGACACAAGCCCTACCTCGATCCGCGTGAGATGGAACTCGTAGAGAAGCAGTCGCTGGAGCCGCGGGCCATGGTTCTCATGGCTATCAAGCGTCTTGCAGTCGTAACGGCTGCACTTACGGTCGTGACAATTGCTTCCTGCAGAAAGGGAGACGACGGTACGGGGCCTGTTGACTCAAGGATTGGTCTCACGGTCACGGCACCGATTGACGCATCCAAAATCCCCCAAACCGGCTTTCCGGGAACACCAGTCGCGTTGAGCGCTTTGGCGACCAATGTGCCGCGTGGAGTCACCTTCACCTGGACAGACAGCATCAGCGGACAAACGATCGGGTCCGGGGCGAGTTTCTCGTACTCCTTCTCTGTCGGAGTCCACACCATCTGCGTCAAAGCACAGGACATGGCTGATCCAACCAGGACAGCCCTGCGATGCGTGAAGTTCGAGGTGGTGGCCACGGCCGTCACCGTCATCATTACTGAGCCGGGTAACGCAGCCAAGATTGCCCAGACGGGTTTTCCTGGAACAGCAATCACGTTGAGCGCCTTGGCGGGGAATGTGCCGGGTGGGGTAACCTACACTTGGTCAGATAGCTTAACGGGAAATCCGATCGGTACGGGACAGAGTGTCTCGTACTCCTTCTCTGTCGGAGTCCACACCATCTGCGTCAAAGCACAGGACATGGCTGATCCAACCAGGACAGCCTTGCGATGCGTGAAGTTCGAGGTGGTGGCTACAGCTGTCAGTCTCTCCATCACAGCTCCAAGTGACTCTGCCAAGATTGCCCAGACGGGTTTTCCTGGCACAGCAGTCACCTTGAGCGCAGTGGCAGGAAATGTTCCGGGTGGGGTCACCTTCACCTGGACAGACAGCATCAGCGGACAAACGATCGGGTCAGGGGCGAGTTTCTCGTACTCCTTCTCTGTCGGAGTCCACACCATCTGCGTCAAAGCACAGGACATGGCTGATCCAACCAGGACAGCCTTGCGATGCGTGAAGTTCGAGGTGGTGGCCCCACCTCCCATAGATGGCCGAGTATTTCTGGCCCAGCCAGGGGCGGATACTCCCGTAGAAAACTTCAGGGCTTATGCGAGCCTGGGTGTTAAGGGGGTCTTGATTGACTCCTCCGATGTCGACCAGTTGGGAAATTACTCTCTTAAGAACGCTCCAAGTATCCTTCTAGATTTCCTCACAATCACCGTGAGGGAATGGGGTGACACAGCAAGTTGGCAGTTCTTCCCGTCATTCGCGAACGTAGTCAAAGCAGACTACGGAAAAAATCAAACTTTCGCGGTGTTTAGGAGGAATTGGCTTCTGACGAAGGGAAAGTTTGCTGGAATCACAATCCTAGTGAGCTTGGAGAAGGCCTATACCCCGAGTGTACCAGGAGCTTCGGCTTTCTTTGAACGAAGTAGAGCATCTGCGGATCACCCGTGGGGATATCGAACTCTCGGTTTTCCATCGAAACCTTTGCCGTTGGTCTTCGATAGTTCAGCTTCAAACCAGATTCTGACGATTCAGGGTTCTGTGCTGTTCTGGCAGGGGATAGATTCACTCGAAAAGGCCTACGGTGAAGACCTCTTCAAGCCAGCGAGTGCAAGTGAGGCTTCGGGGCCACGTGTTCGTATCATGATAGACACAACGCTCGCTGCGCCAGCGGTTGGCGGACCGGCAATAGCGCCCAACGTCATGGACATAGTGGGAGGTGTCTTTGTTGCCAAGTCTGAAGCCCTTCTCACGAACCCCCTGACAATTCAACACGAGTTGACCCACGTTATGGGATTCGGTCATACGTGCAGTTGGCCCTCGATAATGATCTCTGGTTGCAATAGTAATGTCACCGGAGTATCGGCATATGACGTGGCCTACAAGGAATTCATGGGCGAGGCGTATGAACTCAAGAAACAAGGAGTTCTTTACGGTCTTGGCCAGGCGCATCAGGGAGAGCGCGTCTTCCTTCTCGGACTGCTCGAAGAGCCGGTAGCTCCTTAACGGGATTCTTCCCAGCACGCCCGATGGGCTGTGAGCTGAGGACTCTTGCGGCGGTGCATCAACACCTCTACTCGGCCGCGTCCTCACCGCACCACCGGAAACCGAGCCGCGTGCTCGAACGCGAATACCTTGCTGATCCGGGCCATGTCCCGCGTGTTACGCGAGATCAGCACTGCCCCCGCCTCACGGCACGAGTGTGCCACCAGCACGTCGAAGGCGAAGCTGCGCGGGAGTTGGCTGAGTCGCGCCCCTTCATGCTCGGCGAGCCAGGACATGACCGTACCGAGTGCCTCCCAGCTGGCCGCCGACGGCGTGAGGATTCGGCCGCGCCGAACGAACGGCTCCAGCACCTGCCGCTCCAGCACCTCGCGTTCCCGCGCAGACCGGGCGCCGGCCCGCGGCTCCGCCGGCACCACGCTGCTCAGATACAGGCCGGGTGCCGCCCGGGAGCAGAAGGTCTCGAACGCCTGGGCCGCCGCCGCGTCCCGGGCCGCGTCGATGAAGCAATGCGTGTCGAGCACGAACATGCGCGCCGCGCCGCCGGGCACGCGTCAGGCGAGGCGGCGCGGCCTGCGTCCGCGCAGCGCCTTGCCGGCCGCGGAGAGTTCGCGGCGGCACGCGACCAGGTCCAGCGCCAGCTCGACGGTCTCACGCTGGGTGGCCGTGCCGAGAAACGCCTGGGCCTGCTCGAGGAGCCTTGGGTCGAGCCAGAACTCCTTGCGGACCTTGCCTTCGCGCGCGGCGCGCCGCTTGGGACGATTCGCCGGGGCGCGGCGCGACGTGGGGCGGGGGGGATGAGTGGTCATCGGGACCGTTGGTTGGTGTACGGACAAGTTTAGCATGCTGCCCGTGTGACCAGATGACACGACGGGCGTCTGGGGCTATTCCGGCGTCGCCGCGCCTTCAGGCGATTCGCCTTCTGATGATTCGCTTTGTGGTGATTCGCTTTCTGGCGAATTCAGATGGTGCCCTGGCGCGGTCCGGGCCAAGGGGGTGTCGGAGCAGTTGACCGGATAAATCGACCGTCTTTCATTGTATGACATGAGTAACACCGTCACCATCCGCCTCGACCGCGACCTCCAGCGTCGCCTCGACCGCCTGTGCAAACAGTCGGGGCGCACGCGCAGCGAAGTCGTGCGCGACGCACTGCGCCGGCAGCTCGCGCTCCTCCAGTTCGAACACCTCCGCCGCCGCGTGCTGCCGTTCGCCGAGGCGCGCGGGTACCTCTCCGACGAGGACGTCTTCCGCGACGTCTCGTAAGGGACGACCGGCTGAGGCCGTCACGCCCGACATCGACAGGGAAGACGCCGAGCGCGCCACGCGCGGCCGACCCTTAACGAGAGTGGTGGCCTTGCGCCCGGCAGCCGGCCACTGCATGCTAGCCGGGTCCGCGGGGGGCTGAAGCACCGCGGTCGGCCAGGGCGCTCGCTCCGACGCTGGGGTGAGACGATTCCCGACAGGTCGGGGTTCGTTCTCATTCGCGGAGGGTGCGATGCGCCTCTTTTCTTTGTCCCAGCGAGCCGTTCTGCGAGCATTGGTCACGCTGGCCGTGCTGGCCGCGGCGGCGGCCGCCCCGGCGCAGTCGACGGTCACCCGCGCGGCCCGCAAGGTGAACCCGCCGGTCGTGAACCCCGCCGCGAAGATCGTGGCGCCCATCGTGCCGGTGGACACGGTCACGACCGCAGCGCCAGACACGGTCAGGCGATCCGCGAGGCTCCCCGTCGGGTCATTGCCAGCGTCCGCAGCGCAACTGCTCACCCGAGTCCAGCTCCAGCGCTTCTTCGACCGGCGTGAGGCGTCGGCGCTGGTTCGCGTCAGTGCCGCAGGCGCGGTGATGGACACGCTCCGGGCGACGCCCGACACGCTGACGCTGGCGCCGGGGGAGGCGATCATCCGCTCGACCGGCAGCGCCGGCACCACGCGCTCGGTGGGCGGCAGGCGCCAGGTCTACCTTCCGGTGCGCGCCCTGGAGGCGGCGAGCAGCGGCCGGGTGGTGCAGTACAGCATCGCGTACGTGATCGCCCGCGACGGCCTGCACTACGATCCGGACGGCAAGCGCTTCCGCGGGCGTGTCGACTTCGTGCTGGACGACAGCATCAACCCGCAGGTCGTCGAGCGCCTGACGAGGCCACGGGTGGTGCACCTGGCCGGACCGTTCGACGCGATTTCGCGGGTCAACCTGGAGTTCGGCAGCACGAACCAGTACCAGACCGTCGACGTGGAAGCGCTGACCGCCACGGACACGGTGCTGCCGCTGGAGGTGCGTGCCCTGGGATTGACCAACCTGCGCGTGCCGCTGCCGGTGCACTCGCCGCGCCTGACGCTGCGGACCAACACCAGGGAGATCCTCGGGTTCGGGCTGCAGGTGGTGCGGGTGACGGTCTCGCTGTCCGCCGATGCCGGCGGGCAGCTCCGCACGGTGTCGCCGAGCGCGAAGCGAGGCACGCCGGACTCGGCGCTGTTACACGTCGCCAGCGGGAGCGATGGCGTCTTCGAGCTGCGGTCGAGTTTCATGGGCCGCGACAGCGTCAGCGTCGCCGGGGAAGGGTTTACCGATGGCATGCTCGAGATGGTCTACCTGCCGCCGACCCTCTTCGTGATGCTCGCGCTGCTGGGCGGCGTTGTGGGCGGAGTCCTGCGGCAGCTGACCGGCGGCGCAGCCGGTTCGGCTGGCGCACGGGTGCTGCGCGGCACGGCGCTGGGGCTGCTCACCGGGATCGTCGCGGCGCCGGCGTATGCGCTGGGCATCAACCTGGTGGGCGTGACCGTGGCCGTTGGGGTGAGCGAGTCGGCGACGTTCGTGATCGCGGCGTTAGGGGCGTACTACGGACTGCCGGAGCGGGCGGCACTGGCGGCCCGGTCGGTGGGGAAGAACTGACCCGGGGCACACCCGGCGCGCAATCCCGTCGGGCTGCTCTTCGGCGGCGGCAACGGCGTCAGCTTCGTGAATCACCTCGACGCCGTGCTCGGCGCGGTGGACGTCGACCTCATGGGCTCCGGCCGGTGGCTACGGGTGCTCGAGCGCCTCACGAATCGCGCCCAGATCCGCGCGCATTGACTCGAGCGCGGGATTCAGCGCCGCCGCCAGCCGGGGGTCCACGGGCCCGTAGCCGCGGAGCCGCTTCGCCTCGCTGTCCTCGAGCTGGACGATCTGCGAGGTGAGCAGGGCGCGGACGGTGCGGAAGGACGAAGTGGAGCGCGACTCGAGGCGCATCGCCGCCGTCAGGTCGCGCACCGTGGCACGCACCGACTCGATCGGCGGGCCGGCGCGGGCGGCGAAGCCGGGCGGCAGGTCGGGGGCGAGGGTCGAGAGGACGCGCTGGTCGGCGGCCGCGCCGCGCGCCAGCTCCTCGATCCTGAGCAGCGCGTTCTCGAGTGACGACAGGACAACTTCGAAGTGCGTCCGCTGCGGGTCGTTCATCGGCAGCGGCTCGGCGGGGTCGATCACGGGATCTCCGAGGCTTCGTCGGCGACCTGGATGGCCTCCTCGGCCGTCACCGTCACGATGCCCGAGGGGTGGGGCGCGAAGAAGCGTTGCGCGATGTAGGTGGGAACGATGGCGCTGCCGATCACGACGGTCACCAGCACGGTGTACTGGCGCTGCGAGATGATGTGATTCGTCAGGCCGAACAGCGCCGAGATCGTGCCGAACGTCAGCCCGGTGGACATGAGGAGCGTGGTGTACCGACCCTCGCGCGTGGGGAAGGCGAAGAGCCGAGTGACCGGCGCCACTCCCACGTACTTGGCAACCAACTTGACCGCCAGGAACGCGGCGATCAGGCCGGCGCCGCCGAGGACGGCCGGCACGGAGACATAGAGCCCCGCCTTGATGAAGTAGAACGGGGTGAGAATGGTGAACGCGATCGCGCGCATGCGGTCGATGAGGACCTTGTCCCGGACAAACACGCCGGCGACGACCAGCCCCACCAGGTAGGCCGGCAGCACCGCTTCGCTCTTCGCCAACTTGGCGAGGCCGCCCAGCACGAACAGCACCAGGAAAACGAACTTGAGCTCGGGCTCGCTCACCCGCTGTCCCACGCTCGCGATGACCAGGCGCGTGAGGCTGGGCAGGTACCAGAGAACGAGCGCCGTGACGCCGACGAACAGCGCCAGCCAGCCGTTGAAGTTCGCGAAAATAACGCCGAGCGCCAGCACGGTGCCGAAGTCGGTCACGAAGCAGGCGGCGAGAATGAGCTTGCCCAGCTCGGTGCGGTTGAGCCCGGTCTCGACCATCGTCGCGTAGACCACCGCCACGGATGTGGTGGAGAGACTGATGCCGGCGATGTACGCGGCGTGCGGGTCCCAGCCTGCGACCCAGCGGGCGAAGGCCAGCGCCAGCAGGAATGGCGCGAGGAAGCTGGTGAAGCCGATCGCCACCGCCGCCTTGAGGTGCCGCCGGAGCGCCGCGGGTTCGATCTCCGCGCCGGCGAGAAAGGTGAGCAGCCCGGCACCGAAGGTGGCGAGGAAGTCGATCCACGGTGTCGACTCGATGTGGAAGACGTTCCCGGCGAAGACGCCGATCAGGATTTCGACCAGCGCCACGGAGATGCCGAGGCGAATGGAGAGCAGGCTCGCGAGGAGCGCGAGCGCCATCCACGCGGCGGCGACGAGCCAGACGTTGGACTCCATGGAGCACCCTCCCGGCAGATGCCGGGGCGAGCGCGACCCGGCATGACGTTTCGCCGGGCACAAAAAAACTCCCGCCCGGCCGGCTTGGCCACGCAGGAGTCATCAGCGGCTCGCACTTCGCCGCGGTCGGGGCGAACTCCATCGCCCGCCGTGCAGCGCACGGACAATTGGAAGATGAGATCGGTCGTCGCGGCCGTCAAGGGCGCGCGGCGCCTGCCGCTGCCACGCTCACTTCGTTATTCTCCGGCACTCAATTCCCGACTCGGAGCCGCTTCAATGCGTGTCGCCCCCCAATTCGCCGCGAGCTGCGGACTGCTCGCCGCCCTGTCCGTCACCTCACCCGCCGTCGCCCAGGTGCCCGCCGCGCCCGCGCCGGCGCCCGTGTCAGGCGACACCGCGATGGATGCGATCAAGACGCTCGTCTCGCGCCTCGACCTCGAGCGCTACAAGGCGACCATCAAGGGGCTCACGAAGTTCGGCGACCGCCGCCAGGGGACGGACCGCAACCGCGCCGCGGTCGACTGGATCGAGACGCAGCTCAAGAGCTACGGCTGCACCAACACCGGCCGGATCGTCTACCAGTACCAGCCGCCGACTCCGCGCGCCGACAGCGCGGCCGCGAGCGCCCGGGCTGCCGCAGCCGCCCGCGCGGCGCTGGTCGCGCAGGGGGGCGGACGCCCGCGGGGGATCCGCAAGCGCACCGGCGTCAACAACGACTCGACGCTGCAGCCTGACGCGACGCTCCGCGCGCTCAACGCTCAGCCCAGCGCTCCGGGCGAGCGACAGGAGGTCTACTGCACCAAGGTGGGCACCGTGCATCCCGACGAGATGTACATCGTGGGCGGACACATGGACGGGATCGGCTGGGGGGAGGCGGCCAACGACGACGGATCGGGGACGGCGCTGGTCATGGAATTGGCGCGGGTCTTCTCGTCGCCGGACGTCGTGACCGAGCGCTCCATGCGCTTCATCCTCTGGAACAACGAGGAGAGTGGGCTCAACGGGAGCCGGGCGTACGTGGCGCAGCGCCAGGGGCTCCAGGGGCAGGAGCAGCCGGCCGGGTCGGGGCAGTACCCGGAGCCGAAGTGGTTAGGCATGATCCAGCACGACATGATGATGTTCGACCACGGAATGCCTCACGCCGACGGCACGCTCAGCCCCGAGCAGCGGCCCGAGGCCGACGTCAACGTCGAGTTCCAGGTATCGTCCAAGTTCGCGGAGCAGGCGCAGGCCCTGGCCTGGACGTTCCAGAAGGCCAACGAGAAGTACGCGACCGACTACCCGGCCAGCGTCGGCAGCCACATGACCAACACCGACTCGGCGCCCTTCCAGGACCTGGTGGCGGCGATCAGCCTGCGGGAGAACGAGCGCGGCACGCAGATCGGGAGCGGCTGGGACCCGCACTGGCACCAGCCCACCGATCTCTACGCGACGTTCAGCGACAAGGATTTCCGGCTGGGGCTGAACGCGGCGCAGACGACGCTCGGCGCCGTGGCGCAGCTCACCGGAATGACTCTCCGGAAGTAGGGGCGATCTTGAGATCGCGTGCGAGGCGCGGCACATTGCACACATGGCGACGCCAGCGTTCGACCTGAATGCCCTTCGGCGCCTTCCGCTCGCGGAACGCCTGAAGCTCGTTGAAGATCTGTGGGACAGCATCGCGGCCGAGTCGCCGGATGCTGCGTTTCCCGTCACGCCGGAGCTGGCCGCGGAGTTGGACCGCCGGAGCGCGGAGATGGAGGCCAACCCCGGGCTTGGTGAGCCCTGGGATCAGGTGAAGGCGCGAACGCTACGGGATCTGCGCAGCCGCCAGAAGTGAGTGCGCCCGCTCCGCCCGTGAGGCCTCATCGCCCCGCGCCCATGTCGATGATCGTGATCTTCTGCCAGATCTTCCGCGACAGCCCCGCCGTGAGGCTTTCGATGTCGTTGACCGAGTCGAGGACCACCGAGTCCTGCATCGGCTGGCCGTGGAGCGCCGCCAGCTTGCTCACCAGCGCCAGCAGCTCCGAGCAGTAGTCCAGGTAGCGCACCAGCTCGCCGCGCGAGAGGGTGCGCTCGGGGCTCGAGAGAGTGGGCGCCATGTCGTGGATGACATAGGCCGGGTCCTTCGTGAGCTGGTGCATGTCGACGGCGTGGGCGATGCTCCGCAGCCGGTGGAGCATGCGGAGCGCGGTACGGCGCTTGAACCGCGTTTCGAGCGACGCGAAGAAGTACAGGGTCAGCGACAGGGCGATCAGTTCGTTGAGCGCGGCGTCGATCGCCTGGACGAGGTCGGAGAGGTCGGCGCGCCAGCCGCCGGCGGTGCTCAACGAGTGGGACACCGCCCAGACGACGACCAGGAGAATGCCGGTGATCGCCAGGGCGACCAGCGCGCGAATCGCCCAGATCGGCCGCCCGAGCTGCTCCACCACCTGCTCGGTCTGCTCGCCGACGACGGCGAGGCCGCGCGCCACGCGCCCCAGTCCGGAGGCGGGGAAGCGCTCTTCGATGCGCTGGCCGAGCCTGGCGATGGTGGCGCGGATGGGGCCGGCGTGGAGTTCGAACGGGCTGGGATCTGTCAGCATGGGGGAGGTGGGGAGGTGGGCCCTTACGCGCTCTCGAGCACCCGTGACACCATCGCCAGCACCTGGTCCGGCGTGAACGGCTTGGGGAGGAAATTCACGCCCTCGTTCACCACCCCGTGGCTGGCGAGGGTGTTCTCGGTGTAGCCGGACATAAACAGCACCCGGGTCGACGGCCGCGCACTCGTCAGGCGTTCGGCCAGCTGCGGGCCGTTCATCTGCGGCATGATGACGTCGGTGAGCAGCAGGTGGATGTCGCCCGGGTGCTCGCGCGCCACTTCCAGCGCCTCCACCGGGCCGGGGGCCTCCAGCACGGTGAACCCCTCGCGGAGGAGGATGCGCCTGACGAGGACGCGGAGCGGCGGCTCGTCCTCCACCAGCAGGATGGTGCGGCCGGCGCGGGCGTGGGCGCCGCCGGCGCCCGCCGGGGTGACCACGAGATCCTCGCCGGTGCGGGGGAAGTAGAGCTTGAACGTCGTCCCATGCGCGGGCTCGGAGTAGAGCCAGATCGCGCCGCCGCTCTGCTTCACGATCCCGAACACCGTCGAGAGCCCCAGCCCCGTCCCCTGGCCCGGCTGCTTGGTGGTGAAGAACGGCTCGAAGGCGCGCGCCCGCGTCGCCTCGTCCATTCCGATGCCGGTGTCGCTGACCGCGATCAGGACGTGCGGCCCGGGACGGATCTCGAGGTGGCTGGTGGCGTAGTCGTCATCGACCGTCGTGTCGCTGGCCTCGATGGTGAGCGTGCCGCCGCGAGGCATCGCGTCGCGCGAGTTCACCACCAGGTTCATCAGCGCCTGCTCGAGGTGGGCGACGTCGGCCTTGATCCGGCCGACGGAGGGCTGCACCCGGACGACCAGCTCGATGTGCTCGCCGATGATCCGGCGCAGCATCGGCTCCATCCCGTGCAGCACCGCTCCCGGGTCGAGCACCCGCGGCTGCAGCACCTGCTTCCGGCTGAAGGCGAGCAGCTTCCGCGTCAGCGAGCTGGCCCGCTCGCCGGCGCGCCGGATCTCGTCGAGGTCGTGGAGCACCGGGTCGTTCTGCCGGAGGCTGCTGGCGATCAGGCTGGTGTAGCTCAGGATCACCGACAGGATGTTGTTGAAGTCGTGGGCGATGCCGCCGGCGAGCTGCCCCACCGACTCCATCTTCTGCGACTGCATCAGCTCGGCGCGCAGCCGCTCCTGCTCCGCCTCGGCGATCTTGCGGTCGGAGAGGTCGCGCACTTCCCAGAGGATGTAGCGGCCGCCGCGCATCTCGATGTGCTCGACCGAGATCTGCGCCGGAATGGTCCGGCCGCCCATGTCGAGCTCCGCCTCGAACTCGCGCACGCGGCCGGCGGCGGCGAGCCGGCCCACGATCGCGTCGCGGTCCTGGGGCCGGTGCCAGAGGCCCAGCTCGCGCCCGGTTTTCCCGACCACGTCCTCACGGCGCAGCCCGGTGGTCTGGAGCCAGGCCCGGTTGACGTCGATGATCCGTCCCTGCTCGGGCTCGGTGAACGCGAGCATCGTCGACGCGGCATTGAAGATCGTGGCGAACCGCTCCTCGCTCTCCCGCAGCGCCTCCTCGATTGTCTTTCGGGTATCGATGTCGCGGACGCTGGCGATGAGGTGCATCCGCCCGCCGAGGTCGAAGCGGCGGAGCGCGACCTCACTCCAGAAGAGCTCGCCGTTGCGGCGGCGGCTGCGCCACGGGAAGGTGCACGATCCTTCGCGCGCGGCCTGCGCGACTTTGGCGACGGCGTCGGCCTGCGTGAACGGCGGCTCATTCGACGACAGATCCGCAATCGTGAGGGTGCGTGCCTCCTCGGCCGAGCACCCGTACATCGCGCAGGTCTGCTCGTTCACGAGGACGATGCGGCCGGTGTCGTCGTGGATGAAGAGCGCGTCGCTGGTGGCGTCGAAGATCTGGCGGTAGATGTACTCCCGCTCCCGGAGCGCGCGTCCGCCATCGCGCTGGGTCGCCGCCGTCGCGCGGACCGGCCGCTTGGTCTTCGCGCGGGCCGGGCGTTTCACACGCCTTCCATCCTCACCAGGTGGTCGACGTCGCCCTTGCCCATCACCTGCAGCGCGTCGAGCAGCCGCACCTGCAGTGTGCCCGGTCCGGCGTTCTGGGCGGCGCCCATCTCGCCGGCCATCCCGAGGGTCGCCATGGCGTGGGCCGCGGCGTGGAATGCCGACGGGTTCACCGCCGCGAAGGCGCCGGTGAGCGCCGACGCGGTGCAGCCGAGTCCGGTGACGCGGGTCATGAGGGGGACGCCGTTGCGGACGCGGGCGACGGCATCGCGCCCCGCGTCGACGATGATGTCGGTGGCGCCGCTCACCGAGACGACGCAGCGGTACTCGGTGGAGAGCGCCCGCGCGGCATCGAGCGCTTCCTCGGTGTCATGGGAGCTGTCGACGCCCTTGGTGCCGCGCTCGGCGTGGACGAGCGCCCGGATCTCGGACGCGTTCCCGCGGACGATGGTGGGGTGGACCTCGGCGAGCAGCCGCTTGGCGGTGGTGGTCCGATAGGTGGTGGCGCCGGCGCCGACCGGGTCGAGGACGATCGGGATGCCGCGCTTGCCGGCGGCCCGGCCGGCCTTCACCATCGCCTCCACCCAGGGCGCGCTGAGCGTCCCGATGTTGAGGACGAGCGCGCGGGCGATGCCGACCATCTCCTCCATCTCCTCGATGGCGTGGGCCATCACCGGCGAGGCGCCGAGCGCGAGGAGCGCGTTGGCGGTGGTATTCATCACGACGTAGTTGGTGATGTTGTGCACCACCGGTGCGTCGGCGCGGATCTTCTGGATGTCGTCCCAAAGCATGGCGAACGCCTCCCTCACGTCCTGTGGCATGAGCACGACGGGCGGCACGAGATGACTCGCTCGTTGGGTGCGTGCTGCAATTTGACTTGCGCCGGCGCGAATGCGCCAGCCGACGACCGCTCATGGCCGAGCAGCTTCCACCCACCCCGCCAAATCGACCGCTTGTGGGTATGTCATTGATGCGACTCCGTGGTAGCACCTACCTTGCGACGCGGCTCTCCGACAACGCGAACCTCACGGCGGTGCTGGCCGCGCCGCGAAGCAGGCCGGTGTGCAATGCACGCGCGTGATTTCGCCACTCTGGTTCATCTCCTCGGCTTTCTCGCCGGCATTGCGCTCTATGCGATGCTCGGCGCGATGACGCTGCGTGGGCGGGTCGCGGCCCGTGGCACCACGGCCGACCGGGTGCCGATCGCGACGGCGTTCCTGGGGCTGGTGTGGAACGTCGGCGGCTTGCTGATCTACGCCCTCCGCGATCTGGGATTGGGCTCGCCGCCGGCGTGGGTGTCGGCCACCGCCTTCAGCGCACTCGGGCTGCTGCCCGCCGTCGTGGTGCACGCGGCTGCGCGACCACTGGGCCGGCATCACGCCGGCGGACGGGCCCTGGTGGCCGGCGCGTACGGGCTGAGCATCGCCGCCGCGCTGCTGCACTTTGGCAGCGCCGCGATGGCCGGCGTTGCTCCCAGCAGGCCGGCGCTCATCATGCTCACGGCCGGGTACTCGGTGGTGATCGCGGTGCTGGCGGTGTACATGCGACGGCAGCCGGGCTGGCGTCGGGCATTGTCGGCCACGGCGCTCGCGGCGTTTGCTGTCATGGCGTTGCACATGAGTCAGAGCGGTCCCGATACGGACGCTTGGTGGATCGAGCTGCTCGGGCATCACGCATCGATCCCGCTGGCGGTCGCGATCCTGTACCAGGACTACCGATTCGCCCTCGCCGACCTGTTTCTCAAGCGCGTGCTGACGCTGGTGGCGCTCACCGCGGCTACCGTGGCGCTCTACGTCACCGTCGGCGTGCGATACGTCCTGCCGGGCATCGAGCGCGACGCGGACAATCCACGCGCGGCCGGTCTGCTGGTGCTGCTCGTGATCGGGGTCGCTCTGATGTACCCGTGGCTGCGCCGCGGGGTCCACCGCTTCGTGGACCGGGTGCTGCTCCGACGGCCGGACTATCGCCAACTGGTCCACGACGTGGCTGGGCACCTCCAGGGCGCGGAGACGAGTGAGGCGGTGCTCGACGCCGTGTGCCTTGCGCTGGGTCCCGCGGTATGGGCTCGGCGCGTCACGTGGTCCGCGGATGAAGCGCTGCGCGCCACCGGCGCGGGCGAGGGCCGGCCGGCCCGGGAGAACCGCGGCGCAACGGTACTTGTGAGCACCGCCGAGTCACCGCGGTTCGTGATCGAGATCGCCGATCTCGACGGGGGACGTCGGCTCCTCTCGGACGATGTCCACATGGCGGAGAGCCTCGCGCTGCTGGCGGCGCGCCGCATTGATGCCATCCGCTTCGGCAACGAGCGCCTGGAGCGCGGCCTGCGGGAGCGGGAGGCGCTGCAGCTCGCCACCGAGGCGGAGCTCCGGGCGCTACGGGCGCAGCTCCATCCGCACTTTCTGTTCAACACGCTCACGACCATCGGCTACCTGATGCAGGAGGCGCCGGAGCGGGCGCTCGACACGCTCTACCGGCTGACGGGCTTGCTCCGCGCCGTGCTGAAGCGATCGGATCGCGACGTCACCACGCTGGGTGAAGAGATCGCGCTGGTCGATGCCTATCTGGGGATCGAGCGGGCGCGATTCGAGGAGCGGCTCGAAGTCGCCATCGACGTGCCGGCGGAGCTGTCGTGCCTGCGCGTTCCGCCGCTCATTCTGCAGCCCTTAGTGGAGAACGCGGTCAAGCACGGGATTTCTCCCAGCGCGCAGGGGGGTCGGGTGGTGGTGGCCGCGCGCCTGGACGGGAGCGGCGAGTCGCGCGACACGCTCTGTCTGTCGGTGAGCGACAGCGGCGCCGGCCGCGCGCGGGACGTCCTCGAGCCGCGGCGCGAGGGGGTGGGGCTCAGGAATGTCGAGTTGCGCCTCGACCGGCACTATGGCGGGCGGGCGTCGCTCGTCATGCGCGCCGCCAGCACCGGCGTGGGCACGACGGTGGAGATCCGGCTGCCGGCCGAGCCGCTCCCGCTGCCGGACGCGGCCGCCGCCGCGGCGGCGGGTCAGGGCGCGAGACGCGATCGGGCGGGTGACGCATGAGTCTCGGTGCGACACTGCGCGTCGTACTGGCCGACGACGAGCGTCCGGCGCGCAAGTTCCTCGCGAAGCTTCTGATGGACTGCCCCGACGTGAAGCTCCTGGGTGAGGCGGTCTCCGGCGCCGAGGCGGTGGACATGATCGAGAGAGAGCGACCCGATCTCGCGTTCCTCGACCTCCAGATGCCAGAGGTGGACGGCTTGGGCGTGGTGAGGCTCCTTCGCAAGGACCGGCTGCCGCTGGTGGCGTTCGTGACCGCGTACGAGGAGTACGCGGTGCGGGCGTTCGAGCTGTCGGCGATCGACTACCTGCTCAAGCCGGTGGAGCCGCTCCGGCTGCGGCAGACGCTGCAACGGGCGCACGAGCGGCTCGAGCACGCGGACTTCCGGCCGGCGGAGGCGTCGCGCCTGCAGGCGGCGGCGGTCACCTACGGCCGGCTCGCGCCGAAGGAATTCCTGCGGCGCATCCCGGTGCGGAAGCGGGACGACATCGTGATTCTGTCCGTGGACCAGGTTGCGTCGGTGGTCGCCGACGGTGAGCTGCTGCACCTCACGACGCGCGCCGGGGAACGGCACACGCTCACGTTCCCCCTCAAGGACCTGGAAGCGCGGCTCGATCCGGCGCAGTTCGTGCGGCTGTCGCGCGGCGCCCTCGTGAGCATCGACACGATCCGGCGCGTGAGTCCGATGCCCGGGGGCACCTATTCGGTGTCGCTGACGAACGGGCAGGAAATCCCGGTGAGCCGCCTGCGGGCGCGCGTGCTCCGCGATCACCTGTTGCGGTTGTAGCGCCAGAGCGTCTCTCCGCCACTCACCCGGCCCGGGCGCCCGTTGGTGAGTCCGGGACGACCATTCGTCAAATGCCGCGTGAGGCAATGCACCGCGGGCGATACCTTGCGCGAGCCATTGCACGCGCTCCGCGCGGGGATCATCCATGTCCATCGTATCGCACTCCGGCCGTCGGCTGGCCGGGATCTGTCTGGCGGCGCTCGCCGCATCGGCGCTGGTTGCGCGCACGGCGCGCGCCGTCGGTCCAGTCCATTCCGGCGTTCGTGCGCTCTCGGGCGACGTCACGGGCACCGTAACCGACAGCACCTCCGGCCAACCGCTGTCGAGCGCCGAGATCAGCGTCACGCGCGAGGGACGGATCGTGGCGAACACGAACACGGACCAGCTCGGGCGATTCACGATCCACAACCTTTCGGCCGGCAGCTACGCGGTGGCGGTGCACTACATCGGCTTCCGGGCCGCGAGTCGCTCCATCACGCTCGGCGACAACGCGCCCACGGTCGCGATCAATTTCGCCCTGACGCCGGTGGCGCTGAACCTGCAGGCGGTTGAGGTCACCACCACGGCGTCGATCGCCGTGAACACCCGCACCGGTGACCAGGTGTTCAAGCAGAACGACTACCACGGCGCCCCCACCAATACGACGTCGCAGATTCTCCAGCAGGCGATCGCCGGCTCGGTGCGCGCGCCAACGGGCGAAGTGCATATCCGGGGCCAGCACGCCGAATACACGTACTACATAGACGGCGTGCCGGTGCCGGCCGGAATATCGGGGAGCTTGAACGAGCTGTTCGATCCTTCCGTGGTCGACCAGATCTCATTCCAGACAGGCGGGTGGGACGCCGAATACGGCAACAAGAACACGGCGGTGGTGAATGTCTCGACGCGCATCCCGCCAGGCCGCTTCCACGCGGACCTGGGGAGCTACGGCGGCAGCTACGGCAGTGCTGTCCAAGGGCCGAAGGCGTTTGACGGCCAGAGTCTGGCGCTGAGCTCCAGTTCGGGCCCCTGGGGGTTCTTCTTCTCCGGCGCGCGGCAGCAGAGCGACATGCGCCGCGAGCCGATCGTCTTCGACACCGCCACGAATCGTGCGGTGAACTTTCACAATGACGGGCGGGATCTGTTCGGGTTCGTCAAGGTCCAGTACGCGCCAAGTACCCGCGACGTGTTCAGCCTGGACCTCAACGATTCACAGACGACCTTCAGCGTGCCGTACGACTCCACGAGCCAGGTGGACACGTCCGGCGCGGTCACGCCGGTGGTGCTGAACGACAACCAGCGCGACCGGAACGCGTTCGTCAATCTGGGCTGGCGTCACCTGTCCGGCGCCGGCGCCGCGCCGACCGAGTTCTTCTTCGCCGGGTTCTATCGGTATGGCTCGCTCGACTTCACGCCGGGCACCACCGACACGCCATCGTTCGTCTTCTTCCCCGACACGACGAACCCGTACAACCTCCGGGAGAATCGCAATTTCACGACGCTCGGCGTCAAGGCCGACGTGACGTACCACGCCACGGAGGATCTGGAGCTCCGGGCCGGCACCATCAGCTCGTTCACCCGGGGACACGAGGACTTCGCGTCGACCGACGCGACGGGCGCCGCGGGGCCGAGCTCGAACTCGAGCCTGACCGGGAGCGATGTGGGTGCCTACGCGCAGGCGGCGTACTCGCCCGTCGAGTGGTTCGAGCTGCGCACCGGGATCCGCCACGATGCGCACCTGGCGCCGTTCGCCGGGACCCAGGCCCAGTGGAGTCCGCGCCTGCGGCTCAATTTCTTTCCGAGCCCGGCGACGACGCTCTACGTCTACTTCGGCCGCCTGTTCCTCCCCACCAACGTGGAAGACCTGCGCGCGATCACATCGTCGGCACTCGGACCGGTGGCCTCGCCGCTACCGACCCTTCCGGAGCGCGACGACTTCTACGAGGCCGGGCTCATCCGGCGCTTTCCGAACGGCATCGTGGGCAAGGTCTCGGCGTACCGCAAGCGAAGCGTGCCGGGGATCGACGACAACACGGTGCCCGGCTCGGCGATCGTGACGTCGGTGAACATCGCCCACGCGACCATCACCGGGATCGAGACGGTGCTCGAAGTGCGGCCGCCCGGTCCCCTGTCCGGGTACCTCAACCTGGCGATCAACCACGCGTATGGCAGCGGTCCGATCACGGGCGGGTTCTTTCCGACCGACGCGCCGCAGGGCTTCTTCGACCTGGACCACGACCAGCGCATTTCGAGCGTGGCAAGCGTGGTGTACTCCCCGGGCCGGTTGTTCGTGAACGCGACGGAGATTTTCGGGTCGGGGCTCACCAACGGCGTTGACCCGGCCGACTGTGCCTGCAGCTACGGCACGGGGCTGTTCGCCCTCAACAAGGGGACCAAGGTCAGCGGGAACGCGATCACGAATCTGAGCGCCGGATACACGTTCTTCGCGGGGCGCACTCTGCTGCGCCCGCAGCTGTACATCGAGAACGTCTTTGACAAGCAGTACCTGCTGAAGGGGGCGTTCTTCAGCGGCGCGTCGCTGGGAAGGCCGCGCAGCATTCAGCTGAGGATGAACGTGGGCATATGACCAAACTGGCCAGGAGGCAGAAGACGATCGATCCGCCGAGCTAGTCCGGCATCGTCGCGCAGCCCGAGTTCGCGCGGGGGGCGTTTGGTTGGAACAAGCGCCCCGCGGGGGGAACCCCTTTCGTCCCCCGCGGTACGAGCTACATTATGTCGGCTGTGACCCGCATTTCCACCACATTCCGGCGCTTCGCGCTCGCCCTCGCCACGGCCCAGGCCGTGGCGTTCGCGGCGGCGCCGGTGGTGGACGCGATCGCGCACCGGCAGCACGAGGCCGGCAGCCAGCAGCAGATCCGGTCGCCGGAGCGGCCGTCGACTCATCCCGACGGCGGCAACTGCCCGGCCTGCCAGTTGGTCAACACGCATGCTCCGCGGCCTGACGCGGCGCGCCTGGCGCTGCCGTCTGCCAACGCCGCCGCCGGCGTTGCGTACGCCGACGCGGCCGTTCCCGACCAGGCGCCCCTCAAGGGCCTCCACTCGCGCGCGCCTCCCACTCTCCTCGTCTGAGCGACTCCGGCGCAACCCGCGCCCGGAGAACCGTACAGTCGAGGAGAGACTCACATTCTGAAGACACTTTTGCGGACCGCGACGCTCGTCGCGGCCGCCTCCCTGTGTGGCGGGGCCATCCGGGCCGGCGCGCAGGCGCCCGGCGACAGCACCGCCGCGGCGCGGGCCGACTCCATCCGACTGGCGCGCGAGCGCCAGATGATCGACTCCTTGGCGATCGTGATCCGTTCGCTGGAGAGGCGGGTGGACAGTTTGGTGCGGGCTGGAGGAGCGCCGATGGCCCAGCCAGCGCAGCTGCAGGCCCCGACGGCGCGCACAGGTGGAGCGTACATGAACGTCGGGTTCGACGTGCTGGCGGACGGCGGTTGGTCCACGGAGCCGGACGTCCCTTCGCTGCAGCTTGGCGATCACGACCCCTTGGTGCGCGGGTTCACCGTTCCTAACGTCGAGCTTTCCCTGGACGGGGCGGTGGATCCGTACTTCCGGGGATTCTCCAATATCGTCTACAAGTTGGGGTCGACCGGGGTGACCGACGTCGAGTTGGAAGAGGCCTACTTCCTCACCACCTCGCTGCCTGGCAATCTCCAGCTCCGGGGCGGGCAGTTCTTCACGGAGTTTGGCCGCCAGAATCCGCAGCATCCGCACGCATGGTCGTTCGTCGATCAGCCGCTTGCCCTCAACGGCATGTTCGGCCCGGACGGATTGCGGAGCCAGGGCGCCAGGCTGTCCTGGCTGGTCCCGATCCCGTGGTACACCGAGGCCATGGTGAGCGTGCTCAACAGCGCCGGCGAGGCGACGTCCAGCTTTCGTTCGGAGGCGTCCGCAGAGATCCACGGGGGAGAGCCGGTGCCGCGCCCCGTGCGCCGGTTCCAGGATCTCCTGATTGTGCCGCGGCTCACCGCGTCGGTCGACCCAACCGCGACGCAAACGCTGCTGGGAGGGATTTCGGCGGTCTTCGGACCGAACAACTCCGGGCCCGATGCCAGGACGCAGATCTACGGCGCCGACATCTACTGGAAGTGGAAATCCGCCACGGCGAGCGCGGGCTTTCCGTTCGTTTCATGGCAGGCGGAGGCGTTCTTCCGCCGGTATGATGCGGCGCAGCGCGTCTCGGCGGCTGATCCGACGGTCACACTGCCCGGAGAGCAACTCACGGATCGGGGCATGTACGCGCAACTCTTGTGGGGCATCAAGCCCCGTGTCGTGGCAGGGTTGCGCGGCGATGTCGTCGGCGGCAACACGGGTGCCTTCGCCTCGGAACTACGCGCCGACCGGTATCGTCTGTCGCCGAATGTGACGTGGTATCCGACCGAGTTCTCCAAGGTCCGGCTGCAATACAACTACGACGATCGAACGGGACTCGGCATTGATCATTCGCTGTGGTTGCAGTTCGAGTTCATCCTCGGCGCGCACGCAGCCCACAAATTCTAAGAGGCGACTCTACTCCTATGCAAACCCTTGGTGCACTCAGGCTAGTAGCCGCTGGGCTGATGGCCATTTCTGGCATCGGCCCGTCCGGTGTAAAGAAGCTCAACGTGGTGGCGACCACCCCAGATTTCGCGGCGATCGCACGGGAGATCGGCGGTGATGCTGTCGAGGTCACTGCCCTGGCGAAACCGACGGAAGACCCCCATTTCGTGGATCCGAAGCCCAGCCTCCTGGTCACCCTCAACCGTGCCGACGTGCTGATCGAGGGCGGTGCCGAGCTGGAGATGGGCTGGCTCCCGCCGTTGCTCGACAATGCGCGGAACGACAGGATTGGTGCTGGATCGCCAGGGCGCATCAATGCGTCGCAAGGCATCCGGATGCTGGAGGTTCCGTCCACGTTCGATCGCTCGAAAGGCGATATTCACGCGCTCGGCAATCCGCATTTCACGATTGATCCGCTCAACGCAAAGATCATCGCGGCGAACATTGCGGACCATATCGGGCAGGTGGATCCAGGAGCCGCGCCGATCGTCAAAGCGAACCTGGAGCGATTTAACGCAACCGTCGACCGCAAGCTGGCCGAGTGGCAAAAGGAACTCGCGCCGTACCGCGGCGCGACGCTGGTGACCTACCACAAGGACTTCGTCTACTTTGCGGAGCGGTTCAACCTGGAGATCGTCGAGACCCTTGAGCCCAAACCGGGCATCGCGCCCTCGCCCGCGCATCTGGCGCAGGTCATTGGCACGATGCAGGCGCGCAAGGCGCGCGTGATCCTGGTTCAGCCCTTCCAGAATCGCAAAACGGCCGAAACGGTGGCGCGACAGACCAACGCCGTCGTGCTCGACATGCCGCAGCAGCCCGGCGCGATGAAGAATGTCACGACGTACTTCGAGCTGATGGATTATCTGGTGGAAACGCTCGCGACCGGGTTGGAGGTAAAGCCATGAATCCGGGCGACTTCCAGGTGGCGTGGGAGATCATGAAATGGCCTTTGGCGGCGTGCCTCATCCTGCCGCCGCTGCTGGTCTATCTCGGATTGCACGTCGTCAGGCGCGAGGTGATTTTCGTGGACCTGGCGCTTGCGCAAGTGGCGACATTGGGCACCTGCGTGGCCCTCCTCCTCGGTTACCATTTCAACGATCGGATCACGTTCTGGATTTCGCTCGGCGTGACGTTCCTGGGCGCGGCGTTCTTCAGCTGGTCGCGTGGCAGCCGGAACAACCACGTCCCGCAGGAGGCGATCATCGGCATCACCTTCGTCGTGGCCGCCGCGGGAGTGATTCTGTTGCTGAGCAGGGTGGCGGGAGGGAAGGAGGAACTCGAGCACCTGCTGACGGGCGACATTCTCAACGTCACCAAGGGGGAAGTCGGCCAGCGCACCGCGCTCTTCGCGGCGTTGGCGGGATTCTATGCCGCATTTCACTCGCGGTTCGCACTGATATCGTCCGATCCGGAACAGGCGGAGGCGCAAGGGTTGAGGGTGCGATTGTGGGACTTCCTGTTCTACGCGGCGTTTGCGCTGATCGTCGTCAGTTTTGTGCGGATGGCTGGGGTGCTCCTGACGTTCGCCTACCTGATCGTGCCCGCGGTCTGCGGGGTGATGCTGGCGCAGCGGTGGCTCGGGCGGTTGGCCATCGGCACGGGGATCGCCGCCGCCGCGAGCTTGCTCGGGCTCTGGGCCTCGTATCGCCTGGATCTACCGACCGGAGCCGCGATTGTGGTCGTGTCCGGAATGCTCCTGGTGATCGCCAGCATCATCGCTTCAATTCGGCGGGCTTGAGGTGCCGGCACACATCCGAGGAGACCGCATGTCCGTTCGTTCGTTCATCAGGCTGGCCGCCGCGACGGCGCTCGCGGCCGGCGCCGGCGTTCTGCCGGCCCAGTCGTCAGGCACCGGTGCCGCGGCCCGTCCGCCGCGCGCCATCCGCCGCGACATCCCGCTCACCCGGATGATCCGGCGGGCGTTCGCCGCCGGCACCCGCGACTCCACCGGCCGGCCGGGGGCGCGCTACTGGCAGCTCCAGGTCGACTACACCATCCGGGCCCGCCTCGAGCCGTCGACGTCGATCGTCAGCGGACACGAGACGGTGGTGATCCACAACGCCAGCGACTCGGCGTTGCGCACTATCCAGCTCCGCCTCGACCAGAACGTATTCGCGCCGAACGTGGCGCGCGCGTCGAAGATCATGGAGATCACCGACGGCATGCCGGTGACCCGCCTCACGGTCGATGGCGTGCCGGTCGACCTCCATCCGCCGGAGTCGGTGCGCAACGCCCGCGGCCCGCAGGCTCCCCCGTCCGCGCCATACGCGACGCGGATGGACCAGACCTCGGCCCGGATCACGCTCGCCGCGCCGGTGGCCGCCAAGGGGACGGCGACGCTCGAGGCCGACTGGAGTTTCCGCGTGCCGCGCGCCGATGGTGTGCGCGGGGACCGGATGGGACGCTGGGCCGACTCGCTCTACCAGGTGGCGCAGTGGTATCCACGGGTGGCGGTCTACGACGACCTGCGCGCCGGCGGCTGGGACACGGACGAGTACCTCGGCGACTCCGAGTTCTACAACAACTTCGGCCGGTTCGACGTGACGATCGACGTGCCGGCGGGCTGGATTGTCGGGGCGACCGGCGTGCTCCAGAATCCGGGCGAAGTGCTGACTTCCACGGAGCGCGAGCGGCTGTCGCACGTGCTGGAGTCCGATTCGACGCGGACGATCGTCGGCGCGGGCGAGCGCGGACCCGGGGTGTCGACCGCGGCCGGCGACCGGCTGCTCTGGCACTTCGTCGCCGATACCGTCGCCGACGTCGCCTGGGCCACGTCCAACCAGTTCGTCTGGGACGCGACCCGCGCGACGATCCCCGGTCGTGGCGCGATTCCGGTGAACATCCTGTACCTCGCCGGCCACGCCGAGGGGCAGAACGGGCGCGCCGGGTTCCGGCAGGGCGGGCCGCGGGTGCGGCACGCGCTCGAGTTCTACTCGAAGCTCTGGATGCCGTACGCCTTTCCGCAGCTGACGATGGTGGACGGCCCCGAGAACGGGATGGAGTACCCGATGTTCATCATGTCGAGCACCGGTGCATCGGACCACGAGACCGGCCACCAGTGGTGGCCGATGATGGTGGGCGTGAACGAGACGTGGTACGGGTTCATGGACGAGGGCTTCAACGAGTACATGACCGAGCTGTCGCGCGCCGATCGGGACCATGAGGCGCCGGTGCTCGATGGGCTGGGGCAGAGCTACGGCCGCACCAGCGGCGACGAGCGCGAGGCGCCGCTGATGTACGACGCCAACTTCGGCGGGCCGATGTACGGCTTCCAGGCGTACGAGAAGGCCCCCAAGATGCTCTCGATGCTGGGCGGGGTGGCCGGTGGTGACAGCGCGGTGTGGCGGGCGATGAGCGCCTACACGAATGCCTGGCGATTCAAGCACCCCTCGCCGTGGGACTACGCGTTCTTCATGAGCAACGCGCTCCACCAGGACCTGGGGTGGTTCTGGAACTACTGGCTGTTCACCACCGAGTCGGTGGATGGCGGGATCGACACGGTGATCACGGCCGGAACCCGGACGCGGGTCGTCGTGAGGCAGGATGGCCAGATGCCGGCGCCGGTGATCCTGAAGGTGAAGTTCGCCGCCTCCGGCCCGCCGGTCCGGCCGATGAAGGAGAGCCGGATGGTCGACAGCACCACGGCGATCGTCACCTGGCCGGTGGACGTCTGGTTCCCGGGGAACCGCGCCTTCACCGCGACGCTCGCCTTCGGGGGGCGCCGGATCGAGTCGATCACGCTCGATCCCGGCCGTCGCTTCCCGGACGGTAATCCGGCGGACAACGTCTGGCCGCGGGCGGCGGCGACGACGGCGGCCACCGGCCACTGACGCCTGCCTCGTGAGGCGCGCCGGCCGCGAGCGGCCGGCGCGTCAGCTGATCCGCAGCCTGAGCACCGACGGGTCGGCGCGCGGGTAGCGCAGGTCGAGCGCCTCCAGCGCCCGCACGATCTCGCGCGCGATCAGCCAGTTGCGGACCTTCTTGTCGTCGGCGGGGATGACGAACCAGGGAGCCCAGGGCGTGCTGCAGCGCCGCAGGGCGTCGCGGTAGGCGCGCGTGTAGTCGGCCCAGCGGGCGCGGTCGTCGAGGTCACCGGCCCGGAACTTCCAGTTCTTCTCGCGGTCGGACAGCCGCTCCCGGAGGCGCTTCTTCTGCTCGTCGCGCGAGACGTGGAGGAAGAACTTGAGGATCACCACGCCGTTGCGGTCGAGCATGTGCTCGAAGTCGTTGATCTGTCCGTAGCGGTGTTCCCAGACGCTCTTCGGCGCCAGCCCGCGAACGCGCACCACCAGCACGTCCTCGTAGTGCGACCGGTTGAAGATCCCGATCGTCCCGCGGGAGGGGACGCGGGCGTGGATGCGCCAGAGGTAGTCGTGGCTCAGCTCCTGCTCGGTGGGGGCCTTGAAGGCCGACACCTCGCACCCCTGCGGATTCACCGCCTCGAAGACGTGCCGGATGGCGCCATCCTTCCCCGACGCGTCGCGCCCCTGGAAGACGATCAGCAGCGCATAACGCGCGTCGGCGACGAACACCCGCTGCAGGTCACCGAGTCGCTCGACCTGCTTGCCGAGCGCCTCGTCGAGCTCGTCGCCACCGGGGACGCCGCGCGGCGGCCGGGCGTCGCGGTCGCCGAGCGCGAGCGCGTCGTGGCGGGAGACGGGGCGGAGCCGCATCAGCGGGGGGTGATCACGCGCTCGGGCAGCCGCGCCGGTGGAGCGGGCGGAGGCGCCGCTCCGGCCTGGCCGGCGAGCAATTTCGTGGTGAAGCGCTGGCCCTCCGAGATGCGCTCCACCTCGATCGCGGTCGATTCCACGATCTGCTCGATCCTGGTGAGCCGGCTCTCGAGCGCGCCCAAATCCGGCGCCTTGACCTGCCGCCTGGTGATGAACTTCCCGAGCAGGCTCGCGAGCAGTCCCATGCCGGTCATGCCGGCGACGAAGATCATGAGCTCCACCATGATCTCTTCAGTCATGTCGGATCGTCTCCTTACGTGCCGTCGGCGGTGGCGAGGAACCTGGGCGCGCGGCGCACCTTCGTCTCCTGCTCGTACGCGTAGGCGAGCCGGATCAGTTTCCCCTCGCTCCACGCCCCGCCAATGAAGCTCAGCCCCACCGGCAGCCCGAAGATGTGGCCGGCCGGGACGGTGAGGCTGGCGTAGCCGGCGACCGCGGCGGGCGAGGAGCTCCCGCCGGCGAAGTGGTCGCCGTTGAGCAGGTCGGTGGTCCAGGCCGGCCCGCCGGTGGGCGCGACCAGGGCGTCGAGCTTGTGATGGGCGAGTGCGGCATCGATCCCGCCGCCGCGGCTCATCGCCACGCACTTGGCCCGGGCGCTCTTGTACTTGGCCTCGGTGAGCGGGCCGCGCTTCTGCGAGGCGAGGAAGACTTCCTGCCCGAACCAGGGCATCTCGCGGTCGCGGTTCCTGTCGTTGAAGGCGATCAGGTCGGCGAGCGTCTTGTGCGGCGCGGCCGGCCCCAGCGCGGCCAGGTAGTCGGCAATGCCGACCTTGAACTCGTACTGGAGCACGTCATTCTCGGCGTCGTCGTACTTGCCGGTGGTCGCCATGTCGGCGGGGTCGACGATCGTGGCGCCGGCGTGCTTCAGCGCGGCGATCGCCTCGTCCATGATCTTGTCGACGGCCAGGCTGAAGCCGAAGTACTTCCGGGCGACGCCGATCCGGGCGCCCTTGAGTCCGGCGGCGTCGAGGAACTTCGTGTAGTCGGGTTCGACGTGTCCGTGGCTGCTGGTGGTGGCGTGGTCGCGGGGGTCGGCGCCGGCGATCGCGCCGAGCAGCGCGGCGGCGTCGGCCACCGAGCGGCACATGGGGCCGGCGGTGTCCTGGCTGGCGGAGATCGGGATGATGCCGGCCCGGCTGACGAGTCCGACGGTGGGCTTGATCCCCACCAGGCCGTTGGCGCTGGAGGGGCAGACGATCGAGCCATCTGTCTCCGTGCCGATGCCGATGGCGGCGAAGTTGGCGGCGATGCCGGCGCCGGTGCCGGAGCTGGAGCCGCACGGGTTGCGGTCGAGGGCGTACGGGTTGCGGGTCTGGCCGCCGCGCCCGCTCCAGCCGCTGCTGGAGTGGAAGGAGCGGAAGTTGGCCCACTCGCTCAGGTTGGTCTTGCCGATCAGGACGCAGCCGGCGGCGCGCAGGCGCTCGACCAGCCCGCTGTCGCGCGGGGCCCGGCTTTCACCTAACGCGAGCGAGCCGGCGCTGGTCCGCATCTGGTCGGCGGTGTCGATGTTGTCCTTGATCAGGATCGGGATGCCGTGGAGCGGGCCGCGGACCTTCCCGGCCTTCCGCTCGTCGTCGAGCCGGCCGGCGATCGCGGCCGCGTCCGGGTTGGTCTCGATCACCGCGTTCACCTTCGGCCCGCTCCGGTCCATCGACTCGATCCGCTGGAGGTACTGCGCGGTGAGGCCGGCGGCGGTGTACTGCCCCGACGCCATCCCCCTGGCGAGGTCGGCCACGGACGCCTCTTCCAACTCGAACGGCGGCGCCGGCGCCGGCCGGGGCCCGGACGGGGCGGGGGCGGGGGCCGGCCGTTCCTGCCCGCGCAGCAGCGAGGGCGCGCCGATCGCGGCCGCGGCCGCGGCGGTGGCGAGGATTCCCTCGCGCAGGAAACGGCGGCGGTCGGGTTCGGACTCCGGGGCGGGCAGGACGTCGTCGGGGCGCATCGGTTCCCTCGGGTCGGGTGGTCGCCGGCGGGCTCGTTCCGGCAGGGGGAGAATCTTCCGCCGGGACACGCCGATGTCGAGGGACCCGGTCGTCCGCACCGGGCGCATCGACATGCTACATTGAGCGGACTCTCCACCTTCGCCCGCCACGCGCATGCACATCGAGACCCTCGCCGTTCACGCCGGCCACGCTCCCGATCCGACCACCGGCGCTGTCACCCAGCCCATCCACCTCTCCACGACCTTCGAGCGCGAGAGGGACGGCTCGTATCCGCACGGCCACATCTATTCCCGATCGTCGACCCCCAACCGGACGGCGCTCGAGGCGTGCCTCGCGCAGCTGGAGGGCGGGGCGGGGGCGGCGGCGTTCGCGTCGGGACAGTCGGCGACCCACGCGATCCTCACGACGCTGGCCCCGGGCGATCACGTCATCGCCCCGGGCGATGCCTACTACGGCACCGGCAAGATGCTCCGCGAGATCTTCATGCCGTGGGGGCTCACCGCCTCGTTCGTCGACCTCACCGACCTGGCGGCGCTGGAGCGCGCCATCACGCCGAAGACGAAGCTCGTCTGGGTGGAGACGCCGTCCAACCCGCTCATCCGGGTGACCGACATCGCGGCGGTGGTGGAGCGGGCGCACAAGGCCGGCGCCGCGGTGGCCTGCGACAACACCTGGGCGACGCCGGTGCTGACGCGCCCGCTGGACCTGGGCGCGGACCTGGTGATGCACGCCACCACCAAGTACCTGGGCGGGCACAGCGACGTGTTGGGCGGGGCGGTGGTCACCCGCGCCGACGACGCGCGCTTCCAGCGCATCAGGATGATCCAGCACACCGGCGGGGCGGTGGCGGCGCCGTTCGACTGCTGGCTGATCCAGCGCGGGATCCGCACGCTGCCGTACCGGATGCGCGCCCACTCGGCCAACGGGCAGGCGGTGGCCGAGTTTCTCGTGAGGCACAAGGCGGTGGAGGCGGTCCACTATCCGGGGCTGCCGTCGGACCCCGGGCACGAGATCGCGCGGCGCCAGATGTCGGCGTTCGGCGGGATGCTGTCGGTGCGGATCAAGGGGGGGCGCGACGCGGCGATGGCGGTGGCGGCGCGTTGCGAGTTGTTCACCCGCGCCACCTCGCTGGGCGGCACCGAGAGCCTGATCGAGCACCGGGCCTCGGTGGAGCATCCGGAGACCACGACGCCGCAGAACCTGCTGCGGATGAGCGTGGGACTGGAACATCCCGACGACTTGATTGAGGACCTCGGGCGCGCCCTTGGGTAGGGAGGAAGGGAGGGAGGGAGGAAGGGAGGAAGGAGGTGGGGAGACACGCGGAGGGAGTGCCCCCGTTTTTCCCGTGTTTTCCCCCTGATCACTGGCCCTGACCCTGAGTCTGATCTCTGCTACAAGCCCAGCCCCTTGATCACCCTGATTGTCGTGACGGCCTGCCCCGCGTGCCGCTGGGCATGCTCGGCGGCGTGGACGATGCAGCCTAACACGGTGCCCGGCGACTTCTCCCGGCCGATCGCCCGCGGCTGGAGGAGTGCCTCCGCCGGCGTATTGCGCAATTCATGGAGCGCGTCCTCGATCGCGGTGGCCACGAAGCCGACGAGCTTCGCGCCGTCCTCGGGCGGGTCACCTGGCTGCTTCTCCCGCCCCGCCGTCTTCTTCTGCCACTCGTTGAGCTCCCGCCCGCGGGCGTAGGTGAGCAGGCGGTCGGTGGCGCCGCAGAGGTGCTTGAGGTGGTAGCCCACCGATGCCGCGCCGCCCGGCGAGAGCCACACCTCGCGCGCGGTGAGGTCACCGGCCGCGGCGGCGATGTCCTCCATGGTCTGCATGAAGGCGTGCGCGGCGGGAAGCAGCGTGGGGTCGATCCCCTCGACGGGCCCCCGGAGCCAGGCGGGATTCGGCATGGCGCCGAAGATAGCGGCCATGACCTCCGCCGTCGATGCGGGTCGCACCCGGGGATTCGGTAGGGAGGAAGGGAGGTCCGCGGGCGACACTCGAATCCCTGTTCCCCCTCGGCTCCCTGCTCCCCGAGTCTACGTCCGCTCCCTGCCTGCCAGGCGGACCAGCGCCTGCTGGCCGCGGGCCAGCAGCTCACGGTATTCCGGCGAGCTCGACCGCCACATGGACACCATCCGGCCATAATGAAAGCGGGCGCGTGCGGCATCGCCGCGCCGCTCGTAGATCTCGCCGCGCCGCAGGTGCGCCGCCGCGCCGAACGGCAGGTCGTACGCGCCGTTGAACGACTCGTACAGCGGCAACGCCTCGGCGTCGCGGCCCAGCGCGAGCAGAACCTCGGCGAGAGCGAAGCGCTCCCCGACTCCCCAGTGGCCCAGCGCGGTGAGGCCGCCGGGTGGCGCATCGTAGCGGAAAGCCCGCAGTGCCTCCAGCGCGCCGGGCAGGTCGCCGCGCGCCCTGGCCATCGCGGCGCGCACGGCGGCCGCCATCTGCCGGCCGCCAGCCGCGTCGGCCGCGCCGCTCAGCCTGGCCAGGTACCTGTCGGCGGTCGCCGAATCGCCGAGTCGCACACTAAGCCGCGCAATCAGGGAGGCCCGCATGTTGTCGCCCAACGGTGAGTCCTGACCATCGGTGGTCGTTCCCAGGGCCTGCCACCGTGGCTCAGCGAGGAGCCGGCCGCGGATGGCGACGATGCGCTCCGGGGGCACCGGGATGAACGGCTCGGCCGCGACCATCGCCGCCGTCTCGAGCCGCCACGATTCGTCGCGAAGCTCCGGCGGCAAGTGCGTATCGTTCCGGCCGGGCGTCCCCGCCGCGGCGTCGAGGTCGGTGAGGATGCGGCGGCCGACGACGCGCATGCGCTGCAGTCGTCCCGGCACGGCGTAGGCGGCCGTCAGGTCCCGCGCGGCGTCGATGTCCTCCGCGTACGCGGCCGCCGCCGCCAGCAGTGAGCCGAGCATGTAGTCGTCGGTGGCGACGGCATCATGGGCAATGGTCCGGCGCTCGGCGGAGTCGTCGCTGACGTAGGCGACCAGCGCGCGCATCTCGAAGGCCCGCCCGGCATCCCCGTACCGCGCGAAGTACGCCGTCGCGAGCGAATCGACCGCCGGCTTGCGTCCGGCCGCCACCGCCAGCCTCGCGAGGTGGAGCATGGCGTGCGCGTTCGAGGGATCGAGCGCCAGGGCGTGGTTGAACGGCAGCCAGGCGTCCTGCATCGAGCGGCCGCGGCCGGCGTTGTTGTGAAAGAGCGTCTCGCCGAGCATCATCCACGCCTCGAGGTTGTCGGGACGCGAACTGGTGATCGCGCGGTAGGCGCGTTCGGCGTCGTCCGGGCGCAGCTCGCGATACGCCTGGTAGGCGGTGAGCAGGTCCCTCGCCAGCGGCGTGAGGCGTTCCGCGTGCCGCGCCGCCCGGGCGGCCCAGATGGTGGGATCGAAGGCGTCCGGCGTCGGCGTCCAGGTGGCCGCGACCGCCAGCCGGTACTGGGCGAGGGCGAAGCCGGTGTCGAGCGTCGCCGCTTCGCGAAAAGCTTCGGCGGCCCGGGCATCCTGGCCGGCGCGCGCCGCGTGCTCGCCTTCGAGGAATGCCTTCAGCGCCGGCAGCGAGTGGGTGCTGATCGCGGCGAGCCGGGTCAGGGTGGTGTCCGGCCCATCGACCATGTCCGCGAGCAGCCGGCCCGCCAGGGCATCCACGAGCTCGAAGATCGCGCTCGAGTCTCCCAGCACGGTGGCCGTGGACAGCGCCCGTCGCTGGACGGCGTCGTACAGGGTGCCGCTCACCTGCACGCGCCCCGAGACGACGACCACTTCACCGGTGATGTACCGCCCGGCTCCCAGCTCCCGGGCGACCGCCGGGTACGCGAAGCGTGGGGAGGAGTCACCGGGTGGGACCGCGGGAATGACGCTCCGCGGATCGATCGCGTGCAAACCGGTGACGCCGTCGAGCTTGGCGCTCAACAGGTCCACCATTCCTTCACGCAGGTACGCCATCCCCGGGCCGCCGCGCACGCCGAACGGGAACACCGCGAGCGTCCTGGCTTGCGGCTCCGCCTCGCGCTGGCGACGTGGCCATGCGAGCGTGCCGCCCAGCGCGATCAAGACCAAGAGGCCCGCGGCCGCTGCCACGTGCACCGGCCGGATGCGTGAGCGGGCCGCGGGTGCCGGTCTCAGTGTGGCGGCCGGCAGGGGAGCCGCGCCGGCCCGGGGTTCGCCCGCGACGGCCGGTTCGGGAGCCGCCGGCGCCGAGCCCTGCTCGCGACGCGCCCGGATCGCCTCGACGAGCGACCGGGTCCGCGGCTCGGGTTCGGTGTCGAGGTGTGCCGCGAGTCGTGAGGCGTAGTCCTGATAGGCAATCAGCGCGCCGGCGCTGTCGCCGGCCCGCTCGAGCAGGGCCAGCAACGCGCGCACCTCCGCCTCGTCGTCGGGGTGCAGGGCCAGGGCGCGCTTGGCCATCCGGATGGCGCCGGCGCGGTCGCCGCCCGCGACCAGCGCCTCGGCGGTGGTTCGCGCCGCGCCAAAGGCTTGGTCACGGAGGCGGTGCCGCTGGCGGTCCAGCCACTGCTCCACTTCGGGCGCGCCGTCCGCGAACAGCGCCGGACAGAACTCGCCCCGGTAGAGATCGAGCGCAAGCTCGTTCTCGCCCTGAGTCAGTGCGTCCGCGAAAGCCGTCGCGTCGCACCAGAGGAGGGCCGGGTCGACCGAGACCGTCGCTCCACTGCTCACGATCGTGTCGGCACCCAACGCCTGCCGGAGGTGATGGAGCGACTGCGAAAGCGCGTTCCGGGCGCGGGTCTCATCCGACTCCGGCCAGAAGTCGGCGAGCAGCCGGTCGCGCGGGATGGGCGCCCGCGACCCCTCGACGGCGAGATAGACGAGCAGCGCGACCCGTTTGGGCTGGGCCAGCACTTCGCGCAGGGGCCGCCCCCGGCCATCCCGCAGGTCCAGCGCACCCAGCGTGGTGAGTCGAAGCATCACGGCCTCAAGGACTTGTCGCGCTTATCCGCGGGATAAGACCCGGCCGCAGAGGTGGCTAAGGCCGAGGCAGCAGACTCCCCCGGAATAACGCGACCCGCACACCCGGGGGCAAGACACTTGGACAATCCGCTTCGCGGAAGCTGGTCGGCCACGCGGTGGCAGCACAGCAGCCTGAGCGACCCGGGCCGGTCGCTCGACGTGGTCTGCGACCTGGGGGGCTCGGTGACGCTCAGCATCGGCGAGGAGGGCTTCGTGCTCACCACCACCGGCACGCAACGCGGCGCGGTCAACATGGACGGGCCGTTCCGGATGCAGGGCGACACGCTCGAGCTCCACGCGCACGAAGGCGATGCGACGTGGCGCGTGCGGTGGCACCTGGTGGAACACACGCTGACGCTGAGCTCGGACGAGTCGAGATGCGATTTCGAGGGCGATGGATCGGCCGAGCCGGCCGCGCTGGTTTCCGTGTTCGTGCGCCTGTAGACCCGTCAACGCGAGGAGGTTCTGTGAGCCTGACGTTTCAGTCGTTCCTGCCGGTTGTGCGAATGCGCCGGTGGCTGCCGGCGGCCATGGTGTTGCCGATGCTCGTGCTGGCCGGCTGCGGTGACAGCGGCAAGTCGACGAGTCCCCCGTCCGGTACGACGACGTTCGTGGGGGCGCTCGCCGGAAACGACGGATCGAGCGGCAAGCTCACCGTCACGGCGAACGGGCCGGTCGCCGCGAACCTGGCGTCGTTCGACGTCACGCCGACGGCCGCCGCCGTGACCGAGACCATCCTCGACCTGACCGGCTCGGTCGCGCTCTCGGACGGGAGCACCGTCACCCTGACGGGGACGATCAACCTCACGACCGGGGCGGTGAGCGTCTCGGGGGGCGGGCTGGTCTTCACCGGCACCTACTCGGTGGGCCGGGTGACCGGGACGTGGAACCGGACCTCGCCGTCGGTGGACGGCGTGTTCAGCCTCTCCGTCTCGACGAGCTCGACCGACGTGGCCGTGTACTGCGGCACCTTCACGGGGCGTGAGCCGGACGACTTCCCGACCGGTGGCATCGGGACCGCGCCTGACGACGGGACGTGGAACATGGTGGTGGGCGCCTCCACGCTCGACGTGATCATCCTGTCGGACGGGGGCGAGGTGGCGACCACGAACGGCACCCGGACCGGCAACACCCTCTCGATCTCGGCCGGGGGCGGCACCGCGACGGGGACGCTGAGGGGCGCGGGCGGGGCGTGGGTCGACGGTAACTACACGCTGCCGGGCTCCAGGACGGGGACGTTCCAGGGCAGCACGGCGGCGTGCACGGCGGGGAGCGAATCGGCGGCGATCGCCTCGATCCTCATCAACGACCCGGGGATCGTGCTGAGCGCCGCGTCGCAGCGCCTGGAGCTCGACAGCATCCTGGTGTTCGCGACGGCCAAGGACGCGGCGGGGAATTTCGTCGCCGCGCCGGACCTCCAGTGGACCGTCACCGGCGGCGGGCGCACCAACACCGAGGTGACGGCGCGCGGCCAGAAGTGGCTGGTGCCGACGGACACCGGGAAAGTCGTGACGATCACCGCCAAGTCGAAGAACAACACCAGCGTGACCGCGAGCAAGTCGGTGCTCGTGCCGAACCTGTTTCCCTGAGCGCTGATCGCGCCCCGGGCGCGCCGGTTGCGCAGGTCATGACCCGGCCGGCCATTCGGCACGGCCGGTCACCGTCACTCTTTCACTGGAGTCGCAGATGAGTCGAGATCGGGCGTTTCGAGTCCTGGCGGTTGTCGCGGCCGTGGTGAGCATGTCCGGGTGCGCGACGATGTTCCGGCACGGGCACAACCTGACACTGAAGGATGCGGACCGGGGCGACACGGTCACCAAGATCGCGCTCAACCTGTCGCACGCCACCCAGGACCTGAAGATCTACGAAGGGGACCAGTTGCTGCCGATCGTGGAGGTTGAAGACAAGATCGTCCGTAACGCGATCGCCAACTCGACCAAGGAGTCGGTTGCCAGGAACAGCTGCAGGACGCAGCCCACCTGCACCTACCAGTGGAACGAGAAGACGAGCTTCGGGCCGGGCATCTTCCTCAATCCCAAGCGCGAGCACACCCTGCGGCTGGTGCGGAACGGGAAGGAAGCGACGGTGAACGTGTCGTCGCACATCCACATGCGGTGGTGGTGGATGGATGGCTTCCTGGGCCCGCTCTGCTGGGTGGGATGGACGGTGGACGCCAAGACGGGGATGTGGCGCGGCTTCGCCCGGCTGGACGTGGACAAGGCGTTCTCGAACTGACGCGGGGGGGGCCCGCTCCGGCGGCGTCGGGGTCGCGCTGACAGGCGCTGCCGGGCCGGAGCGGGTATCTTGCGCGGGTCCTCCACCGGGAGATCCGCGATCCGACGTCTGACGCTGCTCGTGCTGGTCTGCTGCGCGTGGGCGTGCGGTTCCCCGCCGCCCCGCGTGGCACCGTCAGGCACGGAGGAGCGCCTCCCGGACCTGGGCGGGCGGCCGGCCGTGGCGGCGCCGATCGGGTGGGAGTGGTACGGTGGCGACGCGGGGGAGACGCGGACCTCCCCGGTCACCGCCCTGGACAGCCTGACGGTCCGGCGCCTGACGCCGGCGTGGGTCTGGTGGGCGGGCGACACCGCCTTACGAGTCGGGGCCCGGGGGCCGACGGTCCGGCCGGGCTCGTTCGAAGCCTCGCCGCTGGTCATCCACGACACCATGTACGTCGTGACGCCGCTCCACCGCGTCGCCGCCCTCGATGCCGCGACCGGCCGCGAGCTCTGGCGCTTCGATCCGGGATCGGCCACGCGGGCCATCGAAGACGAGCGCGGCGGCTTCGTGCAGCGCGGGCTCGCCACCTGGACAAACGGGAAAGAGCGGCGGTTGTTCCTGGCGACGCAGGGGCGGTTGGTGGCGATCGACGGCGGCAGCGGCCGCCTGGTGGCCGCATTTGGTGAGCGCGGCAGCGTGCCGCTCTTCACCGGCCTGGCCTGGCCCGCCGACTCCGGCGACCTGTACAACACCTCGCCGCCGCTCGTCTACGGCGACCTGGTGATCGCCGGCTTCAGCGTGGCGGACCGGCTGTCGTACGAACGCGACCCGCCCGGCGCCCTGCTCGCCTTCGATGTCCGCACCGGACGCCGCGCCTGGACCTGGTCGGCGATACCGGCGCCTGACGATCCGGCGCGCCGCACCTGGCTCGACAGCAGCGCCGCGCGCACCGGACACAGCAACATCTGGTCGCCCTTCACCCTCGACGCCGCGCGTGGCCTGCTGTTCGTGCCGGTGAGCGCGGCCAGCAACGACTACTACGGCGGCGACCGGCCCGGCGACAACCTGTATTCGCAGTCGCTCGTCTGCCTCGATGCGAAGACCGGCCGGCTGCGCTGGCACTTCCAGCTCACCCATCACGACGTCTGGGACTACGATCCGGCTCCGCCGCCGGTGCTGGTCACGACTCGTCGTGGCGGACGCGACGTGCCGGCGGTGGCCCAGGCTTCCAAGTCGGGTTTCGTCTACGTCTTCGAACGGGAGACCGGACGCCCGATCTGGCCCATGGAAGAGCGGCCGGTGCCGCAGTCGGATGTGCCTGGCGAGCGGCTGGCGGCGACCCAGCCCTTCCCGACGCGGCCGGCGCCGATCTCGCGACAGGGACTGGCCGACTCCGACCTGGTCGACTTCACGCCGGCGATTCGCGCGCTGGCGCTCGAAAAGGTGCGCGGCAAGCGATACGGTGCGCTCTTCACGCCGCCCTCCACGCAGGGCACGATGGTCATGCCGGGGCGGATCGGCGGGGCGGGGTGGGGCGCGACGGCCTACGATCCCGCCACCCGCACGCTGTACGTGAAGAGCACCGATCGCCCGACCTTCATCCGCCTCACGCCGCCACCGCCGGGCAGGGCGAAAATCCAGGGGCGATGGGTGCGCGACACGCTGAACCCGGACGCGCTCGCGTCGCTCTGGGTGCCGGCGCCGGGACTGATCGCTCGTCTGCGCGGCACCGGGGCGTCCCTGCCGCTGATCCGTCCGCCGTACGGGACGCTCACGGCGATCGGCATGGACGATGGCGAGCGCCGCTGGCAGGTCGTGATCGGCGACTCCCCCGAGGTCCACCGGCACCGCGCCCTGCGGGGGCTCCGGCTTCCGCCGCTGGGCGTGGCCGGCGCGCCGGGGCCGAGCCTGACGGCGAGCGGACTGGTCTTTCTCACCGGCGGCGGCCACGTGCTCTACGCGCTGGACCGGGCCACGGGGCGCGCGCTCTGGGAATACGACCTGGGCGACGCCGGTTATGCAAATCCGGTCCTGTACCAGGTTGCCAATGGCAGGCCCTACGTCGTCATTGCCGTGGGCGGCCCATCCGGGGCGCCCCCGCGACTGATGGCCTTCACCATTCCCTGAGTGTACGGAACAGTGGCCAGACGACGTTTGCTGCTCGCCGGCGCGGCCCTCGCCGTGGTCGCCGCCGGACTCCTCGGATTCGTTGGTGGACGCCGCTATCCGTGGACGCGACTCGAAAAGTGGCTCGGACGGGGGCCGCCGCCGCCGGCGGGATGGCTGCCGCGGGCCGCGGTCCCGGCCACCCGCTACGAGGCCGGGGCGGTGGTGGTGGCCGGGAAGATCTACGTCTTCGGCGGGTTCCACGAACGCCGCCTGCTGGCGCTGTCCCGGGTGGACGTCTACGACCCGGCCACCAACTCATGGTCTCGCCGCGCCGACATGCCCGAGCCGACCACCCACCGCAATCCCGTGCTGGTCGGCGACACCGTCTGGATGGTCGGCGGATTCGTGGGCAACGACCCGGGACCGGCGACGACCCATGTCTGGAAGTACGACCTGCGGGGCGACCGGTGGACCCCGGGACCACCGCTCCCCGAGCCGCGCGGCGGCGGGGCGCTGTACGAGGTGGGCGGCCGGCTGCACTATATCGGGGGCTACGGGCCTAACCGCAACACCAGCATGGCCGAGCACTGGACCCTCGACGTGCGGGCGCAGGGCGCCGGCTGGCGGCCGGCGCCGGCGCTCCCCAGGCCGCGCGGCCACTTCGGGAGCGCCGTGCTTGGCGGCGCGCTGTACGTGGTGGGCGGCTCGGTGCGGCACGACCCGGTGCAGGTCGACGTCGACTGGGTCGACCGATTCGATCCCGTGGCCGGAAGCTGGAGCCGGGCCACGCCGCTTCCCGGGCCGCTCTCGCACATCGAGCCGAGCACTTTCGTCCACCGCGGACACATCATCGCGTCGGCGGGGCGGAACAACACGGCCCCTGAGCGCGGGCAGGATCTCATCCTCTCGTACGACCCCGCGTCGGATCGCTGGACGCCAATCGGGCGGCTCCCCGCCCGGCGCGTCGCCCCGCTTGGTCTCGCTTCCGGCGACACGCTCTATTTCGGCGTCGGCGCCGAGGCCACGTACCAGACCACGGACGCGACGCTCTGGGCGCATTCGCTGGTGGATCCGTGGCTGCGGCTGGCCGACATGCCGGTCGCGATGGGCGAAGTAACGGCGACGGCCGACGGCGACCGGCTGCTCGTCCTCGGCGACGCCAGCGCGGTCACCGCGCGCTACGATCCGGCGCACGACCAGTGGGATCCGCCCGAGATACACGCGGTCCGGCCCGAGAGCGGGAATCACCATGCCGGCGAGTGGATCGATGGCCGGTGGTACCTGATCGGCGGGCTCGGCAATCGGGTCGTCGGCCACGTGATGCAGATCTACGATCCGGCCGCCGACCGGTGGAGCCTGGGTCCGGATCTGCCGTGGGGCGCCGGCTCGGCGGCCTCGGCGGTGATCGGCGGCACGCTGTACGTCGCGGGTGGGATCGACGGCAGGAAGACGGTTGGTACGGCGGCCCGGTTCGACGCCCGGGGCGGGGCGTGGATCCCGATCGCGCCGATGCCGCTCCCCCGGAATCACGCCGCGTCAGGCACCGATGGCCGGCGGCTGTACGTCTTTGGCGGGCGCGGACCCGGCAGCGGCGACGACAACGAAGTCGCGAACGGATTCGCCGAGACGCAGATCTACGATCCCGCCACCGATCAATGGACGGTGAGCGGCCGCGGCGCCGATGCGCCGGCGCCGCTGCCGCAGGCGCGCGGCGGGATGGGGAAGGCGGTGTTCGCGCGCGGCGAGTTCTGGGTCTTTGGCGGCGAGACCGCGACCGGCGCCGGCGCCACGGCGCAGCACGTCTACGATCGCGTGGACATCTACGACCCGGTGCGGAACCGGTGGCGTGCGGGGCCGCCGCTCCCCACCGCCCGTCACGGAATCTTCCCGGTGCTGATCGGCAGCCGGATCTACGTCGTCGGTGGCGGGACGCACGCCGCCGGGTCGGCCTCGGCGGTGGTGGAGGTCCTCGACCTCGACCTCGTCGCCCCAGCGGTGCCCGAGTAGCATGTCCGCGGCGATCGTGCACCGGCCTCGGCCGCGGGACGTCGGCCTGCTGCTGCTCTGCGCCGTGGTCGCGCGCGTCGTGGCGGTGATGATGCGTCCGCCCATTTTCGCGCCCTGGTGGGGCGGGGAGATGCCGGCGGTGGCGTGGTCGATCGTGCAGGGCGCGGGGTTCGCGTCACCGTATCTCGTGCCCTCCGGCCCGACGGCCCTCGTCCCGCCCGTCTATCCGGTCCTGCTGGCCGGCATCTTCAGAGTCGCCGGCTATACGCCGCTGGCGGGGTATCTCGCGATCGGCCTGAACGTGCTGCTGTCGTCCCTCACCGTGCTGCCGCTCTTCTCGTTGGGCAGCACGCTGTTCGGGCGGACCAGCGCGCGCGCCGCCGTCTGGGCGTGGGCGCTCTATCCGCTGCTCGGGTACACCGACGCGCAGTTCGTCTGGGGGACCAGCCTGTTGGTGCTCCTCGTCACGACCTGCCTCGCCATGACCGTCAGTTTCGACGAGACGGCGTCGCGACGCCGATGGGCGGCGTACGGCGCGGTCGCGGGGCTGCTCGTCATGACCGAACCGGTTGCGCTGGCCGTCGTCGTTCCGGCGGCCGGCTGGCTGTTCGCGCGGCGCGTGAACCGCCGGTGGCTGCTCGTGGCCATGCTGATCGCCGCCACTCCGACGGCGGCCTGGATGGCGCGGAACTATGCGACGTTCGGGCAGGTCGTCTTTGTCCGCTCGGGACTGGGGCTGGAGCTGTCGCTGGGCGTACGACATAACGAGCTGGTCGAGTCGCGGCCGGCCTCGCTCCCGAACCGGGATCCTGCCGAGCTGGCGCGGTACATGTCGCTGGGTGAGCTCCGGTACATCGAGGAGCGCAAGGTGGAGGCGCTGGCGTGGATCGGGGCGCACCCGGGGGAGTACCTGCAACGCGTCGGAATGCGGGTCTTCGCGTACTGGACCGGGTGGCGTCAGACCTCGCGCTTCTACCTGGGATACGGCCGGGCTCCGACCCTCAAGATGTTCGTCTTTTCGCTGCCCGCGCTCGGCGCGCTGTTGTGCCTCGGGTACATGGTGCGCGAACGCCATCCCGCTGCGTGGCTGCTCGTCGCCGTTGTCGGCCTCTTTCCGGCAATTTACTACTTCACCCACACGCTGCCCCGCTACCGCCTGCCGCTCGAGCCGCTGCTCTTCTGCTGCACGGCCTGCATCGCGCTGCGGGCGGTTCGCGGGATGGCGCGGGCAGCGCCCCCGCCGGATTCCGGCGACGGGCGGGCGGCGCTGGGTGGACCCGCACACGGGCGCGACGCCGCGTAGCGCCGCCGCCGGCCCTCGACGCATCTTTCGCCGATGCCGAGCGCGCACCACCTGGTGGGGGACTTCGACGTCGAGCTCACCGGCGACGCCGACTGCTGCCGTCGACTGGCGGACTTTCTCCCCGTGTCCCCGAACGGCGCCTCCGCCGGCCAGCTCCGCCGGAGCGTGCGTGTCCGGGTGACCGCCGGCCAGCCCGAGCCGGCGGGCGGACGGGGCGAGGTGATGCGACACCACCTGGTGAGCATCACCCGCGACTTCTCGGGCGAATTCGTCATGATCGCCCCCGGCGTGAGCGCCCGCCTGCTGAACGACGAGGCCGTGGACTTCCGGTGCGTCGCCGACGCGTCGGCGCAGGCGCTGCAGGCCACGTTCGAGATCGTCTGGCCGATGCTCCTGCCGCGCCACGGACTGATGCACCTGCACGCCGGCGCGGTCCGCGACCCGCGCGGCCTGGGCTGGATCCTCACCGGCGACGCCAACACCGGGAAGTCGACCAGCACCCTGGCGCTGGCGACCTCGGGCTGGTCCTTCGCGGCGGATGATGCCGTGTACCTGGAACGTCAGGTGTCCGAACCGACTCAGCCCCCGGGTCCCGTCTCCTCGTTCCTCGTTCCTCGTTCGGGCTTCTTCGCCCATGGCTGGTCCGAACCCGTCCGCCTCACCCGGCGCTCGGCGGAATCGCTGGCGGTGGGGCGCGTGACGCCGGCCGCGCCGGCCAAGGCGCCGGCGGTGCTCGACGACGACCGCGCCCGCCGTCGGGTGGAAGGCTTCCCCATCCATAGAGTTGTATTCACCGAATTCGGGCCCCGCTCGGCGCTGCGGCGGCTCTCGGCCAGCGAGTCGCTGGTGCGGCTGTTGCGCTCTTCGGGTTGGATCGTTGCACAACCGATCCCGGCAGCCGAGTACCTGCAGTTCCTGGCGGAGGTGGCGACGGTGCCCGCCGTGGTGCTGGAGTCGGGGCCCGAGCTGCTGGAGCAGCCCGCGCGGCTGGCGGCGCTGCTGGACACGTTCGACTTCGAGGAGACATGACCCGGTTTCGCCGCCATGCGTCCGCGGTGTCCACCGAGCTCGACAACGAAGTGGTGGCGCTGCAGCTCGACACCAAGAAGTACTACACGCTCAACGAGAGCGCGATGGTGATCTGGCGCGGGCTGTCCGAGCCGGCCACCGAGGACGACCTGGTGGACGCGATTACGCGCGAGTTCGCGATCGAGCCGGTGGCGGCGCGCCCCGAAGTGACCGCGCTGCTGCAGCAGCTGGTGGACTGGCGGCTGGCGGAGCCATGCGAGTAGCGCTGAACGTCGAGCTGGTGGTGGCGTGCGTGGCGCTGCCGCTGGCGCTGGAGCTCTTTCCGGCGTCGTCGCTGCTGCGGGCGATCGAGCGCGTACCGCGCCGCCGCGGCCCGCCCGCCGATCCCGAGCGCCTCGCGATCCGCGTGGACGCGCTGCTCGGCCGAATGCCATTCATCTGGAAGTGGACGTGTCTCCGGCGGGTGGTGGTGCTGGCGACGCTGCTGAGGCGGGATGGGAGGGAGGCAAGTGTGGTGATTGGGGTTCGGCGGGTACCCACCCCCGAGCGCGGCACGGCAGCTGTACAAGAGAGAGGGTCAGGGTCAGGGCCGGTTGCCAGTCCCCCGCCCAGAGTGAGTGGCCCGTTGCAGGCGCATGCGTGGCTGCGCTGCGACGGGGTGGAGCCGTATCTCGAGCCGCCCGGCAGCGATCCCAGCACCTTCCGCCGGCTGGAGCGGGCGAGTGACGGCGCGACGCCGCCGGCCGGCACTCGTGAGGCGCGCGGGTGACGCTCCGCGGGTTGATGCTCGACACCTTCGCGCGGGCGCCGGACGCGGGCCGGCTGCGCGCGGCGTGGTCCTGGTACGGAGCGCGGTCGTTCGGCGATGCGGGCCGAACCTTCGCGCGGCTGCTGGCCGCCGAGGGGTGCGCCGGGGATCTGCTCGCCCGGCTGGGGGAGCTGGATCTGATGGGCGCGCTCACGCGCGACATGGACTCCGCGCTGCGCGACCGGGCGCGCGCCGACGCCCTACGGATGCTCGGCGTCAGGGCGCAGCTCGACGACCTGCTGGCGGCGTGCGGGGGCGCGGGTGTCGAGCTGACGCTCCTCAAGGGAGCGGCGTTCATGGCCCTCGGGATGCGCCCCCACCGGCCGTGCAACGACCTGGACGTGCTGGTCGATCGTGAGGCGGTCGAGACCGTCGTCAGGCTGCTGACCGAGGCGGGCTACCGCCCGTTCGCGACGCCCGACCCGCGGGCGGTGCATCACCTGCCGCCGTTCATCCGCGACCGCTCGGCGGCGGTGGAAGTGCACCGGCGGGCGCTGCTCACCCGTGAGGCGCCGGGCGTCGAGCGCCACTTCACCGTCCAGCCGTCGCCTGACGAGGCCGACGACTCGGCGGCTGCCCTGACGACTGTTCTGGTGCGCCCCGGATTGCAGGTGCTCACGCCCACCGACTGGTGCTGGCACGCGTTCGCGCACGAGGCCGGCCACCGGGAGACGTGCGGCAGCGTCCGCGGCGCGCTCGACATCGCGTCGCTCATGGATCGGTGGGGTGGCGCGATCGACTGGCCGATCGTGGCGGCGCGGACCCAGGGCTGGCCCGATGACGTGGGCCCGCTGGCGATCAGCGTCCGGCGGCTGGGCCTCGACGTCCCGGTGCGGGCGGGCGCGGGGACGCGGCTCGCGGCGCGGCTGGCGGACGCGGCGCGCGAGTGGGCGGCGCGTCGCGCGGCCACCGACGACGGGTTTGCTTTCGCGGCCCGGAAGATCGGGGGACTGGCGTTCGGGAACCTGGGAACGTGGCGGGCGCACCGGGCCGGGGCGCCCCGCACGGACGCTTCACAGGTTGCCGCGGGCGCCGTTGGCGGCGTGGCCCGCCCGCCCGCGATCGAGCCACCGGTGTGGCGTTCGATGCTGTCCGACGGCGCGCGGCTGGTACGGGTCCTGATCGGGCTCCCATAACCGGCGGGCCGGTTCGCCCGCGGGCTGGCCACGCGAGCGGGCAGGATGCACCTTCCGCTGATCGTGCCCGCGACAATCCCGTCCTTCAGATCGACAACCGGCCGCCGCCTCACGACGGCCGGCCTGCTCGCCACCCTGGGCCTGGCGCCCGCTCACGGCTCGACGCAGGAATCCCCGGCAAGCCGCCCGCTCCCAGCCCTGATCGCCGCCGGCGACTCGGCGTGGGACACCGGCCGCCGCGACGACGCCTTCGCCGCGTACGAACAAGTCGTCAGGCGCGACTCCACCGCCTCGTCGCGCACGGTCTTCCGCCTCGCGACCCTCCTCTCCTGGCGCGGCGACCTGGCGCGGGCCGCGGTGCTGCACCGATTGTACGTCCGCCTGGAGCCGCGGGACGACGAAGGACGCCTCGCGCTGGCGCGGGTGCTGAGCTGGGACGGACGCTTCGACGACGCGCTCGTCCTCTACGACTCGATCCTCGCCCGCGACCGTAGCTACCGCGCCGCCGCGCTCGCCAAGGGCGAGGTCCTGTCGTGGGCGGGCCGGTGGTCGGTTGCGTTAGGTACGTACCAGGGCTGGCTGCGCGAACACCCAACCGACATCGACGCCGAGCTCGGGCTGGCGCGCACGCTCTCGTGGGCCGGCCGGCTGGACGAGGCCGAGCGTCGGTACGTTGCCATAGATACGCGCCTGGGCGGCCGGTCGCCGCAGGCCGAGAAGGGAATCGCCCGGGTGGCCGCGTGGCGCGGCGACCTCCCCCGCAGCGAGCGCCTCTGGCGCGCGCTCACCGCGAAATACCCTGACGACGCCGAAGCTTGGACCGGCCTCGCCCAGGTGCTGCGCTGGACCGGACGACCGGGGCCCGCCGAGCAGGCGCTCAACCGCGCGCTCTCGGCCCAACCCGGCTACGGCGACGCCCGCCAGCAGCTCCAGTGGGTTCGCGCCGACCTCGCCACCAGTCTCGAGCCGTCGGTGACGTACACCAACGACAGCGACCACAACCGCAGCACTTTCGTCTCGGTCGCGGGCGGCATCGCGCCGCCCTGGACGGGCCGACTCATCCTTGGCGCGGGATATCGCGACGCGGCGCTCACGCCGGCCTCGTCCACGGGGCGCTCCATGAACGCGCGCGCCGTGGCCAGTTGGACGCCGTTCGCGCGCGCGGCGGTGCTGCGTGGCGAGGCGGGCCTCACGAGCCTGCGCGGCGAGCAGGCGGGGACCGTCACCACCCGCACCCGCCACACGCTCGCCGGCCGCGTCGCCGCCGACGTCGCGCCCGGGGTCTCGCTCGGCGCCGGCCTCTCCCGCACGCCGTTCGACGAGACGGCGACGCTGATCGCGGGCGGGATCGTCCTGACCGCGCTGGACGGCGACGGGAGCTGGTCGCTGCCCAGGCGCCTCACGCTGTCCGGCGGCGGCGGTTACGCCACGGTCACCGGCGGCTCGGTCCGCAACTATCGCTCGTCAGGCTCGGCAGCTCTCCGCTGGATTTGGCGCCGTGGCGTGTCGGTGTCGACCGCGCTCCGCACCTTTGGTTATGCAAAGGTCGCCGGCGACGGCTACTTCGCGCCGAAGCGCTATCGGTTGCTGGAGGCGAGCGGCCGCTGGGAGGCGCCGCACGACCTGGGGTGGCTCTGGGGCGTGGACGGAGGCGTGGGGCCGCAGTCGGTGAACGCATTTGGAGCGACCAACAACCGGTTGGCGGAGCGGATCGCGCTCTCGCTCGTCTACCGGCCGGCGCCCGGCCTGGAGTGGGGCGCCAGCGGCGGGTTCACGAACGTGGCGGCGCCGAGCTCGGTGTCCGCGGCCGAGTACCGGGCGTGGACGCTGGGGGTGCGGGGGCGGTGGTCCTTCTGACGGCGCCGGCGCGCGCCTGACGAGGGAGCGGTGTGTCCGGGATGGCGTCAAAGGTCTGCTTCATCGCCTCGAAGAGCGGCTTCACCTCGGCGTGCCACCGCGGGACCTCCCAGGTGGGCCACGTCCAGAGCGGGGGCGCCGCGAACGCCGGCTTCGGCGAGAGGATAGTCAAGGCGGATGCCCATGCCGCCGCGCTCCCCGAGTCCGCGCCGGTTCTGGCCGGCTCCGGCTTCCGGCCGGCCGAGTCCACGCCAGCCTTGCCCGGCCCTGGCGCCCGGCCGGCCGAGTCCGCGCCGGACTTGGCCGCGTTCGGCTCCCCGCTCCCCGAGTCTACGTCCGCTCCCTGACTCCGGGGCATCCGATCCCCGGACGCAGAGGGCCTCACCGGATCGTAGCTCTCCACGACGAATCGGAACCCGGGCGTCGGCTCGCCCTGCACGTCGCGATTGTCGCGTGTGGAGTAGAGCACCGTGCGCGAGGACGGGTCCAGCACGTTCAGCATCCCCCAGGGGATCCGTACCTCGATGATGCCTGACGCGGAGTCGGCGTACCAGTCGGCCAGCGAGTTGTCCGCCTGACGAGCGAACAGGAGCAGGCTCCGGTCCGAGCCGACCTCAGGATAGTCGGTGCCGTCGCGGCCGATGCGGTGGCGGTTGGTGACGACGCGGAGGGAGTCGTACCGTCCCTCGGAGTTCGCGACGGTGCGGAAGGGGACGTGGTACACCGACTGCGACTCGGGAGGATTGGCGCCGGCAATCGGGACGCGGCGGTACGGGTTGTACGGCGCATCGACCAGCAGGTGGCTGCCCACCGGGCCGTGGAGGTCGAGGACGAACTCGAGCCCCACCGGTGAGGCCGTGTCGGTGTAGGGGAAGCGCGTGTCGCCCAGGTCGGCGCGGTACGTGTCGATCCCGATCAGGTAGCGCCCCCGCGCCCAGTCGATCGCGCCGACGTCGAGGCGCAGGTAGACGTATGCCTCGTCGCTCGCCACGCGCAGGGCGCGGAGCTGGAGCGGGGCGGGGAGGGGCGCCGGCTTCGCGGCCGGGTCCGTTCCGGGGGGAGGGCGTATCGCCGGAATCGGCGGCGTCCGCGCCAGCGTGTCGTTATGGTACCAGGGCGCGCGTCCCCGCCAGTCGTCGCCACGGCCGTCGATGACGATCGCCGAATCGGCCGGCCCCGGCCGCATCGCCACCACCCCATAATTCTGCTCGGCGTCCAGCGGATTGAGCCAGAGCCGGTTGCGCTCCAGCGGCTGCTCGAAGTCGATCACGATCCAGTTCTTCTTGAACCACTCGTCAATGATGGCGAAGAGGCCGGCGCCGGCCGCGCCCGACGCGCGGATGTCCCGCGTGAGGCGGGCGTCGATCGCCGCCTGGGCCGCCTCCGAGTGGCCGCCGTGGTTCCACCCCTGCGGTTGGACGTGGGCGACACCCCGCGACGAAGGGACGCCGTACTCGGAGATGACCACCGGCATGTCGCGGTGGTGCTCCACCAGCTCGCGCAGGTAGCCGAAGTAGGCGCTTGGGCCCTCGGGTGAGCGGGCGCGGAGATAGCCGGGGTCGAGCACCAAGAAGTCGGGGTAGTACGGATAGGCATGGTACGACGCGAAGACGCCGGCCGGATAGGCGGCGGTGGCGCGCATCTTGGCCGCGTCCAGCCCGATCGCGTCGTTGTCGAACTCGCGCGGCCGCTCCGGCATCACCTGGCCGCGGGCGCGGCGGATCGAGTCCTCCTCCTCGCGCGTCGATTCGGTGGGGTGGGTGAGCGGGTCGAGCGTCGGCCAGTTGGTGTAGGCGATGGGGCGCTGGGCGTTGTACCGACCCATCTCGTAGCGGATCAGGCTGTCGCAGAACGCGGCCAGCCAGCTCTCCACCGCGTTGCCGCCATCGATGGTGAGGTACGTCCCGTGGTACGACGTGCGGCCGGGATGCGCGGCGGCGTAGGCGACCACCGAGTACGGCTCCCACTCCCGCCCAATGATGTACCCCAGCACCCACGGCGAGACGTCGGCGGTGTAGACGCCTGACGCGTGACCGGGGCGCGCGGGGATCAGCGCGTGGCCGTGGAGCAGGTCCACCACTCGCCGCATCTCGTCGTGGAACTCGCCCGTCCAGGCGCTGTCGTCGTACTGCTCTTCCTGCTCGCCGGGCGGGAGCTCGGTCCACACCCCATGAATGATCCACATCGGGCGCGCCGGATGCGCCATGTTCCAGCGGCGCAACGCACGATAGAGATGCGGCGGGTGGATGGTGTAGAAGCGGAGAGCGTTGGCACCCATGTCGGCGGCCAGCTTGATCCAGCGCTCGTAGGTGCTGTCGTCAGGCGGAAACTCCGACGGGTGCTTTCCCGGCAGCGCCGCGCCGACGTTCACGGCCTTGATCCAGATCGGCTTCCACCCGCCGCGACCGTCTGGTACCAGGAAGGTGCGCGGTCCGGTGCGCGCGGCCACCACGCGGCGGGCGGGGCGCGGGCGGGGGGGCAGCGCACTGCTGTCGAGGACGGAGGGAAGCCGGTCGAGGTACGAACGGCTGAGGGCGTCGCCGGGGACCACGGTAAGCGCCATCTGGAAGAGCGCGCGGGCGGCGGCATGGTCGGCGGCGCGGAACGCGACCATCCCGCGCCCGGTGAGCGCGTCGTAGTCGAGTGGGTTTGCGGCCAGTGCCCGGTCGAAACGGGCCGCCGCGGCAGTGAGATCATTGGCGCGGAGCGCGACGTAGCCCGCGCCATCGTTGGCACCGCCGTGCGCAGGACACGCCGCCAGCACCGTCTGAAAGAGCGAATCGGCGCCGCCGACGTCGCCGGCCCGCCAGGCGGTCCAGCCGCGCCCCAACGCCTCACTCAGCGCGGACGCGAGGGGCGCGCACGAAAGGGTTACCGCAGGCTGCTGGGCCCGACCCGCGACTGCGACCACCGCGAGGGCGAGTGTCGCGAGGGCCGTCGACAGCCTCACGCCAGCCGGCCGGCCGCGGGCCCCCCGTCGCCGACGAACCCTCCACCCGCGCCTCCCGCCCTCGGCAACAGTCCCTCCAGCACCTCGCGCACGATCCGGACGAACTCGTCCTCCGACACCCGCGCCTTGGTAAGGTGGAACGACGGCCCCAGCGTCAACACCTTGCGCTCGGCAGCCGTTAGGTCTCGGCCGGTGTAGACCACGAGAGGGACCGCCCGCGCCTGCTCCTGGCGCAGCGTCCGCACGAACTCGAAGCCGTCCATCCCCGGCATCCCCACGTCCAGCACGATCAGGTCCGGCACCTGCTCGCGCACCACCCGCAGCGCCTCCAGCCCATCCATCGCCTCGATGCAATCGATGCCCAGCGCGCGCAGGCGGGTGACCAGGATGGTCCGCGTCGCCGTGTCGTCGTCCACCACCAGCGCCCGCGGCGAGCCGGGCGTGCGCACCGCCCGCCGCAGCGCCCGGTACAGCCGCTGCTCGTCGAACGGCTTGGTGAGCCAGTCGATCAGGCCGGAGTTGAGCACCGCCCCCTCCGGCTCGCGACCCGAGAGGATCACCACCGGCAGCGTCCGGGTGCGGTCGTGCGCCCGGAGCCGGTTGATCAGTTCCAGTCCGCTCCCGTCAGGCAGCAGCAGGTCGAGCAGCATCGCCGACGGCCGGCTCTGGATGACGATCCGCCAGGCGTCGTCGATCGACGAGGCGTGCACGGTGTGGTACCCCTCCTTGGACAGGAGAATCGTCAGGATGTCGGCGAGGTCGTCGTCGTCCTCGACGAGCAGCACCGTATGCGCGCGCGTCGTGGGCACCGGCGGCAGCGACGTCCGCTCGGCGGGCGCCAGCGGCAGCTCGAACCAGAACTGCGTCCGCAGCCCGGGCTCCGAGTTCACGCCGATCGTCCCGCCGTGCTGCTCGATGATCGACCGCGAGATCACCAGCCCCAGACCGGTGCCGCCGCGGCCGCGCGCGTCCGACGCGTCGAGCTGCGCGAATTTCTTGAACAGCCGCCCCACCATTTCGCGCGGGATTCCCATCCCCTGATCCTCGACGCTGAAGCGCAGGAAGCCGCCCTCGCCGGTGACCACCCGGACCGTCACGTCGGCGTGCTCGGGGGAGAACTTGATCGCGTTCGAGACGAGGTTGGTGAGGACCTGGATCACCCGGTCGCGGTCGCCCAGGAAGCGCGCCTGCTTCCCGATCCGCGCCACCAGCCTCACGCCGCGCTGGTCGGCCATCCCCTGGATCCCTTCCAGCGTCGCGGTCACCACCTCCGACGGCTCGAGCGAGCTGATCGCCAACTCCAGCCGCCCCGACTCCATCTTGTCGAGGTCGAGAATGTCGTTGATGAGCCGGATCAGCCGGTCGGCGTTGGAGCGCGCGATCCGGATCAGCTCGCGCGCCTTGTCCGGCAGAGTACCGGCCACGCCCCCCTCGAGCAGGCCGAGCGAGCCGCGGATGGATGTGAGCGGGGTGCGGAGCTCGTGCGAGACCGTCGACACGAACTCGTTCTTCATCTTGTCCAGCGCGTGGCGTTCGCTGACGTCGCGCAGCACCGCCACCACCCCGCCGCCGTCGAGCAGCGCGAGCGACATCTCATGCGGGAACATGGTGCCATCGCGGCGCCGTCCGATCGCCTCGCCCCGCCAGCGGCGGTCGCGTCGCAGCGCCGGCAGGATCGTCTGGTCGAATCGCCGCTGCTCATCTTCGCTGTACAGTGCGCGCCAGGTGAACCCGGCCAGGTCCGACCCGCGCTCGAACCCGTGAATCCGGGCGCTGGCGTCGTTCGCGTACACCAGATGCTCGTCGGCGTCGTAGATCGCGATCCCATCGCTCGTCGTCTCGATCGCCAGCGCCTGGCGCTGGAGCACCTCGCTGGCGTACCCCGGCTCGTACTTGTCAGGCGACTCGGTGGACGGGGAGCCCGCGGCCGCCGCCGCGGTGGCCGCCGCCGCCGCCCCGCCCTCCGACCCGCCGGACGCGAAATCGGCCGACCGCCGCGTATAAATCTCGCGCGCCAGGCGGGTGGCGCTGTAGCGCAGCTCCAGCTGGTCCATCGCCTGACGCGCCAGCACGCCCAGGATCCGCTCCTCGTCGGCGTCGAACTCGCGCACCCGGACGTCGAGCACCGCCACCGCGCCGATGGCGTGGCCGTCGCTGGTGACGATCGGGGCGCCGGCGTAGCTCCGCATGTGGGCGCCGCCCGCCACCAGCGGCAGGCCGGCGAAGCGGAGGTCGCTGCGCGCGTCGCGGACCATGAACACGCCCGGCTCGGCGGCCGCCACTGTATGCGCGCAGAAGGACTCGTCCCGCGGCAGGTCGGCCGCGATGTCACCGAACCGCCCCACGTGCCTCACGACATCGACGTCGACCAGCGATACCACCGCCAGCGGGGCGCCGGTGGAGCGGGCCGCCACCCACGCCAATTCCTGCAATGACTGCCCCGTCGTCGCCGGCAGCGACGAGATGCCGTAGCGCTGCAGCGCCGCCACCCGGGCGCTGTCACGCGGCGGACGGGGCGCGCTCACCGGTGGCGCCTCACGAGAGTCCGGCCGGCGCGGACCACGCTCAGCCCTCGCCCGCCGCGCCCAGCGCGGCCCGCAGCTCGGCCGCCAGCGACAGCGGATCGAACGGCTTCGTCAGGCAGGCGACCGCGCCCAGCGACAGCGCCCGCTCCACTTCGTCGCGCTGCGTCTTGGCGGTGAGGAAGACCACCGGAATCGACGCCGTGGCCGGGTTGTCCTTCAGCCGGCGGCACGTTTCGTAGCCATCGATCCCAGGCATCATCCCGTCCAGCAGGATCGCGTCGTACCGGTCGGGGTGGGCCATCGCCAGTACTTTGTCGCCCGAATCGACGATCTCCGCCGTGATCCCGGGGTCGAGGCTGAACGCCAGTCCGAGGATGGTCCGGATGTCTTCCTCGTCGTCGACGCACAGGAGGCGCATCCTGAAAGCTGGATGGTCCCTGGGTGGGCGACAAGTGTGGGGCGGAGACTCGGACGAGGACCCGGGGAGGGGACTCGGGCGGCTGGGCAGCGCGGCACAGTGGCCCGCTGGTGGGGGAAAAGCGCATACTTCAGCCGACTATGACCCAGCCCCCGGGCGGGTCCGCGGTCGCCGACGCGCTCCGCGTCCTGCGCGAGCGCTTCCGCGCCTCGGCTTCCAACACGTTCAGCGCGTTCCAGGCGCTGGCCGCGCAGCTCCGCGACGCCCCCAACGCGCCGGAGGTCGTCGAGGCGTTGCGGCGCGAGCTGCACCGCGTCCACGGCACCGCCGGCAGCTACGGCTTCATGGACGCCAGTCGCCTGGCCGCCAAGCTCGAGGAGCGCGCCATCCGCTGGGCCGCCGACCCCGCGCTCGACCATTCCGCGCGGGCGACGATCATCGAGCACTTCGTCTCGGCGCTGCGCCTCGCGTTCGACGCGCCCGATCCTTCGCTCGAGGACGCCGCCACGCGGCGCCGGATGGTGGTGCTGGGCCTGCCTGACACGCTCGTCACCGCCATCCGCGCCGAGGGGACGCTGCGCGGCTACGACGTGCTGTCGCTCGAGCTCGGTGCCGGGGTGGTGGACGCGGTGCGCGCCCGCTCTCCCCACGTGGTGGTGACCGGCGCTTCGTCGTGCGGCGCGATCGTCGACTCGACGTCGGCGGCGGGGATCCCGCTGGTGGCGCTCGACGACCGCCCCCCGGGCTCGCGAGCCCCCATCCGCGGGCCGCGCGAGGGCGATGTCACCGTGATCGACGGCGACGTCGATCCGGCGGCGATCTTCGAATTGTCGGACGGGTTGGCGATGCGCAGCAGCTGGGTGGGGGCGACGCTGCTGGTGCTCGACGATGATCCCTCGATTCTCGCGATCGTGAAGTACATCATGGAGCGCGACGACGTCCACGTCATCACCCTCGACGACCCGGAGCAACTCCACGACCGGCTCACCGACCTGGCGCCGTCGCTGCTCCTGATGGACGTGAACCTGCAGGGGCGGAGCGGGATCGACATGGCCCGCGAGTTGCGCGGCCACGCCGAGTGGCGCGACCTGCCGATCATCCTCTTTTCCACCGAGACCGAGCCGGCGGTCCGCGAGCTCGCCTACCAGGCCGGCGCCGACGAGTTCCTCCCCAAGCCGATCGTCCCCGCCGAGCTGCGTTCCCGGATCGCCGAACGGCTCGAGCGCCACCGGCTGCGGCGGCTGTCCGAGGGACTCCACCCCGGCACCGGCCTCCCGCTGGCCGCGCGGACCGCTCGTGAGGCGCCGGTGGCGTTCCTGGCCGCGCGCCACGCGCAGGCCGGCTGCTCGGTGATCGTCATCCGCCCCGACGGCGACGAGCGGCCGGCCGAGCTCTCGGTGGCCTGGCTGCGCGAGTGCCAGCGGATCGCCCGCGACCTGACGGGCGCCGGCGCCGGCGGCAAGGGAGGGGGCGGCTTCGTCGGCTATCTGGACGGTGTGTCGGTGATCGCGGTGCTGGCGTTGAGCGGCGAGGACGCCGTCGCCCGGGCCGCCACCCTGGCCGCGCAGCGTGCCGCCGACGTGCCGCCGTGGCACGCCGGGGTCGCGCATAACGGGGACCTGACCTCCGCCGACCTCGACACGGTGCGCCGCGCCGCCGAGTACGCGCTGGATTCCGGCCGTCACGATGCCGGCGCGCCGGTCCATCGGTGGCACGCCGAGTCGGCCAACGTCGCCCCCGATGTGATCGTCGTCGAGGACGACCCGGCGCTCTCCGACATGGTCCAGTACGCCCTGCGCGCCGCCGGCTTCAGCTTCCGCGCCTTCCGCACCGGCCCCGAAGCGCTGGACGGGATGCTGGCGATGCGGACGATGGGACGCCGCCCGCTGGTGCTGCTCGACGTCGACCTGCCCGGCATGGACGGGCACTCGCTGCACGAGCGGCTGCGCCTCGAGCGCCCGGGCATATTCAGAGTCGTCTTCGTCTCGGTCCACTCGTCTGAAGCGGAGCAGATCCGCGCCCTCAAGGCCGGCGCCCTCGACTACATCCCCAAGCCGCTGAGCCTGCGGGTGCTCACCGCCAAGATCCCCGTCTGGCTCGAGCGGTCGCGCGCCCCATGAGCGCGACCTTCGTCCTCGCGGTGGTGGGACTGGGCCAGGCCGCGTTCTTCGTCCTGGTGGTGGTGCTGCTGCTGTTCAATCGCGCGCGACAGAAGGCGCATGCCCGGCGCGAGGAGCGGATGGTGATGCGCGTGTCGGAGCCGCTCCACAAGTGGCTGGTGGGCGTTGGCCCCGTGGACGACGTGACCGCCACGCTCCGCGCGATCGCTCCCGAGATGGCGCTCGAGCAGTCGGCGCTGATCGTGGCGCTGCGCATTCCCCCGCGCGAGCTCGACGAGCTGGCCGGTGCGCTGCGCGGCGAGGCCTGGGTGCGCGCCATACTCGGCCGGGCCGGCTCGCGCTTCTGGTGGCGGCGGCTGGAGGCGGCGCGGATGCTGTCGGTGGTGGGCGGGGAAGGGGAGCGACCGCTGCTCCGCAGCCTGCTGCAGGATCCCCATCCGGCGGTGCAGACGGCGGCATCGACCTGCCTGGCGCGGGTCGGCGACGCCGACCTCGTCTCGCTGGTGGTCGACCAGCTCCCCGACCGGCCGGTGGTGGTGCGGCTCTACCAGTTCGGCGCGCTCAAGGAGAGCTGGCGCCTCACGACGCCGGTGCTGCTGGAGCACCTGCGGCGCGAGGCCCCGCCCCACAAGCTCGAGGTCTGGGTGAACCTGGCCGAGGCGATCGGGAGTGCGGACTGCCTGGCCGAGTCGCTGCGACTGCGCGGCCACGCCGACGCCACCGTGCGGCTGGCGGTGGCCAAGGCGCTGAAGAAGTACTTCCACCCCGAGGCGGCGGCGGCGCTGCTGGTGCTGCTGGTGGACGACGACTGGCGGGTGCGCGGCCAGGCCGCCCGCGCCCTGGGTACGTTGGGTGCGGAGGAGGCGGTGCCGGCGCTGGTCGACGCGATGCGCGACCGGTCGTGGTGGGTCCGCTTTCGCGCCGGCCTGGCCCTGGCCCAGCTCGGCGAGCGCGGGCGCGGCGCGCTCCGCGAGGCGCGCGGGATGTCCGACCGCTACGGCCGCGAGATGGCGGCCATGATCGGCGGGCTCTCCGAGGGCGGGATCGTGGAGCTGGCCGAAGCATGATGCCGGTCGCCAACCTGCAGGCGGTGGCCGGCGGCATGATCCTCTGGACCGACCGCGGCGTCCTCCTCTACTTCCTGGTCCTGAACTCGTTCTACGCCCTGCTCCTGCTCCTCTCCATCCCCGAGCTCTGGGCCCACTGGCACCTGGCCGACGACGAGCACCTGAAGCGGATGCTCGGCTCGGAAGCGCTGCCGCCTCTGAGCATCCTGGTGCCGGCGCATAACGAGGAAGTCTCGATCGTCGCCAGCGTGCTCTCGTTCCTCACCCTCGAATACCCGCGCCACGAGGTGGTGCTGGTGAACGACGGGTCGCGCGACGGGACCATGGATCGCCTGATTCCGGCGTACGACCTGTACCCGGTGCCGCCGGCCTTCATGGTCACCATCGCGACGAAGAACGTCCGCGCCTACTACCGGTCGCGCCGGTACTCACGGCTGCTCGTGATCGACAAGGAGAACGGCGGCAAGGCGGACGCGCTGAACGCCGCCCTCAACGCCGCCCGCTACCCGTACGTCCTCGCCGTCGACGCCGACACCCTGGTCGAGCCCGACGCCCTCCTCCGCCTTGCCCGCCCCTTCCTCCTCGGCAAGGCGGTGGCCGCGGTGGGCGGGACGATCCGCGTCGCCAACGCCTGCACCGTGGAGTACGGCCGGGTGGTCGATGCCCGCGTCGACTCCCGCCCCATCCCGGGGATCCAGGTCGTCGAATACCTGCGCGCCTTCCTCTTCGGACGGCTCGGGTGGAATCGGTTAGGTGGCAACCTGATCATCTCCGGCGCCTTCGGCCTCTTCCGCCGCGACTACTGCCTGGCGATCGGCGGCTACCAGACCGGCAACGTCACCGAGGACATGGACCTCGTGGTCCGCCTCCACCGCCACCTGCGCGAGCGCAACCTCCCCGACTCGCTCCCCTTCATCCCCGACCCGGTGGCCTGGACCGAGGTGCCGGCCTCGATCAGGGTGCTCGGCCGGCAGCGCGAACGCTGGCACCGTGGGCTGATCGCCACCCTCTGGGCCCACCGCGACCTGATGTTCAACCCGCGCTACGGGGCCATCGGCTTCATCGCCTATCCGTTCTACTTCTTCGGCGAAATGCTGGCGCCGGTGATCGAGGTGGGCGGCTACCTCACGACGATCGTCGGGCTCGTCTTCGGCCTGGTCGACGCCCGCTTTGCCTTCCTCTTCCTGGGCGTGGCGGTGGGGTACGGCCTGCTGCTCAGCATCTGGGCGATCATCCTCGAGGAGTTGAGCTTCCGCCGCTATCCGCACACCGGCGACTTCTGGCGCATGCTCGGCTTCGCGCTGCTCGAGTCGTTCGGCTACCGCCAAATGACCGTCTGGTTCCGGGTGCAGGCGTTCTGGCGCTACCTGCGCGGCGTCACCACCTGGGGGGTGATGCAGCGCGAGGGATTCGCGGCGGCGGCTCCGGCCGCGCGCCCCTCGACAGGCATTACGCCGCCCGGGCCGTCAGGACCGCCAGCAGCCGGTAGATGAGGTCCTGCTCCCGGTCGCGCGACTTCACGAACGCGTGCGCCGAGCTGAGCGTGATCCCGTCCAGCTCCTCCGGCGTGTACTCCTTCGACGAGAAGACCAGCACCGGCACGAAGTGATAGGCGGCCTGGCTGCGCAGCCGCCTCACGAACCTCAGCCCCGACATCCCGGGCAGGTCCGGGTCGACGATCAGTGCGTCGAATTGCTCCTGCCGGGTGAGCGTGATCGCCTCTTCGGCGGTCCGCACCCCGATCACCGAGCCCAGCGGCTGGCAGAGCGTCTGGAGCACGCTCAGCATCCCGACGTCGTCGTCGACGATCAGCAGGTGCCGGCCGGCCACGCGCCCGGTGGCCGCGGCCACCAGCGGATCGGGCGTCGCCATGAACGGGAGCTCGACGGTGAAGGTCGTCCCGGCGCCGGCCGCGGTGTCGAAGCCGATGCTCCCGCCGTGCAGCTCGACGATCGCCCGCGCGATCGCCAGCCCCAGCCCGGTGCCGCCGCTGCGCCGTGCGTCGGCCCGCGCCGCCTGCTGGAACTTGCCGAAGATTCGCGCCTGGAACTCGGGCGGGATCCCCGGCCCCTGGTCGATCACGCTCACCCGCGCCACTCCTTCGTCCGTCACCAGGCGGATCCGCACCTCGCCGCCGCGCGGCGTGAACTTCACCGCGTTCGAGACGAGGTTGGTGAAGATCTGGACCAGCCGGTCGCCGTCGCCGGTGACGGTCACCGCCCGCTCGCTCTCCAGCGTGAGGCGGACGCCCGCGTCCAGGACGTACGCCTCCAGCCCGTTCAGCGTGGTGTGCAGCACCTGCACCAGGTCGCACCGGTCGCGGCGGATCTCGACGTGCCCGCTCTCGATCTTTTCGATGTCGAGGATGTCGTTGATCAGCCGGATCAGGCGCTCGGTGTTCTTGAGGGCGATCTGGAGGAGCGACCTCGTCTTCTCGCTCACCTCGCCGGCCGCGCCCGCCAGCACCAGGCTCAGCGCGCCGCGCATCGACGTCAGCGGCGTGCGCAGCTCGTGACTCACGGTCGACACGAAGTCGGTCTTCAGCCGCTCCACCTCGCGGAGCTGCTCGATGTCGCTCTGCAGGATCTGCTCGCGCGACTCGATCGCGATCGCCAGCCGGTCGAACACCAGCTGCAGCTCTATGAGCTCGGCGCTCCCGCCACTGCCGGCGAGCCGGACGTCGACGGCGCCGCTGTACCGTCCCTCGGCCAGTTCGGTGGCGCGGTCCACCACGTGCGACAGCGTCTTCGTCACCATCCGCAGGTTCACGAGGATGAGGAGGAGGAGCGTCGCCAGCACCGCCAGCCGCAGGCGCCAGTTGGCGCGCCGGTCCGACTCGGCCATCTGTTGGGCGTCCGTGCTGGCCTGGTCGGCTGAGAGCGTCACCGCCCGCAGCAGCCCCACGTGGCGCCGCCGCGCGAGGGTGAGCAGGGTGGCCGCACCATCTTCCCTCTGGCGGGCCGAGCGGCCGGGGTGCCCGCGCAGGCCATCGGCGTCCACCGGGACCCACTCGCGATAGGCGCGCACCGCGTCGACGAACAGCGCCGCCTGCCGGCGGACGATCGAGTCGGTCACCTCGGGCGCCTGCAGTCGTGTGGATTCCACGGCCAGGTCGCGCGCCGCCGCCCGGAACTCGTCCGCCGCCGCCGGGTCGGCGACCAGGGCGGCCCGCTCGCGGGCGCGCTCCATGGTGAGAAGCGCCGCGTCCATGCGCCCCACCGCCAGCTGGGCGTCGCGCAGGGCGCGCGCCTCGCCGTCGGCGCGGATCTGCCGGGCGTCCTGGCTCGTGAAGTACGAGCGGGCGCCCAGCGTCCAGGCGACCGCGATCGCGAGCGTCACCAGCGCCATCTGGAGCGTCAGCGGGAGCGAGCGCCAGCGGGGGGGGCGCGGAATCATGAGCAACGGGGTCTCCAATGAGCCGCCATCGCGCAGCCGGTGAACTCGACTGGGCGGCAGCGGCCGTTGTATCTTTCGGGACCGCGCCGCCGACCGGTCGGCGAAGGGGTTCCCCATCAGGACAGTATCGGCATGAGCGCCACGCGCCTGCAGCAGCTCCACGACGCCGGCCAGTCCCTCTGGCTCGACTACATCGACCGCGCCATGCTCCGCGACGGCAGCCTGGCGCGCCGCATCCGTGAGGATGTCCTCACCGGGATGACGTCGAACCCGACCATCTTCGAGAAGGCGCTGGCCGAGGGTCGCTTGTACGACGACCAGATCTCGGCGGCCGCGGCATCGGGGGAGCTCACCGCCTGGGAAGTGTTCGAGCTGGTGGCCACCGACGACGTGCGGGCGGCGTGCGACGAGTTCAGCGGCGTCTACGAGACGGCCGGCGGCCGCGACGGGTTCGTGTCCATCGAGGTGGCGCCGGCGCTGGCCAACGAGGCCGATGCGACGGTGGAGGAGGCGCGGCGCCTCTGGCTCACCGTCGACCGGCCGAACGTGATGATCAAGGTGCCGGGGACGGAGGCGGGGGCGAAGGCGGTGCGCCAGCTGATCGCCGACGGGATCAACGTCAACGTGACGCTCCTCTTCTCGATCGATGCCTATCGACGGGTGATCGAGGCCTATCTGGAAGGAATCGGCGAGCGGGTGTGGGCGAAGAAGCCGGTGGGGCGGGTGGCGAGCGTGGCGTCGTTCTTCGTGAGCCGGGTGGACAGCGCGGTGGACAAGCGGCTCGACGCGCTGATCGGGGCCGCGTCGCCGGCCGACCGTCCGCGCCTCCAGGCCCTGAAGGGGACGGCGGCGATCGCCAACGCCCGTCTTGCCTATCGACTGTTCCGGGAGCAGTTCGCCGGCGAGCGGTGGGAGGCCCTGCACGGGGCCGGCGCGCGGGTGCAGCGGCCGTTGTGGGCGAGCACCAGCACCAAGAACCCCACCTATCGCGACGTCATGTACGTGGAGCAGCTGATCGGGCCGGACACCGTGAACACGCTTCCCCCGGCGACCCTCGAGGCCTTTCGCGACCACGGGGTGACGGCCCGCACCGTCGACGCCGACTATGCCGGCGCGGAGCGGATTGTTGCCGAGCTCGAGTCGTCAGGCATTGCGATGGGTGCGGTGACCGACGGGCTGCTGGAGGAGGGGGTGGAGAGCTTCCAGGCGTCGTTCAACACGCTGATCGCGGGGCTGGAGCGGAAGAGCGCGGCGCTGGGGAAGGTGCTGGCGGGGCGAGGGTAGGGACCTCGTCGGGCTCAGAGCTGGTGGTTAACGCGGGGAGGGGCGATGGGCATCTCCCGTTGGACAGGACTTCTCCTCCTTGGCGCGGCGCTCGGCGCGCCGTCGTGCGCGCCCCCACCTGTGCAGGGGATCCATCCGCTCGAGCGGGTGATCGATTCCCTGAGCCGCCTGCCGGGCGATCCCGTCGCCGAAAACGAGAAGTTCCTTGTCGTCTCGGGACTGAAGAGCGAGCTCCCCCGGCGTGTCGCAATGGTTCGCGAAGCGTTTGCCGGGGAGAACATCCAGTTCCCGGTGACTGACAGCGCGGACACCGTGATGGTGTCGCACGCATTACGCGTCGGGGTCGCACGTCTATGTGTATCGGGCTCGCCTCACGTCGGGGCCAGGACCTTCACTGGTCAGCCTGGACGCGTTTCTGGTTGGTCCTGGCGCGACGTCGCCGCAGCCCATCAGGCAGACGAGCGCGTGGGACGACTCGGAGGCGTGGCGAAAGCTCGTGAGCGTCGCGAACGCGCTCGACTACCAGCGCCGGCACGGGAAGTAGGATGCTCCTCGTCTTCCGCGACGTGTCCTTCGTCATCACCTGCACCGTCCTCGCGCTGCTGGGCACCTGGTGCCTGTTCTTTCCTCAGCACATCCGGGAGCGGGCTTTGAGGCAGGTTGCCTAGGGTTGGGCACCCAAGTGGGCGGAAGCACACATTCGGTCCTGGGCCTACATCCTCAACCTCCGATTCGCTGGTCTTGTGGCATACCTGATGCTTGCCCTGCTCCTCTACGGGCTCATCTGGGGAGAGTGGCAGTCAGGGACACAATGAACAAGACGGAAGAGGGATTGACGCCCGCCCAGCGCGCGTGCGAGACGGCGCTGCGGGAAGCACTGGCGACTCTCGGAGTTCCCATCGTCGAGCGACGTGTTCGGCCGGCCCGGCCCCCGGAGGCACCCAAGGTTCTCTTGAGTCTCGTGGTAGGCGACACCACGGCCTGGATCTACCCCGATGGCGCGGACTTCTTGAATCCAAGAAGGAGGGGAGTCTGTGTCCGGCTCTTGTCCGGCCGTTTTCCGTGCCGTCTTCCGTAGCCCAATCACGTCGTACTCTGCCTCGCCGCGCGCCCGGCGGGCGTGTCTCGGGAGCCTGAGGCCCTAAATCCCGTACCGTCTCCGATTCGTCGCCACCGCGTGCACGTCCGCCCACGGCGCCAGCTTCACGATCACCCCGTGCGCCGCGGGCGTCGTCACCGCCCGGACCGCCGTCGCCTCCACCGGCACCGGCTCCCTTCCATGAATGCGGAGCGTGAACCGCCAGCCGGTGTCGGGCGCCGACACGAAGCGCGCCACGTACACCGTGTCCCGCCGCGCCCGCGTACCCACCGAATCCGACAGCGACCATCCCGCCATCCGCGCCGCCGGCATCCGCACGATCACCGCATAGGCATCGCTCGGCGCTACGCGAATGTCCACGCTCCGCACGTCGCTCCCGTTCCCGGGTGCCCGGGTCTGACCTAACACCACGAGCTCCGGCGCGCTGAACCCCGTCGGGCCCGCGTCCACCCCGTCGGCCGCCGGGAAGTAGCCGGTCGCCGGCAGCGTCCGCGCCCCCGTCACCCCCTCCATCGCCCGCTGCGGCGAATCGAATCCCGGCGACGTGATCCGGATGCTGGCCGAGTCGCCGATCTGGTCGTGCACCAGCGCCAGCCGCTGCGGCCGCGACAGCGCGTACGGGAACGTCAGGCTGCACGTCACCAGCGCGACCAGACCGACGCCCCCCGCGATCGCGCTCCCGATCAACAGGTCCTTCGCCCGGTGCGCCAGCGAGATCGGCAGCAGCATCACCAGCACCGTGCACCCCGCGATCATCGCCGCGATGATCGGGTCGAACGGGCCCGACGCCGGCATCCGCCCCGCCACCGGCACGAACATCGCCAGCAGCATGTTCGACACCTGCAGCGTCGCCGTGGCGCCGGGGACGAACGCGACCAGCGACGCCAGCACCCACCGCTTCCCGCGCGTCGATGCCATGACGATCAGCCCCACCGCGCTCGGGAACAGCCACCAGAGCAGAAGGTACCCCGACCCCAGCTCCTTCACCGTCATCACCAGCAGCGCCAGCAGCAGCAGCCCGTGCCCGCCGATCCACACCGAGACGGAGCGAAACTCCGACCGGTCCACCGGCGGCCGCGCCCGCCACCGGTGAAAGGCGGCGTGCAGCACGAGCATCACCGCCACCGCCAGCGGCGCATAAGCGAAGTACGCGCGCCTGGGGCGCGAGAACCATCCCATGGGATGGTCCAGCGGATTCGCGACCACCCACGCCAGCCCCACCGGGATCGCCACCGCCAGCGCCGCCGCCCCCAGCTGCGTGAGCGTCCCCACCACCACCTCGAACGGCTGGAGGCTGAACGCGCGATAGGCGAGCGCGATCGCGATCCCGCTCAGCAGCGCCAGCACGATCGCCAGCACCGGCGCCCACCGCGCGTCGTACGAGATCATCGTCACGCCCAGCACGTCGAAATAGACGCCCGCCGACGGCGACGCCTCACGAGCGCCGGGCAGTGGGCCGTTGGCCAGCGCCCGCACCGTCGCCAGCGCGTTCGCCCCCATGTGCTGCAGGCTCCCTTGCTGCACGTACCACGTCCGGTCGAGCTGGGTGTGGTACTTCCATCCGTCCCGATAGAACGCGATGTCCAGCCCGTGCAGTCCGCCGCCGCCCGTATAGACCTCGAAATCGGTCGACGACGGGATCACGCCGCTCTGAAAGATGTCCTGCGCCATCACCGTCCCGTACGGGTACGGCGCCGCCCGCGCATAGGCGCGCGCCAGCCAGGCGTCGCCCGGCCCGGACTGGAAGAGCACCGCCTTTCCCGCCGGCCCGGCGCTCTCGAGGTTCACGAACGCCCGCACATCCTTGATCCACGGGTGCTGCAGAAACCCGTGCGCCCCCAGCAGCCCCTGCTCCTCGGCGCCATTGATGTTGAAGACGACGCCGTGCTCGAGCTGCGGACCGGCCGCGATCGCCCGCGCCATCTCGACCATCACCGCCGTGGCGGCCGCGTCGTCCGATGCGCCCACGCTCTCCACCGGCGAGTCGTAGTGCCCGGAGACGAGCACGCTGCCGCTTTCCTTGTCGCGTCCCACGATCCGCGCCAGCACGTTCCGGGTGCGGTAGCGCACCACCCGCGTCCCGCCGCCGCGCGCCACCGTCCCGGTCACGTCCTGAATCGTCGCTTCCACACCGGGGATGTCCTGCAACATCGCCAGCAGACGGTGGGCGGCGCTGTCGGCGGTCGGCGTTCCGGTCACGCGATAGAGCAGGGTATCAGCCAGGTAGCTCAGCAGGGGCCAGGCCCGGGCGGCCGAAAAACCCGGTTCGGGCGCCGAGATCGGCGCCGCCCGCGGCGGCATCTCGCGCCACACCACCATCGCCATCAGTGCGGCGGCGACGGCGAGCACTCCCGCCCAGACGGTGACGAATCGCTCCATCGCGTGCCACCGGGAGCGGCGCTTCTTCCTGACGAGGGGCATGTGGCTCGGACTGGCGTGGTGACGATCACGCGACGGCGCGCGACCGCCCGATACGATGTGGCCGGTGCGCGAGGATGTCCAACGATGCCGACGCGCCGCCGGCCCGGGTGGACCGACGGCGCGTCAACTGCCGTTACGAGCGCGAGGCGGGGCTCAGGCGCAGCCGCTCACCGTGCGCGTGTCGAGGTTGAGCGAACACGTCTTGGCGCCGGCTCCCACCCCGATCACGATCGGCACGATGTTGGTGCCGTTGAAGTTCACTTCCAGCCGTCGCGTGATCGACCGCGAGCCGGGGGTCGCGCCCGTTACGGTCACGGTCGCGCTGTAGTTGCGGATGAACCTGCCCGACGCCGGATACGGATTCGACGAACGGGGGAGGGTGACCACCACGTCCTTCACCGAGTCCGACGCCGAACCGACGTAGGTGCGGGTGTTGAGGTCGCCGGTGTGGGACGCCGTGTCCGACTTGGTGCCCAGCCCGTTCCAGGTGCGCGACGTCTCCTTCCCCAGCAGGCCGCTCACCGTCGCGTTCCGCGTCTTGTGGGTCTGCGCCGAGAAGTTCGGGCCGCTGAAGCTGCCGTCGAGCGTGAACTGGAAGTTGATCGCCGCCGTGAGCAGCGAGTCATAGTTCTGCATCGGCTGGCCATTCCCATCCAGGAAGGCGAACGACCGGCTGATCGTCAGCGTCCCCGAGGTGGCCGAGCCGCAGACGTGACGGCCGGTGTTGCCGTTGAAGGGGCAGGCGATCGCGGCCAGCGGCGTGGCCGAGGCCGAGGCAGGCGCGGCATCGGTGGGACGAACGACAGACAGCCCCACGCCCGCCACCACTTCGTTCGCGTTCAGCACGTCGACGTCCGCCGCCATGTCGGCCCCTTCCGTGGCGGCGATGTCGGCGGTGGCGGTGGCATCGGGCACGACCTGCTTGGGCGACGTACTGTCGCCGCTACAGGCGGCCAGGGCGGCGAGCATCGCGCCGGCGGCCAGGGTCGAAGTAAACGTGGAGCGCTGCATGGTCATCCTCCAAAACGATTGGATTCGGGGAGAGCGGTCTCGGACTCCTGCAAAGGAGACGCGCCATCGGGTACACCGTTAACGGGAATCTGACTCCAAGGTGCGTGACCCAGGTCACCCGGGCGCTATCTTGTGATGTGGGTCACCGCCTTGCCGGGCTGGCCCCGCAGCCCTACATCTGGCGCACTGACCCCGCAGTTTTCTCGTTTCTCGTTTCTCGTTTGATACCACTCCCTCGCACCAAGATCGTCTGCACCCTCGGGCCGGCCTCCTCCTCGCCCGAGATGCTGCGCTCGCTCATGGATGCCGGCCTGAACGTCGCCCGGATCAACTTCTCCCACGGCACCCACGACGACCACGCGAAAACCATCGCCCTCGTCCGCCGCCTCTCCGGCGACCTCGGGCGTCCGGTCGCCATCCTCGGCGACCTCCAGGGCCCGCGCATCCGCATCGGCGATCTGGCCGCTCCCGTTACGCTCGCCGAGGGGGCCGACGTCGTCCTCGTCCCCGAAGACGTCGGGAAACTGGCCGCCGGCGAGATGCCCGTCACCTACGAGGCCCTCGCCACCGATGTAAAGGAAGGGGACCGGATCCTGGTCGACGACGGCCTGATCGAGCTGGTGGTGCTCGAGGTCACGCCGCCGCGCGTTCGCGCCCAGGTGGTGCACGGCGGCGAGGTCCGCAGCCACAAGGGGATGAACCTCCCCGGCGTCCACGTCTCGGCCCCATCCATCACCGACAAGGACAAGGCCGACGTCGAGTTCGCGGTCGCCAACGACATCGACTACCTCGCCCTGTCGTTCGTCCGCAAGGCCGAGGACATCGCCGCGCTCCGCGCGTTGGTGCCGAAGACCATGCTGATCATCGCCAAGATCGAGAAGGACATGGCGCTCCGGAACATCGACAGCATCCTCCGCGCCGCCGACGGCGTGATGGTCGCCCGCGGCGACCTGGGGGTGGAGCTCCCCTTCGAGGAAGTCCCGATCGCGCAGAAGAAGATCATCTCCACCGCCAACCGGCTGGGCAAGCCGGTGATCACCGCGACCCAGATGCTCGAGTCGATGATCGAGCACCCGCGACCCACCCGCGCCGAGGCGAGCGACGTCGCCAACGCGATCCTCGACGGGACCGACGCCGTCATGCTCTCGGCCGAGACGGCGGCCGGCGCGTTCCCGAGGCTGGCGGTAGAGGCGATGCGACGGATCATCGTCGAGATCGAATCGCACGGCGTGCCGCACCACCTGCGCGACCAGCGCCGCACCCGCGACGAAGTGGTGACCACCGAGGAGGCGATCGCCGCCGCGACCACCGCCGCCGTCCACATGCTCGCCGCGCCGCTGGTCGCGACCTTCACCAAGAGCGGTTTCACCGCCCGGATCTGCGCCGCGCACCGGCCGGGCGTCCCGATCCTGGCGCTCACCGACGAGCCGCGCACCTACCGGCAGCTCTCGTTGGTGTGGGGGATCATCCCCGAGCTCGCGCCCCGCTGCCCCACGTACGAGGACATGCTCCGCGTCGCGCTCGAGGCCGCGGTGCGTCGCGGGCTGGCGGTGGCCGGCGACCGGGTGATCGTCCTGGCCGGCATCCCGAACGTGCCCGGCACCACCAACCTCCTCAAGGTCGCGACGGTGTGAAGCTCACCTTCCTGGGCACCGGCACTTCCTTCGGCGTGCCGCAGGTGGGGTGCCACTGCGACGTGTGTCAGTCGCCCGATCCGCGCGACACGCGCACCCGGGTGGGCGCGCTGGTGGAGACCGACGGCGGGGCGCACCTGCTCATCGACACGCCGCCCGAGCTGCGGGTGCAGCTGATCGCCAACGGGATCGACCGCGTGGACGCGGTGCTCTTCACGCACGACCATGCCGACCACACCCACGGGCTGGACGACATCCGCGCGATCTCGGTGCGGCGTGACGCACCCCTGCCCATGTACGGCTCGGCCGGCACGCTCGAGCGGCTGGCGAAGCGGTTTCCGTACATTTTCGACGAGAACATCCGGCCCCTCCCCGGCACCTCCAAGCCCGAGGGGCACGCGCGTCCGCTCGTGGCCGGCGAGACGGTCACGATCGGCGATGTCGAGGTGACGCCGCTCGCGGTGCCTCACGGCCCCATGCCGGTCTTCGCCTATCGCATCGGCGATCTCGCGTACGTGACCGACGCCAAGGCTGTCCCCGCCGAGACGCGCGAGCGGCTGCGCGGCGCCAAGGTGCTGGTGCTCAACGCGCTCTTCCGGACGGAGCACCCCACGCACCTGAGTATCCCCGAGGCGGTGAAGGTGGCGCAGGAGATGGGGATCGAGCGGACGTACCTCACGCATCTCACGCACGAGAATTTCCACGCCGACCTGGAGTCGGAGCTGCCGCGCGGGATCAGTCCCGCGTTCGACGGCCTCACGGTGCGGATCGACTGATGGCGCTGAGACTGGATTACACCTTCATGATGGGCGGCGGCCGGCGGCCGGCGGTCAGCGGTCGGGGGGCGAGGGCCGATAAGCAGCGGTCAGCGGGCCGAGGTCGGAGGTCGGAGGTCGGAGGTCGGGAGGCGGGGGCGGGCCCTGGTGCGGTACCCGAGGGTGGGCCCGGCGTGGCCGGGGGCATCACCGGGGACGAGTGGAAGGACGCCGAGTCGCGGTATCGTGAGGCGGCGGCGGTGGTCGACGGACGGCGCAGGGCGGGGGAGCTCGGCTTCCTCGACCTGCCCGGGAACGCGGTCCTGCACGACTCGACAGTCAGGCTGGCCGAGTCGCTCGGACATGGCGTCACCGACGTCGTCGTCCTCGGGATCGGCGGCTCGGCGCTGGGGCCGATCGCGCTCCGTACGGCCCTCTGCGCGCCGTTGTGGAACTCGCTTCCGAATGCGGCCGACGGAGCGGGGCGGGGGCCCACGCGCGACGGACGGCCGCGGCTGCACGTCGTCGACAACATCGACCCGCGCACCCTGGCCGCGCTGCTCGACACGCTCCACCTCGCCACCACGCTGGTGGTGGTCATCTCCAAGTCCGGCGCCACCGCCGAGACGATGGCCCAGTACCTGGTGGTCCGCGAGCGGCTGGAGCGCTCGTCAGGCATCGATCTGACGAAGCGGCTGGTCTTCATCACCGATCCGGACCGCGGCGCCCTGCGGGCGATCGCCCGCCGGGACAGGATCGCCGCGCTCGACATTCCGCCCAACGTCGGCGGCCGGTTCAGCGTCCTCTCACCCGTCGGGCTCTTTCCGGCCCGCCTCGCGGGGATCGACACCGGCTCGCTCCTCGCCGGTGCCGCCGACATGGCGCACCGCTGCCGGGCGGACGCGCTGCGCGAGAATCCGGCCGCCTGCTTTGCCGCGCTCCAGTGGCTGGCGGACACGCGGCACGGACGCGGCATCCACGTCCTCATGCCGTACTCGGATGCCCTGCGCGACGTCGCCGCCTGGTTCGTCCAGCTCTGGGCCGAGAGCCTGGGGAAGATGGCGGGCGGCTCGTCAGGCGCCGGTGGTCCCACGCCCCTGCCGGCGCTGGGCGCCACCGACCAGCACAGCCAGGTCCAGCTGTTCATGGAAGGGCCGGCCAACAAGACCGTCACCTTCCTCACGGTGGGCGAGCGCGCCGGCGAAGACCTGACGATTCCGTCGCGTCCCGACGCCGGCCCGGAGCTCGCGTACCTGGGCGGCCACACGATGGGCGAGCTGCTCGACGCCGAGGGGCGCGCGACCGCCGGCGCGCTGGCGGCGCGCGGGCGGCCGAACATGACGCTCCACCTCGACCGCGTCGACGCGTGGCACGTGGGCGGCCTCATCATGATGCTCGAAGCCGCCACCGTCATCGCCGCCGCGCTCTACGGCGTGAACCCACTCGACCAGCCGGGCGTCGAGCTGGGAAAGCGCTTCACCTGGGCGGTGCTCGGGCGTCCCGATTCCGCCGACGCCCGCCGCGAGTGGGAAGCGCTCCCCAAACCCGACCCCCGCTGGTCAGTGTGACCCCTGATCGCTGACCCCGACCCCGGCGGTCGGCGGTCAGCGGGCAGCGGTGAGCGGGCAGCGGTCAGCCGTCAGCGGTCGGCGGTCGGCGGTCAGCGGTCAGGGGTCAGCTAACCGTGGCACTACAAAAGGAGGGAGCGCGACGGCCCCGATCCTCCCCACCTTCCTCCCTCCTTCCTCCCTTCCTCCCTCCCTCCCTTCCTCCCTATTTGATGTATTTCCAGTTTCGCGACTTCCCTTCCGCCATCCACGCCACCGCCGACTCCAGCCGCCGCGCGCGCGTCTCCTCCGTCTTCGCCTCCGTGATCCACTCGATGTACTCGCGCCGGTGGCTCGGACTGAACTTGTCGAAGCCCGCTTTCGCCGCCCTGTTGCGCCGCAGTGCGCCCACCAGGTCGCGCGGCACGGTCAGCGGCTTCTTCGCGCGCGCCGGCGACCGCCGCGGCGGCGTCACCCCGTTGTCGTTGAGCTGCATCGCCATCTTGATGTAGGCGGTCAGCACCCGCCTCGACGGCAGGTCGTCGAGCGACATGATCCGCCCGCCCTGGCCCATCGACTCATCGGCGCGCCGGCCGTTCGCGTCGAGGATCAGCGGGCTTTTCCAGAAACCCAGATAGCAGTACTGCTTGAACGCCGCCATCCCGCACATCATGCCTTTGTACATGAAGGCCGGATTCCGCCACTTGAGTTCTTCGGTCACCTCGGGGCACGCGGCGTGCACCACTTCGCGGATCTGCTTCAGGATGGGGCGCGCGAACTCGGCGGCGTTCGCGATGTAGGCGTCGACACGGGCGTCTCTCGTCCCCATGAGCTCCTCCGCGGTGAAATCAGCGCTCGAAATTGCCGCACATCGCGCGCGGCGCAAGTCGCCGGAAGTGATGTGCGTCACCTCAGGAGTATCCCGACAGTCGGCGAGGGACTTCGCGGATACTCCCAGCCTGCGCACACGGCTACCCTTGCAACGTCTCCGGCCCGCCGTATCGTTCACCCCACCTTCGCGCGCCTGCCGGCCGGACCGGAACGAGGCCCGCGCGCCGGAGTGTCATATCCGGGCGCACCCGCTCCCGCTGAACCCTGAGGAGGACATGGCCCAGCCGAGTACGATGCGGTCCCACCCGTTCGGCAGCGACGTGATCGTCGACAACGGCACGGTGATCGTCAAGCGGCCGGCGGCGCTGGAGTCCAGCGCCATGGACACGCTCGTCCGCACCGCCGTGTTCGGCGACAAGGAAGCGAAGGAATACGCTCGCTGGCTGCTGTGGGAGCTGGGACAGGCGGTTGGCGTCCGTCCGGCCTCCATCCACGACCTGTACATGGCGCGCGGCCGCGGCGACCTCCACGGCTTCACCGTGCCGGCGATCAACGTCCGCGGCATGGCGTACGACACCGCCCGCGCGATCTTCCGGGTGGCGCGCCAGCTCCAGGCCGGCGCCTTCCTGCTCGAGATCGCCCGCTCCGAGATCGCCTACACCGACCAGCGCCCCACCGAGTACGTCTCGGTGATGCTCGCCGCCGCGATGCGCGAGGGGTTTCGCGGCCCGCTCTTCATCCAGGGCGACCATTTCCAGGTCAACGCCAAGAAGTACGCCGCCGACGCGCAGGGCGAGGTGGCGGCCGTCAAGCAGCTCGCCAACGAGGCGGTGGCCGCCGGCTTCTACAACATTGATATCGACACGTCGACGCTGGTGGAGCTGCAACACGCCACGCTCGACGAGCAGCAGCGCAAGAACTACGAGGTGGGTGTCGAGATCCTCCGCTACGTCCGCGAGATCCAGCCGGCCGGCGCGACGATCTCGGTGGGTGGCGAAATCGGAGAGGTGGGGACGCAGAACAGCACCGTCCCCGAGCTGCGCGCCTACATGGACGGCCTGAACCGCACCCTCGCGGCCCGCGCGCCCAAGGGGACGGTCGGCCTGTCGAAGATCAGCGTCCAGTCGGGCACGTCGCACGGCGGCGTGGTGCTCGCCGACGGCTCGATCGCCGACGTCAAGCTCGACCTCAAGACGCTCGAGACGCTCTCGAAGGTGGCGCGCGACGAGTACCGGCTCTCCGGCGCGGTGCAGCACGGTGCGTCCACCCTCCCGGACGCGGCGTTCAACAACTTCCCGCGCGTTGAAACCGCCGAGATCCATCTCGCCACGAACTTCCAGAACATGCTCTACGACCACCTCCCGCCGGCCGTGCGCGACCGGATCTACGCCTGGCTGCGGGAGAACGCGAAGGACGAGCGCAAGCCGTCGGACTCGGACGAGCAGTTCTTCTACAAGACCCGCAAGAAGGCGTTAGGCCCGTTCAAGCGCGACCTCTGGGACCTCTCCGCCGATGCCCGGGCCGTGCTCGCGAAGGCGTACGACGACAAGTTCCGCTTCCTGTTCACCCAGCTGGCTGTCGGCGGCACCGCCGCGGCGGTGGCCAGGCACGTGAAGGCCCCCGTGATCCACCGCCCCGCGCCCGGACAGGGCGCGCCGGCGGTGGTTGCGGCTCCCGACGACGCGACGCTCAGCGACTGAGCGCGCGCGCGATTCCGATTCTGGAGGTTGTATGGCACGCGACTATGATGATGATGACGAGATGGTGGTGGTCCGGCGGGCCCGCGGAATCGGTGCGTTCGTCGCCGGCGCCCTGCTCGGCGCCGGCCTGGCCCTGCTCCTCGCGCCGCAGTCCGGCGCCCAGACGCGCCGCGACATCCGCCGCGGCGCCCGCCGCGCCCGCCGCGCCGCCGGCGAGATGGCCGAGGACGTGCGCGATCGCGTGGCCGGAACGCTGGGCGACGCCCGCGACCGCGTGAGCGAACGGATCGAGTCCGCTCGTGAGGCACTGGACCGCAAGCGCGAGCAGCTCTCGCACGCCGTGGAGACCGGCAAGCTCGGGGCCCGCGAGGCGCGCGCCGAGCTCGAGCGCCGGATCGCCGAGACCAAGGCCGCCTACCAGGACGAGGGAAGCCGGCCGCGGCGGCCGGCCCGCGCCTCGAGTGATGCCCCCGGCGAGTGAGCCGCTGACCGCCGGCGCGTTCCCCGGCCGCGCGTGACGGCGCCACCCGCGCTCACGCGCGCCTGGGACACCGCGGCCGACTACGTCGCGCGAACCTGGAACGCGAGCGCCGAAGACGGCATTTTCTTCCTGGCGGGGGGGATCGCGTTCAACATCCTCCTCGCCGCGATCCCGTTCTTCCTCCTCCTCGTCACCGTCCTCGCGTACTTCTTCGGCCTCTCCGCCTCGGCCTCGTCCGCGGAGGCCGTGGCGCTGATCGACCGCCTCCTCCCCCAGCACGTGGATCGCGCCGAGAGCCCGGTCCACGCCATCCTCACCGAAATCATCCGCGCCCGCGGCCGGACCAGCATCGTCAGCGCGATCATCTTCGTCTGGTTCTCCACCCGCCTCTTCGGCTCGCTTCGCACCGTCCTGGCCGACGTCTTCGACATCGAGCAGGAGCGCGGGATCATCGCCGGAAAGCTCTTCGACATCCAGATCACCATCGTCTCCACCTTCCTGTTCGTCTTCTATACCGCGATCAGCGCCTACCTCGCCTTCGCCACCTCGCGCGGCGCCGCCGCCCTCGAGGAGTTCGGCTTCGCCACCGATGTCATGGGTCGCGTCGAATACACCATCGGACGCCTCATCGCCTTCGCGTTCATCGCCCTGATGTTCTACGCGCTCTACAAGTTCCTCCCACGCCGGCGCATTCGCTCCGAGTCGGCGCTGGTGGGCGCGCTCTTCACCGCCGTCATGTTCGAAGTCGCCCGCAACGTGTTCAACCTGGTGGTCCGTACCTTCAATCCGGGCACCCTCTACACCGGCACCCTCGCCGCGCTCGTGATCATCGTCGCCTGGGTCTACTACGCGGCGCTGATCTTCATCCTCGGCGGCGAAGTGGGTCAAGTGCACCATCTGCGCTACGTCTGGCGCACCCAGCGGGCGGCCCTGGACTGAGGAGCACTGGAGGGCGAGCCTGATTCCGTATTCCGTATTCCGTATTCCGTATTCCGTATTCCGTATTCCGCACTCCGCACTCCGCATTTCCGCATTCCGGCCGTTGCCGTTTTCTCGTTTCTCATTTCTCGTTTGCCGTTTTCCTGTTTCCTGCTTCCGCCTCCCGCCATGCCGATTGACCTCCGCTCCGACACCGTCACCCGCCCCACCCCCGCCATGCGCCGCGCGATGGCCGAGGCCGAGGTCGGCGACGATGTCCTGGACGGCGATCCCACCGTCCTCCGCCTCCAGGCCCGCGTCGCCGAGCTGCTCGGCAAGGAGAAGGCGCTCTTCTTCCCCAGCGGTACCATGGCCAACCAGGCCGCCCTCTGGGTCCTCTCGCGGCCCGGCACCGAGGTGCTGCTCGACGCCAACGCCCATATCGTCCACTACGAGATGGCCGGCGCCGCCGCCCTCTCGGGCGTTCAGATCAGGCCGGTCGCCGGCCGCGACACCGTCTTCGGCGCCGACGACCTTCGCGCCGCGCTCCGTCCCGCGTCCATCCACGTGCCGCGCGCGTCGCTGGTTTGCGCCGAGAACACGCATAACGGCGCCGGCGGCAAGGTCACCCCGATCGACGCCCTCGAGGCGCTGGCCGGCGTCGCCCGCGCGGCCGGCCTCCCCCTCCACCTCGACGGCGCGCGCCTCTGGAACGCGGCGGCCGCCACCGGCACCCCGCTCGCCCGCTTCGCCGCCTGCGCCGACTCCGTCATGGTCTCCTTCTCCAAGGGGCTCGGCGCGCCGGTCGGCGCCGCCCTGGCCGCATCGGCGGCCGTGATCGCCGAGGCGCACGTCGCCCGCAAGCGATTCGGCGGCGGCATGCGCCAGTCGGGGATCCTCGCCGCCGGCGCGCTCCACGGCCTCGAGCACCATCTGTCGCGTATCGCCGAGGACCACGTCCGCGCCCGCGAGCTGGCCGCGATCATCGACGGCGCGCGCGGCGCGCGCGTCGTTCCACCGGATACGAACATCGTGATGCTCGACCTCCCCTCGGGCATCACCTCGGCCGATCTCGTCGCCCGCTGCGCCGAGCGTGGCGTGCTGGTGACTCCCTGGTGGCCAACGAGGATTCGCGCGGTCACGCATCTGGATGTGGATGCGAAGCAGGTGCGGACGGCGGGCGAGACGATTGTGGAGGTGCTGGGAGCGTTGTAGGGAGGGAGGAAGGGAGGAAGGGAGGGAGGGAGGAAGGAGCGTGGGAGACAGGCGAAGGGAGGGACGGAGTGTTACATCGGTTCCGCATTCCGCATTCCGCATTCCGCATTCCGCATTCCGCATTCCGCATTCCGCATTCCGCATTCCCGCGATTGTCCCCGGCACGCCCGCAGACTATACTCCATTCGCTCCAGGTCCCGAAGGGCGTGAGCCCGCCAACCCCGTCAGGACCCCGCAGGTAGCAGCGGTACGTGGTGTCTCCCGTTGCTTCGTCAGACCTGGAGTATTGCGCCGGCGAACTGAACACTCCTGTGTCGACCAGGGTGGCAGGCCGGCGCACACGGCGCCACGACCGGCGCCTGCAGTTCCAGATTCGGAGAGCCCGGCCCGAGCGATCGCTGCTCCCGTCCGGGCTCTCGCCGTCTGCGGGCGCGCGCCGCAGTGGCGCCGCGCGCAACACCCGGCGCCGCGGGCGCCGTTTTCTCGTTTCTCATTTCTCGTTTCTCCGTGTCTCCTCGTTCCTCGTTCGCACTCACGCCCCCGTCCCCGCGCGACTAGCTTTCCCCCATGTCGCTCGCTCTCGCGCGCAAGTATCGCCCCAGAAATTTCGCGTCGGTCGCCGTCCAGTCCCACGTCTCCACCACGCTGAAAGGGGCCATCGCGCACGGGCGCGTCGCGCACGGGTACCTCCTCTGCGGCCCGCGCGGCACCGGCAAGACCACCCTCGCCCGCGTCCTCGCCATGGCGCTCAACTGCGAGCGCCGCGCGCAACGCACCGATGGGGAACCGTGCGGCGAGTGCATCTCCTGCCAGCGCATCTGGAGTGGCAGCGCGTCCCTGGACGTCGTCGAAATCGACGCCGCCTCCAATCGTGGCGTCGACGACGCCCGCGACCTCCGCGAGCGCGCGATGTACGCCCCCTCCGGCGACGACCGCTGGAAGGTCTACATCGTCGACGAAGCCCACATGCTCACCCGCGAAGCGTGGAACGCGCTCCTCAAGATCCTCGAGGAGCCGCCGTCGCGCGTCGTCTTCGTCTTCGCCACCACCGAGCCGCAGAAGATCGCCCAGAGCGCCGCCCCGGTGATGAGCCGGCTCCAGCGCTTCGACCTCAAGCGCATCGGGCCCGCCGACATCCGCGCCCGCCTCGCCGACGTCCTGAAGCTCGAGGGGACCGAGGCGAGCGCCGACGCGTTGGCCATGCTCGCCCGCGCCGCCGACGGCTCCATGCGCGACGCCTTGAGCCTCACCGATCAGGTGCTGGCCCTGGGCGGCGGCAGCGTCACCGCCGAACGCGTCCGCGAGGCGCTCGGCCTGGTGGCCGAGGACGAGTACATCGCGGTGCTCGACCTGATCGCCCAGCGGCGCGCCGGCGACATCTTCACCGCAATCCACCGGCTTGTCGACCTCGGCATCGACCTCGGCGCCTTCCTCACTGGATTCGCCGACATCCTGCGCGCCCAGCTCGAAATCGGGCTGGGCGGGCCGGCCGCCGACTTGTCGGAGCACGCCCGCGCCGCGCTCGAGGCGCGTCGTCAGGCATTTACCCCCGTCGACCTCCTGCGGATGCTGAACGCCCTCACCGAGCTCGAGCCGCGATTCCGCCGCAGCGGTCAGCAGCAGCTCCTGCTGGAAACCATCCTGGTGCGCTTCGCCCTCCTCGACCGATCGGTGGAGCTCGAGGAAGTGCTGCGCGGACTGGGCGGGCAGGGCGGGGCCGTTGGAGTTGGCCCTGCCCAGGGGGGTGCGACCGGACGCGCTCCGTCGACACCCGCCCCCGCGCCCACCCGCGCCGCCCCCGAGCCGCCGGCCGGTTCGCGTCGCGGAAGCTCCCCGGCGCCTGCGGACGGGATTCGAAGTGCCGCCACCTCCCCCCCGTCCCCACCGTCCCCACCTCCCCAGGCGACAGCGCCCGTCCTGGCCGATGCGCCACCAGACACGGCCGGCCACGCGGATCCCGTCCCGCTCGACCTCAACCGGCTCGCCGAACGCTGGGATGACGTCGTCGACCGGCTGCGCCGTTCCGGCAAGGTGGTGCTGGCCAGCGCCGTGGAGCACGCCATCCCGGTGTCCGTCACCGGCAGCGGCGTCGTGAGCCTCCAGCTGGACGAGGCGAACGAAGTCTTCTCGCACGCCATCGAATCCGGCCGCGACGACCTGCTCCGCGTGGTGGGCGAATGGTTCTCCGACGCGCGCGGCCTCCAGCTCCGTCCGGCAGACTCGTCGTCCGCCCCCGTCCCGCCGCGCCGGCTGACCGCCGAGTCCATCCGCGCCGACCGGGTCGCCTCGTTGAGGAAACGCGACCCGCTGCTCAGCGCCGCGATCGACGCCCTGGACCTCGACCTGCTGGAGTAGATCTCCGCGGTGAGAGCCCGCCAGGGAAGCACGGCACTCCGACCCTCACCGCGCGCCACACTCGCTTGCCCGTCCCGAAACGCGCCCGTACCTTTCGCTTATGCCACAGCTCTGCGCGTCCGCGTTTGACCGCTGACCGCTGACCGCTGACCGCCGACCGCCGACCGCTGACCGCCGACCGCTGACCGCCGACCGCTGACCTCCGATGGCCGACTTCATGAAGATCCTGCAGCAGGCGCAGCAGATGCAGGGTCGCTTGCAGCAAATGCAGGTGGAGCTGCAGCAGAAGACCGTCACCGCCTCCGCCGGCGGCGGGTTGGTCACGGTCGAAGCCGACGGAACCGGCCAGGTGCGTCGCGTGAAGATCGATCCGAGCGTCGTCAACCCGGCGGACGTCGAAATGCTGGAGGACCTGGTGGTCGTCGCTCTGTCGGAAGCGCAGAAAAAGGCCGCTGCGCTGGCTCAGGAAGAAACGAGCAAGCTCACCGGGGGCCTCAACCTGCCGTTCAAGCTCCCGTTCTGACGTGTCGGCGATCGACGATCTCGCGACTGAACTGGCGAGGCTGCCCGGCGTCGGGAGGAAGACGGCGCTGCGCATGACGTACCACCTGCTCAAGCAGTCGCCCGACCAGGCCCGGCGCCTGGCGCAGGTCCTGGCGACCCTGGCCGAGCGGGTACGCCCGTGCGCGTGCTGCTTCAACCTCACCGAAGATGAGTTGTGTGTAATGTGCCGGGACACGCGGCGTGACTCGGCGATCATTTGCGCAGTCGAAGAGGCATCGGACATCGGCGCGATCGAGCGGACGGGCGAGTTCCGCGGCCTGTACCACGTGCTGGGCGGCCGGCTCTCCCCGCTCGATGGCATCGGGCCCGAGGACCTCACCGTCCCGCAGCTGATCCAGCGGGTGCAGGCTGGGGCGGTGCGGGAGGTCATCATCGCGACGAATCCGAGCCTCGAGGGCGAGGCCACGGCGCTCTACCTGCAGCGGCAGCTGGCGCCCTATCGCCTGGTGGTCTCGCGGATCGCGCGCGGCTTGCCGGTTGGCGGCGATCTCGAGTACGCGGACGGCGTGACGATCGCGCAGGCGATGTCGGCGCGCCTGGAAATGCGGTGATGGATGTGGGTTGTCTGGACGTGAACCTCGACTAGGGGCATTCGCCAATGGCCGTCGGTGCAGCGAGTTGGTCGTTCACTGAGGACGACTTCGCCGCGATTACCCAATCGCTCCAGCGGTTCCTCTTCGACAGCAACGCGCGCTGCGCGCTGCTCGTCGACCGCACCGGGCAGCTCGTCGCCACGGTGGGCGAGCAGCCGAACTTCGACCCGACGGCGTTCGCGACCCTGACCGCCGCCGACTTCTCGGCCAACGACCAGCTCGCCCGCCTCATCGGCGAGAAGGACTTCAACTCCCTCTTCCATCAGGGCGAGAAGGAATCGATGTACCTCGCCGACGTCGCCCGCCGCGTGATCCTCGTCGTCCTGTTCGATGGCCGGACGACCCTGGGGCTCGTCAGGCTCAAAATGAAACAGACGGTGGACGAATTGACCAGGCTCTTCGAGCAGGTGTTCGCGCGCGCCGCCTCAGGGCAGCCGCAACACAATATTCTCGCCGGCGCCGACGACGAGATCGACAAGCTGTTCCAATAGAACGAGGACTCAGCCATGTCGATGATCAACTACGCCTCGCGCGAGATCAACTGCAAAATCGTCTACTACGGGCCGGGGCTGGGCGGCAAGACCACCAACCTCGAGCACGTCTACGGCAAGGTGCAGCCCGACACGCGCGGCAAGCTCATCTCGCTCGCCACCGAGACCGAGCGCACCCTCTTCTTCGACTTCCTCCCCGTCGACCTCGGCACCATCCGCGGCTTCAAGACCCGCTTCCACCTCTACACCGTCCCGGGGCAGGTCTACTACAACGCCAGCCGCAAGCTCATCCTCAAGGGCGTCGACGGGATCGTCTTCGTCTCCGACTCGCAGATTGAGCGCATGGAGGCGAACCAGGAGGCCATGCAGAACCTGTACGACAACATGGCCGAGTACGGGTACGACCTCACCAAGATGCCGTTCATCATCCAGTACAACAAACGCGACCTCCCCAACGCCGCGCCCATCAAGGAGCTCCAGGGCGCCCTCAACCCCGGCTGGGAAGTCTCCGATCCCGCCCGGCAGCGCCCGACCCCCGATCCCCAGCACGCGGGCGAAAACCTCATCGAACAGCTCCCCACTGGCGAGTGGGTCGAACGCGCGCCCTACTATGAAGCCGTCGCCGTCACCGGCGATGGCGTCTTCGATACGCTCAAGGCCGTCAGCAAGCTCGTGTTGAAGTCGCTCGCCTGAGCGACGGGGGCGGGTCGTGAATCTCCCTAACGCGATCACAGCCGGTCGCATCGCACTCACCCCGCTTATCGCGTGGCTGCCGCTCACCGGCTCCACCCGCCTCCGCTTCATCGCCTTCGCCCTCTTCCTGATCGCCGCCGTCACCGACTACGTCGACGGCATGCTCGCCCGCAACCGCAACGCCGTCACCGACCTCGGCCGCCTCCTCGACCCCCTCGCCGACAAGCTCCTCCTGCTCGCCACCCTGGTCCCGATGTTCCTCCTCCAGGCGCCCCCGCAGGACTGGCTCGGCAGCCGGCTTCCCGAAGCGCTCTCCGGCGTCCCCGGCGCCACCGAGTTCCCCTTCCTCACCCCCGCCCGGTTCGTCGTCAACCTCCCGTCGATCGTCGTCCTCGTCGTCCTCGGACGCGAGCTCCTGATGACGTTCTTCCGGCAGGCCGCCGCCCGGCGCGGCGTCGTCATCGCCGCCATCGGGCCCGCCAAGTGGAAGACCGCCTTCCAGTCCATCTGGGTGGGCGCCGCCTATTTCTGGTTCTTCCTCGCCCCCCTTACCCGGTGGCGCGACCACCCATGGGGGGAATGGCCCGCCCTCGCTGTCCTCAACGGCACGGTGGGAATTCTCTCGATGGCCGGCGCCGTCGTCCTCACGCTCTATTCGATGTGGCTCTACCTGCGCCGCTACGGCGGCCTCTTCGTCGGTCGCCCCTTGCCCGGCACCCCGCGCCACTGAGGGTCCCAAGGGAGTTGAAGGGAGCCGAAGGGAGCCTTCGATCACTCGTCGCGTAGTCGTGGGGAGGGGAAGGGACCCCGACCTCCCCACCTCCCTTCCTGCCGGTAACCTCCCTCCGCCCTCCTCCCTCCCTCCTTCCTCCCTCCCTCCCTTCCTCCCTCCCTCCCTTGCAAGTAGAAATCGTCACGATCGGTGACGAGCTCCTCCTCGGCTTCACCATCGACACCAACGCCGCCCACCTCGCCCGCCAGCTCGCCGCCGTGGGCGTCGAAATCGTCAGGCGCACCACCGTCGGCGACGCCGCCCACTCGATCGCCACCGGCGTCCGCGACGCCCTCGACCGCGCCGGTGCCGTGATCACCACCGGCGGCCTTGGCCCCACCGCCGACGACCAGACCAAGCCCGCCATCGCCGCACTCTTCGGCCGCGCCATGCGCCTCGACGACGAGATCCTCGAAGGCCTCAGGCGCCGCTGGAAGGACCGTGGATGGGGCGAGCTCCCCGTCTCCAACGAGCAGCAGGCGATGGTCCCCGAAGGCGCTCGCATTCTCACCAACAACCACGGCTCCGCCCCCGGCATCTGGCTCGAAGATGAGCGCGGCCGCTGGGTGGCCATGCTCCCGGGCGTCCCGCGCGAGATGCGCGGCATGCTCGCCGACACGCTGCTCCCGCTCGTCCGCGAACGAGCCGCTGCGTCCACGGGCACCGTGATCCTCTCGGCCACGCTCCGCACCACGGGCATCGCCGAGTCCAAGCTCGCCGACCGCTTGGGCGACCTGGCCCGCGGCATCCACGGGATGCCCCTCGCCTACCTCCCCGGCGTCGACGGCGTCGACCTCCGCCTCACCGCCCGCGGCCTCCCCGCGCCCGACGCCCAGCGGGCCCTCGCCGACGGGATCGCCCAGCTCCGCGCGCTGGTCGGCAACCACGCCTACGCCGAGGGCGACCGCGACATGGCCGACGTCGTCCTCGCCCACTGCCGCGATCACCGGCTGCACATCGCCGTCGCCGAGAGCTGCACGGGCGGCCTGCTGGGTGAGCGGCTCACCGCCATCCCCGGGTCGAGCGACGTCTTCCGCGGCGGGATCATCGCCTACGAAAACGACGTCAAACACGCGCTGCTCGGCGTCTCCGAAGACGACCTCCGCGTCCACGGCGCGGTGAGCGAGCCGGTGGTCCGCCAGATGGCCGCCGGCGTCCGCAACCGGCTGGGCGCCGAGATTGGGGTCGGCATCACCGGCGTTGCCGGGCCCGGCGGCGGCACCCCGGACAAGCCCGTGGGCACCGTCTGGATCGCCGTCGACACCGGCCACTACCAGCGCGCGTATGGAGGGCGCTTCTTCGGTGACCGTGCCGAGATCCGCTACCGCGCCACCCAGTCCGCGCTCGAGATGATCCGGCAGGCGCCGCTGCGGTGACCGGCGGCCGCCCGGCCGAATCGGCAGGGGATCGTGGGCGCGCCAGTTGCCCTTGGCGACGGCGCCCCGGAGATTTCAGCAGTCACCGCTCTTCATTCGAACCGGCAGGAAAGTCATGAAGTCTTCTCGTAAGGACCGACGCGAGGGTCACCCCCACCCGCAGGCCGTCCCGGATGACCAGCCCGGAGCCGGCGCCACCGCGCAAGCCGACGAGCCACTCCCGGTGGTGAGCGGCGAGCCCACCGACGTGCCCGTCGAGACCGACGACACCTTCACCGCGCAGGCCGGCGAGGATGTCAGGCGCGCCCTGGACGAGCAGCGCGACCGCTACCTGCGGCTCGCCGCCGAGTACGACAACTATCGGAAGCGCAGCATCAAGGAGCGCAACGAGGCCGGCGGGCGCGCCCAGGCCGATGTCGTCAGGCTTTTCGTCGATGCCATCGATGACCTCGCCCGCTTCGCCCACGTCGACCCGTCCACCGTCGATTCCACCACCGTGGTGCAGGGGGTGGAGCTCGTGGAGAAGAAGCTGCTCAAGGCGCTCACCGGCATCGGGCTGCAGATCGTCAACCCGGTCGACCAGCCCTTCGATCCGGCCGCGCACGAGGCCGTGATGACCGAGCCGGCCCTGGCCGAGGAGGACGACCACATGGTCGCCCGCGTCTTCCAGGTCGGCTACATCTTCAACGGGCAGCTGCTCCGGCCGGCGCGGGTCGTCGTGAAGCAGTGGAACGGTTGAGGAGTCGGCGGCCGTGACCCAGACGAAGGACTTCTACGGCGTGCTCGGCGTCCCGTCGTCGGCGCCGCACGAGGACATCAAGAAGCAGTATCGCCGGCTCGCCAAGAAGTACCACCCCGACGCGAATCAGAACGACCCCAAGGCCGCTGACCGCTTCAAGGAAATCTCGGAGGCGTACAACGTCCTCGGCGACGAGAAGAAACGGAAGCAGTACGACGAGATGCGCCGGCTGGGCGCGTTCGGCGGATTCGGCGGATTCGGTGGCCGGGGGGGGGGCGCGGGACGGGGCGGCGGCGCAGCCTCGCGCCCGCGCTCCCGGCCCGCCGGCGGACCAGCCGGCGGCGGCGACATCAACTTCGAAGAATTCGACATTGGCGGGCTCGGCGGACTGGGCGACCTCTTCTCGTCCATGTTCGGCGGCGGCACCCGCGGCAACTCCAGGCCCAGGGGACCGGAGCGTGGCCAGAACGTCGAGTCCACGCTCGACGTCCCCTTCCGCGCTGCCGCGTCGGGCGGGAAGCTCCCCGTCGAGCTCGAGGTGAACGAGGAGTGCGGAACCTGCCACGGCACCGGCGGCGCGCCGGGGACGTCGATCAAGACCTGCCCCGAGTGCAACGGCCGCGGCGTCGTCTCGTTCGGGCAGGGCGGATTCGCCGTCAACCGGCCGTGCCCCATGTGCCTCGGCCGGGGACAGATTCCGTCGCAGCGCTGCCCAACCTGCAACGGCGCCGGCGAAGTCCGCAACCGCAAGAAAGTGCTGATCACCGTTCCGGCCGGCGCCGACAGCGGAACCAAGGTCCGTCTGAAGGGGCAGGGCGGGAAGGGTCCCAATGGCGGCCCGCCCGGCGACCTCGTCATCACCTTCTCGGTGCTCCCGGATCGCTTCTTCAAGCGTGAGGGACTCGACGTCATCGCCACCGTGCCGATCAACATCGCCCAGGCGACGCTCGGCTCGAAGATCAGCGTGAAGACGCTCGACGACCGGAAGGTGACCATCCGCATCCCGGCCGGCACGCCGTCAGGCAAGCGCTTCCGCGTCCGCGGTCAGGGAATCGCCAAGGGCGACGAGTCCAAGGAGACCGGCGACCTGATCGTCGAGGTGAACATCATCGTTCCCGAGAAGCTCACCGAAGAGCAGGAGCGGATGATGAAGGAGTTCGCGGAGTCGGGCGGCCTCAAGTACTGAGCGCGGCGGGGCAGGGCGCGCCGTCGTGCGGCGCCCCGCCGCCGGTCAGGCCGCGAGCACCGGCAGCGTACTTCTCACTCCGGCCGCCGACTCGATCACCCCGCCGCCCAGCACCCGCGTTCCGTCGTAGAGCACCAGCGACTGTCCGGGGGTGATCGCCGCCACCGCCACGTCCAGCGCCAGCTCCACCTCGCCGCGTCCGGCATCAACCCGCACGATCTCGGCCGGCGCCGCCGGCGCGCGGTGGCGCACCTGCACGCTCACCCGCGCTCCCACCTCCGGCGCATCGTCCACCAGCCAGTTGATCTCACGCGCCGTCACCCCGCGCCCGAGCATCTCCTCGCGCGGCCCGATCACCACGGTGAGGTCGTCGGGCCGGATGGCGATCACGAACATCGGCTCGGCAAAGCCGCCCGGAAGGCCACGCCGCTGCCCGATCGTGAAGCGCGCGTAGCCCCGGTGCTCGCCCACCACCCGGCCGTCCGAGAGCGTGATCGGGCCGGGGCGCAGCGGTGCCGCGTCCGCGCCCAGCCGGTTCGCGATTACCCGCGCATGATCGCCGTCAGGCACGAAGCAGATGTCCTGGCTCTCGATCTTCTCGGCCACCACCTCCAGCCCCAGCCGGTGCGCCACCGCCCGCGTCTCCGCCTTGCTGCGCGTCCCCACCGGCAGCAGCATGCGGCGCACCACCGCCCGCTCCACGCCCCACAGGAAGTAGCTCTGGTCCTTGGCCGGATCGTGGCCGCGGTGCAGCTCGCCGTCCACCACGCGCGCATAGTGCCCGGTGGCCATCAGCGGCGCGTCGATCGCGTCCGCCTTGTGGAGCAGGTCGCGGAACTTGGTAAACGTGTTGCACCGCACGCAGGGGATCGGCGTGCGCCCGCGCGCGTACTCGGACACGAAGTCGTCGATCACGTCGCGCCCGAACGTCCGCTCCAGGTTGAGCACGTAGTGCGGCACGCCCAGCTGCTCGCACACTCGCCGCGCGTCGTTGATCGAGTCCAGCGAGCAGCACGGCCGGTCGGGCACCTCGTCGCCGTAGCAGAACAGCTTCATCGTCGCGCCCACCACGTCGTACCCCGCCTCCACCAGCAGCGCCGCGGCCACCGACGAGTCGACCCCGCCGGACATCGCCACCAGCACCCGCTCGCGCATGGCGTTCAGCTCGCCGCGCCCGACAGGCGCCGCGCCTTCTCGATCAGGGCGGGGAAGAGTTGCGAGACGCGCTCGATGCTCTCGTCCGTCGTCAGGCACCCCAGGCTCATCCGGATCGCCGCCACCGCCAGCTCCGGCTTCACTCCCATCGCCGTCAGCACATGCGATGGCGTGATGCTCCCGCTCTGGCACGCCGACCCCGCCGAACACGCGACCCCCGCCATGTCCAGAGCCATCAGCAGCGACTCGCTGTCCGTCCCCGGCACCGACAGGTTGAGGATGTGCGGCGCCCGCGGCGCCCCGCGCCCGTGCACCATCGCGTCGGGAATCCGCGCCACCAGCGCCGCCTCCAGCCGGTCGCGCATCCCCTCCAGCCGCGTCCACTCCTCCTCGCGCTCCTTCACCGCCAGCTCGGCGGCCCGCGCCAGCCCCACGCCGTACGCCACGTTCTCCGTCCCCGGCCGGCGCCCGCCACCCTGCGACCCGCCGTGCATCAGCGGCTGCAACGGCGCGCCCCGCCGGATGAAGATTGCGCCAATCCCCTTCGGCGCCCCGACCTTGTGCCCGGAGATCGTCAGCATGTCGAACGGCATCGACTTCGCGTCGATCGCGACCTTCCCGAACGCCTGCACCGCGTCGGTGTGGAACACCACGCCGCGCGCCTTCGCGGCGGCCGCCAGCTCCGGCACCGGCTGCAGGGTGCCGATCTCGTTGTTCACCCACATCACGCTGCACACCGCCACATCGTCGCGCACCACCGCGTCGAACGACCCGCGGTCCACCACGCCGCCCGCCGTCACCTCGATCGTCCGCTCCGTCGCTCCTTCCCGCGCCGCCTGGTGCACCGCCCCCAGGATCGCCTTGTGCTCGATCGGCGTCGTCGCCACCGCGCTCCGGGTGCCCTTCGACGACTCGCGCACCTCGCGCCACGCGCCGAGCACCGCCAGGTTGTCCGCCTCCGTGCCCCCCGACGTGAAGCACACCTCGTCCGGAGCCGCGCCCAGGCACTGCGCTACCCGCTCGCGCGCCTCATCCAGCGCCACGCGCGCCTCGCGCCCCCACCGGTGCGTGCTCGATGGGTTCCCGAACCGGCCGGCGAAGTACGGCTGCATCGCGTCCAGTACTTCCGGCCGAACCGGGGTGGTTGCCGCGTGGTCGAGGTAGATGGGCTGGGGCATGGAGAGGCCGAACGAGGAACGAGGAAACGAAATGCGGAACCCGGGATGCGGAACCCGGAATGCGGTACCAAGAACGGCGCCCGCGAAATATAACAGGCCAAGCCGCTGCGGCTTACGCCCCCAGCCTTGCCCAGAGCTACCCGCGGGCCTCCCCCGGTCCCTCCCCTCCCTCCCTCCTCCCTCCCTCACTTCCTCCCTCCTTCCTCCCTTCCTCCCTCCCTCCCTTCCTCCCTCAAGAGAGCACGCACCGGCGCCGCATCCAGCCCCTCCACCCGCAGCGGCAGCGCCAGCAGCTCGTAGCGCCCCGCCGGTACTCCCCTCAGGTCCAGGTTTTCCACCACCTGCGCCCCGCCCTCGAACAACCGCCGATGCACCGCCAGCGTCTTGCTCTCGCGGCCGTCCACCGACGGACAGTCGACCCCAACGAGACGCAGCCCCCGTGCCAGCAGGCCGGCCACGCACTCCTCGGACAGCACCGGCCAGCTCTCCGGAAACGCTCCCAGCGCGATCGTCCGTCCCGTGTGCAGCAGCAGCCGCTCCACCTGCCGAAGCTTCGCCCGGGCGTCCAGCGCGTCCAGTGAGATCGGCCCCGGCAGCCCTGAGACGTCGACAACCACCGCCGGTCCCAGGAACGCGTCCAGCGGCAGCTCGTGGGACGCTCTCCAACCGTCGCGCACGTGCAGCGGCGCGTCGGCGTGCGTCCCCACGTGCGGGCTCGACGTCATCGACGACACGTTGACGCTCGCCCCGCCCGCGATCTCCCACGTCCACCGGCACGAAAACGGCGTGTCTCCGGGCCACGCCGGAGTCCCCGGCCGCACCACGATGCTGATGTCCCGGATCACTTCCGGTCCGTGCCCGTCCCGTAGAACTTCGCGCGAATCGCCCACAGCGTCGGGAAGAAGCGCTGGCTCACCGTGCGCTGGAGGTACCGGGCGCCGAGTGTCCCGCCCGTTCCGCCAGTATCCGGTCCAATGATGCGCTCCACCAGCTGCACGTGCAGGAAACGCCACAGGGCGAATCCCTGCTCGTACTCGAGCAGCGCTTCGGCGAGCAGGAAGAGCGGCCCCTGCGCCGCGTCGGTGTAGACCTGCTCTACCGTCACCCGGCGCGCCGCCAGCAGCCGGTCGAACAGCTCCTGGAGCGTCGGCCGCGCCAGCGCCCTGGCGACGATCGGCGCCGGCTCGCCCGTCTCCCGCAGCAGCTTCAGGAAATGCGGATCGCGCATCCCCGACGCCGCCTCCAGCGCCCGGAACTGCGCGCTCTGCGAGCCGCTCCCGGAGCCTAGGTAGCCGCGGAACTCCGCGAACCGCTGCGGCGGCAGCGTCTCCAGCGCCGCCAGTTGCGCCGACACGATCCCCACCAGCCCGTTCAGCCGCTTGAGCACCGCCAGCGCCGCGATCGGGTCCTTCCCCTCCAGCGCGGCGACCAGCGCGTCCATCTCGTGCAGCATCAGCTTGAACCAGAGCTCGCTCGACTGGTGCACGATGATGAAGAGCAGCTCGTCCGGGTGCGGCGGCTGCGAGCGCAGCCGCTGGAGCCCCAGCAGCTCGTCGAGGGCGAGGTACGCCGGATAGGTGACGTCGCCGGAGCCGCGCGCCGAGTCGGTCATCTCAGAACGTCGGGACGGTGAGCGCGACGACATCATCCACCTTCATCGTCTCGGTGGTGAAGAACGGCTCGCCGTACCGCACCCGGATCAGCGAGCCGGAGTGCGCCGCCTGGTGGCGGATGACCTCGTAGAGCGGCTCGCCGGTCGGATAGACCTCTCCCGCCTGCACCACGCCGTCGAACTGCGATGCATAACAGCGGATCGCCTCCATCTTCCGCTCGAACTCGGCCGAGATGTCGACGACGAACGTCGGTTTGATGGCGTCCTCGCGGAACGACAGGCAGTGGATCACCTTCCGCGGCCGGTGCGCCGGCACCGACGGCTCGACCTTCGCCAGCCCCGCCACGAAGCACGCGTCGCGCGTCAGCTCCGACGCGATCCGGTGGTCCGGGTGCCGCCCGCCCATCGCCGGCGCGATCACCACCTGCGGGCGGAACCGCCGGATCGCCTTGGCCAGCAGCGCGCGCGTCTCGGGGGTGTTCACCAGCCCCGCGTCGGGCAGCCGCAGGTTCTCCCGCGCCGCCACCCCCATGATCTCGGCGGCCCGGCTCGCTTCCGCCGCGCGCACCGCCGCCGACCCCTTCGTCCCGCTCTCCCCCTCGGTGAGGTCGATGATCGCCGTCCGCCGCCCCATCGTGGCGGCCTTGATCAGCGTCCCCGCGCAGGTGAGCTCGACGTCATCGCGGTGTGCCGCGACCGCCAGCAGATCGACGATGGTCATGGCCGGGGAATGTACGGCGGGCGGAGGTCGGAGGTCAGAGGTCGGAGGTCGGCGGTCAGCGGTCAGCGGTCAGAGGTCGGCGGTCAGAGGTCGGAGGTCAGAGGTCAGAGGTCAGAGGTTTGAACATGGGGGACGGACCGCGGCCGACTGGAGGATGCGCTCGAGTGATCCTGATCGCATGGAAAAGATGCGGGCAACGAAGGGTGAGATCGACACCCTTGCGTGCATGAACCACGTGAGCCCGCAGGAGCGGGGCCTCACCCAATCCGGGTTCCGCTCCCTCATCGTCTGGCGCCGCGCCATGGACTTGGCGCGGGCGGTCTATCTCGTCGGCCGGCTTCTGCCGCCAGATGAGCGTTTTGGCCTCAGTCAGCAGCTCCGGCGCGCAGGCGTTTCAGTGCCCGCCAACATCGCCGAGGGCAACGGACGCCTCACTCACCCGCAGTATCTGCACTTTCTCTCGATCGCCAACGGCTCACTGATGGAGATTGAGACCCTCCTGATCCTCGCGTACGATCTCGGATTCGTCTCGCAACAGGACATTGCCCGCCCGCTGGCGCTGCGCGCGGAGGTCGGACGCCGCCTGGGCGGGTTGATTCGCCGCTTGCGCGCGCTGCGCGCATCACAACCCTGATTTCCCGACCTCCGACCTCCGACCTCCGACCTCCGACCTCCGACCTCCGACCTCCGACCTCCGACCTCCGACCTCCGACCTCCGACCTCCGACCTCCGCTACTCATACCGGAGCGCTTCGACCGGATCCAGACGCGCCGCCCGCAGCGCCGGCAGCAGTCCGAACGTAATCCCGATCCCCACCGAGACCGCCACCGCCACCAGCGTCAGCGCCACCGGCGTCGTCGCATCGATGCTCATCGCCAGCGTCGCCAGCCGGCCCAGCCCCAGCCCCACCGCGATCCCGAGCGCTCCCCCGATCCCCGTCAGCGTCGCCGCCTCGATCAGGAACTGCAGCAGGATGTCGCGCCGCGTCGCGCCCAGCGCCTTCCGCACGCCGATCTCGCGCGTCCGGTTCGTCACCGACACCATCATGATCGCCATCACCCCGATCCCGCCCACCAGCAGCGCCACGCTCGACAGCACGATCATTACCAGGAAGAACGCACCGGTGAGCTTGTTGACCGTGTCCAGGATCTGGTCCTGCGAGATGAAGTCGAAGGTGTTCTTCTCGCCCGGCCGCAGCCCACGCTTTTCCCGCAGCGCCACCATCACCGCATCCTGCGCATCGCTCGGCGACACCGACGGGCGTGGCTTCACGCAGATGAACAGCCCGTTGATCCGGTCGATCGTGAACTGGTGGTTGGCCATCTCGTACGGGACGATCGCGCCCACCTCCTGTCCCGGTGGCGCGAAGATGTTGCCCGGCGGCACGTACACCCCGATCACCGTCGCCGGCCGGCTCTTGATGTGCATGACCTTTCCCAGCGGGTCGATCCGCCCGAAGATCCGCCGCGCCATCGACTCATCCAGCACCACCACCGCCGCGCCGCTCGTCACCTCGGCCTTCGTGAACCAGCGCCCCGAGCTGAGTTCGCCACCCTGGAGCTCGGTGTACCGGTCGTCGGCGCCGAAGATCGTCACCAGCTGCGTCCGGGCACCCTCGTACTCGAGACGCCCGAACACCTGCGCCCAGATCGCGCCGTACGACACCTCCGGCAGCGCCGCGATCCGGCGCGCCTCGTCGGCCGAAATGTCGGGGCGGATCCGGATCTCCCGCGGCACCCGGTCGGGATTGATCGGCGTCTGCGAGAACACCTTGACGACGTAGAACGTCGACGGACCGGCGATCTCGATCGTGTGGAGGATCTGCTGGCGGATCCCCTGCACGATCGCCGCCATCGCCATCACCGTCGACACGCCGATCACCACTCCGAGGATCGTCAGCCCCGCGCGCAGCTTGCTCGCGCGGAGCGTGTCCATCGCGATCGCGAGGTTCTCCGCGACCTGGTCGACGAGGATCATTCGGCCCGCAGCGCCGCGATCGGGTCCAGTCGCGCCGCCCGCGACGCGGGGTAGACGCCGAACAGGATCCCGATCCCCGCGCCCAGCGCCAGCGCCAGCGCCACCGACCACAGGGTGATCCGCGCCGGCAGCGGTGACACGGCCGCGATCAGCGTCGCGAACAGCCAGCCAGACGCCACTCCCATCAGCCCGCCCAGCGTCGACAGCGCCACCGACTCCGCCAGGAACTGCCGGCTGATGTCCCGGGCCGTGGCCCCCACTGCCTTCCGGATCCCGATCTCGCGCGTCCGCTCCGACACCGCCATCAGCATGATGTTCATGATCACGATCCCGCCCACCACCACCCCGATCGCCACCACCGCCGGCACCACGCTGAACAGCACCCGCGTCAGGTTCTTCCAGAACTCCACCAGCGCATCGGCGGTCTCCACCGAGAAATCGTTCTCCTGCGTGGGTCGCAGCCCGTGTGCCACCCGCATCGCCTCCTCGGCCCGCAGCATGGCGCCGGCCACCAGCTCCGCGTCCCGCACCTTCACGGAAATCGTCGTCGTCAGGCGCCGGCCGTAGAGCATCTCGAAGCTCGGCAGCGGGAGCATCACGAAACCGTCGAACGACTGCCCCAGCACCCGGCCCTTCTTCGCGATCACGCCCACCACGGTGTAGCGCGACCCCATGATCCGGACGTCGCGGCCCACCGGATCCACGCCCGGGAACAGCTTGTCGCCCACGTCCGCGCCGAGTACCGCCACCGAGCGCCGCTCGCGCACGTCGATCTCCGACAGCGGCCGCCCCGAGGCGAACCGATAGTCCTGGACGATCTGGTACGCCGGTGTCACCCCGAAGATCAGGACGTCCCCCACCGAGCGGTTCCCCCACACCACGTCCGCCTGTGGCGTCGGCCAACCCGACTGCATGCTCACCGCCTCCGCGTCAGGCAGCGCCGCCGTCACCGCCGCCGCGTCGGCGGCCGTGATCCGCGGCCGATGCTGGATGCGCCGGAGTTCCTCGTCGTCGAACAGCCCGAACCGGATCGGGGACCGCCGCACCTGGAAGGAATTCGTCCCGATCACGGCGCCGGCGATGTTCTCGCGGACGTACGCGTTCATCCCCTCGATCACCGCCACCACCGCCACCAGGAACGCCACCGACACGATGATCCCGAGCAGCGTGAAGAACGACCGCAGCAGGTTCGCCCGGATCTGTGAGACCGCGACCGCCAGGACGTCCAGGAATCGCATCGACCGCCCGCTCAGCGGCGGGGGAACGGGAACATGCTCACTCCACTCCTCTCCCTCGTGCTTGTGAAACTATTCACAAACGCAACGTAATGCCCGGCCGGGCTCCCCGCGAGGAGCCCGGACCGGCACTGATTCTCCGTCGCCGACACCGGCTCCTATTCGTAGCGCAACGCCAGCACCGGGTCCAGTCGGGCCGCCCGCCACGCCGGGAGCATACCGAACACAATCCCGGTCACCGCGCTCGACAGCAATGCCGCCACGATCGCTTCGGGCGGCGCCGATGCCGGAATCGGCGTCAACCGACCGATCACGAACGCCACCGCCGTGCCGGCCGCCAGCCCGATCGCCGCCCCGATCGACGTCAGCGTCGCCGCCTCCACCAGGAATTGCCACAGGATCGTCCGTCGCGTCGCGCCCAGCGCCTTGCGCACGCCGATCTCCCGCGTCCGCTCGGTGACCGAGATCATCATGATCGCGATCACGCCCACGCCGCCCACCATCAGGCCCACGGCCGAGAGCGCGATCATGACCAGGAAGAACACCCCGAAGAACCCGTTGAAGATCTCGAGCAGCCGGTCGGACGTCACGATGTGGAAGTTGTTGTCCTGGCTGGGCCGCAGCCCCCGCGCTCCGCGCAGCAGCGCCGTCACGTCATCGATCGCCTCCGCCTGCGACACACCCTCGCGCGGCTTGACCGTGAGGTCCAGCCAGCGGAGCCGCAGGTTCAGGTGCCGCCGCGCCGACTCCAGCGGAACGATCGCCTTGGCTTCGTTGCCGGTGCCGCCGCCGCCGGGCTTGCCCAGGAAGCTCGCCGTGTAGTGGTAGAGGCCGATCACCGTGAACGGCACGCCGTCGATCTGGATCGTCTTGTCGATTGGATCGGAGTCGCCGAACAGCCGCGACGCCATCGTCGTATTCACGATCACCACTCGCGCGGCGTTCGCGTTTTCGGCGGCGGTAAAGCTGCGCCCGGGGTAGATGTCGCCGCCGTCCACGTCGGTCCAGGTGGCGGTGTAGGCGTCGTACGGCGCCCCCGGCAGCTCCCGGTCCTTGTACTTGAACGACGCGTCGTTCGCGCGGTGCGCCGTCACCCCGGCGATGCTCGGCAGGCGGCCGATGGCATCGGCTTCGGCCAGCGAGATGTGCGGGTTGCGCCGCCAGGTGCACGTTTCGTCGGTGCCGTCGCAGACGTTCCCCAGCGAGATCGGAATCCGGTAAACGTAGAAACTGGTCGGGCCGGCCGATTCCAGGTCGCGCGCCACGCTGAGGTTGATCCCGTGGACCGCGGCCGACATCGCCACCACCACGAACACCCCGACCGCCACGCCGAGTATCGTCAGGCTGGCGCGCACCTTGTTGGCGCGGATCGCGTCGAAGGCGATCCCCACCCCCTCGAAGATGCCGAGAAACCGTGCCGACACGGACATGGCCTATTCCTGCCGCAGGGCGACGATCGGGTCGAGCCGGGAGGCGCGGGTCGCCGGATACATGCCGGCCACGATCCCAACCCCCGCGCCGAGCAGCGTCCCCGCCAGCAGCGACCACGGCGCCACGCTCGCCGGCAAGGGCGACACCGCCGCGATCACCTTCGACAGCGTCACGCCCAGGAGGATGCCGATCAACGCGCCCACCGTGCTCAGCGTCGCCGCCTCCACCAGGAACTGCGCCAGGATGTCCCGGCGCCGGGCCCCCAGCGACTTCCGGATCCCGATCTCGCGGGTCCGCTCGGCGACGGCGACCAGCATGATGTTCATGATCACGATCGCGCCGACGATCAGCCCGAAGGCCGGCAGCACCACGCCAGCCAGCACCATCTTGGACTTGATCTGCTTCCAGACCGCCAGCGCCGACTGCGACGTCTCCACCGCGAAGTTGTCGGGCTGCGACGGGTGCAGCTTCCGGCGCCCACGCATCACCTGCCGCACCCGCTCCATCGCCTCCGACATCTCCTCGGGCGTCCCCGTCTGCACCTTGATCGCGTCGATCACGCCGTGCGGATTCACCAGCCGGATCATCGGCGACGTCTCGGGCGCGATCACGAACCGGTCGAGCGAGATGCCGAAGATGCTCCCCTGCTTCTCGGCGACGCCCACCACCCGGTAGGGGATGCCCGCCACCCGCAGTTCGCGGCCGATCGGATCGAGGTTCGGGAAATAGCGGCTGGCGATCTCATGGCCGATCACCAGCACGGGCGTTCCCATCGCTTGTTCCTGCGGCGAGAAGAGGCGCCCCTGGGCGGGCATCATCTTCTTGATCCGGAAGTAGTCGCCGCCCACCGCGAATCCCTCGATCCGCCGCACCCGCAGGAACTCGGACTCCACCGGGACGTTGTCGATGCTCTCGGTCGCCCAGCGCGCGCCCACCGGCAGCGCTTCCACCACCGGCTCGATGTCGGAGCGGACCAGCCGGGGCCGCCGCTGCCACTCCCGCCACTCCGACGCGGTGACGTCACCGAGGTTGATATCGGGGAAGCGGCGCAGGTCGAAAGTGTTGATCCCCATCAACCGGCCGACGAAGTCGTTCTCCATGTAGCGCCCCATCCCTTCCACGATCGACACGACCGCGATCAGGAACATGACGCCGATGGTGACGCCCAGCAGGGTGAAGAAGCTCTTCAGCTTCTGGACTCTGATCTGCGCCAGGGCCAGCCAGACGGCTTCGAGAAGGGGCATGCCGGGACCGGTGAGGAGGAACGCGGTGGATCGGCTCCCGCCGCGATGCTCGCCCTACGGCGCATTGCCCGACCGGGTTTTGGGTGCGCGCCCATGGAGGGCGCGCCCCCCGTCACTCGTAGCGCAGCGCGTCCACCGGGTCGAGGCGGGCGGCGCGGATCGCCGGCAGCAAGCCGAAGATGATCCCCGTCAGCGCCGCCGCGAGCAGCGCCGCGGCGATCGAGGCGGTCGGGACGGTCGCGGGAATCGACGTGTTCGCGCGCACCACCCACGCGAGCAGGGCGCCCACGACCAGTCCGATGGTCGCGCCGAAACTCGTCAGTGTCGCCGCCTCCACCAGGAACTGCCACAGGATCGTCGCCTTGGTGGCGCCCAGCGCCTTCCGCACGCCGATCTCGCGCGTCCGTTCGGTGACCGAGATCATCATGATCGCGACGACGCCCACGCCGCCCACCAGCAGCCCCACCGCCGAGAGGGCAATCCCCACCAGGAAGATCGCGCCGAACAGCTGGTCGAACACGTCCATCATCCGGTCCTGCGCGACCAGATAGAAGTTGTTCGGCTGGCCGGGCTTCAGTCCGCGCTTGCCGCGGAGCAGCGCCGTCACGGCATCCTGGGCCTCGCCCGGACTGAAGCCGGGTCGCGGCGCCACCATCAGCAGGAAGCCGCGACGCCACACATCCATGTGCCGCCAGGCGGTCATCATCGGCACGATGGCGCGCGGCTGGTCCGGGCCCCGCCCGTCGAGCGTTTTCAGGAAGCCGGCCTTCGTGTGGTAGACGCCGATCACGGTGAACGGGCGCCCGTCCAACGTCACTTCCTTCCCGATGGGATCGGAGTCGCCGAACAGCTGCGATTTCAGCGAGTCGTTGACCAGCACCACCGAGGCGCCGGAGTTATGCTCGGCCTCCGAGAACGTCCGCCCCGGGTCGATGTCAGCCTGGTCGGTCCGGATCCACTCGGTGGTCTGGGCGTCGTAGCCGACGCTCTTCACGTTCCGGTTCTTGTACCCGAACTGGGCGTCGCCGAACAGCCACCCCATCGCCGACTCGACTTCGGGGAGCGCGCGGATCGACTGCCACTCGTCGAGGGTGATGCCGGGGTTCTTGCGGTCCGGGCAATTGTCGTCGGTGCCGTCGCAGCCGTTCATGCCGGGGTTGCGGCGCCGCACCTGGAAGGTGCTCGCGCCGAACTCATCCATGTCCTTCTGGAAGCTCGACCGGATGCCGTGCACGGTCGCGCCCATCACCACCACCACGAACACGCCCACCGCGACCCCGGAGATCGTCAGCGCCGCGCGCACCTTGTTGGAGCGGATGGCGTCGAGCGCGATCGACACGCCTTCCAGCGCCATGACTACCCGGTCCCAGAGCCGCATCGTCACTCCTGCCGCAGCGCGGCGATCGGGTCCAGGCGCGCCGCGCGACTGGCCGGGTACATGCCCGCGGCGATGCCGACGCCGGCCCCGATCAGGAGGCCAAGGCCGATCGACCACGGGGCGACGCTCGCGGGCAGCGGCGACAGGCCGGCCACCAGCTTGGCGAGCCCGATCCCGAGCATGATCCCGATCGCCGCGCCCAGCACGCTCAGCGTCGCTGACTCAACCAGGAATTGCGAGAGAATGTCGCGGCGCCGCGCCCCCAACGCCTTCCGAATGCCGATCTCGCGCGTGCGCTCGGCGACTGCCACCAGCATGATGTTCATGATCACCAGGGCGCCCACCACCAGGCCGATGGCCGGCAGGGCCGTGCCGAAGAGCACCATCTTCGACTTGATCGCCGCGAAGAACGCCAGCGCCGCATCCTCGGTCTCGAGGGCGAAGTTGTCCGGGCGTCCCGGCGCCAGGTGCCGTGAGCCGCGCATGACCTCGCGCGCCCGTTCAATGCCCTCCTGGACCATTTCCGCCGTGCTCGCCTGCACGACCATCGACTCGATGTCGCCGCGCGGCCGGAGCGCCCGCTGGAGCGGCGACGTGTACGGGGCGATGGCGAGCCGGTCGAGCGAGAATCCGAACACCGACCCCTGCTTCTCGATGATGCCGATCACGGTGTACGGCACGCCGCTGATCTTCAGCTCGCGGCCCACCGGGTCGAGGTCGGGGAAGAAGTGCGACGCGACATCGACGCCGATTACCAGGACCCGCGCCCCGCTCGCGACTTCCGGCGCCACGAAGGCCCGGCCGCTGGTGATGCCGAACCTCTTGATCGCGAAGTAGTCGGCCTCGGTGGCCACCGCCTGGACCTGGCGCGGGCGTGCCCACTGCGACGTGGCGTAGAGGAAGTTCTCGCTGGTGATCGCCGAGCGCGAGCCGCGGGGCAGCACGCCGCGCACCAGTTCGGCATCACGCACGTAGACGCGCGGGCGGCGCTGGAACTCGCGCCACTCGTCGTCGCTGGTGTTGGGCGTGAAGTTCGGGCGCCGCCGGAAGGTGAACGTATTGACGCCGATCAGCTTCCCGGCGAAGTCGTTCTGGACGTAGTCGCTCATCCCCTCGACGATCGACACGACGGCGATCAGGAACATCACGCCGATCATGACGCCCAGCAGGGTGAAGAACGACTTCAGCTTCTGGACGCGCAGCTGCTGCAGCGCGAGGACGAAGGCCTCGAGAAAGGGCACGCGGTCACTCGTACCGGAGCGCGTCGACCGGATCCAGTCGCGCCGCCCGGAACGCGGGATACATCCCGAACACCACGCCCGTCACGATGCTGGCCACGACCGCCAGCACGATCGCGAACGGCGGCACTTCGGTCTTGATCGGCGTCCACTGGCGGACCATGGTCGAGATCAGCCAGCCCGCCAGGTACCCGACCATCGCGCCGATCCCCGTCATCGTGACGGCCTCGACCAGGAACTGCCAGAGGATCGCGCCGCGCGTCGCGCCCAAGGCCTTCCGGACCCCGATCTCGCGGGTCCGCTCGGTGACCGAGATCATCATGATCGCCACCACGCCGACGCCGCCCACGATCAGTCCGATCGCCGACAACACGAACATCACCAGGAAGAACATGTTGCTGATCTTCCCCCAGACCTCGAACAACTTCTCCTGGGTGATGATCGCGAAGGTGTTGTCGACGCCCGGCCGCAGTCCGCGGTTGGCGCGCAGCTGGGCCGTGACGTCGTCGATCGCCTCGTCGCGGGAAACACCCGCCGGCGGTTTGACCGCGAGCCAGACGTCCCGCGTCGATACGTTCAGGGTCCGCTTCAGCGTCTCGATGGGCATGAGAGCGCGCGCGCGATCGCCGCCGGAGAGGAAGCTCGCGGTCGAGTGGTAGATCCCGATCACCGTGAACTGGTTGTTGTTGATCGTGACCTGTTTGTCCAGCGGCTCCGACTCCCCGAACAGCCGGGTGGCGGCGTTGTCGCTGATGATCACCACCCGCGCCCCCTCGGCATTCTCCAGCGCCGTGAAGCTGCGGCCCTGCGGGATGTCGCCGCCGTCGATCTCGGTCCAGTTGGCCGAAAAACCGTCGAGTTCGGCCCCGGACAGGTTCTTGTCCCGGTACTTGAGCGCGCCCGACCACTGGATCTGCTGGTACACGCCCTTGACCGTCGGCAGGCGCGCGATGTCCGCCGCGTCCCGCTGCGTGATCGGCGGGTTGCGGAGCCACTTGCACGTCTGGTCGGTGCCGTCGCAGGCCTCGAACGTGATCGGGAAGCGCGAGATGTAGAAGGTGGTCGGCCCGGCCGATTCGAAGTCGCGCGCCACGCTGGCGTTGATGCCGTGGATCGCCGCGGCGATGACGACGATCACGAACACGCCGACGGCGACACCGAGAATTGTCAGGCCGGCGCGGACCTTGTTGCCGCGCATCGCGTCGAGGGCGATCGTGATCCCCTCGAACATCCCGTAGATCTTGGTCGATACGGACACGGCCTTACTCCGCGCGAAGGGCGACGACCGGGTCGAGCAGCGAGGCACGGCTGGCCGGATAGACACCGGCCGCGATCCCCACGCCCGCGCCCAGCGACACACCCACGATGATCGACCATGGGGCCACGGTCGCCGGCAGTGGCGACACCGCCGCCACCAGCTGCGCCAGGCCGATCCCGAGCGCGATCCCCATCCCGGCACCCACCGTGCTCAGCGTCGCCGACTCGATCAGGAATTGCGCCAGGATGTCGCGACGACGGGCGCCGAGCGACTTGCGAATGCCGATCTCGTGCGTCCGCTCCGCCACGGCGACCAGCATGATGTTCATGATCACGATCGCGCCCACGAGCAGCCCAACGGCCGGGAGCGCGATGCCGGCGATCACCAGGTAGTGCTTCAGCTTGTTCCAGAACGCCAGCGCGGACTCCGACGTCTGCAGCGAGAAGTTGTCCGGCTGCGAAGGATGCAGCCTGTGCCGCGTCCGCATGACCTGCCGGACGCGCTCCATGATCGGCTGCATCGCGGCCGCGCTCGGCGCCTGAATGGTGATGGCGTCGATCACGCCCTTCCGCTGGTTGAGATACCGGTGCAGCCGCGCCTTGTAGGGCGAGACCACGAACTGGTCGAAGGAGATACCCAGGGCGCTGCCCTGCGCCTCGGTCACGCCGATGACGGTGTAGGGGAGTCCCTTGATCTTCAGCTCACGCCCGATCGGGTCGAGGCCGGGGAAGAAGTACTTCCGTACATCCGGCCCAATCACCAGGACCGGGTCACCCCGCTCGTATTCCTGCGGCGAAAACATCCGGCCGCTGGTCAGCGCCATGTTCTTGATCTCGAAGTACTGGCCTTCGACGGAGTAGGCGCGCACCCAGCGGGGCCTGGCGAATCTCGTCTCGGCGTTGATCCGGTCCTCGGCCTGCATCGACCAGCGCGTGCCTTCGGGCAGCACTTCCACGACCGGCTGGATGTCGTCCTCGGTGATCCGCGGCCGCGTCCGCCACGAGCGCCACTCGGCCTCGTCGACATCGCCGATGTTGATGTTCGGCCGGTGTCGCAGGTCGAAGGTGTTGACCCCGATCAACTTGCCGACGAGGTCCTTCTCCATGTACCGGCCCATCCCCTCGACGATCGACACCACGGCGATCAGGAACATGACCCCAATGGTCACGCCCAGCAGCGTGAAAAAACTCTTCAGCTTCTGGGCGCGGATCTGGGACAGCGCAAGGCGAATCGCCTCGAAGAACGGCATGCCGCGGGCGATCAGATGCTGGCGCGCGCGGCGAACCGCTCACGGCGGTCGTCGCTCGCGATCAGGCCGTCGCGCAGCACCACGACGCGGCGGGCGTGCTTGGCGATGTCGGCCTCGTGCGTGACCATGATCACCGTCTGGCCCTGGGTCGCGAGGCTCTCGAACACCCGCATGATCTCCTCGGACGTCTGGGAGTCGAGGTTACCCGTCGGCTCGTCGGCCAGCAGGATCGACGGCCGGTTCACCAGCGCCCGGGCGATCGCCACGCGCTGCCGCTGCCCGCCCGACAACTCGTTGGGCTTGTGCAGGACGCGATCCCCGAGCTGCACGCGCTCCAGCGCTTCCATCGCCCGGCGCTTGCGTTCGTCGGAGCCGATGCCCGCGTACACGAGCGGAAGCTCCACGTTGTGGAGCGCCGTCGCCCGCGGCAGCAGGTTGAACGTCTGGAAGACGAACCCGATTTCCTTGTTGCGCACCCGGGCCAGCTCGTCATCGCTCATGGTCGACACGAGCTGGCCGTTCAGCCAGTACTCCCCTTCGCTCGGCGTGTCCAGGCAGCCGATCAGGTTCATCAGCGTCGACTTGCCCGAACCCGATGGCCCCATGATCGCCACGTATTCGTTCCGCCGCACGGCGACGTCAACGCCCCGGAGCGCCTTGACCACCTCGCCGCCCATGTCGTAGTCGCGCTTGAGACCGCGCGTCACGATCACCCAGTCGCCGTCGGGCGCGACGCCGGCGTGGCTGACGACGGCCTGGCGTTCGGCGGTGGTGCTGAGCGGTGCTTCTTCGGTGTAGTTCGTCACGACTTCTCCGGCTTCTTCGTGTCGTTGGTCTTGCTGGAGCGCACCAGCGCGCCATCCTTCAGCTCGCGGATCGCCTGGTACGTGCCGCCCACGATCTTGTCCCCGTCGGTGACGCCGCTCAGCACCTCGAAGTACTTGTCGCCGGCGATCCCGACCTTGACCTCGCGGAAGGTCACCTTGTTGTCCTTGCCGACCACAAACACGCCCTCGACGTCCTTCTTGCCCACCTGCTTGACCGGCGCCGCCTTGCCCAGCCCGACGGCCGTGTCGGCGCTCGTCAGTTTCTCGTTCTCCCGGACGGTCAGGGCAATGATGGGAATCGACAGGACCTTGTTCCGGATGTCGGTGACGATCTTGGCGGTCGCCGAGAAGTCCGGCCGGGTGTCGGTGGGCTGGTTCAGCAGCTGCACGGTGACTTCATAGTCGATCGCCTGGTCCGCGTTCGCGGCCCCGGCGCCGGTCTTCACCGAGCTGTTCGAAATCTTGACCACCCGGCCGACGAAGGTGGTGTCCGAGAAGGCGTCGATCTGGACGACGGCCGAGTCTCCGATGGAAATCCGGGCGACATCCGTCTCGTCGACCTTCACCTTGGTCTCGAGGACGCTCATGTCGCTGATCGTCAGCAGCGTAGCGGCATCCTTGTTGAAGGTGCCGGGGACCGCCGTCTCACCCTGCTCGACGTTGAGCCGCGTGACGCGTCCCGTCATCGGGGCCAGGATCGTCGTCTTGTTCAGCGCCTGACGGGCGTCGCGCAGCGAGGCGATCGACTGATCGACCTGGTGATTGGCCGATTCGAGCAGTGCGTCGTTCACTTCCTGCGCCGTCTTCAGCTGCTCCATCTGCTCGTCGGACACCAGCAGGGCGTTCGCCTTCCGGATATCCGCCGACCGCTCGTAGTTGCGCTTGGACTGGATCGCATTCGCCTTGGCCTGGGCCCCCTGTGCCCTGGCCGACGCGAGGCCGGCTTCGGCGCGCTGGACCGCGGCCTCATACTGCTGCGGATCGATCTGGAGAAGGAACTGGCCCTTGCTCACCAGCTGGCCTTCCTTGACGGCCAGCCGGACGATGCGACCGCTGATGTCGGCGGCCACGTCGACCTTGGTACGCGGCTGGACCTGCCCACTGGCCGTCACCGACGCCACCAGGTCGCGCTTCTGCACGTTCTCGACGCGCACCTCGACCGGCTTGGGACCGCTCTTGGCCGCCGTCAGCACACCGAATCCGACTATGCCGGCGACGACGACACCTGCGATCACCCACTTGGTTCGCTTGCTCATGGTTTTCCTCGGTTAGCGCAGGGGGCGGCCCACCGCGCTTTCGAGCGCGGCGAACGCCTTGTGGTAGTCGTAGACGGCGTTGATGCGGTCGTTCTCGGCACGTTCATAGGAGGCGCGTGCGTCGGTGACGTCCAGAAACGTCGCCGCACCCACGCGATAACGCTCCTGCGCGAGGGTCAGCTCTTCCCGGGCCTTGGCGGCGTTCTGTTCCTGCAGGGTCACGGTCTTCACCGCCGCGTCCAGCGAAAGATAGGCGGACGTCACGCCCGCGGTCAGCGCGAGCTCCCGGGCCCGCACGCTGTAACGGGCGTCGGAGCGGGACGCCGCCGCCTCTTCCACCCGCTGCTCGCGTGAAAGCCCGTCGAAGAGCGGAATGGACAGCGTGGCCGTGATCGAACGAGGGCTCTTTTGAAAGCCGAACGGATACTGGTTGTTGTCGCTCCGGATCGCGGCTTCCTGCGCGGGCGTGAGCGTGAACACGGTGCAGTCCAGCGCCGGCACAGGTGAGGTGAGCCGGGTGCGAATCGAATCCTGGCTCAGGCACTGGGACTCCCGTGCCAGTGCGCCGGCGCGGGCCTGGCTCACCGGGAAGCCGGCGTCCTTGTATTGATAGGTATACCCGCTCCAGCCGGTCCGCACGGAAAGCGTCGGCGAGTACTCGCCCTGCGCGCGCCGCACGTTGAGGTTGGCGACCTTCTCGCGCGAGCGGAGCGCCTGGATGCCGTGGTTCGAGCGCCGGGCCATGTCGAGGAGATCGGTGAGCCCAACGCTCAGCGGGGTGACTACGAACGTCGAGGTGAGCCGGACGTTCGCGGGCTGCGAAACGCCAAGCTGTTCAAAGAGGTTGAGCACGGCGACGTCGGCGTCGTTGTGAGCGCGGATCGCCTGGACCTGCTGCTGGCCGAGTGCCACCTCGGCGCGGCGGACATCGAGCTGCGTTCCGGCGCCGACCCCGGCGCGGGCGCGCGCCAGCTCCACCTGCGCGCGGGCGGCGACGACCAGCGTGTCCTGCAGCGCGGCCCGGGCCTGGTTCTGCAGCACGGTGAGGTACTGCTGGGCGACGCTCGCACGGAGCGTGGCCTCGGCGCCGGAAATGTCCGCGTCGACCGCGTCACGATTGGCCTTCTGGAGCCGCGGGGTGACCAACGTGCTGGTGTTGAAGTTCCAGTTCAACGACAGGTTGTACCCGGACTGCAGTACGTCAGAGGAGGCACCGAACGAGCCGCCGTTGAAGACCTGGCGTCCGCCCTGCTGGTACTGGCTGTAGAAGGAGGCGTCGGCGCTGGGCAGCCAGTTACCGTAGGCGCTCCGGAGCGCGGCGTTGGCGCCGCTCCGGTTGTTCAAGGTCTCGAGAAACAGGGGGTTGTTGCGGCGCGCGAGCGTCAGCGCGTCATCGAGCGTCAGGACCGGTGCGGGGCCGAGGGAATCTCGGGCCTGGCCGGCCGCCACCAGCGGTGCCAGCCCGGCGACACACGCGCACACGATGAACCACTGAAATCGCTTCAAATCGGTATCCCGGGTGGAAGGTCTGGCTCTCGTACGCGCAGCCGGAGAGGGCGGTTTCACAGGGCAGAACGCACGAAACCCCGCCTGGGCGGGGCGTCGCGACCGCGGTGATCGCAAGGCTCAGCGGGGCGGATCGTCGCGCATCGCGATCAGCTTTTCGCTCTCGATGGCGACCTTCAGAACGCGAAAGAGGGCGTCTACCCAGATGTCCCGTGTCGGACGGCCCGGCTCAGTGAGCATCAGATGATGTCCGTCGAGCACCCGCCCGCCGATCGTCAGCTGATCCGTCCCCCGATCCTCTACGTGAACGGTGACTTGAACGTTGCGGCGGGGGACGACGACCGGGAAATCGCCCGCCCGCCCCATCCTGGCCAGGAAGTAGTACTGGTGGAAGACGTCGTCATCGAGGATCAGGGCGTTGCGGCTGGCCACGAACTCGCGCGCGGACTCGCCCCGCGGCGTCTGGAGCTGCACACTGAACCGTCCCCGGCTGAGCTGGCCCTTGAGGAGCTGAATGGTCTTCGTGCCGGACTTGATCTCGATCTGATAGCGGGAGGGCGCGCCCGCCTCATCGGTGCTCAGGGCCGGGAGCAGGCGCGCCTCGTCGAGCGAGATGTTGGCGCGCGCCACGACGATCTCGCCGCTCGCGGCGGGGGTGCTGCGGATGCTGAACTCCTCCCGACCCACGTTGGCGCCGCCGCGGGTGATGGTGAAACTCCCCTCGTCCTTGGTCGTGACCTGTCCCGGGAGGCCAGCCGGTGCCCCGGCGACGGCGGCGAGACCGAGCGCGAGGCGCGCGGCGACTGTCAGGATGCGCATGATCTCATTGATACCCTCCGGGGCATGGCCGGTTCAGTCCTCCACGAACGGGACCCGCATGATGCGGTCCGCGATCCGGTCCCGGATGCGTGCGTAGAGCCGCTGGCCCTTCTCGGCGGACGCGAGACTGGGCAGCCCGATCGAACCGGAGCTCTCGCGGGGAACCCGCAGCCGTCCCCGGCGGTACCGTCGCCCACGCCGTGCCGGGATCGTATAATCCTGTGCCAGATCCATACGGACGAGCGAGGGGGCGAGGAAGAGCATCAGCGACGTATCGACTTCATCGCCGTGGAAGGGCTCGCGCTGGCCGGTGAGCAGGTCTTCCACCTGCACGGCGAGCACATCGACCACCCGCACGCGGGCTCGAGAGGTGATGACGGTGGCCAGCGCCTCCTGGTGGGGTTCGTACCCGTGCGCGGTGAGCAGGATGAACTCGCGGATCAGGCTGGCCTCCCACGAGTCGAGCAGGTCGTTGAGCAGGCGGTGCAGGGTCTTCTTGCGGATCGATGCGCCGCCAGTCGCGGCCAGTTCGCTCGCGGCATTGACGCCGAATTCGAGGGTCGGGGCGCGCAGCACGGAGAACTGGGCCGACAGATCGTCCGCCAGGCGCTCGACGAGGATCGTGTCGCAGCCCAAGGGCAGGTGCGGCCCGTGGGGCTCGCACGTGCCGATCGGAATGAGCAGGCGGGGGTCGCGGCCAATGGCCCTCGCGACCTGATCCGGGGTCATGTCCTTGATGCGCCGCGGGCCCGCGGCGGGGAGCACTTCGGTCATCACTCGGGTGCGAGAGAGTCTGGACGGCTGGCGCCGCGCTGAGGAGCCGCTCTGGCTGCCGGCAGCCGGCACCGCGGTGCTGTTCGCGGCGGCCTGGCTGCGCGAGCCTGCGGTACCTTATGTGCTGGCCTTGCTGGGCGCCACCGTCGTCGCCCTGCTGGCGGGACGCGCAGCGGGACGCGAGCGCCGGCGCCCGTGGCGCTGGCTGCTCGTGGCCTCGCTGGTGGCGCTCAGCGCGGTGGCGCTCGCGACGCACTGGACGCTGCGACGCGTCGACCGCGCTTGGCCCGCGTTCTCGAGCGAGGCGACGACGTCGGCCGGCGACCGGCTGTCCGCGGCCCTTTCGGGTGGCGCGGCATCGCTCATCGAGGCATCGCGGCGGGCGCTGGACGCCCCGGTGGATGGCGCCGACGCGTTCACTTACCTGAGCGACCTGAACGTGGGGGCCGGCGAGCGCGCCGTGGTGCTCAGCCGTGACGGACGAGTCGCGGCGTGGAGCGGGATCAGCCGCGTCTTCCCCGACACGTCGGGGCGTCCGCTGGTCGCCATCTTCACCCCCTTCTACGTCGCGCTGCAGGCGACGGCGCAGCGCGGGACGACTCGCGCGACAGCCGTCCTTCTGGTGCACGCCGAACCCCCCGCCGACCGCCTGGCCGAGCCGCTCGATCGCGTCGTGCTGCGGCGGGCCGCGGCGCAGGCGTTCGCCTTCCGCCCGCCCGGCAGCGCGCCGATGGCGAGCGGCGTGGGTGGCGGGTTCCTGTTCGCTCCGGGGGGGACGCCGCTGCTGGTCGCGTCTCCCGAGCCGCTGGTGCGTGAGAAGGTGCGACTGCGGGTGGCGCAGGTGGCACGAGAGCGGGGCGCGGTCCTGCTGGCGCTGGCGACGATGTCGTTGATCGCGGTCGTGTGGCGGCGCGGCGCGTCGCTGATGAGGCGGCTCGGCGCGCTGGGTGTGGCGGCGGCGGTGGTGGCGGTGGCGCCGCTCAACGACCTGTCGAATGCCACGTCGCTGTTCGACCCGACCTACTATTTCGCGCCGCTCGGTGGGCCGTTCACCGCCAGCGTCGGCGCGCTGGGCCTGACGAGTGCGCTGGTGCTGCTGGGTCTGCTGGCCGTGCTCCGGCGCCGGCCGCGCCCGCTCACGCGATGGGCGGCCGTGCTGGTCGTCCTGGCGATCGCCGGCGCGGGACCGTTCCTGCTGCGGGATCTGGCACGCGGCATCGTTCCGCCGGCCTGGGGGGTGACGACGGAGCTGTGGCTGGCGTGGGAAGTGACGCTCTTCCTGGCCGCGGTGTCGGTGCTGCTGGCGGGTGCGTCAGCCGGCCGGGCGGCGATGGGGCCCGGGCGGGGGATTTCACCGCTGGTCCCGGTGACGCTGGCCGCGGCGGCGGCACTGCTCGCGCCGCTGCTCTGGTCCGGAGCAGGGCGCTGGCCGGGCTGGTACCCGGTGCTGTGGATCGGCGCCATCGGCACGCTGGCGCTGGCGAGACGGACGCGCCGGCTGATCGTGGCGGCGGCGACCGTGGCGGGCTTCGGCGCGGCGACGCTGGTGTGGGGCGCGACGTCGCGGGGTCGGGTCGATCTCGCGGCGCGCGATGTCGCCGGACTGCAGGGGGTGGACGAGGGCGTCCGCGAGCTGCTGGAGCGTTTCGGGGAGTCGCTGGTCGACGAACCGGCACCGACCACCCGCGCCGAGCTGCTACGGCGCTACGTCGAGTCGGCGATTTCAGCGACCGACGTCCCGGTGGCGCTCGAGACCTGGTCCCCGCTGGATGCGCCCTTGGCCAGCCTGTCGCTGCTCGGATTCGACAGCGTCCCCGGGCAGGTGCTCGACCTCGCCCGCGAGACGCGGCGCTCCGGCCGCTCGGTAACTCGGGAACGGCGAACGGCCCCCGGCATGGGATCGATGCTGTCGCTGGCAATTCCGTTTCCCACCGGCGAGGTGACCACCGTACTGGTGGGGCCGCGAACCCGCCTGCTTCCGGACGACCCGTTCGCCTCACTGCTCGGCCTGGCTATTCCCTCGTCGGCGGAGCCGCCGTACACGGTGGCGCTGGTCGACGCGGATTCGACCGTCACCGGGACCGCTCCACCGGCCGCGGTGCGCTGGCAGCGCGAAGGCACGGAGCTGCACGGGGACATCGTGCTGAGCTCGTCGGCCGGGCGGGAGCGGGTGCACGTCGAAGTGGAGCTCCGGTCTCTCGACGTGCTCGTCGAGCGGGGCGCGCTGATCGTCCTGCTCAACATCGCCATTGTCGCGATCCTGTGGATGGCGAGCGCCCTCGGCGACGGAGCGTTCGTGCGCTGGCTGCGCCTCGAACGCCGGCAATGGGCGCGCAGCTACCGCATCCGCCTGACGCTGGTGCTGTTCGGATTCTGCGTCATGCCGGCGATGGCGTTCGCGATCTGGTCGTACCGGCAGCTGCAGGCGGACGATCGCACGTCACGCGAACTACAGGTACGCGAGACGCTGCGGGCCGTGGCGCGAGCGGGCGACTTTGATCGCCTGGGCGAGGCCAGCGACCGGCTGGGCAGCCCGCTGCTGCTGTACCGCGGAGGACGCCTCACCGGCGCCAGCGACTCGCTGTACATCGATCTGGCCCCGGCCGGTCTCTTCCTGCCGCCATCGGTGGCGCTGCAGCTGGTGGTGGGCGGAGAGGTGGCGGCCACAGCGAGCCCCCCGGTTGGGGGCGGCGCGCGCCCGGGATTCTTCGGCTACTGGACGGCGACCGCGCCGCCTGGCGAGCGCGTGGTGCTGGCCGCACCCGCTCACACCAACGAGCTGATGCTGGACCGGCGCCGCCGGGACCTCGGCGTGCTGGTGCTGTTCGCGATGGCGGTCGGCGCCCTGGCGGCGTTGTGGCTGAGCGGGCTCGCGGCCCGCGAGCTGTCGCGGCCGATCGGCGCACTTCGGCGTGGTGCGCTGGCCATCGCCCGCGGCGACGAAGAGCCGACCCTTGGCGCGGCCGACGCGCCGGTCGAATTCCAACCGGTGTTCTCGGCGTTCCGTCGGATGACCGCCGACCTCAACGCGAGCCGGGCGGCGCTGGAGGAAGCGCAGCGCCGCACGGCGGCGGTGCTACGGCACGCGGCCAGCGGGGTGATCGCCGTGGACGCGCACGGCACGATCAGCCTGGCAAACCCGCGGGCGGAGCGGCTGCTTGGCCGGGAGCTCCCGGCCGGCCTGCCGATGTCGCAGATCGGGGCGCCCGGACTGGAACCGATCGTCAGGGGTTTTCTCGAGGGGACGCGGCGGGAGGAGGCGTTCGACCTGGAGGTGCGATCCCGTCCGGTGCGCGGCCGCCTGACGATGCTCGAGCGCGGCGGCGGTGCGGTGGTCACGCTCGACGACGTCAGCGAAGTGGCACGCGCCCAGCGCGTGCTGGCGTGGGGGGAGATGGCGCGGCAGATCGCCCACGAGATCAAGAACCCGCTGACACCGATCCGGCTGGGCGTGCAGCACCTGATGCGCGCACGGACCGGCACCCGGGTCGATTTCGACGCGGTGCTCGAGCAGAACGTGGGGCGGATTCTCGCCGAGATCGACCGTCTGGACGAGATCGCGCGGGCCTTCAGCCGGTACGGCCGCCTTCCCGAAGAGGGCCTGCCCGCCGTGCCGGTGGACGTGGCGGCGGTCGCCCAGGATATCGTGGAGCTCGAGGCGCTGGGCGGGGGCGCGGGCGCCGTGTCGTGGAGCGTGACCGGCGCCGATCAGCCGGCGCCGGCGCTGGCCAGGGCCGAGGAGCTGCGCGAGGTCCTGCTGAACCTCATGGAGAACGCGCGACATGCCGGCGCACGCACGGTGGGCGTACACGTCGCCACGTCGCACGCCGACCATGACGACGGCACGGTCTCGATCAGTGTCGTCGACGACGGCGAGGGGATCCCGGCCGAGGTCCTGCCGAGGATCTTCGAGCCGCACTTCTCGACGCGGACGAGCGGGAGCGGCCTGGGGCTGGCGATCAGCCGCCGGCTGGTCGATGGGTGGGGCGGCTCGATCGCGGTACGTAGCGAGCCGGGAGTCGGGACGACGGTAACTGTTTCGCTACGCTCCGCGCCGGGCGCCTAGGCCAGCTATCTTTTCTGCATGCCGCACGCCGAACGTCCCGACCCGCACCACGTCACGACGACTCTGCCAGCGCACCTCGGGGGCTGGCAGCTGCCGCCTGACTGGCGCTGGGGCGCCGAAGGCGTGATGGGCGAGTGGCGGCATTACCAGGAAGTGATCGATGCGCTGGGTCGCTCGCTGGCGCTGGTGAGCGCGCCGGACCCGCTGCACGCGCCGTGGCTGGCGGCCGAGGCGAAGCGGCTGGCGCACCGCAATCATCCGGCGATTCCGACCACCTACCATTACTGGGCCACCTACAGGGAGAGCAAGCGCGGACCGGGCTACCTGCGCCGCTGGATCGCCGGCGAGACGTACGGCGCACGCCAGCGCCGGCTGGGTCCGGATGATGTACCGCACGTCCTGCAGGTGCTGCGGGCCGCGGGCTCGGCGCTGGCGTACCTGCACGACTCAGCGATGCCTCACGGCGCGGTGTCGGCCGAAACGGTGTGGGTGACGCCGACGGGCCGGCTCTGGTTGATGGGATGGCAGTGGGCGCTGCCGCGAGAGGAGATCCCGACGGGGCTGACGCCGGGGCAGGGATGGGCCCCGTCGCCGCCGGAGTGGACGGCCGGCGGCTGGGTGCCGACGCCGGCGAGCGACCAGTGGCAGCTGGCGGCGATGAGTTTCGAGGCGCTGATCGGCGAGCGCGTGCCTGACAACGACATCCCGCCGGTGCGGTGGCTGCGGCCGGAGTGCCCCGAGGGACTGGCGGCGGTGATCGACCGCGCCCTGCTCCCGCGCGCCGAGCAGCGATTCGACTCGGTGGCGGTGATGCTGCGGGCGCTGGACCGGGCCATGCCGACGCGCTCGGTGGCGCTGGTGGAGAGCGAGCAGGCCAGCGAGGCGCCGGCGGACTCCGACGAGGCGCGCCTGCGCTGGGCCGTCCGCGACGACTACGACGTGCTGAAGTTCCTGGGCGGTGGGGCGTTCGGATCGGTGTGGCGGGTCCGCGACCTGGCGCTGGAGCGGGAGGTCGCGCTGAAGGTGCTGCATCCCGCGGTAGCCAAGGACGACCTGGCGGTGAGCCGGTTCCGGCGTGAGGCACTGCTGGCCGCGCAGCTGGCGCACCCGGGAATCGTCCCGATCTACGACTGGGACAGCCGCGGTGGCGTGGCCTGGTATACCATGGAGCTGGCCGAGAGCGGGTCGGTGGCCGACCTGGTCGCGCGGCGCGGGCCACGTCCGCTCGCGGAAATCGCCGAGGCAGTGGACCTGGTGCTCGATGGCCTGCAGGCGGCGCACGCGGTGGGAATCGTGCACCGGGACCTGAAGCCGGAGAACATCCTGATCGACCGCTATCGCCGGTGGCGGATCACCGACCTGGGCATCGCGAACATCACCGGGGAGGAGCGTGCCGGCACATCGGGGACCCCGGTGTTCGCCGCGCCCGAGCAGCAGTTAGGTGAGGCGCAGGGTCCCGCGGTGGACTGCTTCGCGATCGCCGCGATCGTGGCGTTCGTGCTCACCGGCCACCCGCCGTTCAGTGGCGACGTCCAGGCGATCCTGGCGCAGCAGCTGGCCGGGCAGGTCGACACGGCCGGCATTCCGGGGCCGGTGGCCGAGTGGATCCACCGCGGCCTGTCACCCGACCCGGACGAGCGGTTCGAGGATGCGGCGGCGATGCGCAAAGCGTGGCGCTCGGCAGTGCAGCGCGCGCTCCGCTCCGATGGCACCGGCGGCTGGTGGAAGAGGCTGATCCGGACGAGCCGTGAGACTGCCGAGGTCAGAAGCTAGGCGCTCCCGGCGGCCCGAAACGGAACGGCGGCCGCCGTCAACCGCCCGGCGACCGCCATCCGTTATGTTCGCGAGGCCGGAACCGATGACTCCGGCCGTCAGATCGTCCGCTCGGGCTACACACCCGCCCCGAGGTGGGGCACGTCCTTCGCGGGATCGAGCGCCCAAAGACCGCGCTGCTCGTCCCGCCGCGCGGCGACGACGTTCCAGCTGTGCTCACAGATGGAGCAGAACCACTCCGGCGCCGAGAGCGTGATCCGGACGCCACCCATCTTGGCCTCGCCGCGCCGGCACCGCTCGAGCTGCTCCGGGGTGAGGTCGCCGTACAGGTAGGGGCGCGCCACCGCCACCCGGCACCGCGGGCACTTCGGATCCGTTCCCGCCGGCGCGGACGCCAACGCGGCGCGTGGCAGGTCGAACTCGCCGAGGACGTCGTCCACCGACACCTTGCGCCGCGCGGCGATCACCGGGATCACCGCCGTGGCGATCGCGGCGTCGTCCGCCGCCTCGAGCACGCCACGCCAGAACTCCGTGGTGGCCGCCGGATGCCAGACGAGCGAGCGCAGGACCTCCGGCCCGTCGTCCGTCACCAGCGGAACCAGTTCGGCCAGCCAGTGCGGCTCGAGCTTGCGAACCCGGATCACCACGTCGAACAGCACGCGCCGGCGCCAGGCATCGGCGGGCTGGGTGGCGTTGAGGAGCGCGGCGAACAGCGCGAAGACCACCGGATCGGATGCCGAAAGCATCGGAGCCACGCCGCGCAGGACGAGGCCGGCGTTCAGCACCGCGTCCATCGACGACGGGCGCAACGCCAGGTGTCCCGCCGCCCAGGCGACCACCGTCCGAATGGTGCCGTCCGGCACCGTCGGATTGTCGAGCAGGTGCGGCGCGGTGACCGGGTCGCGCAGCAGCAGCTCCTCCACCAGGCGGAGGTCGAACGCGCTCCCGTACCGCGCGGCGAGCCGCCAGACCGCCGGCTCGATCAGCGACTCGTCTTCGCAGATCGCCCGCAGCTCATCCGCGTCCGGTGCGCCGGCGACGCGCTGCACCATGCGCAGCGACTCGGCGGGCAGGTCCAGCCCCCACGTCTCGAGGGAGCGGATCAGGAGCGAACAGCTCATCGCCAGCTCGAAGTCGGAGCGGTCGAGCACCGAGGTGGCCAGCGAGTGCAGGTTGAACAGGGCGCGCTGCGAGCGGCTGGGCTGGAGGCCGGCCTGGGTCCAGTTGGCGAGGTGACCGAGCTGCTGCCCGATCGACGCCAGGCGCCGGTCGTTCGGATAGAGGTGCGACAGCCAGTCGGCCGCGCGACGGGTCGAGGTCAGTCGCTCATCGAACTCCTCGAATGTCCGGGGCAGTTCCATGTGGATCGCTCGCGGTTGCGTGAGTGGCCGCCGGACAACGGTATCTGGGCCGGGCGGCTCACCACATTAGTCGCACTTAAGGAAGTTCTATGCCAACGGTTCGGCAACTGCGACGAGGAGCGTTGGAGGGGCAACCCGCTGCCGACGGGCCGCTTAGGGGGATCGAACTCGCCCGTCCGCCACCAGCCGACGTGGGGCCTGTGGCTCGCATACCACACGGCAATCCGACGGAATGGACGACCCTGTGAATTCCCCACCGAAGGCCGGCGCACTGTACCGAGTGGTCGGCGTCCGACCAGCTGCAATGCTTTGGTGACGACGGCGTCACAACGATGCCGGCGAATGCGTCCGGGGGCGCCACCCTGGGCGCATGTTTGCCGCCATTCACTCAGCCGCCGTGGTGGGCGTGCACGCCTATGACGTGCTGGTCGAGGTCGACGCCGCGCCGGGCCTGCCGCAGTTCACGATCGTCGGCCTCCCCGCCGGAGCGGTGAAGGAGAGCCGCGAGCGGGTGGGCGCGGCGCTCGCCAACTCGGGGTTTGCGGTGCCGCCCCGCCGGATCACGGTGAACCTCGCCCCCGCCGACGTCCGGAAAGAGGGCACCGCCTTCGATCTCCCGATCGCGATCGGCATTCTCGTGGCGACGGGCCAACTGCGTGGCGTGAGTACCGACGCGATGATCCTGGCCGGCGAGCTGGGGCTGGATGGGACGTTGCGGCCGATTCGCGGCGCGCTGCCGATCGCGAGACGTGCGTGCTCGGGCTCGGCGCGGGTCGCCGCCGACGCCCCTCTGCTGGTGCTGCCGCCGGGGAACGCCGCCGAGGCGTCGATGGTGAGCCGGGCCCGCCTGTGCATCGCGCGAACGCTGGCGGAACTCGTCGCAACGCTCCGGACGAATACGCTGGCGCCGGCGGACATCGCCGCGCTCACGCGCGCTGCGCCGGAGGAAGGGCCGGACTTGCTGGACATTGTCGGTCAGGCGGGGGCGAAGCGGGCGCTGGAGGTCGCGGCCGCGGGAGCGCACGCGCTGCTGCTGGCAGGCCCGCCGGGCGCGGGGAAGACGATGCTCGCTCGGCGGCTCCCCACGATCCTGCCGGCCCTCACGGAGTCAGAGGCACTGGAAGTGATGTCGGTGCAGTCGGTGGCGGGACTGCTGGCGGGGGAACCCGCGCACTATCCCGCGCGGCCGTTCCGGGCTCCTCACCACACCGTCTCCGCGGCCGGCCTGATTGGCGGCGGAAGCTCGCCGCGGCCGGGCGAAGTGAGCCTGGCGCATCACGGCGTGCTGTTCCTCGATGAGCTGCTGGAGTTTCCGCGCCACGTGCTCGATGCCCTGCGCCAACCCATGGAGGACGGCCGGGTGGTGATCGCCCGGGCGGCGAGCGCGGTGACCTTTCCCGCGCGCTTCGTGCTGGTCGGCGCGACGAATCCCTGTCCGTGCGGACGCGCGTCGCCGGGTGCCGGCGAGTCCGGCACGGGGAGCCACGGCGGAGGAGGGAGGTGCACCTGCACGGCGGCCGACATCGCGAGGTACCGGGCGCGGCTCTCGGGGCCGTTGGCGGACCGGATCGACATGCACGTCACGGTGGGTGCGGTGCCGCTCTCGGCGTTCGCGAACGCGACGCCAACCGATCGATCGATGCCGGGCGCGAGCGACGATTCACGCAGCGTGCGCGCCCGGGTGGAGATGGCGCGTCAGCGACAGTGGAGCCGACACGCCAGCCTGGGGGCGGCCCTCTGCAACGCGCACGTGCCCGGCCGCTGGCTCGACCTCAACACGCCGGTAGAGTCATCCGCGCGGAGCCTGATGACCACCGCGGCGGAGCGGCTCGGGTTGTCGGCGCGCGGATACCACCGGGTGCTGCGCGTGGCGCGCACCATTGCCGACCTGGATGAGGCAGACCGCGTGACCGCGCAGGCGGTGGCGGAGGCGCTGCGCTACCGCCCCGAGGAACGGGTACCGGTTGCTGAGCCTGGGCCGGCCGCGGGAGCCGACGCTACGGGATAGCGCCGGCGCTACAGCGCGCGCGCGGCCTTCGCCGCGTCCAGCTGTTCGCGGGCCCGGGCGAAGGCGGGCTTCACCTCGGCGAGCAGGCCGCGGGCCTCATCCCAGTCGCCTCGAATGGCGGCCTGTTCGAGCGCGGTGGCGACGGCCGCCAGCTCCTTCACGCCCAGGTTGCCGGCGGTGGAGATCAGGGAGTGGGCCGCGCGACGGATGCCCTCGAGGTCGCCGTCCCGTTCGGCGACGAGGAGGCGGGCGATGCCTCGCGGGGCCTGATCGAGAAAGAGGTCGATCATCTCGCGGACGAAGTCCGGGCCGCCGAGCTCCGCCAGGCGGGCGAGTACCGACTCATCCATGACCATGTCACCACGCATGCATCCTCCCTGCTTCCTGGATGGGCTGACCACCGACAAGGCGGCACAGTCCTGCCTGAGAGAGTATCGGCCGCGCGGTCGGGGCGCCGCAGCGGCTCGCTCTTCCCGCGCGTCCGGGCTCCGGACTAGCTTTCCGCTCATGACCGCCGTTGCCGCCGCACCGCCCGTCGAGTCGCGCACCCGGGAGACGCTCCTGCTCGAGTGGCTGGCCGCGCGGGGCTCGGTGGTGCTCGGCTTCAGCGGCGGCGTGGACTCGACGTATCTCGCCGCCGCGGCGGTCGACGCGCTGGGTCGCGATCCGGCGCGCTTCGTGGCGGTGATCGGTCGGAGTGCGTCGTACCCCGCGGCGCAGTGGGAGAGCGCGCGGGACGTGGCGCGTCGATTCGGGATCCCCGTGCTGGAGATCGACACCGACGAGCTTCAGGATCCGCGGTACGCCGCGAACCCGACGAACCGCTGCTACTTCTGCAAGTCGCACCTCTGGGGCCGCCTCTCGGAGCTGGCCCGTGGCCGCGGTCCAGCGATGGTGGTCGATGGAACCAACGCTGACGATCTGGCCGAGTATCGGCCGGGGATGGCGGCGGCGCGCGAGCACGGGGTGCGGTCGCCGCTGGCGGAGCTCGGCTTCTCGAAAGAAGAGATCCGGGCGCTGTCGCGCGCGCGCGGATTGCCCACCTGGGCGCAGCCGTCATCGCCCTGTCTCTCGTCGCGCATCCCGTACGGCATCGCGGTGACGACCGAGCGGTTGGCGGCCGTCGAGGCCGCCGAGCGCGCCTTGCGCGCCGCGGGCCTGTCAGGCGACCTCCGCGTGAGGCATCATGGCGAGCTGGCGCGCATCGAAATGCCGCCGGAGGCGATCGGCGGGTGGCTCACCCCCACGGGGATGCGGCGGTTGCGCGCCGCGGTGCGCGAGGCGGGATTCGAGCGGGTCGCGGTGGACCTGCGGGGATTCCGCAGCGGCTCGCTGAACGTGCTGGGTGGAGTGACCGGATCGTGAACGCGACGGCGCTGGCGGAGGCGCTTCGCGGACAGGGACTCGACTGCGTGGTGGACGCGCGCGAGCGGATGGCGGTGCTGGTGCCGGCGACGGGCGAGGCGGCCGGAGCGCTCGCCGCGGAGGCGCGACGCCGCGCGGTGCTGGAGCTGGCGCGGGCGCACGGATTCACCCATGTGGCGATCGAGTTGATCGACGATGTCCGAGCGCCCGCGGCTGTTCCTGGCGATTAACCTGCCGGAGGCGGTGCGGGCGTCCCTCTATGCGTCCACCGCGGCGCTGCGGCGGGCGGCGCCGGGCATGCGCTGGGTGTCGCCGGACGGTCTGCACGTGACGCTGAAGTTCCTGGGCTCGCAGCCCGCCGAGCGGGTGGAGGCGTTGCGGCAGGCGATGGACATCGTGGCATCGCGCCACGCGCCGACGGAGATGATGATCCGGAGCCTGGGCGCCTTTCCAAACCTCCAGCGTCCCCGCGTCGTATGGATCGGCATCGAGCCGAACCCACGGATGGAGCTGCTGCATCACGAGGTGGAGATGAGCTGTCAGGAGCTGGGCTACGCACTGGATGGGCGGGTATTCCGGCCGCACGTGACCCTCGCCCGGTCGCGGGCGGAGGGCGGCGCCGGCGTCGCCGAGGCGCGGCGCCTGGCGGACGCGGCCCGTGGCCTGTCGGTGCGCGAGACGGCGACATTGGCATCGATCGACCTGATGGAGAGCCTGCCGGCGCGCGGGGGATCGCGCTATTCGGTGCTCGCGTCGGCGCCGCTCCGGAGTGCCTGACGTGAAAGGTTGCCTGCAGCGCGTCGGCTGCCTCACGGTGATCCTGATCATCGCGGCCGCCGCGTGGCTGTTTCGCGACCGGTGGATGCCGGGGCAGACGCGCCCGAGACTGGCCGAGCGTGTGGGTGGATGGGAGCAGGCGACACCGGCCGCGGCCGTCCGGGCCGGCGCGTCGGTGGCCACGCTGGGCGGCGCCAAGGGCGCCGTGTTCGCCAACGTGCGGGCGGGCGAGCTCGTGGCCTGGCTGCTCGACTCGCTGAGCGCCAAACTCCCGCCCCCGGTGGAACGTCCGCAGGCGGCCATCCTGGGCGACCGGGTGTACATCAGGAGTGTGGTACGGACCAACGATCTGGGTGGAAGCCGCTCGCTGGGACCACTGGCGGCGCTGCTGGGCGACCGCGATACGGTCCAGTTCGGCGGGACTCTCCGGGTGATCCGTCCGGGACTGGCCGAATACCGTGTCGACGAGGTGCGCGTGCGCGAGTTCAGTCTGCCAAAGGCCGTGATCCCGAAGCTGCTCCGTCAGCTGGACCCGAGCGTGCGTCCCGAGGGGGTCTCACCGGATGGCGTCGCGTTCACGCTGCCGCGATACGTCGGCGACGTGCGGATCGTGAACGGCCACGTCACGCTCTACCGGGCGATGCCATGAGCCGCCGCATCCTCGTGGTGGATGACGAGCAGGGGATCCGCGACGCGCTCGGCCAGCTGCTCGAGTACGAGGGCTACGAGGTACGCGCCGTGGCGAGCGGGGTGGATGGGGTGGAGGCGTTCGCGCAGTGGCATCCCCACCTGGTCTTCCTCGATGTGAAGATGGCGGGGATCGACGGGCTGGAGGCGCTGCGGCGGATCCGGCAGGCCGATCCGGCCGCGATCGTAGTCATGATCAGCGGGCACGCGACGATCAAGACGGCGGTGGACGCGACCCAGCTCGGGGCGTACGACATCCTCGAGAAGCCGCTCGACACGGACCGGATCCTGGTTCTGCTGCGGAACGCGCTGTCACACCTGGAGCTGCAGGCGGAGAACGAGCGCCTGCGCGAGCGGATCGAGTCGCGGTTCGAGATCGTCGGGAAGTCGTTCGCGATCCGGTCGCTGATCGATCGCATCGAGAAAGTGGCGGCGACGCCGGCGCGGGTCCTGATCACTGGAGAAAACGGCACGGGCAAGGAGCTGGTGGCCCGCGCGATCCACCGGCAATCTCCCCGCGCGAAGGGCCCGTTCGTGGAGGTGAACTGCGCGGCGATCCCGGGCGAGCTGATCGAGAGCGAGCTGTTCGGCCACGTGAAGGGGTCGTTCACGGGCGCGATCGGCGACCGGGCCGGCAAGTTCGAGCAGGCCGACGGCGGGACGCTCTTCCTGGATGAAGTCGGCGACATGAGCCTGGCGGCGCAGGCGAAAGTGCTGCGGGTGCTGCAGGACAACGTGGTGACGCGGATCGGTGGCTCGAAGCCGACGCAGGTGGACGTCCGCGTGATCGCGGCGACCAACAAGCGGCTGGAAGACGAGATCGAGGCGGGCCGGTTTCGCGAGGATCTCTACTACCGGTTGAACGTCGTGCCGCTGTCGGTGCCGCCGCTGCGCGAGCGACGCGAGGACATCTCGCAGCTGGTCGCGCACTTCGTGCTCCAGCTGTCCGAGCGGGAGAAGGTGGCGCCACGGGCGATCGTGGCCGACGCCATGGAGCGACTCACGCAGCTGGATTGGCCGGGCAACGTGCGCGAGTTGCGGAACACGATCGAGCGACTGCTGATCCTGTCGAACGGCCCTCGCGTGACGGCCGCGGACATCGAGCGCCTGGTGGGCCGGCGAGCCGATGGCGGGAGCGGCCCGGGGCTGGGCGCGCTGGGCGAGTGCGAGACGTTCGAGGAGTTCAAGCGCGCCGCCGAGCGCGCCTTCCTGCTGCTGAAGCTGCGGGCTTTCGACTGGAACGTGTCGGAGACGGCGCGGGCGCTGGACATGCCCCGGTCGAACCTGTACAAGAAGATCGAACGCTACCGGCTGGAGCGGGAGTCGGGCAGCAGTGTGGTGAGCGACGATGCGCGCGCGTAGCACGCCCTCCACGAGGCGGGCCGCCCGGCGGGGCATGAGCGCACTCAACGGGGACGGAAGCCATGGCTGATCGCAGCTGGGATGCGGAGCTGAAGAAGATCGACAAGCAGCTCGAGTCGATCTCCGACGAGGCGCTCTTTCCCACCAAGGGCGCCAAGGCCTCACCGGCCGCGAAGAAGGACGCGGCGGTGGCGCAGCAGACGACGTCGACGTGGGGTGTGTTTCTGCGCCTGACGCTGGCGGTGGCCCTGGGGGTAGGGATCGTCTTCTGGCCGTACGCGGCGCGCTGCGGACTGGGCCTCTTCGCCTATCTGGGCGCGGTGACGGCGGTCGCCGGCGCCGGCATCTGGGCGTCGATCTGGACGTGGCGGCACCGGGCGGCACGCGCCCACACGCTTTCGCTGCTGCTGATCCTGTGGGGGCTGGTCCTGGGCTCGATCGAGGTCCTGCCCAGGACGGGCTACGCGAAGCCGACCCCCGCGCACCCCGCGCAGTGGAGCTGCCAGTAGTCAGCACCGATTCGGGTTCGACACCGGGCGTCTCGGCGGCTGTTCTTTCTCCGGCCCCGGGCTAGTTTTCGAGAGCGGAGCCGCGTGGCTCCGCCCCTCCCCGAGTCACGTGCATGCGGACCTTCAAGAACTTCATCGCCGGCCGGTGGGTCGCCCCCTCCACCGGCGAGTACTTCGATGACGTGAACCCGGCCGATCCGACCGACGTCGTGGGCCGGTTCCCCCTGTCCGTGCGCGCCGATGTCGACAAGGCGGTGGCGTCCGCGTCGCGCGGCTTCGAGTCGTGGCGCCGCACACCGGCCCCCGCCCGCGGGGACATCCTGCGCCGGGTGGGCGACCTGCTCACCGCGCGCAAGGAGGAGATCGCCGACCTCATGACGCGGGAAATGGGGAAGCCGCTGTCGGAGACGCGCGGCGATGTGCAGGAAGGGATCGACACGGCGTACTACGCCGCCACGGTCGGACGGCAGCTGTCGGGACGGACCGTCCCCAGCGAGCTGCGCAACAAGTGGGCGATGTCGTTCCGCCGCCCGATCGGTGTGGCCGGGATCATCACACCGTTCAATTTTCCGATGGCGATTCCGACCTGGAAGATGTTCCCGGCGCTGGTGTGCGGAAACTCGTGCGTCTTCAAGCCGGCCGAGGATGTGCCGCACACGGGCACGGTGCTGGTCGAGATCCTGCTCGCGGCCGGACTGCCGCCCGAGGTGATCCAGCTGGTGCATGGCACCGGGGAGACGGTGGGCGCGGCGATCGTGCAGCACCCGGGCGTGCCGGTGGTCTCGTTCACCGGCTCAACGGAGACCGGGCGGGTGGTGGGCGAGATCTGCGGGCGGATGCACAAGCGCCTGTCGCTGGAGATGGGCGGGAAGAACGCGCAGATCGTGCTCCCCGACGCGGACCTGGAGCTGGCGCTGGACGGCGTGCTCTGGGGCGCGTTCGGCACCACGGGGCAGCGGTGCACCGCCACCAGCCGGTTGATCCTCCACTCGAAGATCCATGACAAGTTCGTGGGGATGCTGGCGGACCGCGCGAAGTCGCTGCGGCTGGGGGACGGGCGAAAGAAGGCGACGGAGGTGGGCCCGCTGATCCACGAGGCGTCGCGGGAGAAGGTGGAAGGGTACGTGGAGGTCGGCCGCGAGGAGGGCGCCGAGCTGGTGATCGGCGGGCGGCGGCCGGCGGGGCGCGGGCTGTCGGCGGGATATTTCTTCGAGCCGACGATCTTCACCGGCGTGAAGGCCGGCTCCCGGCTGGAGCAGGAGGAGATCTTCGGCCCGGTGCTTGCGGTGGTGCGGGTGAAGTCGGTGGACGAGGCGTTCACGGTGAACAACGACGTGAAGTACGGGCTGTCATCGTCGGTGTACACGCGCGATGCGAACGTGGCGTTCCGGGCCTTGAACGAACTGGACAACGGGATCACGTACATCAACGCGCCGACGATCGGCGCCGAGGCCCACCTCCCGTTCGGGGGCGTGAAGCAGACCGGGAACGGACACCGGGAAGGGGGGTGGGAAGTGTACGAGTTCTATTCGGAGACGAAGGTGGGCTACGTGGATTTCTCCGGGACGCTGCAACGGGCGCAGATCGACAACTATCCGGCGCGCGCCGAGTGATGGAGCCGATGCGCGAGGGACGGACACTCGTCTTGCGCTCATTCCGGCGCGCCGATTAATTCGACAGGTGGTGACCACGACGCGATCTGACGAGCTCCGGCGCACGCTGTCCCGACGCGTGAGCCGGCGACTGGCCGGCCGGGGGATTCCGCGGCAGACGATCGACGCCACGGTGGACCGGGTGGTGCGGGCGCTGGAGGGCGCGGCGCCGGCGGCGGCGCCGGCCGTGCCGGCACCGGCGGTGGTGGCGGCGTTTTCAGCGCGGTCGCGTCCCGACCTTGCCTCACGAGTGCGCGGGCTGCTGTCCGACGCCGGCATCACGGCCGGCCCGTTCGGGATCGCGTCGGCGGGGCGGCACACGGTGGTGACGGCCTCGGTGCCGGCGGGAGCGAGGGCGGTGGTGGAACGCTCGGCCGCATCGGCGGCGGTGGCGGTATCGTTCGCGGCCAGCGGGCCGGGGGAGGGCGCGTGAGCGAACCGGCGCGCTCGAGCGGCCCGATCCGCGACCGGCTGTCGATGGAGCAGAAGGCGGACGTGCTGCGCCGGGTGAATCGCGCGGGCGTGCGCTGGTCGGTGTTCGCCGAGTGGGCGAAGTCGTTCATCATCGCGGTCGCGCTCTTCCTGTTCATCCGGTCGTTTTTCGTGGAGGCGTTCAAGATTCCGAGCGGGAGCATGGAGCGGACGCTCCTGCCCGGTGATTTCCTGCTGGTGAACAAGCTGGTGTACGGGGCGCAGGTGCCGTTCACGAGCCTGCGGCTGCCGGCGCTGCGGAGTCCGCAGCGCGGCGACATCATCGTCTTCGAGTTCCCCAAGGACCGGTCGAAGGATTTCGTGAAGCGGCTGGTGGGGCTGCCGGGCGACACGCTGTCGATGCAGGAGGGCGTGCTGTCGGTGAACGGGGTGGCGCAGACCGAGCGGTACGTGACGCACCCCGAGCCGGAACCGGACCGGCTGGAGGGGGACTTCCGGTGGCAGCGCGAGTTCCTGGTGCGCACGGCGGAGGCAGGGCTGGGGGCGCATCCGTCGCGCGACAACTGGGGCCCGCTGACGGTGCCGGAGAACAGCTACTTCGCGCTCGGCGACAACCGGGACAATTCGCAGGACAGCCGCTACTGGGGATTCGTCCCGGATTCGCTGGTGCGTGGCCGTCCGATGTTCGTGTATTTCAGTTACGCTCCAGATTCCGCGCAGAGCTTCGCCTGGGTGACGCAGATCCGCTGGGCGCGGCTCGGGGCTCGCGTGCAATGATGATGGCGAGCGGCCGGCGCCGCGCGCGCTCGCAGGCGCGTTAGGATTCTTCGACGGAAGGAGCAGGTCAGCCGCATGGGCGTCCCGCCACACAAGAAAGCGTCGTACGAGGAAGGGTCGCTGGATCAGTACCTGCGCGACATCAGCGCCTATCCGCTGATCAATCGCGAGGAGGAGATCCGGCTGGCGCAGCGCATCCGCAAGGAAGACCAGGAGGCGCTGGACAAGCTCGTGCGGTCGAACCTCCGGTTCGTGGTGAGCGTCGCCAAGAAGTACCAGAACCAGGGCGTCTCGCTCTCCGATCTGATCAACGAGGGCAACCTCGGGCTGATCCGCGCCGCCCACAAGTTCGACGAGACGAAGGGGATCAAGTTCATCTCGTACGCGGTCTGGTGGATCCGGCAGGCGATCCTCCAGGCGCTGGCCGAGCAGTCGCGGATCGTCCGGGTCCCGCTCAACCGGGCCGGCACGCTGCACCGGATCGGGAAGCGGGCCAACGCGCTGCTCCAGGAGCTGGGGCGCGAGCCGACCCACGAGGAAATCGCCGACGGGATGGACATCACCGAAGAGGAAGTCGCGAAGACGATGTCGATCTCGCAGACGCACCTCTCGCTGGATGCGCCGCTCACCCCGGGCGAAGACAACAAGCTGCTCGACTACCTCCCCGACAACCTGAATCCGACGCCGGACGAGCAGACGTTCGAGAAGGCGCTGACGGAATCGATCGAGGAGGCGCTGGCGAGCCTGAAGGAGCGCGAGGCGAAGATCCTGCGGCTGTACTTCGGGCTGGATGGCGAGGAGCCGATGACGCTCGAGCAGATCGGCGCGCTGCTGGGGATCACCCGGGAGCGGGTGCGGCAGATCAAGGAGAAGGCGCTGTCGCGGCTGCGGCACGTGTCGCGGGCCCGGGCGCTGGAATCGTACCTGGGCTAGCGCCGGCGCGCGGCGTCCGGCGAAATTGAGAGCGGCGGGCCGGGCGGCCCGCCGTTCGCGTTTTCACCGGAGGGTCCAATGGCGGGACGGATCACCAAGCCGGAAGCGGGCGAGTTCAACCCGTACTACGGCAAGTACATCGCCCTCGTCCCCGCGGGGGACGTGGTGGCGGACATGGAGTCGCACGGGAAGAGCCTGGCGGCGTTCCTGCGCGGGCCGGCGTCGTCCAGGGCTTCGCATCGTTATGCCCCGGGCAAGTGGAGCGTGAAGGAAGTGATCGGGCACATCGCCGACGCCGAGCGGATCTTCGCCTATCGGGCGCTCCGGGCGGCGCGCGGCGATGCCACGCCGCTGGCCAGCTTCGACGAGAATGCCTACGTGCCGGCCGGCGACTTCGACCAGCGCGGGCTCGAGGACCTGGTGCGCGAGTTCGAGGCGGTGCGCGCCGCCAGCATCTGCTTGTTCGCCTCGCTGTCCGAGGCGACGGCGAAGAAGGTCGGCACGGCCAGCAACGCCCCGATCAGTGTGCGCGCGCTGGCGTACATCGTCGATGGCCACGGCCGGCACCACGAGGGGATCCTGCGCGAGCGGTACCTGTGAGCGCGGCGCGGACCGGGGAGCGGCCATGGCGCAGGTGAACTCGTTCGACGTCACCACCGGCGTCGACCTGCAGGAGGTCGACAACGCGGTGAACCAGGCGCAGAAGGAGATCGCCCAGCGCTACGACTTCAAGGGCTCGAACGCGACGATCACTTTTTCACGCGGGGACGGGACGCTGACCCTCGTCGCCCCGGACGACTTCAAGATGCGGGCCCTGTTCGACGTCCTGCAGGGGAAGCTGATCAAGCGCGGGGTGCCGGTAAAGAACCTCGAGATCGGCGACACGACACCGGCGGGCGGCGACACGGTCCGGAAGGTCGTCACCCTGACGATGGCGCTCGACGGGGAGACGGCGAAGCAGGTGGCGGCCGCCATCAAGGACGCGAAGCTGAAGAAGGTCCAGGCGGCGATCCAGGGCGACCAGGTGCGCGTGTCGTCGGCCTCGCGGGACGACCTGCAGGCCGCGATCGCGCTCCTGAAGGCGGGAGACTTCGGCGTGGAGCTGAAGTTCGGGAACTACCGCTGACGACAGCTAGCGCGCCTCGAGCGACCTGGACGCGGCGTCTTCGCCGGCGCCCCACCCGGACTCGTCGTCGGGCACGCTCATGAGCGCGCGCCAGCGCGACACGAGATCGCGATAGGCACGGCCCGCCGGGCGCAGCCGGCGCGCGACGTCTGCCAGCCCCACCGCTTCCACCGTGTCGGCGGCCGGAGCACCGTCGGCGCCCTTGCCGTCGGCGGCCAGGCCCGCGCCCACGCGGTCGATCAACGGATACCAGGTGAAGCCGCGAATGGGCACGCCCGAGGCGCGGAGCGTCATGACGTCGTCCCACTGCGTTCGCAGCCAGTGGGGGGCGAACCGGCCCGCCCGGCTGGTGCCGGCGTGGAAGAGCGGGAGGCGGTAGCGCGACCAGCACTCGGCCGCCAGCCGCCGGAAGCCGAGTCCGCGGCGGGCGGTGGTCATGCGCCCGCTGGCCGCCACGCGGACCTCGTCACCGAAGTGATAGGCCACGCCGATCCACCGGCGCGCGTGAGCCCGTCGTTCCCGGAAGAAGCTGAGGTCGTTGGAGGAGACGCCATGCTCGTGCAGCAGGCCGGCGAGGCCGGGCGCCAGCTCACGGCCCAGCGTCAGGTCCATGGGCAGCCTGGCGAAGGCGTTCCAGCGATCCGCCTCGCGGGCCGCCCCGGCACCGGCGGCGTGGAAGCGCGCCAGCGTGTCGCTCTGCACGATGATCGCGTCGGGGCGCTCGGCGACGATCGCCTCGACCGCGAGCTCGTGCGCCATGCAGAGGTTGCGCGAGGCGCGGACGAAGGCGCTGTGGTCCGCCTGACGCTCGTTCCAGCGGCCGGCGAAGGCGACGTTCGCGGCATAGGCGAACATGTCGCTCACCGGGGTGAAGTGGCGCACCCACGGATAGCGGCGCGTGAACGCGCGGGCATACTCGGCGAACAGGACCGGGAAGGCGGGATCCTCGACGCCGTCGAGCCAGGCGGGAACGCCGAACCGGCACAGGTCGGCGATCACCGTCAGGTCCAGCGCCCGGAGCGCGCGCAGCGGCTCGTCGCAGGTCTCCCAGTCGTACTGGTCCGGGGCGATGTGGGTCCGGTAGTACGCCGGCCCATAACGAAGGGCCGAAACGCCGAGCTCGCGGGCGAGCGCGAAATCATCGTCCCAGCGCGCGTAGTGTCCGCTCCGGTCCATCTGATCGACGCGGACCCCGTTGGGGAGCGTCGGGCAGGAATTGTCGATGCCGGAAGCGAAGAGGAAGGGCATAGGGAGCACACATTGGACGATGCATATCGTGGCTCGTCAAACACGGCCCTCGATGGTTAGACTGGAGTGTTTTCATGGGGAAAACCCGGTGCTTATCCACAGGAATCCCCGTGGACAAGTGGAGCGTGGCGTGGATGAGGTGGACAACGTGTGGATGAGCGTGCATTCAGCCCGGATCGCGTCAGGCGGGCGATTGAGGGCATGGGACCCCGCGACTAGCTTTTCCGACATGCGAAATCCGCCGGGCCGCGCACCGTGAGGGTCGGAGTCGTCACCCTCGGGTGTGACAAGAACACCGTCGACAGCGAGCGGTACCTCGCGCAGCTGGCGGCCTGGGGGGCGGAGCCCGCCGGGGCGCTGGACGATGCGGACCTGATCATCATCAACACCTGCGGCTTCATCGACGCGGCGAAACGGGAGTCGATCGACGCGATCGTGGACGCCGGCCGGCTGAAGGCCGAGGGACGTTGTCAGGCAGTAGTGGCGGTGGGGTGCCTGGTGCAGCGCCACAAGGCGGAACTGGCGGCCGAGCTGCCGGAAGTCGACCTGTTCCTCGGCGCGTCGGAGATGGATCAGCTCGTCCCGCTGCTGAGCGCGCGCGGGCTGCTGGCCGAGGCGCCGATGCTGCACCCCGGCGACCGCCTGTACGCCGGCGACCTGCCTCACGTGCGGTACCTCAAGATCAGCGAGGGGTGCGACCACGGGTGCGCGTTCTGCGCGATCCCGCTGATGCGGGGGCGTCACCGGTCGTTCGCGGTGGCCGACGTCGTGCGGGAAGCCCAGCTGCTCGAGGCCCAGGGCGCCCGGGAGGTGAACCTGGTGGCGCAGGACCTCGCGCACTTCGGCCGCGACCGGCGCGACGGAGCCGGCCTGCCCGAGCTGCTGGAAGCACTCTGCCGCGAGACCACCGTTCCCTGGATCCGGATGCTGTACCTGTATTCCGCCGGCATCACGCCGCGGCTGCTGGAGGTGGTTGCGCGGGAATCGCGGATCCTGCCGTACCTCGACATGCCGATCCAGCACGCCTCGGACGCGATGCTGGCCCGGATGCGCCGGCCCGAGCGGAAGAAGACGATTCGCGAGAAGGTCCAGCGCTTCCGGGACGCCGTGCCTGACGTGGCGATCCGGACCACCTGCATCGTCGGGTTCCCGGGCGAGACCGAGGATGACTTCCAGCAGCTCGTCGACTTCCTCGAGGAGGTCCAGTTCGACCGGGTGGGCGGGTTCACCTACTCGGCGCAGGAGGGGACCCACGCCGCCACCATGCCTGACGACGTGCCCGAGTCCCTGAAGCAGGAGCGGCTGGAGCGCCTGAGCGACGTCCAGCGGGCGGTGACCGGCGAGCGCTACGAGCGGCTGGTGGGACGCATCGTGCCGGCGCTGGTGGACCGCGCGACGGGGAGCGACGGACGCGTGGGATCGGAAGCGCGGACGGCGTGGCAGGCGGACGACATCGACGGGATCACCCTGCTCGACCGGGTCGTCGCGCCGGGCACGCTGGTCGAGGCGCGGATCGAGGCGGTGGTCGATGACTACGACTTCCGTGCCACGGTCGTCTCGGAGATTTCGGCGCCGCACGCCGCGCCGAGCCTGGCGCGGCAGCTGCCGGTGCTGACGACCACGATCGGCAGCTTCGGGCGGTGAGCCGGGTGCGTCGCCGGTCACACTGGGCGGCGCTGATCCTGCTGGCGGCCTGCGTTCCCGGCAGGGTGCCTCGCGTGGCGGCTGGCGCGGTCGAGCTGCGCGTGGCGCTCGCGACCGCCGCCAGGCAGGGCACGGTCTCGGGCTCCGGAGCCTGGCGATTCGAAGACGCCGCCGACGGCAGCCTGATCGCGCGGGTCGCTGCGGGCGAGTCCTGGACGGTGTCGCTCAACGAGAAACGTGTCCGGCTGGTCCGGCCGGACGGGACGCCGGTGGCCGAGCGGGCGTCGCTGGTGGTCCGGTCCGAGGACCTCAGCCTCTGGAACGGACGCCGGTACCGCGGAGTGCTGGCGCTGGTCGCCACCGACAGCGGCCTGCTGGTCGTGAACCGCGTGGCGCTGGAGGACTACCTGCGTGGAGTGGTGCCGCTGGAGATCGGCGACCGCGCGCGCTCCGAGATGGCGGCAGTGGAGGCGCAGGCGGTGGCGGCCCGCAGCTTCGCCATGGCGCGCCGGGCCGCGAGCGGTGCCAGACCGTACGATCTCGTCGCCACCGTGACCGACCAGCACTATGGCGGTGCCGACGCCGAGCGGCCGGTGTCCAGCGAGGCGGTGTCGCGCACGGCTGGACTGGTGCTGCGCTTCGGCGGCCGGGTGGTGATCGCTCCCTACCACTCGAGCTGCGGCGGGAGCACGGCGGAGCCCGATGAGGTCTGGTCGGAGGGTGTCGCCGCGCCATACCTGCGGCGGGTGAGCGACCGGATCCCCGGGACCGACCGCAACTGGTGCGACGTGGCCCCCGCGGCGCGTTGGACACGGACCTTCGACCAGTCCGAGCTGGCGCGACTCCTCGGCCGGGGACGGGGAGCGCCGCCGGGTGGCGTGACGGCGCGCGCCGGCCGGGTGCGATCGGTGGCGGTGGCGGGCACCACCCCCTCGGGCCGGGTCGGGTCGCTCGCCATCGAGACGGAGCAGGGACGGTACGAGCTCAGGGGCAACGACATTCGCTTCGCCCTGCCGTCGCGTGGTGGCGAGATTCTCCCCAGCACGTATTTTTCGCTCGAGACGCGCTCCGGCACCGACGGGACGCTGGCCGGCATCACGTTGCACGGCCGCGGCAACGGCCACGGGGTAGGGATGTGCCAGTGGGGCGCGATCGGTCGCGCGCGCGCCGGACTGGATTTCCGCGCGATCCTCCAGGCGTATTATCCGGGTACTTCGATCGACGCGCTGGACTGACCTGGCGCGCGCGGTGGGCACGTGAACCGGGATGGCCATGCGGGCAACACGAATCGGGATCATCGGCGCCGGCGCGATCGCGCAGATGGCACACCTGCCGGTGCTGTCGAAAATGCGCGGCGTGCAGCTGGTGGCGATCTGCGACAACGACCGTCCCAAGGCGCGCGCGCTGGCCGACCGGTTCAGCGTGCCGGATGCCTTCAGCGACATTGAAGACCTGCTGACGCTCGATGAGCTGGATGCGGTGGTGGTGACGACGCCCAATCACCTCCACGAGCCGCACGTGCTGGCGGCGCTGGCGGGGCGCGCCCACGTGCTCTGCGAGCGACCGCTGTCGCTGACGTCGCGCGGCGTAGAGCGGATTCTCGCCGCGGCGACGCGGGTGGACCGGAAGGTGGCGGTGGCCAACAACCACCGGTTCCGCAGCGACGTGCAGACGCTGGAGCGGTTCCTGCACGGCGGAGAGCTCGGACGCCTCACGGCGGTCCGCGCCGGCAGCTACTCGCGGCGACGGACGGCGGAAGGGTGGCGATTCCGGCGCGCCGAGGCGGGGGGCGGCGCCTTCCAGGAGCAGGGCTTCCAGCTGCTCGACCTGGCGCTCTGGCTGGCCGACTTCCCGGAACCGGTGCGGGTGGTGGCGCTGATGGACCGGGCGAGCGGGAAGGGGACGGTGGAGGACGCGATGGTCGTGTTCCTCGAATGCGCGCAGGGGCTGTCGCTCACCTTCGACGTGAACTGGTCGTACGTGGGCGAGGAGGATCGCTGGTGGTTCGAGTGCGTGGCGTCGCGCGGCAGCGCCCGCCTCGCGCCGCTGCGGGTGGTGAAGGAGCTCAACGGCACCCCGATCGATGTCAGCCCGAGCGGGGCGGCGGCCCGCGAGAGCGCGTTCATCCAGTCGTACCGCGCGGAACTGGCGCACTTCCTGGCGGTGATCACCGACCAGGCGAAGTACGAGGCGCCCACCGACCAGGTGACGGTACATCGGATCCTCGAGGCCATCTACAAGTCGGCGGACGAGGGGAAAGAGATCCGCCTGTGACGGCGCGCGCCCTGTTTCCCACGCGGGAGGAGAGTATCCCCGCGCTCGCGTCCGCCGCCCTGTTCGCGATCAGCTTCCCGCCGCTTCCGCTGCTGGTGCCGGTGTTCCTGTGCCTGACGCCGTTCGCGGTGGCGGTGGCGCGCCGGGCCGATGGCGAGGGACCGTCCGGCGGCGCCGGGTCGGCGGCGCGCATCGGACTGTGGTTCGGCATGGCGGGGTTCGCGCTCACCCTCTACTGGATCGCGTCGGCGCTGGCGCTCTTCACGCCGCTCGCCTTCGCCGGCTTCCTCGGCTCGCTCGTCTGGCTGTCACCGTTCTTCGCGATCGCCGGCGCCGCGCTCTACGCGGCGCGACGCCGCACCGGTTGGCCGCTGGCGGTGCTGCTGCCGGCGGTGTGGGCCGCCGTGGAGCTGATGCTCAACTACGCGGGTGACCTCGCCTTCCCGTGGCTGCCGCTGGGACTGGCGCTGGCCAAGTACCCGACGCTCATCCAGATCGCCGACCTGAGCGGCGTGCGGGGCGTGGGCGTGTGGATCGCCGCGACCAACGGCCTGGTGGCCGACGCCTGGCTGATGCGGGGACGTCAGCGGGCCGTTGCCTGGCGAGTGACGGCGGTGGCGGGGCTGGCCGCCGCGGTCTGGACGTACGGACGGTGGCGCCAGGCGACCATCCGGCTCGAACCGCTGGCGCCGGTGGCGGTGGTGCAACCCAACATTCCCGAAGACGACAAGTTGCGGCGCGAGAGCGGCGACCGGTTCATCGCGCCGCTGGCCGCGCTGACTCGTGAGGTGGTCCGCCGCGACCCGCCGCGGCTGGTGGTGTGGCCCGAGACGGCGCTGCCGGGCTATCTCACGACCTACCCGGAGTGGCTGGACTCGCTGCGCGCGGTCGCGTCGGCGGGACGGACCCCGATCCTGTTCGGCGTGCTCGACGCGCGCCCGACCTCCGACACCAGCTACGACTACTTCAACGCCGCGATGCTCACCGACACGCTGGGCATGCCCGGCGCGGCGCCCGCCTATCACAAGAGCTATCTCGTTCCAGTCGTGGAGCGGGTGCCGTTCATCGATCCCAGCTGGTTCCGGAACCTCGAGTACTTCGGCGGGTTTGGGCGCGGGGAGCCGCCGGCCCCGATGCGCACGCCGGCCGGCGCGGTGGGTGTCCTGATCTGCTACGAGTCGGCGTTCCCACAACTCTCGCGGCGCTACCGGCGCCTGGGCGCCGATCTCCTGGTGAACATCACCAACGACGCCTGGTTCGGGCGCAGCGCCGCCCCCTGGCAGCACGAGGCGCACCTGGCGTTGCGCGCGGTGGAGAACCGGGTGGGCGTGGTGCGGGCCGCGAACACCGGGATCTCGGAGTACGTGGACCCGCTGGGGCGTGTTCACGGCGCCACCGATCTGTTCGTCCCCGCGGCGGCGACCTTCCAGACGTCGACGACCCACGTCATCACCCCGTTCGTCCGGTTCGGCGACACGCTCGGTCCCTTGTCGCTGCTGCTCACGGTGGTGCTCGTCATCCTGCCGGGCGCGCGGCGGCGGGCCGGCAGCGACGGAGCGGCGGCGTGAGCCGCTCGCTGGGGATCGACGTCGGCGGGACATACACCGACTTGGTGGCGCTCGATGAGTCGGGCGCCGTGGAGACGCGCAAGGTCCTGTCGACGCCTGACGACCAGAGCACCGGCGTGGGACAGGCGCTGGCGGCGCTCGGCGTGCCGGGCGCGTCGGTGGGGCGGCTGGTCCACGGTACCACGGTGGTCACCAACCTCCTGCTGGAGCGCGCCGGCGCGCGGGTCGTGCTCTGCGCCACCGAGGGCGCCACCGACCTCCTGGAGCTGCGCCGCCAGGACCGCGCGTCGCTCTTCGACCTCGCGGTGCATCACCCGCCTCCGCTGGTGGGCGCGGACCGGGTGGTGCCGGTGCCCGAGCGGGTCGCCCCGGAGGGCGTGATGCGGGCCCTCACACCCGAGGCGGCGGCCGCGGTGGCCGGCGTGGTGGCCGGCCGCGCGCCGGAGATCGTGGCCGTCTGCCTGCTGCACGCGTACGCGGCGACGGAGCACGAGCGGATGCTGGCGGAGGCGCTGGCCAGACGGCTGCCGGGCGTCGACGTGGTGCTGTCGAGCGAGGTGCTGCCGGAGATCCGCGAGTACGAGCGCGTGGCGACGACGACCGCGGAGGCCTATGCCCGGCCCGGCGTGGCACGCTACCTGGGCCGGCTGGCGGGCCAGCTCTCGTCAGGCGGGTACCCCGCGACCCGGGTCATGCGCTCCAGCGGCGGCACCGCGTCGACCGAGGAGGCCGCGCGCAGCGCGGCCTCGCTCGCCCTGTCCGGTCCGGCCGGCGGCGTGGTGGGCGCGGCCCACGTGGCCCGGGCGGCGCAATTGCCGCTCGCCTTGACGATCGACATCGGCGGCACCAGCGCCGACGTCGGCCTGATCGTGGATGGGCAGCCGCTGGTGGAGCACGGCGGGCGGGTGGCCGGTGTGTCCATCGCGCTTCCGCGGGTCCTCGTGGAAACGGTGTCGGCCGGCGGCGGCAGTATCGGCTGGATCGACGACGGGGGCGCGCTGCGCGCCGGTCCACGCAGCGCGGGGGCGGCGCCGGGGCCGGCGGCATTCGGACGGGGCGGCACGCTGCCGACGATCACCGACGCGCACGTGGTGCTGGGGAATATCCGAGCGGCGTCGTTGAGCGGCGGGATCCGGCTGGATGTCGCCGCTTCGGAGCGGGCGCTGGCGCCGCTGGCGCGGCAGCTGGGCGAGCCGACGGCGCGAGTGGCCGAGGGGATGCTGGCGGCCGCCGACGCGAGCATGGCGCGGGCGCTGCGGCGGGTGAGTGTCGAGCGCGGCATCGACCCGCGCGATTGCGCCCTGATCGCGTTCGGCGGCGGCGGCCCGCTGCACGCCTGCGCGCTGGCCGATCGCCTGGAGATCCGGCGGATCGTGGTCGCGCCGCACGCCGGGGTGTTGAGCGCGCTGGGCCTGGCGATCGCCGCCGAGCGGCGTGAGGCGATCGCCAGCGTCATGACGACGGCGGCGGCGCTGGCCCCGGGCGCGCTGGCCGCCCGGGCGGAGGAGCTGGTGGCCCGGGCAGACCGGGCCGGGAACGCCGGCGGCGCCGCCGGTGGCGGGCGCCCGCTCTGGTGGGCGCGGTGCCGCTATCGCGGGCAGGGGCACGAGCTGGACGTCCCGTTCGTGCCTGACGACACCGGCGGGCAGCTGGCCGGCCGCTTTCGCGACATGCACGCCGCCCGTTATGCATTCACGCTCGATGAGGACGTCGAGGTGGTGAGCGCCCGGGTGGCGGTGACCGGGGCCGACCACCCGCTGACGCTGGCGCGCGCCGGCCGGCCCACCTGGCGGGCGGACCGGCTGGAGGACGACGGCGGCCCGTGCGACGCGGTGGTGCGCGGGCGGGCGGTAGTCACGCTCCCCGACGCGACGATGCTGGTGGCCGGCGGCTGGACGGCGCGGGCCCTGCCGATGGGCGGGTGGATGATGGAGCGCGACGCATGAGCGGCCGTCCCTTCGATCCGCTCGGCCTCTCGGTGATGGCCAGCGCGGTGGCGATGATCGCCGAGGAGATGGGGAGCGTCATGATCCGCGGGGCGCTGTCGCCCAACATCCGCGAGCGGCGCGACCTGTCGGCGGCGATCTTCGACCCGGGGGGACGGATGGTGGCGCAGGCGGCGCACATTCCCGTCCACCTGGGGGCGATGCCGGAGTCGGTGCGGGCGGTGCTGGAGCGCGCTCCGGCGCCGGGCGACGTCTTCCTGCTCAACGATCCGTATCGCGGCGGCTCGCACCTGCCCGACCTCACGATGGTGGAGGCGATCGAAGTGGACGGACAGGTGGGGGGGTTCGCGGCGGTCCGCGCGCACCACGCCGACGTGGGCGGGATGAGCCCGGGCAGCATGCCGCAGGGCGCCAGCGAACTGGTGCAGGAGGGGCTGGTGGTGCCGCCGGTGCGGGTGGCGCGCGCCGGCGGCGTGGCGGAAGCCGACATCATGTCGCTGATCCTGGCCAACGTCCGCACGCCTGACGAGCGGCGCGGCGACCTCGCGGCGCAGCGGGCGGCCTGCGCCGCCGGCGCCGAGGGGTGGCGGGCGCTGATCCGGCGCGAGGGGGCCGGCCGGGTGGCCGCGGCGATGGACGCGCTGCTGGACTACACGGAGCGCCGCGCCCGCGCCCGGCTGGCGGAGCTGGCGCCGCGCTGGCGGCCGGGGCGCGGCCGCGCCGCCGACGCGCTGGAGGGCGACGGGGTGAGCGACGCCGAGGTCCCGATCGTGGTACAGGCCGCCATTGTCCAGGGACGGCTGCGCCTCGACTTCACCGGCACCTCGCCGCGCGTGCGGGGGAACGTGAACTGCCCGCTGGCGGTGACCCGGGCGGCGGCGGTGTTCGTGCTCCGCACGCTGCTCGACGACGACGTCCCGACCAATGACGGCGTGGCGCGCGCGGTGGAGCTGGTGGTGCCGGCGGACAGCTGCATCAACGCGCGGTGGCCGTCGGCGGTGGCGGCCGGCAACGTCGAGACCTCACAGCGGATCGCCGACACGATCACCCTGGCGCTGGCCGATGCCGGCCTGCCGGTGGCCGCCCAGGGGCAGGGGACGATGAACAACATCACCTTCGGCGGCGACGGGTGGACCTTCTACGAAACGCTGGGGGGCGGGCAGGGGGCGAGCGCGCGGGGGCCCGGTCCGAGCGCGGTCCACGTGGGGATGAGCAACACGCTGAACACGCCGATCGAAGCGCTCGAGCATGCCTACCCGATCCGGATCGACGAGTACGCGGTGCGGCGGGGTTCGGGGGGCGCCGGCCATCACCCGGGCGGCGATGGCGTCGTCAGGCGGTACCGGGTGCTGGCGCCGTGCACCGTCACCATGCTCACCGAGCGGCGCCGGCGGGCGCCGGCCGGTGCGGCCGGGGGAGGCCCGGGCCTGGCCGGCCGGAACCTGCTCAACGGGCAGCCGCTGCCGGCCAAGTGCCGGCTGGAGCTGCGGGCCGGCGACGTGCTGACGATCGAGACGCCGGGGGGCGGCGGCTACGGCGCGCCGTAGCGTCGCGCCGGCCGGCGATGCCTGACGAGCGTCAGGCGCCGGCCTGGGCGAGCAGCTCGAAGACGCGGGCCGAGATGAACGTCTGGAGGAGGTGCGGGTCGAGCATCCCCTCCTTCGCCTCCGCGCTCAGGATGTCGAGCGCGCGGTCCTTCGGCAGCGCCCGCTTGTACGGCCGGTCGGAGGCGGTGAGCGCGTCGAAGATGTCGGAGATCGTCATCATCCGGGTCTGCACCGGAATCGCGTCGGCGCCCACCGCGCGGGGGTAGCCGCGCCCGTTCAGCTTTTCGTGGTGGCCGTAGGCGATCTCCGGCACGCCCTTCAATTCGCGCGTCCACGGGATCTGCTCGAGGAAGCGGAAGGTGTGGGTGACGTGCGACTCGATCTCCTTCCGCTCGCCTTCGTCCAGGTTGCCTTTGCGGATGGTGAGGAAGCGGATCTCGTCGCCGCTGAGGAGCGGCTTCTCGGTGCCGTCGAAGTCGAGGAACACCTGCTGGCCGATCCGGGTGAGCTCCTCGAAGCTGCCCTCGGGGAGCACGGTGGGCTCGTTGGCCTTCACGATCGCCTGCAGGTAGCGTTCGAGGTCGGCGCGCGTCTGGGCCCGGCGCTGCTCCAGCTCCGCCTTCATCGCCTCGTAGCGCTCCGGCCCGCCATCGAGCAGGACCCGCACCGCCTCGCGCTCGACTTCGAGCTCGGCGCGCTGCTGCAGGTAGGCGAAGCGGTTGCGGATCACGTCGAGGTTGGCGGGATAGAGCTTCTTCTGCTTCACCAGCACCTGCTCCCGCACGCCGACCTTGCCGAAGTCGTGCAGCAGGCCGGCGTAGCGGATTTCGCGGAGCTGCTCGCGGGTGAAGTTGATCCCGCGATACGGGCCCTCGCCGCCCCGGTCCACCGCCTCGGCCAGGCCGACGGTGAGCGTCGCCACGCGGCCCGAGTGACCGAAGGTGCTGGGGTCGCGCGACTCGATGGCGTAGACGGCGGCGGTGACGAACCCCTCGAAGAGGCGCTCGATGTCCTCGTAGAGACGGCTGTTCTCGATCGCCACGGCGGCCTGCGACGCGAGGGCGTTCACGAGCTCGACGGTCCGCACATCGAAGGGAATCACCTCGCGCTCGGTGACCTCGGGCGTGGGGAGCGCCACATCGGGGTCTCGCTTCCGGTTGATCAGCTGGACGACACCGATCACCTCGTCCCGGTGCGTCTTCATCGGGATGACGAGCTGCGACTTGGTGCGGTAGTTGTTCCGCTCGTCGAAGCCGCGGTTGAGCTTGTACTCGACGTTGGCGGGAAGGTGATACGAGTCGGCGATGACCACCGGCTCGCCGCGGACCGCCGCGTAGCCGGCCACGCTCGACGAATCGAGCGGCACGGTGAACTCGGTGAGCGGCAGATTCGGGAGCGTGAAGTTCTGGGTGAGCTTGAAGCGCAGGGCAGTGGGCCTGCCGTCCTCGTCCTTCTCCACCAGATAGAGCGCGCCGGCGTCGGCGGACGCGATCCGGCGCGCCTGCGACAGGATCATCTCGAGGAGCGCGAACAGATTTCGCTCGGTGGACAGGGCGGCGCCCACCCGGGTGAGCTCGCTCAGCTCCTGGTACCGCTCCTGCTCGGCGCTCTGGGCGGCGCGCTCGGCAACGAGCGCGGCGGCGTGACGGAACGCGCCCCGGAGGAGCGTGGCGATGGTGGCGGGTGCGGCGTCGCCGGGGACGAAGCTCGACAGCAGGTCGACCGGCAGTTTCGCCGAGGGCTCACGCTCGCCAGGCGCGCCCCACCCGACGATCGCGGCGACCTCCGCCAACGCGGCCACGCGGGCGCGGTCGTCGCCGCCGCCACCCAGCAGCGTCCGGTCGAGCACGATGACGGTGGCCCGCTCGGCATCGAGCGACGCCGGCGCCGGCAGCGCGTCGACGCGACGCACCTCGACGTCGTCCTCGAGACGGCCGCCCCTGGGCGAGGCGGCGTCGAGCGCGAGGCCCGTGGCGGCAATCAGGAGCGGTCTCATCAGTACCCGCTGGACGGTAGCAAAACGCCGGCGGTCACTCAAGAGCGACCGCCGGCGGGAAAAGCTATCACCGCGCGAGCAATACCGTCACATTCCGCCCGCCGACCCCTGGAGCTTGGCCATTTCCTTCTTGGCGGGCGCGTAGTCCGGGAACTTGTCCAGCGACGCCTTGAAGAGCTTTACCGCTTCGTCCTTGTTCCCCTTGTCCTTCTCGGACAGGGCGCGCGAGTAGAGCATGATCGCCTGGAAGGGGACCTTGCCCTTGTCGGCGCCGCCGCCGCCGCCGGTGCCGGTGCCGGCGTCGGCCACACGCTTGGGCATTGCCGGGAGCTTCATCCCCTTGTTCATCTTGGCGGCGAGGTCGGTGATCATCTGCATCAGGTTGTCGGTCTTGTTGGAGACCGACTCGACGTACTCGATTTCCGACGTCTCGACGTTCACGGCGCGCGAGTCGAGCCGCATGTTGCCCTTCAGGTCGGTGACGAACCCGCCGAAGATCATGTGGTGCACGCCGAGGATCTTGCCGATCTTGACGGCGGTGGACTTGTCGACGCGGTCCGAGGCGCTGAGGTTCTGCTCCTCGACCAGCTTCTGGAGCTGATCGCGCTCGATCACGCGGATGGAGGTGTTGGCCGCCATCTCGGTGATGAGCATGTCGGCGATGCCCTTGCTCAGCGGCTCGAGCTCCTCATGCGACTTCCCGAGGGCACCGTTACCGAAGTACATGATGGCGACGGTCGGCCGGGCGTCCGCGGCCGGTTCCTGCGCCCGGAGCGCCGGCGTCGCGAGCGCCGCACCCGCCAGCGCCATCGTGAACAGCTTCTGATGCCCTCGCATTTTCTCCTCCTCGGAGCCTAGACCGTCAAAGTGAGTCCTTCCGCCGCGGCAACGATCTTCAGTTTGCTGCCGCGGTCACGCACGAGCGCCCGGCACTCTTCCACCCGCCGGTCCACGTCATCGTCCGTGCGCTCCGGCTTGTGATGGAACAGCACCAGGCGCTCCACTTCCGCCTCCAGTGCCAGCTCCACCGCATCGTGGTACGTCGAATGTCCCCACCCACGATGATGGTCGTATTCCTCGCGGGTGTACATGGTGTCGTGGACCAGGACCTTGGCGCCCTTCACCCAGGACACGAACGCCGGGCGCCAGTCCTGCGGCATCTCGTACTTCGCCGAGAGGCTGAGCTCGTTGTCCGAAATGTACACCAGCGCGTTGCCTTTCTCGTTCCCCTCCGTGAAGCGGTACCCCAGCGCCCCGCCCGGGTGCCGCACCTGGAACCCCCGGACGCAGTAGCCGTTGCCCGCCGTACTCTCCTGCCCCATCTCCCGAAAATCGATCACCGCATCGAGCTGCTCGAACGTCACCGGAAAGACGACCGGCGACATCTGGTCGCGCACCACCCGGTCAATGCTCGTCTCGAGATGCTTCCCGCCCCAGATCGTGAAGTGGTTGCCGCGCTGAAAAATCGGTCCGAAGAACGGCAGCCCCTGAATGTGGTCCCAGTGCGCGTGCGTGACGAAAATGTCGCCGGCGATCGGCGCCCCGTTGGCGCGCTCGATCAACGAGCGCCCCAGCTCGCGGATACCGGTGCCGGCATCGAGGATGATCAACCACCCATCCGCCGTGCGCACCTCGACGCACGGCGTATTGCCGCCGTACCGTACCGTCTTCGGTCCGGGGCTGGGGATGGACCCCCGGGTACCCCAGAACTGAACGCGCAGACTCATCGGCCGGACGGCTCCACGCTCATGGACAAATCTGGCACCACGAGAGGGGAAACTGAAAGGAAAGTGGTCACCGGCACGGGGTGACCCGAGTCACACGCGCACCTGCGCCCGCTTCTCCAGCGCCCCCCGGTCGGCCAGACGGATGCGGCGGCGTTCCACCGCGATCCACCCCGCGTCCTGGAAGTCCCGCATCGAGCGCGACACCGTCTCGCGGCTGGCCCCGATCATCTGGGCGATGGTCTGATGGGTGAGCGGCTTGTCGATCTGGTCCGAGCCGGATTCGCCGGCGAAGTCGAGCAGCAGGGCGGCGATCCGCCCGGGGACATCGAGGAGCACCAGTCCGCCGATCTTGCCATCGGCCCGGCGGAGCCGCCGGGAGAGCTCGGTCAGCAGTGACCAGGCGACGGCCGGGCTCGACTCCACGCGGCGCCGGAAGTCCTCGCGCCGCAGCACCAGCAGTTGCGAATCCTCCATCGCGATCACGTGAGCCGACCGCGGCTGGTCGTCGATCAGCGAGAGCTCGCCGAAGTGCTCACCGATGCCGAGCACGCCGAGGATCACTTCGCGGCCGTCTTCGCCGACGAGCACCACCTTGACGCGCCCCTCGCGCACGATGAACAGCGAATCGCCGGGATCATCCTCGAACAGGATGACGCTCCCCTTGGGATAGTCCTTCTCGCGCGTGAGCTCGGCGAAGCGCTCGAGTTCCTCTCGGTTCAGCCCGCCGAGGATCGGGACGGTGGCCAGGAAGTCGACGATCTGCACCGTCAGAACTGCCCGCCGAACGTGAGCGCGGCCATGAGGCCGCTCGTCGAGGTCGAGGCCCCGCCGCTGTCGATGGTGCCGAAGCGCGCCCGCACCAGCGGCTGCACGCGCAGGCCGCCGAACATCTTCGCGAGCCCCACCGTGACCGCGCCATCGGACATGGCGGCGGTGGCGATGGTCTGGTCGACCTTGAGGCCGCTGTCGTAGTGGCCGTCCAGTCCGAAGACGAAGCCCAGCGACGACGACATCGACATCGCACCGCCGAGACCGAACTCGGCGTCCATTCCGTTCGAACCGGCGACGGTGTTCCCGGTCGGCCCCTTGAACGACGAGCGGATGTGATCGACCGCGTAGAGCGTCAGGTCCTTCACCCGCTGCGAGGCGATCAGGAGCTGCCACGACGCCGTGATGGTGGGGCCGAGCTGGAAGGTCACGCTGTTCGTGCCCGCGATGCTCTTGACGCTCAGCTTGTCCTTGCCGTAGAGGTCGGTCGTGACCCCGACGGTCATGCGGTGCTGGCCGAGCAGGCCATCCGCGCCCACGGACAGGTGGAGCGCATCGGACGGGTTGAGATCCGGCGCGCTGGCCAGCGGGAGCCCAAACGCCTGGGCGGTGAGAGGCGAGTAGCTGCCGCGGACTTCGTACGACGTTCCGAGCGCGAGGGCCCAGCCGCCGGCCTGCCTGGCGAGTATCAGGCCGGTGGTGCCGCCGAATCCGCTGCCCAGCGCCGGCGTGCGGAACTGGAGCGCGGGCGCGCCGAGCACCCGGAGCGCCTCACGCTGCTCGCGGTCGAGGCTGACGGTCCCGGTGGGGACATTGACCCCGAAGGTGAGCAGCACGTTGTCGCCGCGCACCCGCCCGGTGGCGCGCAGCTTCAGGTCGGTGGGCCCGCTGAGCGTGTAGCTGTCGGTGGTGAGGAGGGAGTCGCGGGTATCGAGCGACACCTGGCCGCTGGCGTAGGCGCCGTAGGCGTCGATCGTCCAGGCGTCGCCGATGGGCAGGACGACCGCGAACGGGATCGTGAACTGCGATGCGCTCTTCACCGTGGGCGGAAGCGAATCGCCGGCGCGCGGCTGCACGATCGGCTTGCTGAAGCTCCATTGCTCGAATAGCGGGCCCAGCTCCCAGCTCTTCGCGCCGACGAGCCTCTCCTGCGCCCCGGAGCCAGTGGCTGCGGCGCCCAGCGCCAGGACGGCGGCGGCGAACAGGCGACGCTGCCTCACGGGAGGACCCTGATCACAATGCTGATGGCAACGGCCTGCGTCGTCTCGAAGGTCGCGTCACTCACGCCGCCGATCTGCGGGTGCTCGCGGATGAACCGGTCGGCCAGGCTCCGGTTGATCTCACCGGCGGCGATGCGGCCGGCGCGCGCCAGCCGCGCCCCGCCCAAGCCGCCCGCCCGGGCGCCCGAACCGCGGGTCCGGGGCGGCAGGCCGCCCAGCCGCGAGGCGGCGAGGCTGAAGCCCGGGTCCCTTCGCGCCGCCTCTCCGTACTGGTCGGCGGCCCCGGCGTAGTCGCCCATCGCTTCGGCGCGCACCCCGCGGCTGTACGCGAAGAAGGCGCCGATGTTCTTCGTGGGGCGTTGCTCCACCGCCGCCCGCTCGGCCGGGGTCAGCGTGACTCCGAGGCGCTCGAAGAATCGATAGGCGAGCTGCTTCTCGGCATCCAGGATCTGGTCGAGCGACGCCGACGCCGAGATCGGCCCGCCGACGCCGATCTCGCCCGTCTGGACGTCGGCGATGCGGGCATCGATGCGGATCTGCTCGCCCGGCAGCTGGGTGAGCGAACCGACCGTCATGCGCCGGGCGCCCAGCAGCTTGCCGACGCGCGGCGCCTGCTGCGGATCGATCGCGCCCGACTGGCCGAGCTTGAGCTCCCGGAGCAGCGCGTCCACGCGGAGGCGGTCGACGACCTGGATCTGCGAGCTGCGCGACAGGTCCGTGATGAGGAGGTCGGCGAGGCCGTAGCCGAGTGGCGCGATGAGTGTGTCGGTACTGCGGACGCTGAGCGGAGCGACGCCGACGGTGCGAGGCGGGATCGACGAAGCGTCGATGGCGCGCTCGCCGGCGATCGCGTCGCGGGCAGCGGCCTCCGCGGCCGCGTGGCGTTCGGGCGCGGCGGCGGTCTCGACCTTGCCGCGGCACGCGAGGCCAAGCGCGACGGCGACTCCGGTCAGGACGCGGTGGACACGGGGCATGTGCGGGGAGTGAGTGGTCTGGAGAGCCGGGGCCAAGTTACGTCCCGCCTCACGTCGTGTCAAACCTCCAACCCGTTGTCGGCTTGTCTTTTAGAGGGTGTTCCGGGTATATTCCCCAGTTCAATTCCACGACCGATGAGGAAACTGTGAAGACCGACATCCACCCCGCGTACCATACGGCCACCGTGAAGTGCGCCTGCGGCAATACGTTTCAGACCCGTTCCACCCAGGCGGAAATCCACACCGACATCTGCTCCGCCTGCCATCCGTTCTTCACCGGCAAGCAGAAGCTGATCGATACCGCCGGCCGCGTGGAGCGCTTCCGCCAGAAGTACGGGAAGACGACCTGAGTCTCCGCGAGAGACTGGCCGAGGCGTGCGCGCGCGCGCAGGACGTCGAGCGCGAACTCCTCGATCCCAGGACGGTCCGTGACGCCAAACTGCTCGCCTCGCTCGGTCGCGAACATCAGCGCCTGAGCGCCGTGGTGGTGATGGCGGCCCGGCTGGAGAAATTCGAGCACGAGCTCGCGCAGACGCGCGAGCTCGTGTCCGTTGATGACCCGGAGATGGCGGCGGAGGCGCGCGCCGAGCAGGCCCGGCTGGAACGGAGCATCGCCGATCTCGAAATCCAGCTCAAGCCGGTGCTCATCCCGGCCGATCCGCTCGACGACCGCCCGTGCATCGTCGAGATCCGGGCCGGCACCGGCGGCGACGAAGCCGGGCTGTTCGCCGCGGACCTGTACCGGATGTACTCGCGCTTCATCGACCGGCGGGGCTGGCGCGCCGAGCTGCTCTCGTACTCGGACGGCACCTTGGGCGGGATCAAGGAAGTCATCTTCAAGGTGATCGGACCCGGCGCCTACGGAGTGATGAAGTGGGAGTCGGGCGTGCACCGGGTTCAACGGGTGCCGGCCACCGAGTCGCAGGGAAGGGTCCACACCTCGGCGGCCACGGTCGCCGTGCTTCCCGAGGCCGAGGAGGTGGACGTGAAGATCGAGGAGAAGGACATCCGGATCGACGTCTTCCGCTCCTCCGGGCCGGGCGGCCAGAGCGTGAACACCACCGACTCGGCGGTGCGGATCACGCATTTGCCGAGCGGCATCGTGGTGAGCCAGCAGGACCAGAAGTCGCAGCTCCAGAACAAGCTCCGGGCGATGGAAGTGCTGCGCGCCAGGCTGCTCGACCAGCGGCTCGCGGAGTTGGAGGCGGCGCGGTCGCGGATGCGGAAGACGCAGGTGGGGACGGGCGACCGCTCGGCGAAGATCCGCACCTACAATTTTCCGCAGAGCCGGGTGACCGATCACCGGATCGGCCTGACGATGCATGACCTGTCGAGGGTGATGGACGGCGACATCGGCGGCCTGGTGGAGGCCCTGTCGCTCGCGGCCGTCGAGGAGCGGCTGGGTGGCTGACGTCGCGGTGGGCGGCGGCGCGGGCACGGTGCGGGCGCTGGTCGGCGAGGTGCGCCGGCGTCTCGAGTCGTCAGGCATGACGGGCGCCCGCGGCGAGGCGCGCGACCTGGTGGCGGCCGTGCTGGGGGTTCCACGCCTCTGGCCGTCGGCCAACGGCGACGCGGTGGTGGCCGCCGGGGTGGCGACGGCGGCGGCTGATGCGGCCGCGCGGCGCGCGACCGGCATGCCGTTCGCCTACGCGGTGGGGCGCGCCTCCTTCCGGCACCTCACGCTCGAAGTCGACCAGCGGGTGCTGATTCCACGCCAGGAAACCGAGGTGCTCGTGGACCTGGTGCTCGAACGTGCCGGACGCGGGGGCACGGCGATCGACATCGGCACCGGGAGTGGCGCGATCGCCCTGGCGCTCGCCACCGAGGCCCGGTTCGACCGGATCATCGCGACCGATGTCGCCGAGGGCGCGCTGGAGGTGGCCCGTCGCAACGCGGAGCGGCTCGCCGCCCAGTCGCGGTGCCCGGTTGAGTTCCGGCAGGGCTCGCTGCTGGCCCCGGTGCGCGGCGAGCGGGCCCGGGTGCTGGTATCCAATCCGCCGTATATTTCGCACGACGAAGCCGGGTCGCTTCCCGCGAGCGTGCGGGACTGGGAGCCGGCGGTGGCGCTGTTCAGCGGTGCGGGTGGGCTCGCGGCCACGGTGTCGATCGTGCGCGGCGCGGTGGACGTGCTGGAAGCCGGCGGCCTGCTGGCGCTGGAGGTCGATGTCCGGCGCGCCGCCCTGGTCGTCGAGGCGGTGGCGGCCTGCGGGCGCTTTTCCGATGTCCGGGTGGCGCTGGACCTGACCGGCCGCGAGCGATTCGTCGTGGCCACCTTTGCGGGGGAGTGATGCTCGAGGACAAGGCGAAGGAGCTCGGCCGGCTGATCGGGCAGAGCACGGAGTACTCGACGATGAAGCGCTCGACCGATGCGCTCAACGAGGACACCGAGGCCGCGACGCTGCTGCGCCAGATGGAGACGGTGCGCGCCCGCGCGCAGATGATGATCGAGCGCGGCGAGCAGCCGGCGGCCGAGATGGAAGGGGAGCTCGACACGATGCTGGCGCAGATCCAGTCGAACGCGAACTACCAGCGGGCGGTGTCGGCGCAGGAGAACTTCGACAAGATGATGATTCGTGTGAACACGTGGATCGCTGAAGGGATACGGAAGGGCTCGTCGAGCCCGATCATCACGCTGGGCTGACGTGCGCGCGGGACGGTTGCTGGTCTTCGAGGGCGCCGAGGGGGCCGGCAAGACGACCCAGCTCACGCGACTGGCCGCGCGACTCGGCGCCGCCGGCCAGGCCGTGATCAGCGTGCGCGAGCCCGGCGGCACGCCGGTGGGCGACGAGATCCGTCGGATCCTCCTCGACCCCGGCCGTCAGATCGATCCGCGGGCCGAGGCGCTGCTGTTCATGGCCTCGCGCGCCGAGCTCATGCGCCGGGTGGTTGAGCCGGCGCTGCACGGGGGGCAGATTGTCCTCATGGACCGTTTCTTCCTCTCCACCTACGCGTACCAGGTGGCGGGACGCGGCCTGCCGGAGGAAGAGATCCGCGAGGCCAACCGGCTCGCGACCGGCGGCACGGCGCCCGACCTGACGCTGCTGTTCGACGCGCCGGTGGCCGAAGGGCTGGCGCGCGCCGACCGGCGCGGGGAGCGGGACCGCATGGAGCGGGCCGACGACGCGTTCCACGAGCGGGTGGCCGACGCGTTTCGCGGCTTCGCCGACATCGACTGGCAGCGCGCGCACCCGGAGTGCGGCCCGATCGTGCGGGTGGACGCGCGCGGCAGCGAACAGGCCGTAGGGGAGCGGGTCCTGTCGGTGCTCGCCGCGCGCTGGCCCGGGTTGTTCGGCGCGCTGGCCGGCGCACCGGCCTAGCCCCGGGGAGGGAGGCAGATGGGCATGCGCTCGAGGGCGATCGTATTCGCGTCGCTGCTGGTGGTGGCGATGGTCACCGGCGGCTGGCTGCTGCAGGGCGGCCTGGCGGGGCGCCTGGGTATCCGGGCCCCGTGGCGGATGGGCGCGCGCGACGTGGTCGATGGCGCCACGCTCTTCCGGCAGGTGGCCGCCCACGTGAGGCGGGACTACGTCGATTCGATCGGCGACGACTCGCTGTATCGCAAGGCGGTCGACGGCCTGCTCGTGGAGCTGCACGATCCGCACTCCGCCTATCTCTCCCGCGACCGGGTGACGCGCCTGGACGAGAGCACCGGCGGCACCTACGCGGGGATCGGCGTCCTGTTCGACGTGCGCGACGGGTACCCGGTGGTGGTCGCGGCGCTGCACGGCACGCCGGCCGAACGCGCGGGGATGCGCACCGGTGACCAGGTGGTGAGCATGGACGGGAAGTCCACCCGCGGGTGGACCGGCGACGAAGCGGTGAAGGCGATGCGCGGTCCGCCGCTGTCCTCCGTCTCGCTGGTGGTGGAGCGGGTCGGGTCCGATGCGCCGGTGCCGTACACGCTGCAACGCGAGGACATCCACGTGCACTCGGTGCAGCGCGCCACGCTGCTGCGCCCGGGCGTGGGCTACGTCTTCCTGAGCGTGTTCTCCGAGACCACGGTGCAGGACCTCATGGAGACGCTCGACTCGCTGGCGCGGAAGGGGATGCGGTCGGCGGTGATCGACCTGCGCGGCAACCCCGGCGGCCTGCTCGACGCGGGCGTGGGCGTGTCGGATCTGTTCCTCGACGAGGGTCAGGAGATCGTCAGCATGCGGGCGCGGTCGCACGATGCCGACGCCGAGTACAAGGACCGTGCGCCGTCCCACTATCCCGACCTCCCGTTGGTGCTGCTGGTGAACGAGGGGACGGCAAGCGCGGCCGAAATCGTCGCCGGCGCGCTGCAGGATCACGACCGGGCGCTGATCGTGGGGCGCACCTCGTACGGCAAGGGGAGCGCGCAGAACCTGTTCCGGCTTCCCCAGGGTGGCGCGCTGAAGCTGACCACCGCGCGCTGGTTCACGCCGTCGGGGCGGAGCATCAACCGCTCCGCGGCCGACACCGATGACGTGGCGACACGGGCCCCGCGTGGCGCCGCGCCGGCCAGGCCCGGGCGCCCGCGCTATCGCACCGATGGCGGCCGGCTCGTCTACGGTGGTGGCGGCATCACGCCCGACGTGGTGCTCCGGGACTCGCAGCCGGCCGCCGCCGAGATCGCCTGGCTGCGTGCGCTGGGCGCGAAGGTGCCCCAGTACCGTGACGCCCTCACGAGCTTCGCGCTGGCGCTGAAGGCCTCGGGGACGCTCACCGCACCGGAGTTCGAGGTGACGCCGGCGATGCGCGACTCGGTGTGGGCACGGATGCGGGCGCGCGGGATCCAGGCGGATCGGGCGCTCTTCGACGCGGCATCGCCGGCCGTCTCGCGGTCGCTGGAGCTCGATGTGGCGCGGTACGTCTTTGGCCCGGACGCGGAGTTCCGCCGGGTGGCGCGGGACGATCGTGTCCTCCAGGCCGCGCTCGACCTGGCGGCCGGCGCCCGCTCGCAGGCCCGGCTGCTGGCGCTGGGCGCGAAGGTGGCCACGGCCGCGCGCGCGGATTCGACGACCCCTCCGTGACCGACCGGGTCTTCATCCTGGGCGCGGGCCGTGCCGGACTGGGGCTGGCCCGCGCTTTTCGCGCGTCAGGCATTCCGCTGGCCGGCATTCACGGCCGGCACGCGGTCTACGACGAGGTGCCGGTCACGGCCGGCGCGCTGACGCCGGCGCTGGGCGACGCCACAGCGGTCCTGGTGGCGGTACGCGATGGCCAGATGGAGAGTGCCCTGGAAGAGCTGGCTGCCGGCCGGCTGGCGGGCGGGACGATCGTGCTCCACCTGAGCGGCAGCGCCGAACCGGCGGGTCTGGCGGCGCTGCGCGCGCACGGCCACGCCGCCGGCACGTTCCATCCGCTGGTGCCGCTGGCCGATCCGGCCCGGGCGGCCGAGCTGTTGCGCGGAGCGTGGATCGGGATCGATGGCGATGCGCGGGCGATGGACACCGCGCGGCGCCTGGCCGGGGCGCTCGGCGCGCGCACGCTGGTGATCCCGCCGGGCGCCAAGGCGCGGTACCACGCGGCAGCGGTATTCGCGTCGAATTTCCCGACCGTGCTGGCGGCGACCGCGGCGCGCTTGATGGAAGCAACCGGGATCGAGGCGGGTGCGGCGTGGTCGGCGGTGGGCGGCCTGATGGCGGCGGCGGCGTCGAACCTGCGCTGGGAGGCGCCGTCGACGGCGCTCACCGGTCCGGTGGCGCGGGGTGATGTCGACACGGTGCGCCGCCACCTCGACGCGCTGGCCTCCGACCCCGATGCCCGGGCGGCCTACGTCCTGCTGTCGCGCGGCGCGCTGCCGCTGGCGCGGGCGCAGGGCGCGGACCCGGCGCGGCTCCAGGCGATCGAGCGGCTTCTGGCCTGACGAGTGCCGGCGGGCGCCGGCGCGACTACGGTGCGTCGCCCTGCAGGCGTCCCTGGTCGAGGACCCGCGCGCCCTTGGGCGGTGTGAAGGTGAACGCCTTCGCGTCGACCGGCACGTTCAGGGCCAGCCTGGTGATCCGGATCCGCCTCACGAGTCCGCTGGTCTCGGTGACCTCGAACTGGCGCAGCGTCGTGTCGGCCGGATCGATCCAGACCAGCGCCCTGGTGAAGGTGGTCACCTTCTTCGGCAGGAGCTCGTAGCGGCGCGTCGCGCGGTCGCCAACCGGGTCGGGGCCCTGGTCGGTGATCGCGAACCGTTCGCGGGGTTCGGTGAAGAACTGCCCCACGAGGTCGACGCTGCCGGCTCCCATGGCGCCGGAGAGGCGGAGCACCTGGCCGGGCGTGGTGCTGGGGAGGTAGAGCCAGACGGACTTGCCGTCGGCGACGATCCGGTCGCCCTTGGGATCGGTGAACAGCACCGACAGGCGCGAGGGCATTTCCTGCTGGTAGTCACCGCGGGCACTGAGCGTGGTGCCGGTGAGCGGATTGGTCAGCGTCTGCTCGAACGAGGCGCGCGCGGTGCGAATGCGCGCGTACGCGGCCGCGGCCCGATCCAGCAGGTCCTGTTGCGCGAAGACCGGGAGGGGGATGAGGACGAGGGCAGCGGCGAGCGCGGTGCGGAGATTCATCAGGGTCAGGGTCAGGTTCGTGGTCAGGGTCAGGGTCAGTGATCCGGGAGGAAACGGGGAGACGACTCAGGGGACCCGGAGGAGCAAGCCATGGCGATGCTGCGCCTCACGAGCGCGCCAAGCCCCCACCTCCCCACCTCCCCACCTCCTCCCTCCCTTCCTCCCTCCCTTCCTCCCTACACCACCGCCACCGGCGCCGTTCCCGGCGACCGGGCCACGCTCCGTCCGATCGCGGCGGCGATCGCGCGCAGTTCCGTCACCAGGCGCGCGAACTGGTCGGGGTAGAGCGACTGCGCCCCGTCGGAGAGGGCGCGCTCCGGCGCCGGATGCACCTCGACCATGATGCCATCAGCACCCGCGGCGAGCGCGGCGCGCGCCATCGGCGTCACCTTGTCGCGAATGCCCGTGCCGTGACTGGGGTCGGCGATGATCGGCAGGTGCGAGAGCCGCTGCACAATCGGGATCGCGGTGAGGTCGAGCAGGTTGCGCGTCGCGGTGTCGAAGCCGCGTACGCCGCGCTCGCAGAGCACTACCTGCGCGTTCCCCGCGGCGAGGATGTACTCGGCGCTCAGGAGCAGGTCGGTGATCGTCGCCGCCATGCCGCGCTTGAGGAGCACCGGCTTCCCGATGCGCCCCACCGCCTTGAGCAGGGAGTAGTTCTGCATGTTGCGGGCGCCGATCTGGATGCAGTCGGCGTACTCGGCCACCAGGTGCGCGCCCTCCTCGTCCATCGCCTCGGTGACCACCGGCAGCCCGGTCTCGCGGCGGGCCATCGCCAGCAGCTCCAGCCCACGCTTGCCCATTCCCTGGAACGAGTAGGGCGAGCTGCGAGGCTTGAACGCTCCGCCACGGAGCGCGCTGGCGCCGGAGGCCCGCACGGCGCGCGCGGCCGTCAGGATCTGCTGTTCGCTCTCCACCGAGCAGGGACCGGCGATGATCACCACGTCCGGCCCGCCGAAGGCGACCCCGGGCGCGATCGTGACCACGGTGTTCTCGGGGCGCCATTCGCGCGAGACCTGCTTGTACGGCTGGGTGACGTGGAGGACCTGGGCGACGCCGCTCAGCGCCTCGATGCGCGACGCGTCGACGCGCCCATCGTTGCCGACCAGGCCCACGGCGGTGCGCTGGGCGCCCGGCATGGGCCGGGCCTGGTATCCCATCTCCTCGATGGTCCGGACGACCTTGTCGATGTCTTCCTGCGTGGCGCCGTGGTGCATGACGACGAGCATTCCAGTTCCTCAGATCTCGGTGCGCCACCCGTCGGCGCAGCGTACCATCCGTCCGGCGAATCCCAGCGCCACCTCGCGCTCGATCTCCGCGTCCTCGACCGGCGGATAGAAGTGCGTCAGGGCGAGCACCGCCGGCGCCGCGATCGCGGCCAGCGCGCCGCACTGACGCGGCGTCAGGTGCGTCGCGATCGCGAGGGTGTCGGGGAGCGAGCACTCCAGCAGGAGCAGGTCGCAACCGGCGGCCCAGCGGGCGAGTGCTTCATCGTAGCCGGTGTCGCCGCTGTACACCAGCCGCCGGCCCCCGGCCGCGACCGAATAGGCCAGGCTCTCCTCGGTATGCGGAACCTTGCAGGTCGAGAGGACGGTGCCGCCGCCGAGGTCCGTGGCGGCGCCGGCCTCGAGCTCCCGGACCGTGAGGGGGAAGCTCTCCGGCCGCGTCACCCAGTCACCGAACGCCTGCGCCAGGCGGTCGAGCAGCGCCGCGGTGCCCGGCGGGCCGATGATCTCGAGCGGCGCGGTGCGCCCCGGCAGGCGCGCGTACTTCCAGGCGAACACGAGCGTCGGGAGGTCGGCGATGTGATCGGCGTGGAAGTGGCTGATGGCGACGTGGGTGATCGCCCACCAGTCCACCTCCAGCTCGGCCAGGCGCCGCGCGATGCCGGCCCCGCAGTCGATCAGCAGCCGGACATCGGCCGACTCGACGAGGTAGCCGGCGCAGGCGCGCGCGGGCGACAGGGAAATGGTGCCCGTGCCGAGTGTCGTGAGGCGCATCACCGCCCCAGGAAGACGATCTTCTTGAACGACTCGGCGAGCGGCGTGCGGAGCCGGATGAGGTAGACGCCGCCGGGCACGACCCGTCCGCCCTCGGCGGTGCCGTCCCACGCGAAGGTGGGGTCGCAGCCGCTCAGGCCGCCCACGCCGCGGCCATAACGGCCGGCGGGGAGGTCGCCGGTGGCCGGTGAGCGCGGAAAGAGCGTCCGCACGTGGTTGCCCCGGAGATCGAAGATGTCGAGCCGCACGTGGCTGGTGACCTGGAGGTCGAACCAGACGCAGGTGGTGCCGCTCGACGGGGTGGGGAAGGGGTTGGGGAAGTTCTGGTACAGCAGCGTCACCAGCGGCTGGTTCAGGTTCACGATCACGAACGTCGCCAGGCTCGCCGACCGGGTGGAATCGCCGGTGGCGAGGCGGGCGGTGACCGCCCAGCGGTACGACGTATTCGTCTCGAGGTCGAACGCCGGAATGTAGCTCGTGTCGGTGAGCTGCCGGATCGTAACCGGCTGCTGGCCGCCGCTGATGAGCAGGTCGTACGACCACGGGCCGGGCGGCGCCGAGACGCCGGCGCTGCGCCAGACGAAGACCGGCCGGCGGGTGTCGACGGTGGTGCCGTTTGGCGCGTTGGGCGACAGGAGCGTGAGCCAGGTGGCGCTGGTGCGGGGACCGCCGATGTCGGTGAAGAGCGATTCGGCCGTGGCCGTCACGGCGCGGGCGCGCCAGTAGACGATGATGCGGTCCGGCAGCGCGCGACGGGGGACGATGGTGGCGCTGTCGCCGGCAACGGTGGTGTCGACCAGCAGCGGCGGGCTGAAGTCGGGACGCGCCGAAACCTGGAGGGTGAGCGACAGCGGCTGCTCGGCGGGCAGGAAGCCGGCGGTCCGGATCGCGAACGACGGCGTGGCGTCGGCGAGCGGGTCACCGATGGGACCGGTGACGGTAATCACGCCGGCGGTGCGGGCGCGCGCCGCGCGGTGCACGGCGGGGGCAGCGGCCGCCGCGAGCGACACGGCCACCGCCGCGGTGGCGGCCACGCGCGCCCCCGCGCGCGTCATGCTGGCGCGGCGGCCGTCTCCGGCGCGTCGGCCGTGATCGCGGCCAGGCGGCCGGCGATCGCCTCGTCCACCGCCGCGCCCCGCATGCGGACGCTCACCAGCGACGACACGCCGGGCTCCTGCATGGTCACCCCGTAGACGGCGTCGGCCGCCTCGGTGGTGGTGCGCGGGTTGTGGGTGATGACGATGAACTGCGTCTTGCGCTTGAACTCGTTGAGCATGCGCACGAACCGGCCGATGTTCTGGTCGTCGAGCGGCGCGTCGACCTCGTCGAGGAGGCAGAACGGGCTGGGCTTGGTGAGGAAGATGCCGAACAGCAGCGACAGGGCGACCAGCGCCCGCTCGCCGCTGGAGAGCAGGTGGATCCGCTGGGTGCGCTTGCCGCGCGGCGAGGCGTGGATCTCGATGTCGCAGTCCATCGGCAGGTCGGGATTCTCGAGCCGCAGCTCGCACTCGCCGCCGCCGAACAGCATCATGAAGATGTGCCGGAAGTTCTCGCGCACCTTGTCGAAGGTGTCGAGGAAGAGTTCGCGGGCGGTGGTGTCGATCTCCCGGATCGCCTGCTGCAGCGTCTGGCGCGCTTCGATCAGGTCGTCGCGCTGGGCGCCCAGGAAGTCGAGGCGCTTGCTCTCCTCCTCGTGCTCCTCGATCGCGAGCGGGTTCACGGGACCGAGGGCGTCGATCTGCTGGCGCAGCGCCTCGGCCTCGGCGCGCAGGGCGTCGTCGTCGAGCTCGAGCGGCTCGGCCCCGGCCAGCAGTTCGTCGAGCGGGCGCCGCCACTCGGTCTCGAGGCGCTCGCGGATGGCGGTGCGGCGCCCCGACAGCTCGGAATAGCGCAGCTCCGCCTGGTGGAGCGCCTCGGCGCGGGCGGTGACCCGGCGGCGCACTTCATCCAGCGCGTGCCCGGCGTCGCGGAGGCCGTGATCGGCCATGCTCACGGCCAGCTCGGCATCGGCGAGCTGGCGCTCGACCTCGCCCAGCAGCGCCTGACGAGCGTCCAGGTCATGCTGCCAGAGGCGCATCCGCTCGGCGAGCTGCCGGTCGGCCTCTTCGAGGCCGCCGAGTTCCTGCCGCAGGTCATCGAGGCGGGCGGCGGCGGCGGCGTGCTCGTCGGCCAAGCGCTTCTCGCGGTCCAGCGCCACGTGCAGCCGGGCGCTGGCCTGTGCCTGGAGGACCTGGCCGGCGGCCCGTGCCTCACGATTCTGCTCGTGGCGCCGGATGGCATCGGCCAGGCGGGCGCGCTCGCCCTGCACTTCGGCCTCGCGCCCGGCCAGCTGGAGCGCCGTGTCGCGCGTCTGTTCGTCGAGCGCCGCCAGGCGGGCGGTCAGCTCCCCGTGCCGGGACGCGAACCGGTCGGCCTGGGCGCTGGCGTCGGCCACCTCGCGTTCGACGCGTTCGCGCCGCCGCTCCGCCTCCCCGCGATGCTCGTCTGCCTGACGAGCCGCCTGCTGGGCGGCGGCGGCGTGCTCGGTGGCGACCAGCGCGGCCTGCTCGGCCGCGGCCAGGGCGGCCCGGGTCGACTCCGCCTGACCGGCGCTCCGCCGCCGTGATGCCGATGCGGCGGCCGTGTCGTCGCGCAGCTGCGAGAGTTCGGCGCGCCGGCGCAGCGGGCCGGGGCCGCCGGCGGTGCCGGGCAGCCACATGGCTCCACGGGCATCGACGAACGCCGCGCCATCTTCCATGGCCCGGACGTGGCCCAGCAGCGCGCGCACCCAGGCGCGGGCCGGCGCCGAGGCGTCGACGTGACGTGCCAGGACGGCGTCGTGCTCGTCCACCGCGACCTCGGCCTCGGTGAACGCATCCACCGGCAGGAGGAGCAGGGGACCGGGGCTGACCTCGGCGTGCCAGCGCCGGATGGCCTCGGCGGCGCGCTGGTCCCGCACCAGCACGGCGTGGACCGTGTTGCCGAGGAAGCGCTCCACCAGGGCGGCGGTGGCGGATCCGGCGCTGATGAAGTCGGAGAGCGGGCCAAGCACGGCCCCGTCGTCGAACTGGTCGCGGTCCTTCAGGAGACGCGCGGCCGCCGGGGCGAGCCCCACCCGGTCGCGCTCGAGACTCTCGAGGGCGTTCACCTTGCCGCTGAGGGCGCTGAACGCCTCGTCGAGACGGAGGAACTCCGCCCGGGCGGCGGCGTCCGCCTCCCGTGCCTCACGAGCGGCAACCCTCGCGTTCTCGAGCGCGGTGACCGCGTGGGCGGCGGCGCCGCGGGCGGTCTCGAGCGCCGACCCGGCGGCCGACAGCTCGCGCCGCGCCGCCTCGGCGCGGGCGGTGAGCTGAGCGAGCTCGGTCTCGAGCGCCGCGCTCCCCTGCGAGACCTCGCCCAACTCGCGGCCGGCGCTCTCGCGGTCGATCTCCAGGCGGCGGCCACGGTCGTGCAGCGTGCGCACCGCGGCTTCCACCAGCTCCAACCCCGCGCGCGACTCGGCCACGGCGGCCCGGGCTTCGTCCTCGCGGGCGGCGGTGGCGGCGGCCTCCTGCTCGGCTTCGCGCAGCTCGCCCTCCAGCCGCACCCGGTCGCTGGTGAACCGTTCCCGCTCGGCGAGCACCCGCTGGTCCTGCGACTCGCCCGCCCGCCGCTCCTCGTCGGCGCGCTGGCGGCGCTCGAGCGCGTTCCGCTGGCGTTCGCCGGCCACGGCCATCTCGCCGCGCAGGCGCTGGGTGTGCTCGCGTCCGTCGGCGACCTGGCGGGCGAACTCGGCGCGGCGCGACTCGGCGCCGCCGCGGGCCAGGTCGGCGGCATCGCGCGCGGCCTCGGCCTGGCGGACCTGCTCTTCACCGGCCGGGACCCGCTCGCGCAGGTCGGCGACCTCACCCTCCAGCCGGCCCAGCTCGTCGCGCCAGGCGGCCATCTCGCGGGCCGCCAGCGTGATGTCGACGACGTAGCGGCGGGCGGTGATCTCGCCGTGGCGCTCGGCGCGCTTGCGCTGCCTGGCGAGCGAGCGGACCTGGCTCTGGACCTCGGTGATCAGGTCATCGAGCCGGGCGAGGTCGACGGTCGTCTCCTCCAGCCGGCGCTCGGTGCTGCGGCGGCGGTCGCGGTAGAGCCCCACACCGGCGGCTTCCTCGAACAGCTCGCGGCGGTCATCGGGCCGGTCGGAGAGGAGCGCGTCGATCATGCGCGCCTCGATCACCACGCCGGCGTCGGCGCCCAGGCCGGTGCCGCGGAGCAAGTCGTGGATGTCGCGCAAGCGGCACGGCGCGCGGTTGAGCAGGTATTCGCTCTCGCCGGATCGGGAGAGCCGCCGCGAGATGACCACCTCCCGGAAGGGAATCGGGAGGTAGCCGTCGTCGTTCTCGAAGTGGAGCGCGACCTCGGCGACGTTCACCGCCCGCCGTGCCGAGGAGCCCTGGAAGATCACCTCTTCCATCTTCGCCCCGCGCAGGGTTCGTGCGCGCTGCTCGCCGAGCACCCATCGCACCGCGTCGGACACGTTCGACTTGCCGCATCCGTTGGGGCCGACGATGGCGGTGACGCCGGGCTCGAAGACGAGCTCGGTGTGGTCCGCGAACGACTTGAACCCGTGCAACTCCAGTCTCGTCAGGCGCACTTACAGTGATCTCCCCAGTCGGTAGACAACGGTGGACGACACGCCCGCCATCTGCAGCGCCGACGCCAGCTGCCGCGCCTGGTCGGCGGTTTCGAACGCGCCGGCGTAGATCCGCACGCGTCCATCTCCTTTCGCCAGGCCGTACATCGGATAGCCCAGGGCCTGGTAGCCGGTGATCTCGAGCAGCGCCTCATCGGAGGCGACGTCCTCCTTCACCAGCAGCGCGAACGGCCGCCGCACCACCCGGCCGCCGTCGGCCGGCACCACGCCCGACCGCCGGAGCGCCGCGAGCGTGGCCTGGGCGCCGTCCGTCGTGTTGCTCGCTCCGATCACCACGCTGAAGCGCCGGAGGCCATTCGGGGGAACGATCACCGCCCCGTAGGTGACCGAGGCGTACTGCGGCGCCAGCTCCTGGAGCTTGAGCTGCGCGCCCGTCTTGGTGTTGACCGCGACCACCTCCACCGCCCAGGCCGACGCCCGGGCCGAATCGGCCGGGTTCGCGGCCATCGAGGCGACCTCGACCACCGCCGGCACCGTCGTGGGGGCGGGCTGGATCGGGGGCGCGATCTGCGCGCCTGACGAGACCCGCCGCGGATCCCGGGCGCTGCCGCGACCGCTGCCGGCCTTGTCGGTGAGCGCCTGCAGCCTGGCCATGATCCCCGCCCGCTTCCAGTACACGCCGGCGGCGCCCGCCGCGACGACCATCAGGAGCAGCGTGCCCACCATCAGCTGCTGCCGGCGCCGTCCCGCGCTGACCATCCGCTGTGCCGCCCTGGTGTGCGGCGGCGTCCGCAGCTGCGGGATGGCGCTGCCATCCTCGGCACCCTCGATCACCTGCGGCACGTCCAGTCGTGAGGCACGGCGCGACGCCTCGCCCGGCAGGTCCACCGCGGCCACCAGGTTGGCCCACGACCCCGACGTGCCCGACGTGTCGCCCACCGCGATCGCGCCATCGAGCAGCCGGGACAGTCCCTTCACGCCGGTCGCATCGCCGCGGGCGACGATCAGCAGCAGCGCCCCGATCTCCTTGAAGTTGCTCGCCAGCTTGCGCCACTTCTCGTCGCGGAAGACGTCGTCGCTCACCGTGCCGTCGCCGCCGGTGGGGAGGACGAACAGGTTGACCTGGCCCGCCACGTCGCGCGCCACCGCGCTCAACGAGAGCCCGTAGGTGCAGCATTCCACCACCCCGTGCGGGTCCGTGTCCCGCACCATCGCCGTGAGCGTCGGCGCGCCGCACGTCAGGTCGGCGATCGCCACCCGGCGCCGCACCGTGTGCCCGCGCGCGATCCCCAGCGCCACCCAGGTGGTGGCATCGATGTCGTCGCCGAACAGCACCACCGCGAAGCGATGGTCCAGCCGGGCGGCCACGGCGTGGCCCGCGTCCTCCCACGCCGTCTGCGCGTGATGGGGATCGAGCGTCATTCCGGGACGTCCTCGTACACCCAGTACGCACGCCGCGACTCGCGCCCCATCCGCTCGGCTTCCTCGCGGGTGGTGAACGGACCGAGGATCACGCGGTAGATCGTAGCCGAGCCCCGCAGCGACGTCACCACCCGCGCCTCCTGGCCACCGACGCGGATCTCGCCGGCCAGCGCGCGGGCGCGGTCCTCGGCAGCCAGCGTCGCGAACGAGACGTTGAACTTCCCGGTGCCGGCGGCAGCCGGCGTCACGCCCGGCGCGGTACCAGCGGGCGGGACCGTCGCCGGCGCCGGCGCGGCCACCTGGGGCAGCGCACCCGGCGGTGCGCCGGCCGGAGCGGGCGCGGCTCCGGCCGCTCCCGGGGCGGTCGAATCGGGGGGCACCGCCAGGCTGTCGAGCGTGTCCGCCGGCTGGTCGAACGTCACCGGGACATCGAGGCCGGCGGCGCGCGGCCGGAAGCCGTTCCACGGCACCACCTGCCAGATGTCCTTCATCCCGTCGGTGATCGTCAGGCGCGGGCGGAGCGTGGCGCCCTCGACGAATACCGCATCGTTCCCCGCCGCCAGCTCGATCGCGCCATCGGGCGCCACTTGAGGGACGTCCGCGCTCCACGCCGACCGCACCACGCCCACCACAGTCCCGGTGCCGACCGAGACCACCGTCACCGAGTCGCCGGTCGGGGCCCGCGCCAGCAGGAAGCGGCCCAGCGGATCCATCCGCAGCTCGGCGGCCGGCCGCGGGAGCGCGATCGTCCCCGCCACCCGCTCCGCATAACGGTCGTAGACGGTGAGCGAGCTGCTGCTGTCGGTGGCGACGAACAACCGGTCGCCGCTCGGCGTGGGCGCCACCGCCCGCACGCTGCCATCGAAGCGGGCCGGTGGAATCGCCGCCCCGTCGCGGCTGCGGATCCCGCCGATCGCCCGCCCCTCCACCACGTACAGCCGGTCGCCGGCCGGCGACGCGAACGTCAGGCGGCCGCTGGCGACGCGCGCGCTGTCGGTCACCCGGCCGTCGGGCGGATGGATGCGCCAGACCACCGTGCCGGAGTCGTGGTCGGAGAGGACGAGCACCGTCCCGTCGGGGAGTGGGACGACCTCCCGCGCCTTCGTGGGCGGCTTGAAGGACCAGGTGCCGGTCGGAATCAGCCGCTGGACCTCGCCGGTGGCCGTGATCCCGTAGATCGCGTAGCCGTCGGCCGACGCCAGGCCGGTGAGTTTCGGCCGCGCCGGGACGCTGACCGTGCCCAGGCGGAGGTCGAGGCGGCCGGGCGCTCCCTTGGCGTCGATGAACGCGAGCGAGCCGTCGCCGTCGTCGAAGGCCAGCACGCGCGACACGGCCGGCGCCGGCTGCCGTGACGTCCAGACGACGCTGTCGAGGTTGGGATAGAGGTACGCACGCACCGGCCCGCCCGCCCGAGGCACGCGGAGGACGATCGGGTCGGGTCCGTTCGACCGCTGCCGGCGCCCAGAAACCCCTCCCCCCGGCGCCGAAGCGGCAGCCTGGGAAGCGGAGCCTGAACTGGAGGGAGACGTGTCCCGGGCCGCGACTTGGGAGCGGCGGTTGTCAGCGCTGCAGGCGAGGATCACCAGCCCGAACGCGGGGAGGATGCGCACGGCGATAAGCTAGTGGGACTCGTGGAAGCGAACAAGACGAGGGAGGAGGGAGGAAGGGAGGGAGGGAGGAAGGAGGGGGGGAGAAAGGCGAAGGGAGGGCGAGGCAGCGATGCGCCCACCCTCCCTTCGCCCCTCTTCAACCCTCCTTCCTTCCTTACTCCCTTCCTCCCTTTCCTCCCTAGTACGACGGTCCGATCGCGAACGTCCAGAATCCCTTCCGGCCCGGCATGTCCTTCGGGATGGCGTAGTCCCAGCGCAAGATCGCGAAGTTGAAGACGTTCAGCCGGAGCCCGAATCCGTAGCTCCGCAGCGGGTACCGCTGCGTGTCGAAGTTGTAGTTCTCGGGGCGCCGCAGCGAGACGGACTGGCCCGCCGTCCACGCCATCCCCGCGTCGTAGAAGACCAGCCCGTCCAGCGGCGGCAGCTGGATCGGGAGCAGGCCGAGGTCAAAGCGGCGGATGAGCGGGAAGCGGAGCTCGGCGTTGGCCAGCGCCACCCGGCTCCCGAGCAGCTGCTTGGCGGCGCAGCTGGCACTCGCGCCGGTGACGGCCAGCGAGCAGACAGCCGATGAGTAGTTCTCGCGGTCGTACCCGCGAATGTACTCCGGGCGGCCGATGTACTTCGGGAACTTGGTCTCGTCGGGTCCGACGGACACGCTCGTCTCCAACCGCGTGGCGACGGTGAGGAAGTTGAAGATGATCGGGTCGTACCGGCGGTAGTCGGCGTGATACTCCATCCACCGCACGGTGCCGATCACCGGCTGCACCTGGAACCGGTACCGGCGGCCCATGATCGGACCGGTGGCGCCGAACAGCGTGTTGTCGGAGACGTAGGCCGCCTGCGGGCTGAGGTAGTCGATGCCCGGGAGGTTGCTGCTGCCGTTGTAGAACGGCTGGCTCACGAACCCGCTGGGGTCGATGATCTGGCTGACGTTGAGGGTGGACTGGTCGAGGTTGGTGAAGGTGAGCCCCAATTCCACCCGCGTGAACCGGTTGAGCGGATAGAGCCCCACGGCGAAGATCTGGCGCTGCATCAGGCGGGTCAGTTCCTGGGTGTACACCTGGCGCCCGCCGCCCACGTCCTGGATGCGGGCGTCGGTGACGAGGAAGAGCGGCACCTGGTAGAGGCCGGTGCTGTACTGCAGCCGGCGTCCCAGGTTGGTGTAGGCGCTGTAGAGCAGCGCCTCCTGCACTCGCCCGTTGATCTGCGCCGCGAACGCCAGCCGGTTGTTGCCGAGCAGGTCGCTGAGGATGATCGTGGTCCCGCCGTACACGCCCTTGCCGAAGTTGTCCTGCGCGTAGCCGATGCTGGGGCGCGCGACGTACTCCGGCTGATAGCCGACGTGATACGCGACGTCCCGGAACTTGGTGGTGTCGGGGAGGGCGAGGGCGGCCGAATCGAGCAGCGCCGACACGCTCACCACGGTGGTATCCGCGCCCGACGCCGACGTCGGGAGCTCATCCGATGGACGCAGGCCTGACGGGGCCCGGTAGTACGAGCGCTGATATTGCGGCCCGCTGGCGCTGTCGAGCGGCGCGCCGGCCGGCGTGATCCGCCGGTCCACGCGCTCGGCCTCGGGCCGCGCCGCGATCACCGTCGGATAGCCCTGCGTGGAAGGCTGGTACGGTGACTTGCGGAGCAGCCGCGGGTTGTCGACCGACCAGACGGTGAAGTCGCCGTTCTCGAAGTAGGTGAACGCCAGGCGGTCCGCCTGCCGGGCCCAGGAGATGGCCGGGCTGTACTCGGTGATCGCCGACACGGCCCCGATCACGTTGGTGAGCTGGTAGTGCTGCTTGTTGCCGAGGTCGTAGAGGAAGACGTTGGCGATCCCGCTGCGGTCGGACACGTAGGCGATCGACTGCCCGTCCGGCGCCCACATCGGGTTGAGGTTGAGCCCGTCCTGTCCGGGCACGGTCTCGATCTCGCCCGTCTGCAGGTGGAGCAGGGTGATCCGCCACTTGCTGAGGCGGAGCGTCTCGAAGTTGGTCCCGGGCCCGCGGTCGCTGGCGTAGGCGATCGTGTTGCCATCCGGCGACCACTGGGGCTGCATGTCGCCGTACCGGTCGTTCGTGAGGCGGCGCAGGTTGGCGCCGGTGGTGTCGACCACGTACAGGTCGGTGATCCCCCCGTTGTTGCCGCTGAACGCGATCTGCTTCTCGTCAGGCGACCAGGTGGGACTGGTGATCCCCTCGAGCGGCAGGTCGAACCGCTTGACCGTCTTCCGGCGCTCGACGTCGAGCAGGTAGAGGACGTCCTTGCCGTTCCGCATCGCGGTGAACGCGAGCAGCTTCCCGTCCGGCGAGAAGGCGCTCTGCGAGTACAGCAGCCGCAGCTCCTCGAAGTTCGGGTTGGTGGTGCTCTTCACCAGCCGCTTGATCCGCTTGCCGGTGGTCGCGTCGCCCAGCCAGAGGTCGATGAAGACCTCGCCGCGGTAGAAGTTGCCGTTGGAGAGGAAGACGATCCGCTTCCCGTCGTTGGAGAGCGAGGGCGCGAGGAAGATCTCGCCGCCGCTGCGGCGCTGGGTGAGCAGCGGCTGGGCGAACTTGCGCGCCCGGTCCAGGTGGGCGATCGGCGGCAGGTGCTGCACCTGCATCGCGTCGCGCCACTCGTCGCTCAGCTCATCGAGCGACAGGCCGGTCTCCTGCTTGAAGGCGCGGGCGATCCCCATCGACGGCGAGTTGTTCATGATCTCGCCGATCGACTCGTCGCCCCACCGCGAGCCGACGTAGGCCCACAGCGCCATGCCGTAGCGATATGGGAAGAACAGGTCGGGGCGGTTGGTCATCTGGTCGATCGTCGGCAGGCGGCCGTTCAGCGCCGCGTCCCGGATCCAGGTCGACGTCAGCGGGTGATCGGGGCCGATCGACAGGTACTCGGCCATCCCCTCCGCGAACCAGAGCGGGGGATCCACCTGGGCCAGCGTCTGGAGCCCGTTCCCCGCCTTGCCGCGCGCGAAGATGTCGTACTGGAACTCGTGCACCATCTCGTGCGTGAGCACGTGCTCGAAGCTCTTGTAGTCGCCCGTGAATGGGACGAGCATCCGGTGACGCAGCGCCTCGGTGACGCCCCCGGTTCCCTCGCCCAGGTCACCGGTGACGTTGTTCTGCCCGAAGTCGCCGCGCGACGAGAAGAGCACCAGCGGCTTCTTCTCCCGGAACTGGTGTCCGAGAATGCGCGACAGCCGCGCGTAGGCGCGCTCGGCCATGCGGGCGGCATCCACCGCCGCTTCGCGCTCCTCGGGATAGTAGTGGACCGCGAAGTGCTCGGTCTCCAGCACCCGCCAGCGGAAGTTGTCGTACTGGACCTGGTTCTGGCCGAAGTACCCCTGCGCCTTCACCGCGCCGGGGGAGGTCGCCGCCAGCAGCAGCGCCATGACCATCGAGAACCGCTTCGTCTGTCTCATCCCAGTGCTCCTTGCCGCTCCACGGCAACTTCACGCGCGTCATTCCAGAGTCGTTCCAGCTGATAGAAGGTGCGCAGCGCCGGGTGAAACAGGTGGACGACCACATCGAAGTAGTCGACCAGCACCCATCGACCCTGCGCCAGCCCCTCCACGTGGTGCACCGCCACCCCTTCGCGCCTCACCTGCTCCATCACGTGCTCCGCCACCGCCCTCACGTGTGTGTCACTCGTCCCACTCGCGATCACGAAGAAATCGGTCACGTCCGACACACCACCCAGTCCCAGTATCACCACGTCCTGCGCCTTGTTGTCGAGGGCGATCCGGGCAATGCATTGCGCGAGCGCCAAACTCGATGCGATCCCTGATGCGGACTGCCGTGCTGCCGGACCTGGCGATGTCGGTGGTGTTTTCAGTGTCATTCGTGGCCGGTGAATCACGCTCTCACGGATTGAGACTTCGGGCGCCCGGGCAAAGTTCCTTGCACTCCCGCGCGGCGGCGGGGCACGTCCCGGCGATCGTTCGATTCCCTAGCATAATGCGCGGCGCCGAAACGCGGTATCAGTGATGTGGGTCTCAACGCCACAGACGGGCGCTGACAATCGTCACGGTACCCGGGCGCACCTCCACCGTACCGAGAGGGACCCGCGCCCCGACCGTCGCGTCACCCGCCACTCCCGGCCTGACGCCCCCGGCGCCGCCGGCCGGCGACACCCAGAGCGTATGCGGACCTGCCGGCAGGGTGAGGCGCACCAGGCCGACGCGATCCGGCAGCAGGTGCCAGCTGCGCGTGTCGGCGCGCTCCATGACCGCGCCCACCGCGTTCACCGCCAGCTTGGCCAGCCACCCGGCTTCCTCGCCGTGCTTCTTCTCGACTTTCTTCTGGGCGACCTTCGCGGCCGCGTACTTGGCGGCCGCGCGGACGATCGATCGCGAGATCACCCGGGCCTGGATCCGTCGATAGTCGCCGATCGCGGCCTCGGTGACGTCACCGGCGAGTCGGACGCCGTCCGACAGGCTGTCATCCACGACCACGACCGCGGCCGGGACGCGCCGCGTGGGCCGGCGGTACACCGGCCACGAGAGCTTGAGCAGGTAGTCGTCGTCGCCGCGCTTCGCGCCACCGAGATAGAGGGAATTCGTTCCCGTGTAGTAGAGGCCATTCCCTTCGACGGAGGCCAGCTCGTTGACGACGCGCGCGCTCAGCCCCAGCGCGGCCGAGCGCGACCGCTCGCCGCTGGTGGCGAAGGCCGCGGCGTCGCCGCCGGCGAAGGCGAGGTAGACGCTGAGGTCCACGCGGTGGGCCACGAAGCCGTCCTCGACGACGACCAGGACATCCCCGGTAGGCGGCGCCGCGGTGCGGCGCCCGGTGGCGGGCGCGGGCCTGGCCGCCGGCACCAGCGAGTCGCCGATCGCGCGGGCGATGCGGTAGGCGACGTCGGCGTCGGTCGCCTCACCGTCGGCCTCGAACACCGCGCCGGCCAGGTAGTGCAGGGCGGCGCGCGTGCCGGCATCGGTGGCGTCGCCCTGGTCGGCGAACCGCTGGAGGAGCGCGCTCAGCTGCCTGGCCTCCACCGCCGCCTCGTCAGGCATGCCGCGTCGCGTGTAGTCGAGCATGCCGTAGTAGTGAATGAAGAGCAGCTCGGTCTCGCCCGGGACCCAGGGGAGCGCGCGGTCGTTGGTGACGATGCTCAGCGCTTCCTTCGACAGGCTCTTCGTGTAGCGGTCTTCGGCCATGGCGGCGGCGCGGTCCAGGACGCGCGCACTCTCGTCGTAGCGCCCCGCGTAGTAGGCCACGCTCCCCTCATAGAGGAGGCCAAGCAGCCGGTCGTCGGGGCTCCAGTCGCCCTTGCGCCTGACGCGGCGGATGGTGCTGTCGGTGGCGCCGGTGGCCAGCGCCCGGCGCAGCCGTTCGTCGTGGACCTCGAGCCCGCTGGGGGCGGTGTCGTAGCTCGCGAGGGTGGCGGCGGCCAGCGCGCACCCGGTCAGCGCCGCGCAGAACGCGCCGGCGGCGATGACAGATGCGGGCGGCCGTCGCACCGACGCGTTCCGCGGGCGCTCAGCGCGCCTGCTTCTCCAGCACCACGATCCGCTCGCGGGCGGCGATCACCGCCGCCGAGAGCTTGGCGTTGGCCTCACCCTGGGCGTTGATCCGGTCGATGTCGAGCTGGTTCAGGAAACGCTGGTAGCGCATCAGCGCCTCGATCGGGCGCATCTGCCGGTCCAGGACGCGGGCGATCTTGTACTCGAGCTCGGGCTCGCGCGAACCCAGCACGCTGGCGCGGTCGTAGCGGTCCAGGGCCTCGTCGTACCGGCCGGCGGCGGCCATGTCGTCGCCCTCGCGGATCAGCGCCTGGGACGTCTCGCGGTTGCGGGTCTCGGCGGTGGCGTCACCAGGCCCGCGCACCACCCGGATCCCCTGCGGCGAGCGATAGGTGAGCATCGTCGCCTTCCCGTCGGCGAGCTGGACCATGGCGATCTCTCCGCCCACGTCGCGCGGCGGCGCGGTGAGGGTGTTCGCCACCAGGATGGTGGCGGGCCCGCTGGTGCGCGCGGTCCAGGCCGCGTCGGTGGTGCGGGTGGCGGCCATGATCTGGATCGCGCTCATCCCCAGCGCCGCCTCACCGCGGGCGATCGCGGCGCAGTTCTCGGGCGCGCAGCTGGCGGTGGCGGCGATCAGTATGGAGTCGGCGCGCGCCTTGCTCGCGGCCATCGTCTGGCCGCCCTGCGTGGCGGCGGCCGACACCGCCGAGTCCGTCCCCTTCACCCGGTCGCCCATCGACATGATCGGGTGCTCTTCGATGTGCTTGGGCGCGCAGGCCGCGAGCGCCGTGGCGGCCGCTGCCGCGAGTGTCCCTACGATGTGCCGCATGTGGTCTCCTAGAAGCCGATGCGCTTGCGCTCGATGTATTTCTTGATCTTGTGCTGGCCCACCCAGACCTTGCTGTTCGACTCGAGGTCGATGAGGGTGGCGTCGATCTGGTAGAACACGATCTTCTCGCCCTTTTCCGAGTCCTCGATGGACTGGACGTCGCCCTGGAGCATGTACTTCGCGCCCTGCTCGCGGCCAATCCGGGCGCGCGTCTCGGCGGCGGCGTTCTCCTGCTGGTCGGTGCGCTCGGCGCGGATTTCCTGGCGCTCCTCGGCGCTGGCGACCACCCGGACCATGCTCGAGTTGATGAAGGCGCCCTCGAGGTCCTTCACGAACGTCCCGACCGGGATGTGCTCCATGGAGCGGTTGCGGAAGTTGCCGATGATCACGGTGGGCTGCTGGCCGCCGTGGCTCTCGGCGTACTGCTTCGCCCAGGGAGCGCCGAGGCTTTGGGTGATGAGCTCGCGCGCGACCAGCCGGGAGTCGACATCGTTCCACCGGCCGGAAAGGTCGGTGACGGTGGCGGGGTCGATGCGGGAGACGCGCTTGGTGTTGCAGGCGAGGGATCCGCCGGCGAGCAGGGCGAGGGAGGCGAGGACGGCGGCTCGCGTGAGGCGGGGGCGATGCGGGTGGCGGTGTGGCATGAAGGCTCCACGGAGGGGAGGACAGTACTTATGGTATATGCCCGCTGGGCCGGTAGCTACCATAGTATGCACGGTGCGGGCCGTTCGTTCGCGAAGCGTAACGGGTTTCAGGTATTGGAGTTGGTTGACAGGAGGTGTCGGCATCGTCCGGGTGAGGGGACGGGCGGTGTCTGCGCGCGGGGACGCGGCGAGAGGGCGCAGAGATTCGATGCTGGCGGCCTGGTCGACCGTCGACTTGGCCGCTGACCGCTGACCGCTGACCGCTGACCGCTGACCGCTGACCGCTTACCGCTTCCACCCAGGGGGACTAGCATGGCTCGCGATCCCAGGCAGTTCGTGTTCGTCGGCATCCGGAGCGCGGTGATCGCGCTCGACAGCGAGACGGGCGACCCGGCGTGGCGCGCCGAGCTGTCCGGTTCGGACTTCGTGACGGTGCTCTGGGACGGCGTGGCGCTGCTGGCGGCCAACAACGGGGAGGTGTTCCGACTGGACCCCGCGACCGGGGCTATCGTCTGGCATAACGAGCTGAAGGGGCTCGGCCGCGGACTGGTCAGCCTTGCCAGCACGCGCGCGCCGCAGGCGGGGGGCGAAGTCGCGGCAGCCGCCTCCAAGCGCCGACAGGACCAGCAGACGGCCGCCGGCGGAGCGGCGATGTAGTAGAGACAGACTCGGACGCGGACGGGGGGAGCGGGGAGCAGAGTCGACCGCCGACCGCCGACCTCCGACCGCCTTACTGCTTGATCACCCAGACCTTGATCTCGGGCTTCACGTCGGCGTGCAGGCGGATGGGCACCTTGTAGATCCCCAGCGCCTTGATCGGCTCGTGGAGATCGATCAGGCGGCGTTCGATGTGGAAGCCCTGCGCCTCGAGCTGCTGGGCGATGTCGGCGGCGGTCACCGACCCGAAGAGCTTGCCTTCATCACCCACCCGGGCGGAGAAGGTCAGCGAGACGCTCTCGAGCTTGTCGGCCAGCTCCTGGGCGCTGGCGCGGCGGGAGTTCTCGGCCGTCTCGAGCCGGGCCTTCTCCTGGGCGATGCGCTTGCGATTGCCGGGGGTGGCCTCGTAGGCGACGCCGTGCGGCAGGAGGTAGTTGCGCGCGAAGCCCGGAGAGACCTTCACGATGTCTCCGGGGTTGCCGAGTTTCTCGACGGCCTGGCGAAGAATGACTTCCATGGGAACTCCGTACGTTAGGTTGGTTGGCGCGCGTTCATGCGCCGCCAGTCGGCCCAGGTGTCGCCGAGTCCGACCGCGAACGCCACGGATCCGGACACCGGCAGGAAGAGCACCGCCAGCAGCGCGAGCCAGACCATGGCGATGCGGTGCAGCGCGCGGCCCGCGCCCAGCGCCGGCGCGCGGGCGAACCACATCGCCACGCCCAGGCCGCGCAGCAGGTACAGCGAGCCGAAGAAGACCAGCAGGTTGAGCCCGATCGTCCGTAACGGCGCGAACATCGGAATGAAGAGGATCGCGAGCGCGCCGACGATGCCCCACACGAAGTGGTCGGCAAAGCGGAACTCGCGGAGCGGTGAGAGCGGCGGTCCCAGCCGCGCCCGCCCCAGCCGGTGGTAGAGCGCCCAGCCGAGCGCCAGCGCCGCCATTGATTCGAGCCCGAGCAGCGACGGCAGCAGCCGGGTGGCGAGATCGGGAAGCGTCGCGAACATCTCGAGCAGCGCGCTCCGGGTGGCCAGCAGGTACAGCGCCAGCGCCGGATTGCCGGCCGCCATGTCGCGCCACTCGGGGCCGCGCGGCAGCTGCTCCCAGAACGTGACCACCGGCGCGATGCCGGCGGTGTACTGGTCGCGCACCAGCGACGCCACCCGCTCGCCGCCCTGCGGCGTGACCGCGATCGCGATCAGCGCCACCGCGCCGGTGGTGGCGATCGCCAGCACGGCCCGGTCGAAGAAGCCGCGCTCCGACGGCATCAGGCAGATCGCCCCGAAGGTCGCGGCCAGGAGAACCGCCCAGCCGCGCGTCAGGAGATCGGAGCCGGGGGACGCCCCCGCCGGACCCGCCGCCACGATCCACACGGCGAGTGCCGTCCAGATGAGCGCGATCGAGAAACGACCACCGTTCCGCCATGCCGCCAGCGCACAGGCGGCGACCGCCGGCACCAGGAGGAGCATCGTCTGCCCCACCGGCGCCGCGCCGGGCGCCACCGGCACCAGCGGAAAGAGGACGAACGCCGCCAGCGCGAGGAGTGGCTTGAGCCACCCCCGCTCCCGCGGCGCCGGAACGGTGGCGTCGGTCACGCGCTCTGGTGGCCGCGAATGTACGGGATCAGGGCGAGATACCGCGCCCGCTTGATGGCGGTGGCGAGCTGGCGCTGGTGGCGCGAGCAGACGCCGCTCAGGCGGCTGGGGAGGATCTTGCCGTGGTCGGTGATGAAGCGCCCCAGCGTGCGGTCATCCTTGTAGTCAATGAACCGGACGCGGGACTCGCAGAAGGGACAGCTCTTGGCCTGGCGTCGCATGGGTCAGTCCTCGTCGTCGTCGTCGTCATCGCGGCGCCGGGCGGCGGCGATCTCTTCCTCGGTCATCGGCGGCGCGCCCACCTCATGCTCGTGGAGCGTGATGAGGTAGCGGACCACGCCATCGTCCAGCCGCAGGGCGCGCTCGTATTCGGGGAGCACGCCGGACTCGGCGTCGAACTTGGCGATGACGTAGTAGCCGTTCTCGCGCGGGCCAATGCTGTACGCGAGTTGGCGACGCCCCCAGTGATCCACCGCGACCTGATCGGTGGTCGCCAGCAGGCCGTGGAACCGGGTGAGCTTGTCGGTGATGGCGGCATCTTCGAGTGCAGAGTCGAAGATGTAGACCGCCTCGTAGTGGCGAGACATGCCTTGGCAATCCTCCCTTTGGTCGAGTGAACCGCCCCCCGCTGGTTGCCTGAGCGGGAGGAGGGGATGGAGGCGGACCGGGCAGAACACCGGCCGCCGATGTGGGGAGAAACCTAGCGGGTCCGGGGACAGGGCACAACCGAACGAGGAACGAGGAACGAGGAGACAAACCGGCCCGGCTTGCCCTGGCGGCCACCGGCGCATCTCTTCCGTGATCCCGCGGTCGGTGTGGGTGCCGCTCCCCGCTCCCCGAGTCCACGTCCGCTCCCTGACCCCGACCCCGACCCTGACCCTGAGCCTTTGATTCCCGCTCCCCCGCTCGTCGAAATCTGCCTCGACTCCGTCGAGTCCGCCGTCGCTGCCCAGCTGGGTGGCGCCGGCAGGGTGGAACTGTGCGCCGGCCTGGCGGAGGGAGGCACGACGCCCAGCGCCGGCCTGATCGCGGCGGTGCGGACGGCGATCTCGCTGCCGCTCCACGTGCTCATCCGGCCGCGCGGCGGCGACTTCGCCTATGACCCTGCCGAGCTCGACGTGATGCTCCGCGACATCGCGATCGCCCGTGAGCGCGGCGCCGACGGCATCGTGACCGGAGCACTCACGCCCCAGGGTGCGGTCGACGAGGCGAAGATGCGCACGCTCATCGCGGCCGCCCGGCCCCTGCGCGTGGCCTTCCACCGCGCGATCGACTACGCGTCCGATCCGCTCGCCGCCGTGGACGCGGCCCTCCGCCTTGGGGTTGACCTGGTGTTGTCGTCAGGCGGCGCGGCCGGCGCGCTGGCCGGGGCCGACATGCTCCGGTCGATGCGCGAACGCGCCGAAGGGGGGCGGGTCGACGACGGGCGGGAACTGGTGGTGATGGCCGGTGGCGGTATCAACCCGGACAACGTGGCGCAGGTGGTCGCGCGCTCCGGGGTCCGGGCCGTGCACTCGCGCGCGGCACGAACGGTGGATGGGCCGATGCGGGTGCGGCGGAGCGGGATCAGGCTGGGCACCGCCGGCCCGGACGCGGACTTCACCCGGACGGTCGCCGACGCCGGCGTGGTCGCGGCGCTGGTCGCGGCCGTTGCCGGCGGCGCCTGACGACGGTCAGGTGGCGGCGCCACCCATCGGAATCGCCAGCACCGACGAGAACGCGAGCACCAGCGCCACGAACCGGGCGGTGATCCGGGCGTGGACCTCGGTGGACGGCTGCACGAACACCATCACCGCCGCCACGCCCATGGGCAGGAAGAGCAGGCGCTCGCGGCAGAGCGCGAATCCGGCCGCGAACGCGAGCACCGCCAGCGCCCGGTGCCACTGCGACATCGCGCGAAAGCCGCGCGCGCCGTCGAGCTGCCAGACCGGAATCAGGTTGAACAGGTTGATCAGCGCTCCCCACTTCGAGATCGCGCCCCAGACCGGCGCCTTCGTGATCCAGAAGATGCCGGCGGCCGCGATCGCCGCGCCCAGCCCCCAGAGCGGACCGGCGAGTCCCACCTGGGCGTCCTCCCAGGTGCTGTGCAGCCGCTGGCGGAGGAGCACCAGCGCGCCCAGGCCGGGCACGAACATCGGCGCGGTGGCGGCGACGCCGAAGCGCCGCAGCGCCGCCACGTGCCCCATCTCGTGGATGTAGATCGACACGACCAGCCCCGCCGCCAGCGCCATCCGGACCCCGAACCCCAGAACGCGGATGCTGAGGAACATCGTGAACAGCGTGCTCCCCTTGGTGAGCCCCAGCAGGAGGAGCTTGCCGTTCGCCAGCAGGACAAGCAGCACGGACTTGAGCTTGAAGAGCAGGAGTCCGATCGCGCCGATGATCCCGCCGGTGCGGGCGCGGTGTGTCTGGTGCTAGCCCGCGGCCGGCGCTCCCGGTCCCGGCCGCGGGCCGCTATCGACCTGCCGGCTGAGCCCGGCGACCCGCTGCGCGATCGTCGCGTGCTGCTTCGTTGTCTCGGGGAGGAGATCCAGCGCCGCCCGCCACCTGGTGAGGGCGCCGGTGATATCGCCGCCGCGCTCGGCGCTCTCCGCCTGGGCGGCGAGACCCTTGAGCGCCTCGGCGTGGGTCAGCGCGTGACAGGACGGGCAGGCGAGCAGGCTGGCGGCGACCTCGGTGCCGCAGCGCGGGCAGGTGTGTGCGGCCGCGCCCGCGACACCCGCGTCAGGCATGCGGCGGGGGAGGGGTGCCCACGCGGAAGGGGCCGGTGATCGTCACCGGAATCCGCTTGTTGATCTTAAAGGCCTCGAAGAGCGCGAACCCGATGATCAGGATGCCGATGATGTTCCGAACGCCGGCCAGGAAGGGGAGCACCGCCGCCAACGCCAGCAGCGCGAGCACGCCGAGAATGGCCTTGCCCGCCGACAAGGGCGCGGGCGCCCTGGCGCCGGCGGCCGAGGAGTCCGGGGCCGCCGGACTGGCGGCGGGGGCGGCGCTGTCCGGGACCGCGGCGCCCGAGTCGGCGGGCTGGGCCGTGGCGGCGGCCGCCGCCGCCGCCGCCGCGGCCGAGGTGTCGCCTGCCACGGCGACCGGGGCCGGCGCGGCTGAATCGGCTGCCGGCAGCGCGCCTGACGAGTCCCGGCGGGCGGCGCCCGCCGAATCCGCCAACGCCTCGACGCCGGCCTTCGCCCTGAATTCCCGGACGATGACCGGGATGTAGGAGCTGACGATCGAGAGGTAGGTGAGCGCGATGGCCAGCGTCTGATAGCGCCAGCCGCCGCGCCCCATCGAGCCTTTCTTCACGGCGGTGCCCACCAGATAGCCGACCGCCACCGCGATGATCCCGAGCTGGTAGCCGGTGACGGCGGTGATCGTGTACCAGAGCACCGACCCGCCGATCGCGGCGCCCAACCCGAACAGGATCGCGCGGCCAAACCGACCGGCGCTGGTGCTGCCCAGGCCCGCGCGCGGCACGCCTTTTTCGGCGGCGGCCCGGCACTGGGCGCAGGCGGTCTTCCCGTCGACGTGGTAGTATCGGTCGGTAATCTTCGCCGAGCAGTACGCGCACTGCATGGGGCCGTGTTCACCGGTGAACTCGGCCGATTCGAACTGGAGGCTGCCTCTCGCCGGTTGTGGAGTCGGATCGATGGTCATTGGTGGCGGTGGAGTGGGGGGAGGGTGGTTCCCGGACAGTCCGCCTACACGTTGAACCGGAACAGCATAACATCGCCGTCCCGAACCGCATACTCCTTTCCTTCGCTGCGCACCACGCCCTTCTCGCGCGCGCCCTTCCAGCCGCCGTTGGTGACGAAGTCGTCGTAGCCGGCGGTTTCGGCGCGGATGAAGCCGCGCTCGAAGTCGGTGTGGATCACTCCCGCGGCAACGGGGGCGGTGTCGCCCCGGTGGATGGTCCAAGCGCGCACTTCCTGCTCGCCGGCGGTGAAATACGTCTGGAGCCCCAGCAGGTGGTAGCTGGCGCGGATGAGGCGGTCGAGTCCGGCCGAGGCGAGCCCGAGCGAGGCGAGGAAGTCGACGCGGTCGGCGGGGGTGAGGTCGGCGAGTTCGGCCTCGATGCGGGCCGAGAAGGTGACGACCTCGGCGTGCTCGCCGCTGGCGGCGATGGCGGCGCGGAGGGCGGTGACGTGGGGCCCCTCGTCGCCGGTGAGCTCGTGGTCGGTGACGTTGGCGGCGTAGAGGACCGGCTTGGCGGTGAGGAGTGAGAGCGGGGCGAGGACCGCGAGCTCGGCCGGTGGGAGGCGGGCCTCCCACAGTCCCTTCCCCTGGCTGAGGAAGGCGTGGGCGCGCTCGAGCACCGGGAGCTCGGCCAGGGCGTCCTTTTCGGCCGACTTGGCGGCGCGGCGGGTGCGGTCGAGGCGTTTCTCGATGGCGGCGAGGTCGGCGAGGGCGAGCTCGAACTCGATGACCTCGCGGTCGCGCACCGGGTCGACGGCGCCCATGACGTGGGTGACGTCGGGATCCTCGAAGCAGCGGACGACCTGGACGATGGCGTCGCACTCGCGGATGTTGGCGAGGAACTTGTTGCCTAACCCTTCTCCGTCGGCGGCGCCCTTGACGAGGCCGGCGATGTCGACGAACTGGACCACGGCCGGCACCGTCTTCTTCGGCTGGACGATCTCGGCCAGCCTGGTGAGCCGCTCGTCAGGCACTTCGACCATGCCGACGTTCGGCTCGACGGTGCAGAACGGGTAGTTCGCGGCGTCGGCCTTGGCGGCGGTCAGGGCGTTGAACAGCGTGGACTTGCCGACGTTCGGCAATCCGACAATTCCCAGTTTCAGCATGGACGGGACTCAGTCCTGTGGCGCGTTGTGAAAGCTCATCGCCCGGTCGATGCCGTCGGCGAGCCAGGTCTCGATCGCGTCGGTGCAGCGGGGCATCAGCTCCGTCACTACCGCGCGCTCACGTCTTCCGAACTTGCCGAGGACGAAGTCGCGCAGCGGCCCGTCCCGCTGGCCAGCACTGTCCTCGGCGGCCTCCTGACCGCCGGCCGCCGACCGCTGATCGCTGATACCGATCCGCAACCGCGGGTACTCCCGGCCGCCGATGGCGCCCTCGATGCTCTTGAGCCCGTTGTGCCCGCCGGCGCTCCCCCGCGCCCGCAGCCGGTAGCGTCCCACCGGGAGCGCCACGTCATCGACCACCACCAGCAGGTCGGTGGCGGCGGACCAGAACGGGCGGCGCAGGTACGGCCGTAGCGCCGATCCGCTCAGGTTCATGAATGTCTGCGGCTTCATGAGCCGGACCCTGGCGCCGTGCACGGATCCGGACGCCGTCAGCGCCTCTCCGTCCCGTTTCCAGGGTCCGAAGTGCCAAACGTCGGCGAGGTGGTCGACGACCCACCAGCCGACGTTGTGCCGGGTCTTCTCGTATTCCCGTCCGGGATTCCCGAGACCGACGATCAGCTTCACCGGCCGATCGTCCTCGGGCGGTCCGGCGGAACGGCGAAAGAGGCGTTCGAGGAACGCGAACAAGCGCGGCGCTACTTCTTCTTCTCCTCCTCCTCCTCGCCCTCTTCGTCCTCGCCCTTCGGCTTGCGGATCAACTCGGGCTCGGCGACCGCCTCGGTCACCTCGGCGGCGACCGGCGCGACTTCCTCGATGGCGCGCGGTGCGGCGCAGACGGCCACCGGCGTATCGCCGTCGGCCAGCGCCTGGATCCCCTCGGGGAGCTTGAGGTCGCTGATGTGGATCGAGTGCCCGATGGTGAGGGCGGTGACGTCCACGTCGATGTGATTCGGGATCAGCGACGGTTCGACGCGGATCTCGAGGTCGCGCATAGTCTGGTCGAGAATGCCGCCGCCGGTGCGGACGCCCTCGGGGATGCCGACGATCAGGAGCGGAACGCGGACCGTGACCTTCTCGCCGGCGACGAGCTCCTGGAAGTCGACGTGCAGGATCTGGCGCCGGAACGGGTGGCGCTGGATCTCGCGGATCAGCGTCCGCGACATCTTGCCGTCGACGGTGAGCTCAATGACGGTGTTCTCGGCCGAGATGTGCTCGAGGAGCTTCGCGAGCAGGATGGCGTCGATCGCGAGCGGTTGCGGCTTGCGGGCGTGACCGTAGATCACGCCGGGAACCCGGGCGCTGGCACGGAGGCGGCGGGACACGCCCTTGCCGGTGTCGGCGCGGGTGCTCGCGGAGAGGGTGGCGGTTGCCATGGGAACTGTACCTGAGGAAAGAAAAGTGGTGACGCGGCTTCAGCGCTACTGAGTACTGAGTACGGAGTACGGAGTATCGTCCTGTGCGCGCGTCGGGTGACAGCCCGCGCGACGCAATCCTAACAACGGCACTGCACGATACTCAGTACTCAGTACGTCGTACTCCGTATCAGTCAAACAACGAGCTCACACTCTGCTCCGAGTGTATGTACTTCACCGCCTTGGCCAGCAGTTCGCCGACCGACAGCACCTTCAACTTCTCGAACTGCCGCGACGGTGGGATCTCGATCGTGTCGGTCACCGCGACTTCGGTGATCGGCGCCTCCGAAAGCCGTTCCTTCGCCGGCCCGGACAGCAGCGCGTGCGTGGCGCACACGTAGATGTCCTTCGCCCCCAGGTTCTTCAGCGCCCGCGACGCCTCCGAGACCGTCCCCGCCGTATCGATCATGTCGTCGACGATCAGGCAATCGCGCCCGTCCACTTCGCCGACGACGTTCAGCACTTCCGCCACGTTCGCCTTGGGCCGCCGCTTGTCGATGATCGCGAACGTCCCATCGAGCCGCTTGGCGAAACCGCGCGCCATCTTCGCCGAGCCGACATCCGGCGCCACCACCACCAGGTCCCTCCACTGCTTCTTCCGGTAGTGCGCCACGAATACCGGCGCCGCGTAGAGGTGATCGACCGGTACGTCGAAGAACCCCTGCAGCTGGTGCTGGTGGAAGTCGAGTCCCAGCACCCGGTCCGCCCCGGCCGTCTCGATGATGTTGGCCATCAGCTTGGCGGCGATCGCCACCCGCGGCTGGTCCTTCCGGTCCTGCCGCGAGTAGCCGTAGTACGGGAGCACCACCGTGATCCGTGCCGCCGACGCACGCCGCGCGGCATCGATCATCAGGAGAAGCTCCAGCACGTTTTCCGCCGGCGGATTCGTCGGCTGCATGATGAAGACATCGCTGCCGCGGATGTTCTCATCGATGCGGATGAAGATCTCGCCGTCCGCGAACCGCGATGCCGTGAGCCGGCACATCTCCACGCCCAAATGGTTCGCGATCTCGGCGGCGAGGCCGGGATTCGCGGTGCCCGCGAGGAGCTTGAAGCTGTGTGCCGGTACGGAAAGGCCGTCCATTGTCAAGCCGTGTAACCTAAACGGGGCAAGCGAGTTAATCAACCAATCCGCATCCGATCCATTGCCCCTGGTGGATTCGAACCACCATTCTCAGATCCAAAGTCTGATGTCCTGCCATTGGACGAAGGGGCAAGGGCGCTTCAAGCTAGTCGCTCCGCTCCACTTCGACAACGTGTGCCGCGGTCCGCGACACGTGCATCGTCACGCCGGCCCGGGGCCGGACCACCGGCACCAGGGTACCGCTCTCCACCACCATCACCAGGGTCGCGCCCGATCCCGTCATCATCGTCAGCGCCTGGGGGACGGCGGCCCGCAGGGTGTCCCGCACCGTGGCGATGTCGGGGCGGTGCGCCAGGACCACCGGCTCGAAGTCGTTCGCGGCCAGCGCCTGCACGTCGGTCCAGTTCAGCGGGCCGGTGGGCTGTCGGGGGAGACCGTCGAGCGCCTCCCGTTCGGCGCCGCCGCCGTCAGGCACCGGGGCGTCGGAGAGCACGGAGGTCGCGGAAGCTGCCGGATTTCCGCGGACAGAAGACCGGGCGCGGGATTCGTCCAGCCACGCGTACGCTTCGCGCGTTGACACGCCCCGGTCGAAGCAGGCCAGCACGACCGGGCGCGGCGCCAGGGCGGGGAGGGGACGGAGCTTCTCGCCGTAGCCGGTGCCCAGTGCCAGCGCGGAAGTCGAGGTCAGGAAGGGAACGTCGGCGCCCAGCGTCGCGGCGAGCGAGAGGAGCTCGGCGGCGGGGAGCGGGTGCGGGGCGAGCGCGTTGAGCGCGCGGAGCACCGCGCCGGCGTCGGCGCTCCCACCGCCCAGTCCGCCGCCCACCGGGATCTGCTTGTCGAGCTCGATGGCGAACTGCCCGGGCCATCCGGTGGCGCCGTAGTAGGCGAGCGCCGCGCGCCAGGCGAGGTTGCGCTCCATCGGGCCGAGGCTGGCGCCGGTGACGTCGAGGGTGCGGCCGGATCCTCCCACGTTCACGCGCACCAGGTCCGCGAGGTCGATGCGGCAGAAGAGGCTTACCAGCCCGTGGTAGCCGGTGGATTCGCGCGCGAGAACGCGGAGCAGGAGGTTGATTTTCGCCTGCGCGGCCACCCGCGCGGCGGACGCGGTCACCGCTCGGGGCCGCGAGCGGCGTCGGGAGGAGTGGGCGACAGGGGGCCCACGGCACCGTTCAGCGCCGCACCGCCCGGGTCGGAGGTCGCGGTGGTCTGGCGCAGCTCGCTGAAGTGCAGACCGAGCCGTACGAAATAGATCGAGCCGAGCACGGTGATCGGGATGAACGAGAGGACGTGATAACCGATCGCCCAACTGACGGCCAAGGTGTTACCCACCCCATAGACGGCGAGGCCCGCCCGGCCCAGCGCCTCGAACACGCCGAAGAACCCGGGCGACGCCGGCACCGCGACGCCGATCGCGATCAACCCCTGGAGAAAAAACGCGGCACTCACCGGCACATCGATCCCCACCGCGCGGAATCCGATGTAGAACGCGGCGCCGTTGGTGAGCCAGTGCAACAGCGTCCAGCCGAACACGGTGGCGAACCTGCGCGGGCTGCGCAGGACGCCGAGTCCGGCGGCGAAGGCGAGCAGCGCCTCCTTGCCGCGGGCTTCGAGGCGCGGCGCCACGCGGCGCACGAACACCTCGTAGAGCGAAATGATCCAGGTCGGGAAGAAGACGATCAGGTACAGCGCGCCCATCAATCCCGCCACTGCCACCGCGCTCAGGCCGGCCCAGCGGGCGATCGGCTGGCCGCCGATGATCGTGTGTCCTGGAAAGCGGGGGTCGAACATCGCCGCGACCATCAGCATCAGCACCACCAGGGCGTCGAACAAGCGGTCGACGGCCAGCGAAGCGAACGACGCCGAGAAGGTGACGCGGCTGGTTTCGCGGGTGAGCGCGTAGGCGCGGGCGATCTCGCCGGCGCGGGCCGGCACGACGTTGTTCACCATCATCCCCACGGCCGTCGACCGCCACAACATGCCGAACGGCAGGTGTCCGGCCACCGGGTCGAGGATCACCCGCCAGCGGCGCGCGCGGAGCGGGAAGATCACCGTGGCGCAGGCGGTGGAGAGGAGGAAGAGGGTGAGGTTCGAGCCGCGCAGCACGCCCCAGACGTCGGCGACGCTGACTCCGCGAAGCGTCCAGACCAGTAACGCGGCGCTCAGCACCAGGCCGAGCGCGCCACGCCACCCTGGTTTCATGCGCCGGTCACTCCGCGGCCGCGAGCTCGAGGAGCTCGTAGAGCTCGTTGAGCTGATCCGGGCTGGGCGTTCCGCCGTGGGTCGCGAGCTGGGCGCGCAACTCCTTGGCGCGGGCCATCGCGGCCGCGCCGCGGTAGAGCAGCGACTCGATCGGCACGAGTTCCTCATCGAGCGGCGTGGGCTCGCTGAGCGGGTGCGTCTCGAGACGGGCGATGCCGGCGATGCTGTCGGCGAGGATGGCGCGCAGCTGGGAGCCGGACGCCGAGCGGGCGAGTCCACCACCGAATGGTCGTGACGCGCCGCCGCCGGTGGGCCGCGCGGTGGGCGCGCTGGCGCGCGCGCCCGGCGGCAGGGGCGGGACGCCGCCGCTGAGCTCGGCCAGGCGCTGGACGAGTGCGTCGTGGGCGGCGGCGGGATTGGCGAGTAGTGCGGCGATCTCGCCCAGGGCGGCGATGGCGCGCGGCTCGAACGATGTCACCGCGTCGGTGGCGCCGCCGACGAACTGCGCCAGCTCCCGCTCGCCGAAGCTCTCGGCGGCGCTGCGCAGCGCCCTGAGCGCGTGGCGCAGTTCGCGCGCCGCGGCATCGCGGGCGATCCCGCTCTTCGCCTGCATGGCATCGGCGATCAGCCGGCGCAGGTGCTCGGCCTGGCTGACGACCTCGAGGCGGAAGCGCTCCGTCGGGTTGGTGGGCGGGTTGGTGGCGCGCGAAACGAGATGAGGTCCGGCGTCGCTGAAGAAGAGCTCGCCGATCGGCACGATTCGCTCGGCCTCGCCGACATCTCCGGCGTCGAGGAGCGTGGCGGCCGCGGTGAAGCGCTGGACCTCGGGGGCGCTGACGTCCGGCAGCGAGCCGGTCCGGATCGCGGTGGCGATCCCGCGGAGCACCTGGGCGGCGGCGAACAGCAGCGACAGGGACTGCGGCGTGGGCGTGGCGTCGCCGAGCTCGATCGGCTTCGCGGCCCGCTCGACGGCCTCGACGACCTCGGACAGGGGCGGCAGGTCGCGGATGGAGGCGACGCCGCGGAGCGCGCGCACCCGGCGCATCGCGTGCCCGAAGGCGACGATGTCGTTGGTCTGCTCGACGTAGGCATCGAGCGACGCCGCGATCTCGGCGGCTTCGTTGGCGAGGAAGGCCGCCGAGCCGATGTTCCGGACGGGGGTCACCGCGCCCGGGCGCGGCGCCGAGGGGAGGAGCGAGGCGAGCTCGACGACGCGGACCTTGGCGCGGGCGTCCTCGGAACTCCCCCACGTCCGGACCGACCGGAGCAGGATCTTCAGCTCCTCGACGCCGGCGGTGAGGGCGCCGTGCACGCCGGGCTCCCAGGGGAGGGTGCCGTCGCGGACGGCGCGGCCCAGGCGCTCGATGACGCCGGCCAGCTCGGCCATGGCCGTGAGGCGCGCCATGGTCGCGCTGCCGCGCAGCGCCCGGGCGTAGCGCGCGAAGGCGTCGGCGTCGGGGCCCGCGTCGTACGCGTCCGCCAGGAGGCCGTCCAGGCGCTCCAGGTAGTCGCTGGCTTCGAGGATGAAGAAGTCCAACAGGCCGACCGACGAACTCATGCCCGCTCCGAACGGGGGAGGAATGGCGCGTCGTGAACTTAGAGACGCGACCCCGGGGGGGTCAACGATCCAAGGACGCGCGAGCCGCGCGCATCGCCACGGCCATCTCGCGCACGGCGGCATCGAGACCGATGAACACCGCGCGCGAGACGATCGCATGCCCGATATTCAGCTCCTCCACCTCGGGAATCGCCGCCACCGGCCCCACGTTCTCGACGGTCAGGCCGTGTCCGGCGTGGACGGCCAGCCCCAGGTTGGCGGCGGCGGTGGAGGCCCGGCGCAGCGCGCCGATGGTCGCGGGGCTGGTGGGCGCGTGCGAGTATTGTCCGGTGTGGAGCTCCACCGCGGTGGCCCGCAGCTCGCGCGAGCGAGCCACGGCGTCGACGTCGGGGTCGATGAACAGGCTGGTCCGGATCCCGGCGGCGTTCAGGGCCGAAAGGACGCGCGCTAGCGCCTCCGGATCGCGGCCGACATCCAGGCCGCCCTCTGTGGTGATCTCCTCGCGGCGCTCCGGCACCAGCGTGACCTGGTGCGGCCGGATCCGCAGCGCGATCGCGAGCATCTCGGGCGTGGCCGCCATTTCCAGGTTGAGCACCGTCCGCACGGTGCGCGCCAGCCCCTCGATGTCCGCGTCCTGGATGTGGCGGCGATCCTCGCGGAGGTGCGCGGTGATTCCGTCGGCGCCGGCCCGCTCGCAGATCGCCGCCGCCGTCACCGGGTCCGGGTAGGGCGCGCGCCGCGCCTGCCGGACCGTGGCGACGTGGTCAATATTGATGTAGAGGCGCTGGTGGGTTGCTCGCATACCGGCGGGTCGCTAGGTTCGCCTTCAACTTCGTGTGGAGAACCGCGTGAGGAAACTGCCAGCGCTCCTGCTTCTGCTCGCCGCCTGCCACGGATCGCCCCCGTCCCAGTACCCAGCCGGCGGGAACACCCCGCGCGAGACCAGCGAAGCGCTGCTCAGTGCGCTGCGCGCCAGGGATGTTGAGGGGATCCTGAACCTGATGGGGACCGACAAGGGACCCCTGGCCAAGGTGAGCAAGGACCGGAAGGAGGACCTGGAAAAGCGCGGCATCATCCTGACCTGCTACTTTGCCCACGACAAGTATCGCGTCCTGGGCGAGGACGCGTCCACCACTGGCCGCCGCGTGGTGCGGCTGGAACTGACCAAGGGCGACCTGGTCCGCAACACGAGCTTCACGCTGGTGCGGGGACCGGCGAACAAGTGGTTCGTGGAGTCTCTCGACATCCAGGCGGTGAAGGACATTTGCGAGCGGGGGGCCGGACCGGGCGGCAGCCTGGGAACCGGCGCGGCGCGGACGTGATTACTGGCCGGTGAGCTCGACCAGCACGCCGCCGGTGGACGACGGGTGCAGGAAGGCGATGCGTTCTCCCTCGGCGCCGATCCGCGGCGTCTCGTCGATGAGCCGGATGCCGGCCGCGCGGCAGCGCGCCAGCGTGGCATCGAGGTCGGCGACCGCGACGCACAGGTGATGGATGCCGGGGCCGCGCCGGCCGACGAACCGTCCGATCGGTGAGTCGGGGGTGTCGGCCTCGAGCAGCTCGATCAGGGAGTCGCCGGCGGCCAGTCCGACGATCCGGGCGCCGTCGGTGTCGTCGAGCGGCACTTCGGGCAGGCCGAGCAGGTCACGCCAGAACGGGAGGATCGCGGCCAGCGAGTCCACGGCGATGCCGACGTGGGCGATGCGGGGCAGCGGGCTTGCGGGGCGACTATCTTTCATGCAGGCGACGGTCCATGGGGATGGACCGCGAAAACTATCACGCTCCGGGGGGTGCGACAGCCCCGCCGGGGAGGGCGATGCAGAGATGTCCAATTCGATGACCGTCACGGATCAGAGCTTCGAGCTCGAGATCGAGCAGCATGACGGGCTGGCGGTAGTGGATTTCTGGGCGACGTGGTGCGCACCGTGCCGGATCGTGGCGCCCATCCTGGATCAACTCGCGGTGGAGTACCAGGGCAAGGCGAAAGTCGCCAAGCTCGACATCGACACCAACATCCGGACGGCGACGCGATTCAACGTGCGGTCGATTCCGACGATCCTGTTCTTCAAGAACGGGCAGGTGGTGGACCAGGTGATCGGCGCGGTGCCCAAGCCGCAGCTCGAATCGAAGTTCAAGGAGCACGCGGCGTAGACGCGGATCGCGCCGCGGCATTGCGGCGATGTAGCGCGGTTGGCATTTTGTGCCTGGAGGCGGGACGTCGCCTCCAGGCACGCGTCATTTCACCGTACCCGGATGCCCCTCAGCGCCGCCGCGATCCGATTTCCGTACGAGCGCATCCTCCTCCCCCGTACAAAGCTCGCGTACGTCCACCTCCGGAACCTGCTGACGGACGCCAAGCGGGACCGCACGGCGCGCGTGTTCGGCTACGTCGCGATCTGGCTTCCCGAAGAATTCCTGCTGCTCTACCTCCAGGAAGGGGAGCCGGTGAACGCGACCTGCTTCGAGGGCGAGGGCTACCAGGCGATCCCCATCTCTGAGGCGATCGCGCGGGTGCCGACCGAGCCGGAGCTCGGTGAAGTCTGCTTCCACGAGGCCGACGACGAGCAGCTGGCGTGCATGTTCACCGCGCAACTCGCCCTGCCCGAGGCGTGGCCGGCGGAGCTGGATCCGGGCAATCCCAAGGTGCTGTTCCCGTACCTGATGTCCACCACCTTCGACGGGATGGTGCAGATCATCGTCGACGGGGCGGTGAGCTTCCTCATCCTCCGCGACGGCAAGGTGGAGCGCGGCTACCTCTCCGACGGACTCAAGGGTCCGCTGGCCGACCGCGTGAAGCGGCTGTTCGCGTCGAACTCGGCCAAGGCGCCGCTGAAGGTGGAGCGCTGGCCGGTGCCGCCACCGCTCCCGGTACAGGCGTCGCCGTCGATGGTGAAGATCTACCGCGAGCTGAGCAAGCAGCTGATCCAGAAGCTGGTCGTGGGCGGCGGCGACAGCGTTTCGGAGATCGCCGAGTTCGCGCGGCTCCTCATGCTGCCCCACCACAGGTGTCTGGCCTCGTTCACCGCGCTGGGCGAGCCCGTGAAGGACCCGATCGTCGATGCCGACACGCTGACCACCGCGATGCGGGCCTGGGTGACCGAGATCCTCTGGGCGTCGGTGGGCCTGGAGATCTCCACGCCGGAGGCGCTGCTGGGCGAGCTGATGCGCGAGCGCCGGCACATGCTCCAGTCAGCCGGCTTTTTCGACGGCATGCCGTGGAAGCCCAAGTGGTAGGCGACGGCGAAACCGGCCGTCTCTTCGTGGTCAGCACCCCCATCGGCAACATGGGGGATTTTTCTTTCCGGGCGGTGGAGGTGCTCTCGTCGGTGGCGGTGATCCTGGCCGAAGACACTCGGCATTCGCGCCGGCTGCTGGACCGCTACCGGATCGCGACGCCGGTGCGCAGCCACCACGAGCATAACGAGGCGAGGGAGACGCCGGCGGTGCTCGACCGGCTCCGCGCCGGCGAGGACGTGGCGCTGATCTCGGACGCTGGCACGCCGCTCCTCTCCGATCCGGGCGGCCGGCTGGTGCGGGCGGCGGTGGCCGCCGGTGTCCCGGTGGTGCCGGTACCGGGTGCCTCGGCGCTGCTGGCGGCGCTGGTGGGCGCCGGCCTGGACGCGGATCGCTTCACGTTCTTCGGGTTCCTCCCCCGCGCCGGAGGCGAGCGCCGCAGCGCGCTGGCCGAGCTCGCCGCGCTCACCCATGCCGCGGTGCTCTACGAGGCGCCGGCCCGGGTGGCCGCCACGCTCGAAGCGCTCGCGGGCGCCGGCCTGGACGGGCGCGCGGCGGCCGTGGCGCGGGAGCTGACCAAGAAGTTCGAGGAATTCCGGCGGGGAACGGTGGAGGAGCTGGCGGCGTACTATCGGAGTGCACCGCCGCGGGGGGAGGTCGTGATCGTGATCGCCGGCGGGAGTCCCGCCGTTCCGGACCAGGAGACCGCCCGCGACCGGGTGCGCGCCCTGCGCGCGTCGGGGATGCGGCCCAGCGAGATCGCCAAGGCGCTGACGGCGGAGCTGGGCGTTCCGCGGAACGCCGCCTACAAGCTGGCGCGCGAACCGTGAGCGGCCGCGGATGGCGGGTGGCGAGCGCGGTCCTGCTGGCGATCGGCGCGGCGGCGCTGGCCGCCGCCGCGCCACCGGTCCCGCCGGCGCGCCTGACGATTGCGCGCCTCCAGTACGACGGCGGCGGCGACTGGTACGCGAACCCCTCCTCGCTCCCCAACCTGCTGTCGGCGATCGCCGAGCGGACGTCGCTGCCGGTGGAGCGAACCGAGGCGCGGGTGCGGCTCACCGACGAACGGCTGTGGGAGTACCCGTTCCTCCATATCACCGGACACGGGACCATCCGGTTCAGCGACGCCGAGGTCGAGCGGTTGCGCGAGTACCTCCGCCGCGGCGGCTTCCTGCACGCCGACGACAACTACGGCCTGGATGAGAGCTTCCGCCGGGAAATCGCCCGGGTCTTTCCCGACCGGCCGCTGGTGGACGTCCCGCTGTCACACCCGATCTACCACCTGGTCTATGATTTTCCGCGCGGATTGCCGAAGATCCATGAGCATGACGGGAAACCGGCGCGCGGGTTCGGAGTTTTCCTGGGCGACCGGCTGGCCGTGTACTACAGTTATTCGAGCGATCTGGGGAACGGGTGGGAGGATGTGGGGACATACCCGGATCCACCCGAACTGCACGAGGCGGCGCTGCGCATGGGAGTGAACCTGTTCGCGTACGCGGTCACCAGCCGCCCCACGCCATGACCGTCCTGGCGCTGGTGGAGCGGGAGCGGGCGCGGGTGCGGGGGCTGGCCGCGGCCGGTGGCACCGCCGCGGCGATCGCGTCGGGGGTGGCGGCGATCGTGCTCGGCGCGGTGGTGCTGGGAGGCACGCGATGGATGTCGCTCCCGGCGATGCTGCCGTTCATCATCTGGATGCTGGCGCTGGCGGCGGCCGGCCTGGTGGCCTGGCGGTCGGCGCGCTGGCTGGGCACGGGCGCCTCACGAGCCGGCGTGGCGGCGGCGATCGAGCACGAGCGGTCGCTGCGCGCCGGCTCGCTGCGCGGCGTGCTGGAGGTGGCCGGCCTGCGGGACGGCGACGGCGGCGGCGCCCTGGGCCGGCTCGCGGCCGAGCAGATGGCCGGCCGGCTGGAGCGCGCCGGTCCGGTGCTCGCGCCGGCGCTGCGCCGGACGCGGGCCCGCCGGGCGGCGCGCGCGGGTCTGTCGGCGGCGGTCGCGCTGGTGGCGCTGGCCGCGCTGCCGGCGGGATGGCGTGACGGACGCCAGGCGCTGGCGCATCCGGTCCGCGCCTGGCGCGGTACGCTCTTCCCGGCGATCGCGATCGATGCGCCGGCGCAGGCGCTGCGGGGCGGGCGGATCACCGTGTCGGTGATGGCGCCGGGCCGGCGCCGCCTCACGATCGCCCAGCGCGTCACCGGGGCGTCGTGGACGGTTACGCCCCTCGAGCTCCGCGACGGACGGGCCACGGCCACGCTCGGCCCGCTTGACGCCGACCTCACCCTGGTGGCCGGCGACGGCCGCGCCGCCAGCGACACGGTACGCGTGCGGGTGGTGGACCGGCCGTTCGTGGGCGACGTGGCGCTGCGCGCCGAGTTCCCGGCCTACCTGCGGCGCCCGCCGGAGCCGGTCGCCGCCGGCGAGGTGGTCCGCGTACCGCGCGGCACCGTCCTCAGCATCGACGGCCGCGCGTCGGCGGCGCTGGCGTCGATCGCGCTCACCCGCGGCGCCGACACCCTCCGCCTGCGGGCGAACGGCCACCGCTTTTCGGGCCGCCTGTCGGCCGCCGCCGACGCCGGCGGGCACTGGGCATGGAGCGCGCGCGGCGAGGCCGACGCGATCGCCGACCTGCCGGCACCGCTCGAGCTGGAAGTGATCCCCGATTCAGTTCCCCGGGTGGAGATCCTCTCGCCAACCCGCGACAGCGTGGTGACGCCCGGCGACCGGGTGCGCCTCACGATCGTCGCGGCCGATGACCACGGGCTGGCGATGGTGATGCTCCGCACGCGGCGGGTGACCGCGTCAGGCACAGCGCTGCCGGAAGTGGCGCAGGGCGTGGCCCAGGCGGCGGGGCCCGAGTGGTCCGGTACGCGCGAGCTCGACCTGGCCACCCGCCAGCTGGAGCCCGGCGACGCGCTCCACGTGATCGCCGCCGCCACCGACGAGTCGCCGTGGCACCAGACCGGCGAGAGTCGCGAGCTGGTGCTCCGGATCCCGACGCTCAGCGAGCAGCGGGCCCTGGCCCGCGGCACCGCCGACTCGGCGGTGACCCGGGCCGCCGCCGTGGCCAGCGCCGAGCGGCAACTCCAGCAGCGGACCGCCGAGGCGGCGCGCTCGCGCGGACCGCGCGGCCAGGAGACGGCCAGCGGCGCCCAGCAGCAGGCGCAGGCGCGGACGGGCGAGTCGCGGATGGCGTACGAGGCGGCCGAGCAGGCCAAGGCGCTCGCCAGGCAGCAGCAGGCGCTCTCCGACCAGGTGCGCTCGCTGCAATCGCAGGCGAAAGCGCTGGAGCAGCAGATGCGGCAGGCCGGCGCGCTGGACAGCGGACTGGCGGCGCGGCTGCAGGAGGCGCAGCAGCTGCTCGCGCAGGCGCTCACTCCCGAGCTGGCGGCGCAGTTGAAGCAGCTCCAGGACGCGGCCCAGCAGCTCAAGGCCGACGACACCCGCCGCACGCTCGGCGACCTGGCGGCGCAGCAGCAGCGGATGCGCGAGCAGCTCGACCGGGCGGTGGAGATGCTCCGGCGGGCCGCGCTCGAGGGGTCGATGCAGACGTTGCGCGACGAGGCGAAGGAGATCGCGGCCCGCGAGCGCGCCCTGGTTGACTCCTCGGCCCGGCGAGATTCCGTCCCGAACGGCGCGGCGCGGGCGCTGGCCGACCGGTCGACGGACCTGACGAAGGGGATCGACGAGCTGACGAAGAGACTGGACCAGGCGCAGGCCGACGCGGCGGCCAGGCGGCTGCCGCAGGCGCGGCGCCAGACGGCCGCGTCGGCCGACGCGATGCGCCGGGCGTCGGAGCGGCCGCAGGGCAAGGAGGGTCGTCAGGCAGCCGAGGACGCCGCGCAGAAGATGGCCGATGCCGCCGAGCAGCTGGCCCAGGCCCGCCAGGAGCAGATCGATGCCTGGAAGGAGGAGCTGACCGCCGAGCTGGACCAGGCGGTGCAGGAGCTGCAGCAACTCGCCCGGCAGGAGTCGGAGCTGTCGCAGGACGCGCAGCAGCAGCAGGGCGACGCGGCCGGGATGCGCGGGCAGCAGAGCACGCTCCAGCAGGGCGTCGACCGCACCGGCGACCGCCTGCAGAAGGCGGGGCGGAAGTCGTCGCTGCTGTCCCAGCGCTCGCAACGCGACGTCTCCGACGCGCGGCGGAAGGTGCAGCAGGCGACGCAGGAGTCGGCGCGGGCCAGCGGCCAGCAGACCGCGGGGGCGATGCGCGAGGCGGCCGACGCGCTGAACCAGGCGGCGGCGTCGCTGGCCCGGGACCGGGACCGCGCCAATGGGGCGCAGTCGGCGTCGGGGTTCGCCGAGATGCTCGAGCAGATGCGGCAGATGGCGAAGGAGCAGGGGTCGCTGAACGCGCAGGCGCAGGGGATGCCCATCGGACCTAACGGGCAGCTGGGCGAGTCCGGGATGGCGGGCGCGCGGGCGCTGGGACAGCTCCAGCGGGGACTGGCCCAGCGACTGGACCAGCTGGCCGAGGGCGATGAGTCGGGCCGGGCATCGGCGATGGCGAAGGAGGCGCGCCAGATCGCCCAGGCGCTGGACCGCGGCGCGGTGGACCAGTCGCTGCTCGACCGCCAGCAGCGGCTCTTCCGGCGCCTGCTCGATGCCGGGACCACGCTGGAGCAGGACGAACGCGACGACCGCGGCAAGCGCGAGTCGCGGGCCGCCACCGGCGCCGAGGCGTTCACCCCGGGCGGGCCGGCGAACGGGCGCGCGGCGTCGCGGTACCGCGAGCCGACCTGGAGCGAGCTGCGCGGCCTCACCGCCGACGAGCGGCGGCTGGTCCTCGACTATTTCCGGCGGTTGAATGCGTCGCCGTGAGGCGGCGCTGGCCCTGATCGCCGCGGCGCTGACGCTCGCCCCCCAGGGCGCCGGCGCGCAGACCGAGCGGGCGGTGCTGCGGGGGCTGGAGCTGGAACAGCAGGCGCGGTACGCCGACGCCGCGGTTGCCTATCGAGAAGGGCTGGCTTCGCCCAATTTCCCGGCCGCCCTGCTCGGCCTGGAGCGCGTGCTCTCGCAGCTGGGACTGAGCGACTCGCTGCTGCCGGTGCTCGACTCGGTGATCCGCGTCCGCCCGCGCGATGCGCTGCCCCGCACCATCCAGCTCCGCACCCTGCGCTCGCTCGCCCGCTCCGACGCGGCCCGCCAGGCGTTCGAGCGCTGGGTAAAGGAGGCGCCGCGCGATCCCACGCCGTACCGCGAGTTCGCGCGCCTGCTCATCCAGGATGGCCAGCCGCTGGCGGCCGACTCGATCGTGCAGCGCGCCCAGGTGGCGCTGGGGAACGGCCGCGACATGGCGATGGAGATGGCCCAGCTGCGCGCCGCCATGGGGCTCTGGGCGTCGTCGGCACGGGCGTGGCGCCTGGCGCTGGAGGTGGGGCCGTACCTCTCGCAGGCGGCGTCGTTCTCGCTGCAGCCCACGCCGGCCGCGTGGCGCGACAGCGTGCGGGCGATCCTGCGCCAGCCGCCGGCGGTGGCCGCCCGCCGCGCGCTGGCGATGCTCGAGCTGGCGTGGGGCGCGCCCCGCGATGGCTGGGCGGCGCTGTCCGACCTCACTCCCTCCGACTCGGCGGCGTCGGCGTGGCGCGACTTCGGCGACCTGGCCGAGGCCGCCGAGGCCTGGCTGCCGGCGCGCGACGCGCTGGTGGCGGCATCGAGGTGGCGGCCGGCGACCGAGCTCCTCCTGCGCGCGGCCACCGACGCGCTCAACGGGTCGGATGCCGCCTCGGCGCTCCGCCTGCTGGACTCGGCGGCGGCGCGGGGCGATTCGGCGGCGGCGGCCCGCGGCGTGCTGCCGCTGCGGGTGCGGGCGCTGGCGTCGCTGGGGCGGCCGGCCGAGGCGCAGGCGGCGATCACCGCCTATGGCACGTGGCTGGATGCCGAGCGCCGCGGCCAGCTGCAGCGGGCGGTGGCGGCCGGCTGGGTGCGGCGCGGCGAGCTCGACAAGGCTCGTGAGGCATTGACCGCGGCGGGCGGCGACGCGGACCAGGACCCGGCCGGCGGCTGGATCGCGCTCTACGAGGGCGACCTGCGCACCGCGCGCCGGCTGCTGCGCCAGGCGTCCGAGGCGAGCGCCGACCTGGTGGCCGCGCTGGCGCTGCTGTCGCGGACGCGGGCCGACAGCGCGCCGGCGATCGGGGCCGCGTTCCTGGCGATGGCCCGCGGCGACTCGGCCGGCGCGGCGGCCCGGTGGATCGCGGCGGCCGACGCGATGCCGGAGCTGGCCCCGCTGCTGCTCTCGTGGGCGGGCCGGATCCAGGCCGCGCGCCACGACGATACGCAGGCGGTCGCCGTCTGGACGCGCCTGCTGGAGCGTCACGAGCGGTCGCCGGAAGCGGCCGAGGCCGACCTGGAGTGGGGGCGGGCGCTGCTGCGGCGCGGTGACCGCGCCGGCGCGGCGCAGCGGATGGAGCACCTGATCCTGACTTATCCGCAGAGCGCGCTCGTCCCCCAGGCGCGGCGCGAGCTGGAACTGATCCGGGGCGGCGCCTCGTGAGGCGTTGGCGGCTGGCGGCGCTGGCGGCCGCGTTGGGCACCCGGGCGCTGGGGGCGCAGCACCTGCTCGTCCCCATGGACGACGCGCAGCAGAACCACCTCAAGGCCTACGGCCTCACCTACAACGCCCTCAAGGCCGGTTTCAAGGCCGAGTGGCTGCTGAACTACCGCGGCGGGTCGTTCGTCCTGCCTGACGGCGCCGAGGTGCGGCGCAAGGCCGCGCTCGACGGCGTGACGGTGGAGCCGGTGGATGACGGGGCGCTGGCGGCGATCAAGACCGAGATCGCCGGCGCCAACATGGACGTGGTGGGACTGGAGAAGGCGCCGCGGGTCGCGATCTACACGCCCCCCAACGCGCCGCCCTGGGACGATGCGGTGACGCTCGCCCTGCGCTACGCCGGCATCGAATACACCACCGTCTGGGACGATGACGTGGTCCGCGGCGACCTGTCGAAGTTCGACTGGCTCCACCTCCACCACGAGGACTTCACCGGCCAGCTCAACAAGTTCTTCCTCACCTATCGCACCGCGCCGTGGTTCGTGGAGCAGGTCGATCGGAACATGGGTGCCGCCCGCCGGCTGGGCTTCGCCAACATCCCGGCGCTGAAGAAGGCCGTGGCCGAGGGGATCCGGCAATTCGTCGAGCGCGGCGGGTTCCTGTTCGCGATGTGCGGCGCCACCGAGACGCTGGAGCTGGCGATGGCCGGCCGCGACGTCGACCTCGCCGGTCCGTTCTCCGATGGCACGCCAATGGATGAGAACGCCGACGCCAAGCTCGACTGGACCCGGTCGATGGCCTTCCGGGGCGCGCACGTGGAGATGTCGCCGTTCGTGAACTCGATGAGCGACATCGACGGCCACCAGGTCAATGTCCCGTCGCGCCGCCAGCCGCTGGGCACGTTCACGCTCTTCGCCTTCTCGGCCAAGTTCGACCCGGTGGCGTCGATGCTGGTCCAGGACCACCGGACGGTGATCCCCGACTTCTATGGGGTCACGACCAGCTTCACCCGGGCGACGCTCAAGCCGGGCGACGTGATTCTCGCCGAGGAGGAGGGCGCGCCGTGGGTGAAGTACATCCATGGCGACTATGGGAAGGGAACCTGGACCTACTACGGGGGGCACGACCCCGAAGACCCGCAGCACGCGATCGGAAACCCGGCCACCGACCTCTCGCTCCACCCCAACTCGCCCGGGTATCGCCTGATCCTGAACAACGTGCTCTTCCCCGCGGCCAAGAAGAAGCCACTCAAGACCTAGCGCCGGCAGCTAAGTTCAGGCCGATGCCGTCCGTCCGTCCGCCCGCCCCGTCCAGCTCACCAGCCCCCACCACCGGCGGCGGCAGCAATGCCAGAACAGCCGCCGGCGCGACCGCGAAACCCGCCGCCGGCGCGCGGCTCGTGCCGGCCGCGGCGGCGGCGATCCGCGCCGCCATCCGGCTCGCCGGCGGACGCGAGGTCTGCTTCGTGGGCACGGTCGACGGCGCCGACCTCATCCAGAGCGTGCGGGTGGTGTCGCGCGGCGACGTCCAGAGCGTGCTCGCCCTGCCGGGGTTCGCCGAGCGCGGCGAGATGCTGGTCCACAACCACCCGTCCGGCGTGCTGGAGCCGTCGGAAGCGGACCTCCAGATCGCGGTCCGGATGCACGACTCCGGGATCGGATTCGCGATCGTCGACAACCAGGCGCGGTCGCTGTACGTGGTGGTGGAGGTGCCGCGCCATCGTGAGGCGGTGCCGATCGATCCCGAATCGATCGCGGCCGACCTGGGGCCCGATGGACTGATTGCGGCACGCCACCGGAAGTACGAGGACCGTCCCAGCCAGCGCGAGATGGCGGCGACGATCGCGAAGCTCTACAACATCGGCGGGGTGGGGCTGCTCGAGGCGGGCACCGGCGTCGGGAAGTCGCTGGGCTACCTGGTGCCGGCGTTGCGGTGGGCGGCGGCCAACGGCGAGCGCACCGTGATCAGCACCAACACGATCAACCTGCAGGAGCAGCTGGTGGGGAGCGACCTGCCATTCCTCGCCGAGGCGTTGCGCGACCAGAAGGTGCGGTTCGCGCTCCTCAAGGGGTGGCGGAACTACCTGTGCCTGCTGCGGCTGGAGCAGGCCCGCGCCCAGTCGCCATCGCTGCTCGATGAGGGGTCGGCCGCTGAACTCGAGGCGCTCTCGGCGTGGGCCGCCCGGACGAAGGACGGCACGCTGGCCGACCTGGCGGCGCCGCCGAAGGACGAGGTGTGGGACGAGGTCGCGGCCGAGCCGGACCTGTGCCTGCGGCTGTCGTGTCCGCACTTCCAGCGGTGCTTCCTCTTCCAGGCGCGTCGTGAGGCGGCGCAGGCGGACGTGATCGTCGTCAACCATCACCTGCTGCTGGCCGACGTGGCCGTCAGGCGTGTGCAGCAGAACTGGGACGACGCCGCGGTCCTTCCCGCCTATCGACGGCTGGTGATCGATGAGGGGCACCACCTCGAGGACGCCGCGTCCGCGCACCTGGGCACGACGGTGACCCGCCGCGCGCTCTTCCGGCTGTTCAACCGCCTGGAGCGGAAGGGCGGCGGCGGCGGGCGGGGGCTGCTGCCGGCGCTGGCGCAGGCGCTGTCGGCGAAACGCGACCTCCTGACCGCCGCCAGCCTCGACCTGCTGCGGGAAAAGCTGGCGCCGTCGGTGCGCACCGCCCGCGACAAGTCGGCGATGGTGTTCGACCTGCTGGGGATGGCGCTGGACACCGGCGGCGACGCGCCGCTCCGGCTCACGGAACGGTTCGACGACCACCCGGTGTGGCGCGGCGGGCTGTCGGCCACGCTCGGCGACCTGCTGGGCGAGCTCGAGCTGCTGGGCGACAACCTGCGGCTGATCCGCGAACGCCACGACGGCGAGACGCGCCGCGATGAGGCGCTGCTGCCGCTGTTCAACGAGGTGCGGGCGGTGACGCGCCGGCTCCAGACGGCGGGCGACGGGCTGCGGGCGGCGCTGCAGCCGTCACCGGGCGGCCCGGAGATGGTGCGGTGGATGGAAGTCCGCGGCAAGGAGCGGAACGTCGCGGTGACCGCGGCGCCGCTCGACCTCGCGCCGATCCTGCGCGAAGACCTCTTCCGGCGGGTGACGACCGCGGTGGTGACCAGCGCGACGCTGGCGGCCGAGGGACGATTCGACTTCCTGGCGAAGCGGTTGGGGCTGGACGACCCGGAGCTGGAGCCGGTGACGCAGGTGTTCCCGTCGCCGTTCGACTTCCCTCGTCAGGCATTGTTCGTGGTGGCGACCGACACGCCGGCGCCGAACGCGTCGCCCGCGGCGCACTTCGAGGCCGTCGTCCGGATCGCGATCGACGTGGCCGGCGCCGCCGACGGCGGGATGTTCGTGTTGTTCACGAGCCACCGCGATGTGCGCCAGATGGCGAGCGAATTCCGCGCCCGCGGCGCCGACCGCCGCTGGCCGCTGCTGGTCCACGGCGAGGACGGCCGCGACGCGCTCCTGCGCCGGTTCCGCGAGTCGGAGCGCGCCGTGCTGCTCGGGACGGCCTCGTTCTGGGAGGGCGTCGACGTCCCGGGGCGCGCGCTCCGCGCGCTGGTGCTTTCCAAGGTCCCGTTCCGCGTCCCCACCGATCCGCTCACCCAGGCGCAGTGTGAGGCGATCGACCGCGAGGGGGGCGACTCGTTCGCGGACTACATGGTGCCGCATGCCGCGCTCAGGCTGAAGCAGGGCTTCGGGCGCCTGATCCGCTCCACCGACGACCGCGGCGTGATCGTCCTCTGCGATTCCCGCGCGGCCACCAAGGCCTACGGTCGCGCCCTGCTCGCCGGCCTCCCTCCGGCGCGCCGGATCGCCCGGCCGTGGGCGGAGGCGATGCGGGAAGTCGGGGCGTGGTACAAAACGTGAACGAGGAACGAGGAAAGAAAACGGGAAAAGCCGCTGAGCTGGAAGGAACGAGAACATCAGCGCGGCAGTATGTTCTTCTCCTCGTTCCTCATTCCTCGTTCATAGCTTTCCCGCTGGCATGATCTCTCCTTCCAAGATCGTCTGCGTCGGCCGTAACTACCGCGAGCACGCCAGGGAACTCGGCAACGAAGTGCCCGCCGAGCCGCTGATCTTCCTCAAGCCGCCGTCGAGCCTCATCGGCGACGGGGACGCGATCGTCCTCCCCCCGCAGTCGCAGCAGGTGGAGCACGAAGGGGAAATCGGCGTGGTGATCGGTGCCCGGCTGCGCCAAGCCAGTGAATCGGAGGCCCGCCAGGCTGTCCGGGGGATCGTGGCGCTCAACGACGTCACCGCCCGCGACCTCCAGAAGCGCGACAGTCAATGGACGCGGGCGAAGGGGTTCGATAGCTTTTGTCCTGTGGGCGCGGAGGGGACCGGCGTGTCCGACTTCGCGTCGCTCACCGTGGTTACCCGCGTGAATGGCGTGGAGCGGCAACGGGGCAGCGGGTCGGAAATGGTCTTCTCGATTCCGGCCCTGCTGGCGTACATCTCGCACATCATGACGCTCGAGCCGGGCGACCTGGTGGCGACCGGTACTCCCGCCGGCGTCGGCAAGCTCGTCGCGGGCGACTCGGTCGAGGTCGAGGTGGTGGGCGTGAGCCGGGTGAGCAACCGGGTGGTCTCGAACCAGGAATCGGATTCACACTGATGCCATCCTTCGCGTCCCGCTTCACCGCGCTCCCCGAGTATCCCCTCGCCGCCATTCCCCAGAAGAAGCGCGACCTGATCGCGCGCGGGATGGACGTGATCGACCTCGGCGCCGGCGACGCCGACCTCGCGCCGCCGCGGGCGGCGGTGGAAGCGCTGGCGCGGGCGGCCCACGACTCCGGGATGAGCCGCTACGGGTTCGGGATGGGGCTGCCGGCCTACCGCGAGGCCGTGGCCGCGTGGATGCGGACGCGCTTCGCCCTGTCGTTCGATCCCATGAAGGAAGTCGTCCCGCTCATCGGGTCGAAGGAAGGGATCGCGCACCTCGCGCTCGCGTATCTCCAGCGCGGCGACCTGGCGATCATCCCCGAGCCCGGATACCTGGCCTACCTGGGCGGGACGCTCCTGGGCGAGGCGACGCCGCACCCGGTGGCGCTGCGGCCGCGGACGAACTTCCTGATCGAGCCGGACGCCATTTCCGACGCGGTGCTGCGCCGGACCAAGCTCCTCTACCTGAACTACCCGAACAACCCCACGGCGGCGGTGGCGCCGCGCGACTACCTGGAGCGGGTGGTCCGCGCCTGCCGGGAACACGACATCGTGCTGGTGTATGACAACGCGTACTCGGAGCTGGCGTTCGACGGCTACGTGCCGCCCAGCATCTTCGAAATTGATGGAGCGCGCGACGTCGCGATCGAGTTCCACTCGCTCTCCAAGACGTACAACATGACGGGCTGGCGATGCGGGTGGGCGGTGGCCCGGCCCGAGATCGCCGCAGCGCTCACGAAGGTCAAGTCGTTCATCGATACGGGGACGTTCATGGCGGTGCAGGCCGCGGGCGTCGCCGCGCTGGACGGGTGGAAGGAGTTCGTCCCGGAGAACGTGGCCATCTTCAAGGCCCGGCGCGATGCCGCGGTGGCCGCGTTCCGCGAGGCGGGCTTCACCTGCGAATCCCCGCGCGCGACGATGTACCTCTGGGTCCCGTTGCCGGACGGCGTGCCCAGCGCGATGTTCGCCGACCGGCTGATGGAGGAGGAAGGCGTGGTGGTGCTTCCCGGGTCGGCGTTCGGCGCCGGCGGCGAGGGATTCTTCCGGGTGTCGTTCATCACCGCCCCCGAGCGGCTTGCGGAGGCGGCGGTGCGCGCCGGCCGGGTACTGGCCACCGTGACGTCGGCGGTCGGGTGAAGCGCCGTCCACCGGTCGCGCTGCTCGTCTCGATCGCCCTCCACGTGGTGCTGGGCGCGGCGCTGATCCAGGTGGTCCTCATGCCCCTCCCGCTCGCCGAGTGGTTCCGGCGGGCCCGGGTATCGTCGCTGCCGGTGGAGCGGATCGCATTCATCACATTGCCGCGCTCGGCGGGGCCCACCAACCCGGGCCGGAGCGGCGGCGATGGCCGCGCGCCGTCGACGCGTCCGCTCCCGCCGCCGCCGGCGGCGCCCGCCACGGTGCCCACCGGGGTCACTCCCGTGCCGGCGGCGCCCGCCCCGCCCGAACCGGGGAGCGGCGAGGTGATCGGTTCCGGCGGACCGACGCGCGGCATTCGTCCGTCCTTCTCCGATCCGCGCATCTGGCTGCCCCCGGGCCCGGTGGTCTCGGCGCCCACCACCGCGACCGAACGCCTGGACAGCGCTTTCGGCGCGCGGCTGCGGGCGCACGTCGATTCGCTGGCGGCGCTGGCGGCAACGCAGGGCCGCGGGGCCGGCGACTGGACCTTCACCAAGGGCGGGAAGAAGTACGGGATCGATCCCCAGTACATCCACCTGGGCGACGTGAAGCTCCCCACGGCCGTGCTCGCGATGCTGCCGTTCAACCGGCAGGGCAACATCATGGCGATCCAGAACGAGCGGCGGATCGACCAGATGCATGGCGACATCATGGAGCAGGCCCAGCGCGCATACACCGAGGACGAGTTCCGGAGCGCGGTGCGCGCGATCCGCGAGCGGAAGGAGCGGGAGCGCAAGAGCGGCGAGTCCGGAGGACGGGATGGCGACGGCGCGCCGCGTGGCGCCGGACCAGGGAGCCCGGATCGGTAGCCTGAACGTACGCACGGCCGGGCTGATCGGCGTGCTGCTGGCGCTCGCCGGTTGCGACCGGCGGCCGGTCGCGCCGACCATCGGTCTGGCCTACGGTCGCTTCAGTCCCGGTGTCGTCGACGTAGTGACCGACGAGTTGCGCGAGGCGGCCGCGCGGGGCGGCCCGCCGATCGGCGTCTTCCAGCCGGTGGACCGCCCGCAGTCCGACACCCACGAGGAGATCGACCGCGCCGCGACCATCGTCGCGCGCCCGGGGACGGTGGCGGCGGTGGGACACGCCAGCAGCCGGGAGTCGCTCCTGGCGGCGCCGATCTACGCCGAGGCCGGCGTGCCGGAGGTGGTGCCGTCAGGCACCAGCCGGCGCCTCCGGTCCGTCGGCCCGTGGACCTTTTCCATCGCGCCTGACGATTCCGCCGAGGGCGCGTTCATCGCCGGCGTGGCCGCCCGAAAATTGCGGGCGCGGTCGCTCACCATCTTCTACTCGGCCGACGAATACGGGACCGGGCTGCGCGACGGCGTGGTGACGGCGATGGGTGAGCGGGGGATGACGCTGGTGGATCAGTCGCCGGTCACCGAGACGCCGCGCTGTGAGGACCCCCGGCAGAGGGCCGGCCTCGCGGCCGTGGTGGAAGCGTCACTCCGGCACGGCGTGCCTGACGCGATCGTGCTCGCCACCCGGACCGGCCCCAGCGCCTGCATCATCCGGCTGCTCCGCCCGCTCTATCCGCGGCTGCGATTCATCTGCGGCGATGCCACCGAACCGGACGCGGCGTTCCTGCAGCTCGCCGGACCGGCCGCCGACTCGGCGCTCGGGGTGGTGTTCTGGCATCCCGACATCGCCGATTCGGCGTCGCGCGCGTTCGTGACGCGCTTCCGCCGGTTGGTGGGCCGCGAGCCGGCGCCGCAGGACGCGATGATCTTCGACGCGATGATGCTGGTCGCGGCCGCCATCCGCGAGGGGAACAGCACGCGGTCGCAGGTCCGCGACTACCTGCGCGCGCTGGGCGTGACCCGGCCGCCCTACCAGGGGATCAGCGGCCCGGTCAGCTTCGCGCCCAACCGGGTGTCGCGCCTGTACCTGTTCCGGGTGGCGGGCGGCACGACGCGGCTGGAGCCGGAGCGGTGACGTCGCGCTCGTCAGGCGGCACGGCGCCCATCGCCTGGGTGCGGGGGCTCTCGCTCCGCGGCACGCTGCTCCTGCTGGTGCTGGTGGCGGCGCTCTACGTCGCGGCGGGCGCGGTGATCATCGCCACCCGCATCGGCCCCAGGGCGCGCGCCCTGGGCGAGCACAGCCGGCAGGTGCTGGCCGCCTACGAGGAGATCCGGGCGCGCGACGTGGCGCTCGAGTCGGCGATCGTCGGCGTGCGCGCGCGGGTGGCGCGGCGCGCCACCGCGCGCGCCCCCGGCGCCGACCGCGCCCTGGATTCGCTGGCCCGGTTCATCCGCGGCGAGGTCGACAGCGCCGTGGTGGTGCGCGCCGCGTCCGACCTCGCGGCGATTCCGCAGGCGATGCGGATCAGCCTGTCGCGGGCCGCGTCCAACCAGGCCGACGTCTCGGTGACGCTGCTCGAGACGCTGGCGATGGTGCAGCTGGGGCGGTGGGACGAGGCCGGCACCTGGCTGGCCCGCGCCGACTCACTCGAGCAGGTGGCCCATGTCCAGCTCTCGGCGGCGCAACGCCTGGGCCTGGTCGACATCGTCGTGCGCGAACAGGCGCTCGGCTCCACCGCCCGCGCGATCGCGACCGCCACCGGTTGGTGGGCGCTGGTGGGGCTGCTCCTGCTTCCGGCCGCCGCGCTTCTCGTCCACCGCCGGTTCTACCGGCCGCTGGCGGCGCTCGATGGCGCCTTCGCCCGGCTGGCGTCAGGCGATCTGGCCGCCACGGTGCCGGTGTCGCACGCCGACGAAATGGGGCGGCTGGCGCAGCACTTCAACCGGATGACGGCGATTGTCCGGTCGCGGACCGAGGAGCAGCAGCGGCAGTCCGAGCAGGCGATCGCGGCATCGGACCTGCAGCTCCGCACCGTCTGGGACGCTTCGGCCGACGGGATGCGCCTCACCGACGCCGGGGGCACGGTGGTGCGCGTGAACGAGGCGCTCTGCCGGATCATCGGCCTGCCGCGCGCCGAGCTCGAGGGCAAGCCGCTCACCGCCGCGTATGACCCGGGGCGGTCGGACACCATCCTGCAGAAGCACATCCAGCGGTTCCGCGGCGAGCTGTTCCGGCAGCAGTACGAGCAGGAAGTGATGCTCTGGAACGGACGGCGGATCTGGCTGGAAGTGGCGACCTCGATGTTCGAATCGCCGGGCCACGAGCCGCTGCTCCTGTCGGTCATCCGCGACGTCACCGAGCGCAAGCGGCTGGAGGAGCAACTCCGCCAGTCGCAGAAGATGGACGCGGTGGGCCGGCTGGCGGGCGGGATCGCCCACGACTTCAACAACATCCTCGGCGCGATCGTCGCCTACGCCGAGCTGGCCCGCGGCGCACTGGCCCAGGACGACCCGGTGGCCGACGACGTGGCCCAGATCGAGGTGGCGGCGCGGCGGGCCGGTGACCTGACGCGGCAGCTGCTGGCGTTCGCGCGCCGCCAGATGCTCGAGCTCCGGGTGGTGGACCTGAACGCGCTGGTCGACGACCTCGACAAGATGCTGCGGCGGCTGATCGGCGAGACGATCACCCTGGTCACCCGGCGCAGCGACCTGCCGTGCACGGTGAAGGTCGATCCGGGCCAGTTCGAGCAGGTACTGGTGAACCTGGTCGTGAACGCCCGCGACGCGATGCCCCACGGCGGCCGCCTGACGATCGAGATCCGCAACGTCGACCTCGACGAGGCCTACGCCGACGGCCGGCCGGGCGTCACCCCGGGGCCGTACGTTCTGCTGGCGGTGAGCGACACGGGGACCGGGATGACCGAGGAGGTCCAGCGGCAGATCTTCGAGCCGTTCTTCACCACCAAGGAGCGGGGGAAGGGGACCGGGCTGGGGCTGGCCACCTGCTACGGCATCGTCAGGCAGGCGGGTGGCCACCTCTGGGTGTACAGCGAGCCAGGGCGCGGCTCCACCTTCAAGGTCTACATCCCGCGCTCCACCGAGGCGGTCACCGCGCCCGCGCCGGCCGAGCACCACGGGCCGGCGCCCACCGGATCGGAGACCATCCTGCTGGTCGAGGACGAGGCGATGCTCCGCGAGGCGGTGGCCAGGTCGCTCCGCGAGCACGGCTACCGGGTGCTGAGCGCGGCCAGTGGCGAGGAGGCGCTCGATGTCGCCCGGCTCCATGCCGAGCCGATCGACCTGCTGGTCACCGACGTGGTGCTGCCGGTCATGGGCGGCCGGCAGGTCGCCGACCTGCTGCGCGCCTCGCACGCGGGTCTCAAGGTGCTGTTCGTGTCCGGGTACACCGAGGACGCGGTGGTGAACCACGGCATCCTCGAGGCGGGGATCCAGTTCCTCCCCAAGCCGTTCACGCCGGCGGCGCTGGCGCGGCGCGTCCGCCGGGTGCTGGCCGGCTAGGTCCCGGCGCGCTCCAGCCGCGACTCCTCGCCCCTTGGCTCGGCGGCACTCTCCCGCGCCCCTCGGGGCGGACGGAAGACCCCGCAGATCACTCCCAGCTCAGCGAACGAGTCGCTGGGCACCACCGTCAGGTCGCTGTCCTCGGGACCGGTCGTCGCCAGGACGGCCGCGGCCCCCCGGTGCGCCAGCGCGCCGACCACCACCTCCGTGCCCAGCCGGCAGGCCACCGAGTCGCCGTCGCGCGCGCGGACCGACGGATCCACCAGCACGTAGTCGCCGTCGAGAATGCCGCGTCCCGTCAGGCGGTCGCCGCGGGCGCGCACGAAGAACGCATCATCGCCGGGCAGGAAGCCGCGGTCGACGGTGATGAACCGGGCCCCGCCATCGGGACGCGGCGGACCGGCCGCATCCAGCAGTCGCTCGTAGACCGGCACGCCGCGGGTACGGCCGGCGGCGGCGAAGCCGAGGATCCGCACCCCGCGCGAGCGCGAGGGGTCGCGCTCGATGTAGCCCTTGCGGGCGATCGCCTCGAGGACGTCCGCCACCGTCTTGGTCGAGCGGATGCGGAACCGCTTGCCGATGTCGCGGACGCTCGGCTGGAAGGTGTTCTCGGCGAGAAAGTCGATGAGGAAGTGGTACACCTTCCGTTCGACTGGTGTCAGTGGCTCGGCCATGCGCGACCTCGGCGGCTGGCCCATCCGGCGCCGGCGTCGGCTCCCGGCTGGGGTTGGTCGACTCCTAAGGTAGTGTCGCCGGCCCGCCCCCGCTACGCCGCGCGCAGCCGCCGCAGGGCCTGGTCGATCCGCCGCAGGGAGCGGTCGCGCCCCAACGCCACCAGGACGTCGAATATGCCGGGGCTCACCGACAATCCCGTGAGCGCCACCCGCAGCGGCTGGAAGATCTTCCCCCCGGCCACCCCCTTCTCCTCGGCCAGCGCGCGGAGCGCGCTCTCCATCGGCTCGGGCGTCCAGTCGGGGACGGTGGCGAGCCGGGCCTGGGTGGCGGCGAGGAGGTCGGCGGTGGCGGGCGCATCCTTCCACTGTTTCGCGATCGCCTCGGGGTCGTAGTCGATCTCGTCGCGGAAGTAGGGGCTGGCCTGGCGGACGATGTCGTCGAGGGTGCGGGCGCGGACGCGCAGCAGGTCGATCAGTCCGCGGAACCAGGCGCCGCGGGCGGCGAGGTCGGCGGCGGTGGCGAGACCGGCGCGCTCGAACGCGGGGACGACGCGCGGGAGCAGGTCGTCGAGGTCGATCCGCGACAGGTGCTGCCCGTTCATCCACTCGAGCTTCTTCGGGTCGAAGATCGCGGCCTTCTTCTGGAGGCCGTCCGGATTGAAGAGCTGGACCATCTCGTCGAGCGTCATCACCTCGCGGTCGCCGCCCGGGGACCAGCCGAGGAGGGCGAGGAAGTTGAGCATCGCGCCGGGGAGGATGCCCAGGTGCCGGTAGTCGCCGACGGCGGTGGCGCCGTGCCGCTTGGAGAGCTTCTTCCCGTCCAGCCCGTGGATCATGGGGAGGTGGGCGAAGGTCGGGAGGTCGGCGCCGCCCCGACTCAGCGCCTCGTAGAGCATGATCTGCTTGGGCGTGTTGGAGATGTGGTCGTCGCCGCGCATGACGAGGGTGATGCCCATGGCGATGTCGTCGGAGACGACGGCCAGGTTGTAGATCGGCGTGCCGTCGGAGCGGAGGATGACGAAGTCCTCGATGTCCTTGTTCGGGAACTCGATCCGCTCGTGGACCATGTCGGTCCAGGCGGTGGCGCCGTCGGGGACGCGAAAGCGGATGACCGAGGGCTCGCCGGCCTCGACGCGGCGCCGGACCTCGTCGCTCGTCACGCGGTCGCAGCGCCGGTCGTACTTGAAGCTCTCCTTGCGCGCCTCGGCGGCCTTGCGCCGCTCGTCGAGCTCGGCGGCGGTGCAGAAGCAGCGATAGGCGCGGCCGGCGTCGAGCATCCGCAGGGCGTCGGTCTGGTGGCGGGCGAGGTTGGCCCCCTGGTGGACCACTTCCTCGTCCCACGAGAGGCCGAGCCACTCGAGTCCCTCGAAGATCGCTCGGGTGCTCTCGTCGGTGCTGCGGGCCTTGTCGGTGTCCTCGATGCGGAGCAGGAACTGGCCGCCGACCTTGCGCGCGTACAGCCAGTTGAAGAGGGCGGTGCGCGCGCCGCCGACGTGGAGGAAGCCGGTGGGCGACGGCGCGAAGCGGAGGCGCGGGACCGGCGAAGCCGTCATTTCCGGGCGCCGGCGAGCTCGACCAGGGATGTGCGCGTGCCCTGGCTGGACATGCTGAAGTTTCCGTTGAGCGACACCGTCGAGCCGGAGAACTGGAGGGTGCTGGTGCGGCGCAGGAAGCGGCCCAGGGCCGGCGAGAAGAAGGTGCGCTCGCTGGCGTCGCCCTCGATCGACTGCCGCAGCACGCCGACCCCCTCGGCCTCACCGGTGACCTCGGCCTTGACGTGGACGCGGCCGCTGATGACCACCACCGGGATGCTGTCGATCATCGTGTCGCGCACTACGCGGTAGCGTCCCACGATGGTGATGTCGTGCTGGCCGTCGGTGCCGCTGTACTTGTTCCGGGTGGTGTCAGTCCATTCCTGCATGCGGGCGACCGGCTTTTCGGGAAAGGCCGGGAAGAAGCGGTCGAAGATCGCGACGAACTGCGAGGCGTTCCGGACTTCCTTGGGAAAGTCCGGCGTCTTCTTCACTTCGATCCGGCCGCGGTCGTCGAAGCGCAGGAGGTAGGGCTTGCCGGTGACGCCGGAGACGGTGGGGGTCCGCAGCATGGTGCCGCTGCGGATGGTCATGGTGGTGGTGTCGATCCAGGCGGTGGCCTCATCGGACTTGCCGAAGAGGAGGGCGATGGTCGTGGTCCGGGCGATCTCGGTGGTGCCCACGGGGAGATCGGTGGCGGCGTTGACGACGTCGCGGTCGGGCTGCACCTCGCGCTCGTTGCGGTCGCCGCCAACGGCCCGGGCGTTCTGAGCACCTAACGATGCTCCGCCCCCGCCGATGATGAGGACCGTGTCCACCGCCACGTAGCGCAGCGTGTCCTTCGTGTCCCGCTTGTAGCGGAGCAGAACCGGCTCCTGGGCCTGGAGGGTGGCGGGCGGCGCGAACGGCGCGGCCGCCGAGAGGATGAGGACCAGCGTGACGAACGATGACCGTCGCATGGCGCGCTCCGCGTGACCGGGGGGGGAGGCGGCGCCCGGAGGCGCCGCCTTTCACGATGAGTCGGCGAGAAACCACAGCAGAAATGAAGCGCGGGCCCGGCGCGCACGCCACGGGCCCGCGAACGGAGAGAGAGGGATTCGAACCCTCGATACAGGTTGACCCCGTATGCCGGTTTAGCAAACCGGTGCCTTCAGCCACTCGGCCATCTCTCCCGGCCGCGGCCCGCGCACGAATCGGGCGCACCGCGCACTGGATGTTAGTCCGGGTGGTGGGGGGCGTCAACGCCGCGCGCGCGAGTGAAAGTTCGCGCGATCGATCGAGACGGAGGGCACAGGACTCGAACCTGTAAGGGCCTCTCAGCCCGGCGGTTTTCAAGACCGCTGCCTTACCAATTAGGACTAGCCCTCCCGATACCGACGAATCTAGCGGGCGCGAGGAACGCGATGCAACGAGCGGCCGCCGTGACGCCAGTCACGACCACCGCCGGCCGAGCCGCGCGCCCGCTCTGGCGCGATCCGTGTCTCGATCCCATCATGCCGGGGTATCCAGGCCCCCCCACCCGGAGACGTATCGGTGCTGTCTCGTCAGATCCGCCGGATCCGCTCGCTCGCGGCGTGGCCGGCCCGCGCGCCCCGCCTCTCCAGAAAACTGACTTCCAGCCTCCGCAACGCCCTCACCGCCGCGGTGGTCCTGAGCTGCGCCGGTGGCAAGGACGTCGGGCCAGCGGCCACACCGGCCGCGATCACGGCCGTGGAAGGGATGGGACAGTCCGTGACCGTGAACACCGCGGTCGCGACCCGGCCCGGCGCGCGCGTCACCGATACCGACGGGAACGTGATGAACGGCGTCTCGGTGACCTTCAACGTCAGCGGCGGCGGCGGCAGCGTCTCCGGCGGTACCGCGGTGACCGGCACCGACGGGATCGCGCGCGTCGGCAGCTGGACGCTCGGCACCACCGTCGGCACCAACACCCTCACCGCCGCGGTGGCCGGCGTGACGCCGGCGACCTTCAGCGCGGCCGGCACACCGGGCGCGCCGGCCACCATCGCCACGTCGGCGGGCACGTCGCAGGTCGCGGTCGCGGGCGCGGCGGTGGTGGTGGCGCCCCAGGTGGTGGTGCGCGACCAGTTCGCCAACGTCGTGCCCGGCGCGATCGTCACCTTCTCGGTGACGGCGGGGGGCGGCAACATCACCGGCGCGGTGGACACCACCGATGCCGGCGGTCACGCGTCGGTAGGCAGCTGGACGCTCGGCACCGCCATCGGCACCAACACCCTGTCGGCGAGCGTGGGCTCGTTGACGCCGGTCGCGTTCAACGCGCAAGGATTCGCCGGCCCGGCCACGAGCATGCTGATCGTGGCGGGGCAGGGCCAGTCGCTCATCGCCCAGACCGCGGTGCCGATCAAGCCGGCGGTCCGCGTGCGCGACGCCAACCTCAACCCGGCCGCCGGCCAGACGGTGACGTTCTCCATCACGCAGGGCGGCGGCGGGCTGAGCGGCTTCGTGGTGACGGCCGATTCCACCGGCCTGGCGACGGTGGGTGGCTGGAGCCCGGCGAGCGTGGGGACGAACAAGCTGCGCGCCGATGCGGGCGGCGGCGTCTTCGTCGACTTCATCGCCACCGGGAATGCCGGCACGCCCAAGCTGATCGCGGTGAATGCCGGCAACAACCAGGTTGCTACCGTGAACAAAACGGTGGCGGTGGCGCCGGCGGTGAAGGTGACCGACAGCCTGGGGAACGGCGTGCCGGGCGCGACCGTGACGTTCAACATTGGCGGCGGAGCGGGCTCGCTCACCGGCGCCACGCCGGCCACCGACAGCTCGGGGTTCGCGGCGGTGGGGAGCTGGAAGATGGGGACCGCGGCCGGCACCAACACGCTCACCGCGACGCTCGCCGCGTTGACGCCCGCGGGCTTCAGCGCGACGGCCGTGTCGGACACCGGTGCCGCGTCGAGCAAGTTCGCCGGCGATGCCCAGTCGGCGGCGGCGGGAGTGGACGTGGCGGTGCGGCCGGCGGTGAAGGTCGTCGACCAGTTCAACAACCCGGTGAAGAATGACACCGTCTTGTTCACGGTCACCCAGGGTGGCGGCAGCGTGACGGTGAGCAAGCCGGTCACCGACTCGCTAGGCATCGCCCGGGTGGGGAGCTGGAAGCTCGGGAACACGCCGGGCGCGAACCAGCTCACGGCGACGGTGCCGGCCCGGGCGTCGATTCCGGCGCAGGTCTTCAGCGCCACCGGCACCGCCGGTCCGGCGATCATCATCAAGCAGTCGGGCGACAACCAGACGGCGACCGTGGCCGCCGCGCTGCCGGTGGTGCCGGTGATCAAGCTGACCGACGCACTGAACAATCCCACCGCGGGCGTGGTGGTGACCTTCGTCCCGTCGGGCTCCGGGAACGTGCCGGGGGTGCTCGACACGACCGACGCGGGCGGGATCGCCTCGCCGGGTGTGTGGACGATTTCCCAGACGGCCGGCGCCAACGCCCTCACGGTGACGGTGCTCGGCCTGGCGACGGTGGACTTCAACGCCACCGGGACGGCTGATGTCGCGAGCAAGATCGACATCTCGACCGGGAACAATCAGACGGCGCTGGTGAGCGGGCCGGTGACGGTGAACCCGAGGGTGATCGTACGCGACCAGTACAACAACCCGGTGTCGGGGATGGGGGTGACGTTCGCGGTCGCGTCGGGCGGTGGCGCGGTGACCGGGGCGAGTCAGACGACAGCCAGCACCGGGCTCGCGTCGCCTACCAGCTGGACGATGGGGCCGGGCGTGGGGGCGAACACCCTCACGGCGACGTCGGCGAGCGCGCTGGCCGGCAGCCCGGTGACGTTCACGGCAAGTGCGGTGACGTCGAGCTTCAACATCGACGTGCGCTTTCTGACCTCGGCCACCGCGTCACAGATGGCGGCGTTCGCAAACGCGGCGCAGCGGTGGCAAACTGCCATCATCGGCGACATACCGGCGTTCAGCGCCAACTTCTCGGCCGGCCTCTGCTTCACAGCGCAGCCGGCCATCAATGAGGTCATCGACGATGTGATCATCTATGCCGAAATCGCGCCGATCGACGGTGTGGGAGGCATCCTGGGGCAGGCAGGGCCGTGTTTCGTCCGTGCCTCGAACAGCCTGACGATCTACGGCCATATGCTGTTCGATTCCGCGGATCTCGCGAACCTCGAGACTTCCGGGCAACTCCAGAACGTCATCACCCACGAAATGGCGCACGTGCTCGGCTTCGGCTCCGTCTGGGGCCCTCCCAAGAACCTGACCACCGGCACCGGTGGTGGGAGCGATCCGATCTTCATCGGAGCTGGCGCGGTCGCCGCGTTCCTGGCAAATGGCGGAGGGAGTTACCCGGGAACGCCAGTCCCGCTCGAGAATACCGGCGCCGTGAACGGGGGAACGCGTGACAGCCACTGGCGCGAAACGGTGTTGAAGAACGAGCTGATGACGGGCTTCCTCAACGCCGGCGCCAATCCGCTCAGTGTGATAACGATCCAGTCGTTTGGCGACGTGGGCTACACGATCAACTTGGGGGCGGCGGACGCCTTCACGGTTTCATTCCCACTTCGGGCCGCAGGCCCGATTCCACCGGACCTGGCCATGGGTGATGACATGCGGCACGGCCCAATCTACTCGATCGACGACAAAGGCAGGATCCGGAGAATACGATAGTTCAGATGGCGCATGCGTAGCGTTTGATCCGTGCGCAGGAAGCGTACGCTGGACTCGGAGACGACGCCGCCCGGAGCAAACTCAGCCCCGGGCGGCGTCGCATTCATGCGGTGAGAAGTGCTCACCTACGATTCGGGATGTCACGCTGAGTGACGAACCACCTCAGTTAGGTGCTCAAAACGCGAAGGCGATGCTGCAATTTGGCGTAGGCAAGTACGTGACGTCCATCCCGCCCAATGGATCCGCGACCCGAAGACGCATTGCGAAATTCGGGTCGTTGTTGTTGGACAAGATCAGCCCTTGGGTCGCGCCGTAGTAGGGGAGGGATAGGCCTGGATAGAACCACGCGAGCGTAAGCGCAGCGGCTTCGGGATCGGAGGAGGAACTGCCATCCACCACGCACCGTGCGGCGAGCTGCAGCTCGCCTGGCAGCAGCGGCAGAATCGTGATGAAGGATGATGCCGTGGGTAGCCTGTTGGTGGCCACCTTATCGGAATCACGTGCCGCGAGGGAGCACCACGTCGCGAGGCTGCCTGCGGCGCCCACCGTCGGGTTCCAAATGCACAGTCTGGGCTCGTCGTGCTTGGTGGTGTTGCCGACCCCGGCCCGCGCGTACTGAACGCACGCGCCGAGGTTCAGTCCCGTCGGGCAGCCACCTACCCAGCCAACCATGCTGATGCCTTGAAGCTCGCGAATGAGGTGCACCGTCAGATTGGCGGTGTACGTGAGCGTGCTCGCGTTGATGAAGCCTGAGTCCGCGGAGCGACGGCCGGCACCGCTGGTCGTTCGGCGCACCTCGTCCACCCAGAACACGTGCTGTGGGTAGGTGGTGGGAAACGCTACATGGTCTTCGAAGCTGATCTGCCCGGCTTGGTCATTGAACCCAGTGGCTGCGAGCGCGCACGCCCCCGGAACCAGGTCCGGCAGAAACACCACGTCGGCGCTGAAGTCTCCGATCTCCTCGCAGGCCCCATTGACCACGAACGGTTCCGGGGGAGGATCGTCAGTGGGTACCTGACTGGTGTGCAGCCCCTCCGCGCGCGGTCCTGTCGCGCGGGTTGAATCGGGGCGACACGCGAGATACAGCACGAGAGTGAGCGCGCCAGCTAGAGCCGCGACCTTGCGGGTCCGATGCATACTGCCTCCGGTTATGCCAAACGATGGAGTTCGGCACACGGAGTGTCAACAAGATCTTCGTGAGTCACCTCGCCGGAACGCACTGGACAGTAGCGCCCTGCAGGCCTCGTGAGGGTGTCAGGTGCGTCCACCGAGGCAGCAAGCCCGCCGTTCGTCAGGCGGCAGGGCCGGCGCCTGACTCCGCCGGCACGGCCGCGCGCCCCCGGCGCTGGCCCACCAGGTAAATCGCGATCCCCACCACGTTCGCGCCCACCAGCACCGCGATGATCTTCAGCGCAAACACCGTCCAGCTCGCCACTTCGATGATCGGAAACACCGAGAGCACCGAGTAGAGCAGGCTCACCGCGAACCCGCACGCCGACGCCACCCGCAGCCAGAGCGGCGGCCGCTCGGCCAGTCTATGGGCCGCGAACAGCGGGATCGCGAACAGCGCCAGGTACGTGAACGCGTAGAAGATCCCGGCCGCGTTCTCGATCAGCTGGAACGCCTCCTGGACCCCCACCCCCACCAGGCCGGCCAGCGTCAGCAGCAGCGTCAGGCCGCCCACGAAAAAGATCGAGTTGCGCGGCGTGCGGTAGCGCGGGTGCAGGCTGGTGAACCACTTCGGCAGCAGCCCATCCCAGCCGGCCACCATCGGCAGCCGCGTGTTGCCCGCGAAGATCAGCGTCACCGACCCGAGCTGCCGCAGCAGGAGGAGGATGATCAGCGCCGGCACCACCAGCCCCGCCACGCCCATCCCCTGGAAGCCGAGCGAAAGGGTCTGCGGAATGGGGCTCACCAGGTCGATCTTGTCGCCGGGCACCACGGCCAGCACGCTGCTGGTACCGAGGATGAACATGATCGCCACCAGCGGCGCGGCCAGGACCACCGACCGGCCGATGAGCCGCGCCGGACTCCGGCACTCGCCGGCCAGGATCGCCACGTACTCGAATCCGCTCAGCGCCCCCAGCGCCATCTTCCCGAAGATGTTGAGGCTGAACAGCGAGACCGTGGGGATGGTCGCCGCCAGCGGGTGATATGACGTGAGCGTCCCGCGCCGCAGCGCCAGGAAGGGAACGGCGATCAGCGCGACGTACGTGAGCAGCTGCGCGGCGCCGCCCACGTTCTGCACCCACTTGCCGACGCGCATCCCGAACAGCGAGACGAGCGTGACCCCGACAATCGTGAGGCTGCTCACCGCCGCCGTGTACCAGGGCGCTCCGATCAGCCAGGCGCCGAGCGGTGCCAGGACGTACGAGAGGTTTGTGGCGATGATCACCGCGAACGAGGCCATCACCAGGATGGTGTACGCCCAGAGGTTCCATGCCACCAGGAACCCGAAGAACTCGCCGAAGCCGACCGTCGCCCACTGATACAGCCCGCCCTCGAGCGGCATCAGCCGGTTGAGGAAGATCACCACCGCGCCCTGCGGCAGGTAATAGAGCAGAATGGCGAGGAGCCAGAAGGCGATGTGCGAGGTGCCGAGCTTGGCGGCAGTCCCCACCCACCCCGATCCGACGATGTAGAGGATCTGGATGAGGACGAGGTCGGCGAGGCCGAGCTCGCGCCGGAAACCGGCGCTCCGCTCCTCGACGGCGCTGATCCGCTCCGCCGTCCGCGCGCGGACGTCCGTGGTCACCGGGGCGGCGGAACGGGCAAGGTCGCTACGGCCTGGGCTTCGCCGTCTTGCTCGTGGGACGGCGCGCCGGCGGCTCGGTGGCCGGCGCTGCGACGGGCGCGTTGAGCGGAATCGCGGTGGTCGGCGCGGTGTCGCCCGCCTCCGGCGGCATCAGCGATTGCTCGTTGATCCCGTAGAGCTCGTCGATGTGGGTCGCCTTGGCCACCATGCCCGCCGTCGCCAGCACGCCCCGCGCCTCGGCCGTCTGTCCCTTGCTCATCATCGCGTCGGCGAGGACGATCCCGGTGGCGACGTAGAGGTAGGGAATGCCTACCGAGGGGCGGTCCACCCAGTCGCCGCGCCGGATGAGCGACCGCGGCGCCTGGAACACATCCTTCCAGAGCGCCTTGGTGCGCGGCAGGTCGACGAACCCCTCGCCCTGCACCAGCACCGTATCCTGCCCCACCTTGGGGACGTCGAAGAGCAGCTTGCGCGCCAGTCCCTGGGTGAGCAGGTACGGCTGCAGCCCCAGCTCCTGTCCGTAGCCGCCCGACGTCCGCGAGAAGTAGATCGGCCGCTCGGTCTGGTCGAGGATCATCCGCAGGACGAAGATGTCGGCGCGCGCCAGGAAGCGCGGCTGGATGGTCGCGGTGAGGTTGGTGTAGGGCTTGTGGAAGACCTGCGCCGTGGGAAGGTCCTGGCCCAGCGGAACCCGGTCCGCTTCGTCCATGGTCATGTTGAACGGCGGCTTGGTGGGCTTCGTCCACACCTTGCCGCGATACATCTCGGGGCCGGCCTTCTCGTCGTATTCGTACACCGGCCGGCGCAGCATCTGCCGCGTGTACCAGTCGGTGTTGAGCAGCGAGGTGTTGGCGAGCACCACGTCCTTCCGGATTCCCTCCACTTCCTGCGCGTACCAGATGGGGAAGGTGTCGTTGTCGCCGACCGTCACCAGGATGCCGTAGGGCTCCACCGAGTTGAGCAGGTCGGCGGCGAAGTCGCGCGCGTCGGTCTGGTTCGCTCGTGAGGCTTCCTTCCAGTTCGCGAACAGGGGGACGATCGCCAGGGCCAGCATCGGCGACGAGACGATCCAGCTGGTCCGGCGCGGCACCTCGATGATGTCGGTGCCGAACTTCACCCGGTCGCTCCCGGCCAGCGCCGCCAGCGACTCCCACAGGAAGACCAGCCCCAGCCCCGCCCAGACGCTCCAGGCCGAGAAGCTCCAGAGGAAGAAGTAGTCGCGGTCGCGCACCTCCCGGGCAACCGAATCGCCGAGCTCGGGGCGCTGCGACGCGCCGTACTTGAAGTTCAGGTAGTAGATGAGCGCCAGCGTCAGGGTGAACACCAGCGGCCCGAAAAACGAGAACGACAATCGGTCGTATCGCCAATGGACGTAGCCGCCGAACAGCCCCAGCACCAGGAAGAGCGCGGCCAGCACCGTCTGCAGCCGTGGGTGCCGGTCGTGCGCGTCGCGCACCCACTGCCACTTGAAGTAGAACCACCACATGTCGACCTGCCCCAGGAAGGGGGCCTGCCGGTCGCTCAGCCTCGGTTTGCCGTACTGCTCGCGGTTGAAATTGTACTTGAACGCGTCCCACGTTCCTTTGCTGAAGGTGCAGCCGATCTCGATCTTGGTGCGGCACCCGGTGGGCTCGCCTTCGTTGATCGCCGGGAAGTACGCCGCCCGGATGGGCTGCGTCGCGAACGGCGTCATGCCCAGCGTCACCGACCCGGCCAGCGCCAGGATCAGCTTCCAGCGCAACAGCACCCTCGGCTGCCTCACGAGTACGGCGACCGCCACCGCCGGCAGCGGCAGCATCCCGGCCGGGTGGTTGGCGTAGCCGAGCCCGAGCAGGAAGGCGATCAGCACCAGCAGCCGGTCGGAGTGTTCCCCCTCGTGGTCGTCGCACCACTTCACGGTGAGCCACGCCACGATCGCGAAGATCGCCAGCGACACCGTGTACACCTTCTCGTTCACCACCGACTGGTTCCAGACCGTGAACGCCGTCGAGCCGAGCAGCGTCGCGATCGCGCCCCCCGTGATCCGCTGCCACCGCTGCGGCAGCCAGCTCACCAGCACCCGCTCGGTGATCAGGAACCACATCCCGGCCGCCACCGCGCTCGACAGCGCCGCCAGGATGTTGATTCGCCTTGCGGTGTTCGACGCGATCGGCAGCAGGTCGAACACTCGCCCGATCAGGACGAAGAAGGGGTTGCCCGGCGGGTGGGGGAGGCCGAGGGTGTGGGCCGCCGCGATGTACTCGCTGGTGTCCCACATCGACGTCGACGGCGCCAGCGTGATGAGATACAGAATGAACACGAGCAGCGACGCGATCCCGGCCGCGAGGTACGACGGCCGGTAGTCGAGCTCGGAACGCTTGAGTGGCGGCATGAAGGCTGAGGCGATGATTGAGGTTGGGGGAAAATAGGCGCCGGGGGTGGGGAAGGGGGAGGGGAACCGCTCGCGAGTTTGTCCCGTCCCGCCCCCGGACCGGCCCCTAATGCCTGAACTGGCGCTGCCCGGTTAGTACCATCGCGATGCCGTGCTGGTTTGCCGCCTCGATCACTTCCTCGTCGCGGACCTAGCCCCCCGGCTGGACGATCGCCGTCACCCCCGCCTCGGCCACCTGGTCGATGCTGTCGCGGAAGGGGAAGAAGGCGTCGGAGCCGAGCACCGACCCCTTGGTGTCGTGTCCAGCGCTGTGCGCCTTGTGGACCGCCAGGAAGGCGGCGTCCACCCGCGACATCTGCCCCGCGCCAACGCCGATCGTCGCCCCGCTCCGGGCGAGGACGATCGCGTTCGACTTGACGCTGGCCACCGCCCGCCACGCGAACAGGAGGTCCTCGCGCTCGGCGGCCGTGGGCTGTCGCGTCGTCGCCACCTTCCACTCCTTGTCGCTCAGCACCGTGGACGCGCGCTCCTGCGCCAGCACGCCGCCGCGGACGCGCTTGTAGTCGAGCGCCCGGCTGGTCCAGTGGGCCGTTCCCTCCAGCACCCGCAGGTTCTTCTTCCGGCCGAGGATCTCGATCGCCCCGTCGCTGAACTCGGGGGCGACGATGCACTCGACGAAGAGCGCGCTCACCGCCTCGGCGGCCTCGACGTCCACCGGGACGGTGAAGGAAATGACCGACCCGAACGCCGACACCGGGTCGCAGGCCAGCGCCTTACGATAGGCATCGAACGCGGAGGTCCCGAGGGCCAGTCCGCACGGCGTGGTGTGCTTGACGATCGCGCACGCGGTCTGGCCGCGGAACGGGTCGGTGGCGAGGAGCGCCCCCTCGAGGTCGAGGAAGTTGTTGAACGAGAGTTCCTTCCCGCCCCTCTGCACCAGTCCGGCCAGGCCGGCGCCCGGCTTCTCGACGTAGAACGCCGCGAGCTGTCCCGGGTTCTCGCCGTAGCGGAGCGCCTGCTTGCGCTCGAAGGAGACGGCAATGGTCTGGGGAAAGAGCTCTTCGCGCTGTTCCGCGAACCAGGTGGCGATCGCCGCGTCGTAGGCGGCGGTGTGGGCGTACACCTTGCCGGCCAGCACGCGCCGGAGGTCGAGGTCGTCATCGCCGGACTGGAGCGCGGCGAGCACCCGCGCGTAGTCGTCAGGGTCGGCCACCACGTACACGGAAGCGAAGTTCTTGGCCGCCGAGCGCAGCATCGACGGCCCGCCGATGTCGATCTGCTCGATGACGTGGCTCGGCTCGATGTTCGGCCGCGCGGCGGTCTCGCGGAACGGGTAGAGGTTGACGACGACGAGGTCGATTGGGCGGATGCCCTGCCGGCTGATCGCGGCCATGTGATCGGGGAGGTCGCGCCTGGCGAGCAGACCGCCGTGGACCACGGGGTGAAGCGTCTTCACCCGGCCGTCGAGCATTTCCGGAAAGCCGGTGACGTCGCTGATGTCCTTGACGGCCAGTCCCGCCTCACGCAGCACGCGGGCGGTGCCGCCGGTGGAGACGAGGTCCCACTGCAAGGCGGCGAGGCCGGTGGCGAATTCGACGAGGCCGGATTTATCGGAGACGGAGAGGAGGGCGACAGGCATGAGACGAAAGGAGGGCGGACGAGGAAAGGAGACGAGAGGAACGGAACGCGGAATGCGGAATGCGGAACGCGGAACGCGAGGGCAGAACCCTCCTCCAGTACTTCCCGATACTCAGTACTTCGTACTCAGTACTCAGTACTCCGTACGCAGTAGAATCACTTTGCTACCGCAACGGCCGCCACGAGCTTCCCCAGCGACCACACGTCCACGAGATCAATCAGCTCGGCGGGCGAGTGCGAGTAGCGCAGCGGCCAGGCCAGCGGGACATCGACCACTCCGTAGCGCGCAAACACCGATCCATCGTTGCCGCCGTTGGTGGTGCCAACCTGGAGTGGAATCCCGGCCGCCTTCGCGATCCGGACCACCCGCTCGACCTCGTCAGGCGGAGTGGCGCTCGAGTTGTCGAGGGCACGGACCACGGCTCCGGCGCCGATCGGGGCGAGGGCGAAGCGCGGGCTCTCGAGCGGCGAATCGGCGGAGACGAAGGTGTCGACGGCATGGACGCGGCGGAGCGACCCGCCAAAGCGCGCCGCCAGCACGGCGGCGCCGTCCAGTCCCGTCTCCTCGCGAACCGAGAAGGCGAAGATCACCTTCCGGTCGAGCTTCGCGGGGTCGAGCGTCCTCATCGCGAGGATGAGTGCGGTGCAGCCGGCGCGGTCGTCGATGGAACGGTTGGTGAAGCGGGTGGCGCCGAGGCGGGTGGCCCGCTTGACGCCGGTGATCGAGAGCCCCGGCGACACGCCGCAGGCGGCGAGCGCCGCCGAGTCACCGCCGAACCAGGCGGTCAGCTCGGGGGGCTGCTTGACGGTGGCTGCCTGACGAGGGACGAAGACGCCCCGGATCCGCGACGGCGTCCCCTCCGCGGCCAGGATGCAGCCGGCGCCGCCGAGCTGGCGGTCCATGTGGAGGAGCGCCGGCTGTCCCTCCCAGAGAGAGGAGAAGAAGCCCCCGCGGGTGCGGAGCGACACCACGCCGTCGGGTGCGATTTTCGTGATTTCGAAGCCGATCTCGTCGAGATGCGCGACGATCAGCACCGTGTCGCGGTCGGGGCCGACGGCGATCACGACATTGCCGGCGGTGTCGGTGGCCGCCGCGGCCCGGGCCCAGGCGGGGAGTTCGGCCAGCACCGCGGCGCGCACCGGCTCCTCGTGTCCGGAGGCACCGTACGCATTCGTGAGGCGGGTGAGGAGGGCGGCGGTCACGGAGAGCGAATCGACGGCCGGGCGCGGGAGGGCGCCCCGGATGACGGTGGAGTCGAGCTCCGGCGACGTCATGACGAATTCAGGCTGCGCTGCGGCCGGCGCCGGCGCCGCTCCGGTCGCGAGGGCGACGGCATCCGTCCACGCGGCCGGCGGCCGGCCTGCGGCTTCGACGAGGGTGCCGGCGAACAGGGCCGGCGCGGAGATGGCCGTGACGGTGCCGACGGTCACGCCGCGCGGCATCGCCGCCAGGGTGACGTGCTCGCGCCGGATCACGCCGTCGGCGGGCGCGGTGGTCGCGGTGCCGGCCGCCCCGCCGCCGCGAGCGAGCTCGGCGTCGAGAATCGTCAGGGAGTCAGCCCGCCCTAACGCCGTCAGGGCGGCGCCGAGTCCGGCCCAGTCGAAGCGGCTCTGGACGGAGATGATGTACACCGTTTCGCCGCGCGCCGGGCCTGCCTGCGCGGCCAGCGCGATGTCGCGGCATCCGCCGCGGTCGAGGTGGTCCGGTCCGGCGGAGAGGCCGGCGCCGAACTGCCAGGCCGGCCAGTCGCGCGAGACCGGATCCAGGACCGCGATCCCGAGCGCGGCCACCTCGTCGCGCGACCGGGCACCGACGTCCACCCAGGCGCCTTCCGCGCCGGCGATTGCCGAGTCTGCCTGACGACGGCGCCAGAGATGCGTGCTGCGGACGGCGACCACGCCGGGGACGGGCCCCTTCAACGTCGCGACGCGAATCCGCTGCCCCTCGTGGAACTGGTCCCAGAGCGGGTGGCGCCGTCCGTTGCCGGAGCCGTGGAGGCGCAGGTACCCGTCGTCGGTGATCTGGCTGACCACGTACCCCACCTGGTCCAACCCGCACGCCACCACCCGCCGGGGCGGCCCGCTCCCCTTCCGCGCGACGAGGTTTCCGAACCGGTCGCGCCGGAAGACCGGGAACGCGTCGACGATCCGGTCCGTGGCGGCGCGCTCGCGGCCCGGCGTGGCGTCGAGCGCGATCCACCAGCGGACATCTCCGGGGAAGAAGCGGTCGCCGCGCCCCTGGGCGTCAGCCGGCACGACGGCCATGATCGGCAGCCAGGCAGCCACGAACCAGACGGCAACCCGGGCGCGACGGCCGGAGGCGGGGCTCGCCGCGAGCGGCCGGTCGGCCGTGGGCCTAACCACTGATGGCGGCATCGAGATGGTGCGCAAGCGTCTGGTCCTCGTCCTGTAGAGTGAACACCGCGGCGTCGGCCTTCGTCATCGCCCAGCCGGCGACCCCTCCGTCGTTCGTGAGGCGCACCCGACCGGCCGCCACCGCGGCCACCACCCGCGGATAGAGCAGGTGCTCCACGCCGAGCACCCGTATCGCCAGCGCATCCGGCGTGTCGCCGTCCAGCACCGGCACCGGCCACTGGGCGATGATCGCCCCGTGGTCGTACTGCTCATCCACGAAGTGCACCGTCACGCCGCTCACCCGCGCGCCCGAGGCCAGCACCGCCTCGTGCACGCGGCGGCCGTACATCCCCGGGCCGCCGAAAGCCGGCAGGAGCGCCGGGTGGACATTGAGCATCCGCCCCCGAAACCGCCGGGTGACCGCCGCCGGAATCAGCTTCAGGTATCCGGCGAGCACGACCAGGTCGGCCCGGTGTGCGGTGAGGGCGGCGTCGAGCGACGCGCTGTCTCCGGGATCGAGCGACACGGCGGGAACTCGGCGGGCGCGCGCCCGCTCCAGCGCGCCTGACGAGGCGCGGTCGGAGGCGACCAGCACGATGGACGCGTCGCGCGGCGCGCCCGGCGTTGCCAGGAAGTCGGCGAGCGCGACGAAGTTCGATCCGCCGCCCGACGCGAGCACGGCGATCCGCGCGGGCATCTACGGGGTCGGCCCCGGCGCCGCGAACCGGCGGAAGTAGCTGGTGGCGTACCACGCCGGCCGGGTGGGCCGGTTGGCCACCGCCCGCACCAGCGCCAGGTAGAAGCGGTTGAAGTCCGCCGCCGACTGCCGGTCCACCGGCTGCAGCAGGTCATCGGAGGGCGCGTGATACCGATGCAGGCGGAAGGCCTTCACCCGGTCGTGCTCCGGCGTGCCGCGTTCGAATCCGACCTTGAGGCTGATCGACGGCACGCCGCGCTGGATGAAACTGTACTGGTCGCTGCGGACGAAGGCGTTCCGATCCGGCTCGGGATCGGTGAGGATCGCGATCCCCATCGCCTGGCCCACCGACCTGGCGTCGTCGGCGAGGTTCGACTCCTCCAGCCCGTTCACGATCGCGCTGCGGAACGGATTGATCGGGAGGAACATGTCGGTGTTGAGATCGGCGACGATCGCCGACGGGGCGACGGTGGGATGAAACGCGTAGTACCGCGAGCCTAACAGACCCTTCTCCTCGCCGGTGACGGCCAGAAAGAGGACGCTGCGCCGGGGCGCGGCCGCGCCCCGCAGCGCCGCCAGCGCCCGCGCCGTCTCGATCAGCGTGGCCGAGCCCGACGCGTTGTCCATGGCTCCGTTGTTGATGCTGTCGCCGTCGATCGGCCGGCCCACGCCAATGTGGTCGACGTGCGCGCTGACGACCACCACTTCGCCCTTCAAGGCCGGATCGCTCCCCGGCAGCAGGCCGGCGATGTTGTCCGAGGTCACGTCGTGGGTCGCGGTGACCATCACCGCCCGGATGGAGACCGCCAGCGGGAAGCGGGGGAGCGGCCGCCCGCTGTCGGCGGCCACCGCCAGCTCGGCGATCGTGTGCCCCGAGCCGGCCAGCAGCCGGTCGGCCAGGTCGCCGCGGATGGTCAGCGCGATCTGCTGCCCTCTCGTGAGGCTCAGCGTCGAGTCCGCCAGCGTCATCGACGGCTCCAGCCGGTTGAGCACGGAGCGCGACCAGGGGATGTCGCCGGCGCGCGGAACGCCGAAGAAGGTGACCGTCCCCACCGCGCCCGCCTCGCGCAACGCGTCCCACTGGTGGGAGCGCGCGTGCGAGACCACCGGGCCCGGGATGCCGGCCGGCGGCGCGCTGATGAACGCCACGATCTTCCCGCGCACGTCGAGGCCGGCCAGGTCGTCGTGGCCGTACTCGGGAATCGTCAGGCCGTACCCGGCGAAGACCACCGGCGCGTCGACCCGCGCGGCCATCGGCGCGCGCAGCCCCAGGTAGCCTTCCTCGCCGAGCACCAGCGGCTGGGCGACGCCATCGCGGACCAGGGCGACGCTCGACCGCGCCTCGTCGAGGGTCCGCACGATGAACCGCACCGGCTGGAACCAGCCGTCGGTGCCGGCCGGCGTGAGGCCGGCCTGCCGGAACGCGGCGGCGACGTACTCGGCCGCCTTGCGATGCTCGGGGCTGCCGGTCTCGCGTCCGCGCATGGAGTCGTCGGCGAGGACGGTGACGTGGTGCCACCAGGCATCGGCCTGGGCGGTGCCTGACGAAGGGAGGGCGGCCAGCAGGGCGACCCAGGCCATGAATGTGGCGAGATGCACGCGAGAGGAAGTCATGGGGAACGCCTGGTCAGCATGAAGAGTGTGTGGCGCCGGGCGGCGCAAGGCAGAACGAGCGATCGCCGGATACGGTTGGGTGGCTCGCGCTCGACGTGGTGCCGCTCGGCCAGCGCGGCCTGGAGCCGTGCGATCCCGCCGATGCTCATCCTAACGCGGCTCGGCCGCGCGGATCCGCTCCAGCCGCCTGCGGGCGTCGGCCACCCTCGGCTGCAGCGCCGGGTCGGCGTCCTTCCAGAGCTCGATGAAGCGCCCGTACTCCTCGGCGGCCCGGACGTTGTCGCCGCGCGCCTCGTACAGCTCGCCCAGGCGCTTGTGGACCCCGGCGAGGTACTGCGGATCGGTGTTGTTGATCCGGTCCAGCGAGGGTGTCGTCAGGTACCGCGCGAACACCGCGATCGCCGAGTCGGCGTTGCCCGACAGATCGTACGCGCGACCGATGTTCGGGAGCGCGCAGGGCATGCACTCGCCGCCATCGGACTGCCGGTATTCCTGCAGGGCATCGGCGTACCGGCGCTCCGCCATCGCGATGGTGCCGCGCATCTCGTGCAGGACCAGGTTGTCGCGCAGCGTGTAACCACCGCTCCGGCTGGCCTCGTACCCTTCGAGCATCAGCTTGGCGCGGTCCGGGCGCCCCGCGAGGCTGTACAGGAAGGTCAGCGTCCCGTACGGGCGCTCGATGGGCGCCAGCCGGTCCAGCGGATACTTCGCCAGCGCGCTCTCCACCGCCTTCAGGGCGCGCACCGTGTCGCTCAGGTACCAGAGCCCCAGGGCCGCATCATCCAGCTCGCCGGTGAGCATCGCCCGGGTGGCGCCGCCGCTGACTTCGGCGGCGTGCGCCTCCCTCGTCAGGCGTCGCGCCTCGCCCACCCGGCCCCGGACCTCGGCCAGCGACGCCAGGGTGAAGGACGTGCCCGCCCGGGTATTCTCATCCGACGCCCGCGCCTTCCGCAGTGAGTCCATCAGGGCCGCCGCCGAATCGTACTGGCCCCGCGCGCTGGCGAACGACGCCCGGTAGTACGTCGGGATGGGATTGTCCGGGAAGTCGGCGACGGCCTTGTCGATCGTTCGCGTCGCCTCGGCCCAGTTGCCGGCGTTCACCTGCTCTTCAGCGTAATTCGAGCGATAGATGATCGACGCCGGGTTGAGCTCCATGGCGCGCCTGTAGAGCGCCGACGACTTGGCATAGTCGCGCTGCCCGCTGTAGATCAGACCGGCGTTGTTCATCGCGACCGTGTTGTCGGGTTGCAGCTCGAGCAGCGCTTCGTAGGCCGCGATCGACTTCGTGGCATCCGGTTTGGGGCCGGACTGGAAGTAGCTCCCCACCGCGAGATACCGCTCGGCGTCGCTCAACCGGTCGCGGTGGTCGTACGCCTTCTGGAGCAGATCCCACACCTTCGCCCGCTGGCCGCCGCGATTGTTCAGCACCACCGCCAGGCGCCGGTACGCCATCGCGAACCCGCTGTCGATGGTGAGCGCCTCCTCCATCAGCGACTGGAAGCGGGCCATGTCGCCCTGGGTGTCGAGGACGCGGTTGGCCTGCACGTACTTCCGGAGCGCGTCGAGCGACCCGGTGGTGACCTGTTCCAGCGGGAGCGCCGCCTGGATGTGGCGCAGCGACTCGCCGGTCTTGGCGCGCAGCTTCCGGGACACCTTGTCGATGGCCGGGAGAATGTCCCGGGCCTGGTCGGCGCCGGCCTGGTACGACGCCAGCGGTTCGCCGGTGGACGCGGCGATCAGGCGCGCCGCGATGACGTAGCTCCCGCCGACGGCGATGACCTCCCCGTCGATGATCGCCTTGATCCCCTCGCGGGTGGCGATCTCGCGCGCCAGCGCCAGGTCCAGTCGCGACGTCGGGGGCCGCTGCATGCGCCGGAGGACGTCGCGGACCGTCGCCGGCTGCACCAGCGAGAGGTTGGCCGACTGGCTGAGCTGGGCGCGGAACGCCTCGGTGACCACTGTGCCGAGGGTGGTGTCGGCGGCCGGGCTCTGGAAGTCGGTGAGGATGATCCGCTCCCGGATACCTAACGCGCCAGCGGCCATCAGCGAGCCCTCCGGCCCGATCCCCAGGGCGCGGAGGAGCATGTACAGGCCGATCACCACCACGAACGACCCCACCGCGTAGACGCCGCCCATCGCCGTCCGGCGCCAGCTCACCCACGGACTGGCCTTCACCGCCAGCCGTGCCATGGTCGAGTACTGTACCGCCGTCCCGCCCGGCGTCCGCGTCGCCTGCGTCTTCGCGATTCGCGACTGGTGGTGCACCAGCCCGGTGAACAGGATCACCGGCAGCCCCAGCGCCATCACGATCAGCGAGCCCGGGAAGACCCAGTCGGGCAGCCCGATCGCGATGATCGCCGCCCGCGCCAGCACCGCCACCACGATGAACGCGCCGGCGTAGATCGCCAGCGCCCGGCCCAGCATCCGCCGGCTGGCGAGCGCGATCACCGGCGCGGCCGAGTGCCCGCCGGTGCTGGTCACCGCCTCCACCGTGCGCAGCACTTCCTCGGCCGTGGCCGGCCGCGCGGCCGGCTCCTTCTCCAAGCACTGCATCACCAGCGCCGCCAGCGCCGGCGGAGTGTCGGCGCGCAGCTGCTCGATCGGCTCGGGGCGCTCGCTCATCTGCGCGGCGAGCATCCGCTGTGGCGACCGGCCGGCGAACGGCGGCTGGCCGCAGAGCATCTCGTAGGCGGTGGCGCCGAACGAGTAGAGATCGGCGCGACGATCGGTGCCGGGATCGGCCGCCGCCTGCTCCGGCGCCATGTAGGCCGGGGTGCCGAGCGAGGTCCCCAATCCCGTGAGCGTCGGCTGGGCGGCGCCGCCGCGCGCGCTCGACAACGCCTTGGCGACGCCGAAGTCGGTGACCACCGCCGCCCCGCCCGAGAGGAGGATGTTGTCGGGCTTGATGTCGCGATGGACCACGCCGCGCGCGTGCGCGTAGGCGAGCGCCCGCGCCACGTCGCGGAGGATGCTGAGGACGTCGCTCATCGGCAGCGCGCCGGCCGCGGCCAGCCGGGCGCGCAACGAGTCGCCCTCGACCAGGGGCATCGTATAGTAGGGAAGCCCTTGGGTCTCGCCGGCGGCGAGGACCGGGACGATGTGCGGGTGCTGGAGCTGGGCGGCGAGCTGGATTTCGCGGCGGAACCGGTCGACGCTGATCCCGGCGCTGAGCTCCGGCGACAGCACCTTGACGACGACCATCCGGTCCAGCGCCACTTCGCGGGCGGCGAACACTCTCGACATGCCGCCGCCGCCCAGCTCGCGGTCCAGGGCGTAGGCCGAGCCGAGCGTGGCCTGCAGTTGATCCCGCAGCTCCGTCGTCAATCCGTCCCCGGTGAAAAGACGCACAAAGATACCGGCGGCACGGGGAGGGGGCCAGCCGAGGTCATCGCGCGCGCACGGCCGTTGCCACCGCGTCGCCCAGCGACGCCGCCACGGTCATCTCGCGCTCCGCCCGCGCCCGCTCGTCGGGCGGCGTGTCGGCCGACGGCACCATGATTCCCCGGAAACCTAACACTTTCGCGGGCTCGAGGTCCCGCCACCGGTCGCCGATCGCCGTCGAGCGCGCCACGTCCAGCCCCAGGTCGGCGATCGCCCGCTCGTGGAGCAGCGTGCCGGGCTTCCGGCACCGGCACGGCCCGCCCGCGTCGGGGTGGTGCGGGCAGTGATAGCTGGCGTCGATTCGGGCGCCCCGCGCCGCCAGCAGCTCGTCCAGCCTGGCGCGGGTGGACTGGTACTGCGCCTCGGTGAGCAGGCCGCGCGCGATCCCCGACTGGTTGGTGATCACCACCACCGCCAGCCCCGCCTCGTTAAGCGTCCGGATCGCCTCGGCCGCGCCCGGCAGCAGTACCACGTCGGCCGGTTTGGCGATGTAGTGGCGGTCTTCGATGATCGTTCCGTCGCGGTCGAGGAAGACGGCCGGCCGACCGCCCGCCGCCGTCATGCCAGCGCCGCGAGCAGCGCCCGCAGGAACGCCTCGTCGTGTTCCTCGGGCACGCTGCGCAGGTCGAGCAGCAGCCGCTGGTCCTCGATGCGCCCCACGATCGGCAACTCCATCCCGCGCAGTTTCGCGTCCAGTTCCATCGCGTCGCCGCCCAGCGCCACCGCCGTCGAGGGAATGCGCGCGGTGGGGAAGGCGCCGCCCCCGACGCTCGCCTCGGTCTGCACCAGGCGGGCGCGGAGGCCGCGCTGCTCCAGCGCCTCGCGCACGCGGTCGGCACGCTGGCGCACGTCGTCCGCCGGGGCGGTGAGCATGGCGAGCGTCGGGATCTCGCGCACCGCCCGCTCGGGCGCGCGATAGAGGGCGAGCGTCGCCTCGAGCGCCGCCAGGGTGAGCTTGTCGACCCGCATCGCCCGCGCCAGCGGGTTCTTCCGCAGCTGCGACATGGCCTCGGCTTTCCCGACGATGATCCCGGCCTGCGGCCCGCCGAGCAGCTTGTCGCCGCTCATCATCACCAGCGTCGCGCCGGCCCGCACCGCGTCGCCGGTGGTGGGCTCGCCGGTGAGGCCCCATTCGTCGAGGCGGAGCAGGAGCCCGCTCCCGAAATCGTGGATCAGGGGCACGTCGAACTCGGCGGCCAGCGGCGCCAGCTCGGCCAGCGTCGCTTCGGCCACGAACCCCTGCACCGTGAAGTTGCTGCGATGGACCTTCACGATCGCGCCGGCGCCGGCGCCGAGCGCGCGCCGGTAGTCATCGAAGGTGGTGCGGTTGGTGGTGCCGACCTCCACCAGCCGGGCGCCGCTCTTCCCCATGATCTCGGGAACGCGGAAGTTCCCGCCGATCTCGATCAGCTCGCCGCGCGAGATGATCGCGTCCCGGCCGCCGGCGAACTCGTTGAGCGCCAGGACCAGCGCCGCCGCGCAGTTGTTCACGACCATCGCGTCCTCGGCGCCGGTGAGCTCGCGGAGGAGGGCGGTGCAGTGGACGTAGCGGCTGCCGCGCTCGCCGCGCTCCAGGTCGTACTCGAGGTTGGTGTAGCCGCCGGCGGTGGCGGTGATCGCGTCGATCGCCGCCGGCGTCAGTGGCGCGCGGCCGAGGTTGGTGTGGAGAATGACCCCGGTGGCGTTGAACAGGGCGCGCAGCGAGGGGCGTTCGCGCGCCATGAGGGCGGTGTCGATCGCGGCCGCCCAGCCCTCCTCATCGCGCGGCGCCGAGTTCGGCGCCCGGCGGGCCGCGGCGAGGGTGGCGCGGATGGCGGCGGTGACCAGCGTCCGGGGCGCTCGATCGAGCAGCGGGCGCATGGCGTCGCTCTCCAGGAGCGAGGCCACCGACGGGAGGTTCCGGCGCGGATCGGTCACGGCGCCTTCCCGGTGCTGTCCTTCTTCACCGGCGGGACGCTGTCCTTCTTCGCGGGGGGCGGCTTGGGCAGCGAGAGAACGCGCTCGCTGGTGCGGACGGCGCCGGCGAGGTTGCGGATGTCGGCCGCCCGGAGGCGGTAGCTCCGGCCCCCGAGCACCGGCTCGCCTAACCGTACGACGACCTCGCGTTGCGGCACCGGGCGGCTCATCTTCGGGGGCGGCGCCGGCGCCACCGGGAGCGGGGTGGTGTCCCGGGCGGCGGCCCGGGCGGCCGCCCGCCGGCGGACGGCGGTCAGCGAATCCTCCAGCACCGCCCGGGCCCGGGCGGTCGAGTCGGCCAGCCTCATGGAGTCCTGCCTGGCGAGTTCCCGCGGATTTGCCCGCGACAACGAATCGCGCCGGACGCGGAACGCCGAGTCGATCACCGCCTTCACCCGGTCCGATTCGCGGGTGTCCCAGTCGCGCGCCCGCATCGCATCGGTCACCGGCACGTCGGCGGAGTCGGCGCCGCGCAGGTGGAAGGCACCGGCGCCAATGGCAAAGGCGTTGTCGAGCGGCTGGTCGAACTGGACGCGCAGGGTGAGCGAGTCGCGGACGGTGACCGTCTGGATGCGCGGGCCGATGGTGTCGTGGACGAAGGCGAGGAGCTCGACCCGGGCGCTGTCGGCCAGCGGCACCGCGGTGCTGTCCCAGCTCTCGCGCCGCTCCAGGATCCGGTCGTTGTTCGCGTCGAGGAAGGCGCGCACCGTGTATCGTCCCGGCGGGAGGTGCCGGATCACGAACCTGCCTGACGAGTCGGCCTGGGCCACCCAGGTGGTGCTGTCGGGATGGCCGATCGCCTGGACGAACGCGCGCGGCGCGATCCGTCCCGCCGCCCAGTCGAACACGACGCCCGACACCGCGCCCGTGGGGATGGTGGCGCCGGTGGAGAAGAGCGCCACGGCGCCGTCGCGGCGGGCGTTGCCGTGGAGGTCCGCCAGGCCGGGCAGGAGCGTCACTTCGTAGGCCGTGTTCGGGCGCCACCCGCGCTTCGGGCGCACGGTGATCCGGTCGCGCTTCCACTTCACCGACGGGTCGCCCTGGCTCGGCGAAATGAGGAACAGTCCCTGGAGCGCCGGCGCGCCGCCGCCCGCCGGACGCTCGCTCACCACTTCATTGAAGGCGAACTCCACGCGGTCGGGGGTGACGTTGACCGCGCCGCTCTCGGGCGTCACCGACAGCACCTTCGGCGGCAGCGCGTCGGGCGGGCCGCCGGGCGGGAAGCCCGGCGAGGCGCAGGACAGGGCGAGGAGCGTGAGCATCGCGGCGCGCGCGCGCGTCGGTTTGGGGGCCCGCGTCACCCGCAAAGCGAAGCCACCTTGCGCGCCAGCTGCTCGCGCCGGGCGCCCCACTCGCCGGCTTTCTCCCGCTCGGCCGCCACCACCTCGGGCTTGGCCTTGGACAGGAAGTTCGGATTGGCGAGCCGCGCGGTGAGGCTGGCGAGCTGCTGGTCCAGCTGCGTCAGCTCGTCGCGCAGCCGCGCGCACTCCTTGTCGACGTCCACCACGCCGGCCAGCTGGACCACGAGCTCGGTGCCGCCGGCGAGCAGGACGTGGGCCGCGCCCGGCGCCGACGCCGGCGGCGCCGCGCTCACGGTCACGGCCGCGCGCGCCAGGCGGCCGAGGTCGCCCGCCTCCTCGTCGAACATGCGGCGGGTGGCGGCGTCTGGCACGACCAGCGTCGCGGCGATCGGCTTGCCGGGCGGAATGGCGTAGCCGGCGCGGACCTGGCGCAGCGCCTCCACCGCCTCGATGAAGCGCGGAAAGAGGGTCGCCGGAGCCGGCTGGGCGGGCCGCCGCGGCCACGGCGCGCGGGCCAGGAACTCCCCATCGCCCCGGCCGGGGAGCTGCTGCCAGATCGCGTCGGTCACGAACGGGATGATCGGCTGGAGGAGCCGGAGCGCCTGCTCGAAGGCGTGGACCAGCACCGCCCGGGCTGTCTCGCGATCGTCGCCGTCCGTCGTCAGGCGCGTCTTGATGGCTTCGAGGTACCAGTCGGCGAGCTCGTTCCAGACGAAGCGCCGGGCCGTCTCGGCGTAGTCGTTGAGCCGCAGACCGGCGAACCGCTCGTCAGGCTTCCACCGCGGGGCCGGGTGGGCGGGCCCCAGCGCGGCGTCGCACTCGGCGATCGCGGCGTCGAGCCGGCCCAGTATCCAGCGGTCGGAGAGGCGCAGCGCCGGGCCGGGGATCTCCCCGATCGGCCGCACCGGGTCGCCGCCCACGTTGCCGAGCAGGAAGCGGGCGATGTTCCAGAGCTTGGTGCAGAAATTCCGGCCCGGCGCGAACGACTTCTCGAGGTCGTTCGGGTCGAGGATGACGTCGGCGCCCAGCCCCAGGCCGGCGATCGCGGTCCAGCGCAGGGCATCGGCGCCGTACAGGCGCACCACGTCCAGCGGGTCGATCCCGTTCCCCAGCGACTTGGACATCTTCACGTGCCGCGTGTCGCGGACCGTGCCGTGCAGGTAGACGGTGTGGAACGCGGTTTTGCCGCGGAACTTGTAGCCGGCCATGACCATCCGCGCCACCCAGAAGAAGAGGATCTCCGGGGCGGTCACCAGCACGTCGGTCGGATAGAAGGCCGCGAGGTCGGCGGTCTCGTCCGGCCACCCTAACGTGGACAGCGGCCAGAGCCAGCTCGAGAACCAGGTGTCGAGGACGTCCTCGTCCTGGCGGACCGCGCCGCGGCACTTCGGGCAGGCGTCCGGGTCGGCGCGCAGCGCCCCCTGCCACCCGCAGGCGTCGCAGTACCAGACCGGCACGCGGTGCCCCCACCAGAGCTGGCGCGAGATGTTCCAGTCGCGGATCCCCTCCAGCCAGTTCACGTACACCGCCTCCCAGCGCTCGGGGAGGACGCGGAGCTCCCCGTTCCGGAGGCCGGCCAGGGCGGGGCGGGCGAGCGGCTCCATCTTCACGAACCACTGGTCGGAGAGCCGCGGCTCCACCACCGTGTCGCAGCGGTAGCAGTGCCGCACGGCGTGCTGGTGGGGCTCGGCCTTCACGAGGTGCCCGCTCTCGCGGAGCATCGCGACGATCCGCTCCCGCGCCTCGAACCGGTCCAGTCCGCGGAGCGCCGGCGGGACGCGCACCGCGCCGGCCGGCGCGCCGTCCGCCGGTGCCGGCTCCTCCATCGTCCCGGTGGCCGAGATCACCACCGGCATCGCCAGGTGGTGCCGGGTGCCGACGTCGAAGTCGTTGGCGTCGTGGGCCGGCGTGATCTTCAGGGCCCCGGTGCCGAACGCGGCGTCCACGTAGCTGTCGGCGATGATCGGGATCTCGAGGCCGGCGATCGGGAGCACCACGGGCAGCCCCACCAGCTCGCGGTAGCGGTCGTCGTCCGGGTGGACGGCGATCGCCACGTCGGCGAGCATCGTCTCGGGGCGGGTGGTGGCGATGGTGACCCCGCGCGACGGATCGCCGGCCAGCGGGTAGCGGATGTGCCAGAGCGTGCCGGCGGTGTCCTCGAACTCGGCCTCTTCGTCCGACAGACTCGTGAGGCACCGCGGGCACCAGTGGATCACGCGGTGGCCGCGGTAGATCAGGCCGTCGTCGTAGAGGCGCACGAACGCCTCGCGCACCGCCCGCGAGAGCGCCGGCGAGAAGGTGTATGCCTCACGACGCCAGTCGGCCGAGCACCCGATCGCCCGCAGCTGGCCGAGGATCGTCTGCTTGGTCTCCTCGGCATAGCGGCGCGTCCGCTCCACGAACGCCGCCCGCCCCAGGTCGACCCGCGTCTTTCCCTCGGCCGCCAGCTGCTTCTCGACCACGTTCTGGGTGGCGATCCCGGCGTGGTCGGTGCCCGGCACCCAGAGCGCCTCGTCGCCGCACATCCGGCGCCACCGGATGAGCACATCCTGCACCGTGTTGTTCAGCGCGTGCCCCATGTGGAGCATCGCCGTCACGTTCGGCGGCGGCATCACGATCGTGAACGGGGCGCGGTCGCCGCCGGCGTTCCGGCTGCGACCGGCGGCCGCGTGGAAGACCCCGGCCTCGTCCCAGCGCGCGTAGAGCCGCGCCTCGACGGCGGCCGCGTCGTACTGCGGCGGGAGCTCGGCCGCGGCGCGGTGCGGAGCGGGCGATGTGGTCATGAACTGAAAAAGCTAGCGGCCGTGCCACGGGCGGGGAACGGCCACCCGGCGGGTCAGGCGCTCAACGCCGTCCGGCCGGTGGAGGCGCGCTGGCCAGCCCGCGCCCGATCAGGGACTCGGCCGCGTGCAGGTACTGGGTGATCCCGAACCCGTCCGGGTCGATCATCGCCTGCACCGCGCACCCCTTGATGAAGCTGACCGCGACCGTCGTCATCCCCTCGGCGGTGGTCCGGTGAAACCGGGCCGGCTCGGCGCGCAGCACCGCCAGGACGATCGGGCGGAAGGCGGCCCGGTAGCGATCGAGCTCCTCGCGCATTCGCGCGCCGATCTCCGCGTCGCGGGCGCCCAGCACCCAGAAGGCGAACAGCAGCCGGAGGTGGGCCGGTTCGCGCGACAGCCGGTGCATCTCCCGCCGGAGCGTCCCCAGGAAGACGGTCAGCGGCGGCTTCCCCCGGTCGCCGCGCCGCTCCAGGTCGGGCGGCACCAGCGTCCGGTCCAGCAGCCAGTCGAGGAGGGCCAGGAGCAGCTGGCGCTTGGTCTTGTAGTGGAAGAGCAGGAGGCCGCTGCTCAGCCGGGCATCGGACGCGACCAGCCTGATGGTCAGCCCATCGACGCCACGGCGGGCGGCGACGTGATAGGCGGAGCGGAGGATCTGCTCGCGTCGCGTGCGAGGAGGGCGTTTCCGTCCCGGCATCGGTTCATGCCTCGCGAAGTTGACCGGCGGTTCAATATCGGTTAGATTGTGTATCTGGGCAATTACTTCTCAGCCTGACAACACTGCAGCGCGGGATGATCGTGGAGATGAGCGCAAAGAAGCAGGTTCCGGAACCGGTCGTCGTGGTTCCAAACGGCATGTCGCGACACATGACGGCGCGTTCACGGATCCTGGAAGACCGCGCGGCACGACAACTCGAACTGATTCAGGCGGCCCTGGTGCGGGCCGGCAATGCCCGCAGCGCCGCTGGCAAGCGCACCGGCGACCCGCTGGTGTTCGCGCTGCTCAAGGAAGTCATCTTCGAGCTCCGCGTGGACGAAGCGACCCTCACGGTCGCCGACGCCAAGGGGACCGGTCGGCTCTACCGGTCCGCGCTCGTGCGGCAGGGCCCGAATGGCACGCACCCGTTTCACGATGCCCACCAGCGCGACACCGCGGTGCTGCGGAACGGCGTGCAGCGCCTGGCCGCGCCGATGAGTCACGACGTGCCGGAAGCGGCGGGGAGCCCCAGCGCGCCCAGCAGCCTGCGCGCCTACTCGTACGTGCCGGGCCGCTCGGCGCCGGCCGCGAGCCTGGGCGTGCACGCGTCGGAACGGCGCACTTTCGACGCCGCCGACGTGGCGTTCGTGCACGCGATGGCCGATCTCCTCGCCTCACCGGGCGCGCGGTAACCCCTCCGCGCGCCGCCCGGGGGCGGGCGCCCTCAGCCCGTCGCCGGCCGCGAGCCGTCCTCGAGCCGACCTAACAAGCGAAGCAGTCCGTCGGCCGTGGTGAGCGGGTGCGGCGGGCATCCCGGCACCCACAGGTCCACGGGGATGTCGGCCGGCACGCCATTGCCGACTTCCTCACTGCCGCGGAACGGCCCGCCGTTGATGGCGCACGCCCCCACCGCGATCACCAGCCGCGGCTCGGGCGTGGCCTGCCAGGTCCGGTACAGCGCGTCGCGCATGTTGAGGCTCACCGCGCCGGTGACCACCAGGCCATCGGCGTGTCGCGGGCTGGCGACGAACTGGATCCCGAACCGCGCCAGGTCGAAGACGACGTTGCCGAGCGCGACGAGCTCGGCCTCGCAGCCGCTGCAGCTGCCGGCGGCCACCGACCGCAGCCGGAGCGACCGGCCGAACAGGCGGCGCGCCTTCGCATCCAGGGCCCGGGCCAGCTCAACCTCGCCGGTCGCGCTCACCAGCCCCTCGCGCGTCCGCGCGGCCATCCGGTAGTCCCGCGTGAACGCGATCGCCTGATGCGGACAGGCGGCCGTCTCGTCAGGCGCGAACAGGCAGGCGCCGACGTCCACCCGCACCTCACCTGACGGCGCGTCAGGCAGCAGGCCCGACGGCATCCGTGACCGGCAGGTCGAGCATCCATCCTGGCACCGGCCGGGATCGCGCGTGGGTCGCCCGCGGAAGCGCTCCGGGAACTCGACGTCGGTCCCGGGGAATGATGACGTCCTGACGCCCTGCTGCAGCCGGACGCGAAGGAAGCGCAGCATCAGAGATCGTGCCCCGCGTAGGAGAGGTTGAAGCTCTTGTTGCAGAGCGGAAAGTCGGAGATCTGGTTGCCCGGCAGGGCCGCCGCGACCGCGTTCCAGTTGTGGAAGGACGGGTCCACGACTTTGCAGCGCCGGATCCCGCCCGCGTCATCGGTGATCACGGTGTGGACGATCTCGCCCCGCCACCCCTCACCCATCGCCACGACGATCTCCCCCGGGTGGAGCGGCCCGCACGCGACCCGGGTCGCGCCCCGCGGCAGGCTGGCGAGCTGCTCGATGACGAAGTCCAGCGACCGCTGGATCTCCAGCCACCGCACCAGGGTGCGGGCGAGGACGTCGCCGGCCCATGCGGTGGCGACCGGGATGTGGGCGAAGCGGAAGACGCCGTACGGATGGTCGTGCCGCACGTCGCGCGGCATCTCGCACGCCCGCGCCGGCGGGCCGACCACGCCCAGCGTGTGGCAATGCTCCCGCGACAACACGCCCACCCCCTCGAGACGCGCCTGCACCGACGCGTTGCCGAGCAGCAGCTCGGCCGCCGGCCGGATCTCCTCCCGCAGCCGCTCGAGCTGGTCCGTCATCGCCGCGAGCATGTCGGGCGGCAGGTCGAACGTCGTGCCCCCGGGCCGGATCAGCCCCCGGCCGTACCGGTTGCCGCTCACGGTCATGAGGAGGTTCAGGCAGTCGCCGCGCATCCGCCCGAAAAAGGCGGCGCCGGGTTGATAGGCGACGTCGCCGGCGATCGCGCCCATGTCGCCGATGTGGTTCGCGAGCCGCTCGATCTCCAGCGCGATGCCGCGGATCGCCTGGGCGCGGGGCGTCTTCCGCGAGCGGGCCAGCGCCTCGATGGCGCTGCAGAACACGCCGCCGTGTCCGATCACCGTGTCACCGGCAATGGACTCCGCGACCAGCACGGCGCGCTCCCGGTCGTGCCGCTCCAGCAGCCGTTCCACGCCGCGGTGCTGGTAGCCGAGCATGATCTCGAGATGGAGCACGCTCTCGCCGTGCGCCTGGAGGCGGAAGTGGCCCGGCTCGATGATGCCGGCATGCACGGGGCCCACCGCCACCTCGTGCACTTCCTGGCCGGCGATCTGGAAGAAGGGGAATCGGTCGCGGTCGAAGCCGGCGGCGACCGCCGGCGTCGCGGCGTGATCGGGGGGATGGCGCCGCACCGGCTTGAGCTCCGGGTGCCCTTCCGGAATCACGCCACACTGTTCTGCCACTTCGCGCTCGAAGTAAGCGAGCTCGGGGGAGAGCGGCGTGAGGGCGGGGTAGCGGTCACCGACCCGGGCGCTGGTCGCGCCCAGCTCACCGCGCTCGTCGCGGGCCAGGATGGCCATCAGGCGGGTGGTGCCATGCTCGTCAGGCATCCCGAAGAACGACGCCACCCGCCAGCCTTTCTGCAGCGCGCCGGCCACCGTCTCGCGGAAGTCCTCCACCGGCTGCACCGGCACGCTCGCCAGGCGGATGGCGCGGCGGTTTCGCAGGCCGAGCTGGTCGAAGGCGGTCACGGCGCCGACCCGCCCAGCGCCCGGGCCGCCGTGGCCAGCAGCGCCTGCAGCGGCCCCGGGATGTAGACGCCGAGCATCAGCGACAGCGCCGCCAGCGCGAACGGGCCGCCCACCAGGTACGGGCGCTCCCGCTCCCGGGGCTGCCTGAGGTCCCCATCGCCTAACGCGGCGCCGAGCACCATCTTGGCCATGCCGAGGAAGATCATGGCGAGCAGCACGACCATCACCACCGCCAGCCAGACCATCTGCCCGCGGATCGCCGCGCCGAGGATCGTGAACTCGCTCACGAACAGCCCGAACGGCGGCGATCCGGTCACGGCGAACAGCCCGGCGATCAGCAGCGCGCCGGTGAGCGGCGACCGGCGCAGGACGCCCCGGATCGCGGCCGCCTCCGAGGTGCCGTAGAAGAGGACCACGTTCCCCACCGCCAGGAACATCAGCCCCTTCGTCAGGCCGTTGTTCACCAGGTGGAGCATCGCCCCGTAGCTGCCGGCCCCGCCGATCCCCAGCGCCAGCACCAGGATCCCCATGTGCTCCACGCTGGAGTAGGCGAGCAGCCGCTTGAGATCGCTCTGCCCGATCACGAACGCCGCGCTCACCACCAGCGACGCGATCCCGAACGCCAGCAGCGGCGGGCGCACGAACGCCGCCTGACCGGCGGCGGCCATCACTTCCGTCCCGCGCGCCAGCCCGAGGAACGCGCAGCTCGTCAGCGCTCCGGCCATCAATCCGCCCACCAGGCTCGGCGCCTCACCGTAGGTGTCCGGCTTCCAGGCGTGGAGCGGCGCGAGGCCCATCTTCGTACCGTAGCCCACCAGCAGGAAGACGTACGCCGCGCGCAGCAGCCCCGTCTGCATGCTCCCCGCGTTCTGCACCAGGTCTTCCAGCAGCAGCGGGCGCCCCTGGGTCTGTGCCGCCGCCAGGAAGAACGTCCCCAGCAGCGCCAGCCCGATCCCCACCGACGACAGGACGAGGTACTTCCACACCGCCTCGAGCGACCGGCGGTCGTGGCGGTAGTAGACCAGCGGCGCGAGGGCGAGGGTGGTCGCTTCCATCCCGATCCAGACGAGCGCCAGGTGGTGGGCGAGGGTGACGAGGGTGGCGGCCGCCAGGAAGCCGAGCAGCGAGGTGGTGAACAGGCGCCGGCGGCTCGCGCCGTCGCCGCGCAACGCGCCCCACGCGTAGCTGGCGCTGGCGAGAAAGAGCAGGCTCACCACCGTCAGCACCATCTGGCCCATCGCGTCCACCGCCAGCCAGCCGCCGAACGCCGGCGCGCCCCCCCCGCTCCAGACGAGGGCGACGCCGGCGGTGTGGAGCGCGGCCGTGGCGAGCAACGTCGCCTCCGGGTTGCGCGGCCACCGCCCGAACCAGGCGAGCGCGGCGGCCGCGGCCGGCAGCAGGATCAGCAGCGGCAGCAGCATCAGTCGCGCAGCTCCGTGAGGCGGGCCGAGTCGAGCGAGTCGAACTCGCGATTGATGTGGAAGACCACGATCCCCATCACGAACACGCCGACGAAGATGTCGAGCAGCACGCCGAGCTCGACCAGGAAGGGCACGCGCTCCACCTGGCTCAGGCCGAAGACGTAGATGCCGTTCTCGAGGATCAGGTATCCCACCACCTGCGTGACCGCCTTGCTGCGGGTGGTGAGCACGATCAGGCCGATCACCACGGTGGCCAGGGCCACCGGGACGAGCATGTCGCTCCGGACGCCGGGCAGCTGCAGCCTCGGCGCGATGCTGAACGCCAGCGCGACCGCGGCCGCGCCGAGCAGCATCGACGGCGTGAACCCGATCAGCGGTTCGATCTCGCGGCGCACCGCTGCCTCACGAATGGCCCGCGTCAGGAAGTACGGGATCACCAGCGCCTTCACCACCAGCGTGCCCGTCGACAACGCCAGGATGTGCAGCGAGAAGCCGGGGTAGAGCGCCAGCGGCAGGCCGGCGAGCAGCGCCCCCTGGATCGCGGTGGCGCGAATCGTCGCGCTCAGGCGGGTCGTGCCCAGGACCCAGAAGTTGGTCAGCACGACCAGCAGCAGGAGGAGCTCGTGGAAGGGTTGCATGCTCCGCTCAGCGCAGCTGGAGGATGAGTCCGAACCCGGCCAGCGCCGACGCCGCCACCAGCAGCTGCGGCACGCGGTTCATGCGGACGCGCGCCATCACCGACTCCACCGCGCCGATCGCCACCGCGACGCCGGCCAGCCCCGCGATCAGCGCCGCCAGCGCCGCCGCCGGCGCCAGGTCGGCGCGCGGAATGATGACGCTCACCAGCACGCTGCCGAAGAGCGCCATTTTCAGCGCGCCGGCATAGAGGATCAGCGCCAGGTCCGGCCCGCTGTGGTCGAGCACCATCACCTCGTGGATCATGGTGAGCTCGAGGTGGGTCAGCGGATCGTCCACCGGCACCCGGCACGTTTCGGCGAGCGTCACGATGAACAGGCTGGCCGCCGCCAGCACCAGCGAGGGCGCCGCCGCCGGCCAGGCGAGCGCCAGCGGCTGTCCCAGCATCCCCGCCAGCCGGAGTTCACCGGTCGCCAGGACGAGCACGGTGAAGCAGAGGAAGAGCGCCGGCTCCGCGAAGGTCGCCACGGTCACCTCGCGGCTCGCCCCCATCCCCTCGAAGCTCGAGCCGGTGTCGAGCGCCGCCAGCACGAGGAAGAAGCGGCCCAGTCCCAGTAGCCCCGCGAACGCAACCAGGTCGCCGGGGAACGCCAGCAGCGCGCTCCGTCCATCGAGCGGCAGCAGCGACGCGGCCAGCAGCGTGGTGGCGGCAACCACCACCGGTGCGATCCGGAAGATCGCCGTCGTCGTCAGGCTGTACACGACGCCCTTGCGCCACAGCTTGGCGAGGTCGGCGTACAGCTGCAGCACCGGCGCGCCGCGCCGGCCGGTGAGCGCCGACTTCGTGCGGTTGGCGATGCCGGGCAGCGCCGGCGCCACCGCCATCACGACCAGCAGGCTCAGCCAGGCCGAGAGGCTCACTGGGCCGTCCGGGCCCAGAGGTACAGCAGCAGTCCGAGCAGGGAGAAGATCACGTAGAGCAGGTACCAGCGGATCCGTCCCGTCTGGAGCAGGCGCAGACGAAGGGCCGCTTCCTTCAGCAGCCCCCAGAGCGGCTCGCCGGCCTTGTCGAGCACGGGGTCGACGGCGTGCGCGGCGAAGGTCACCGGCCCCTGTTCGATGCGGGTTCCCGCGAGCGGGCCGAACGGCGCCAGCAGCGGCGCCGCGAAGCTGGACGCGGTGTATTGCACGCGGGCGCCCGGGGACGGAAAGGCGCACGCCCAGGTGGCGTCGACGGCCACCGCGCGCAGCGCGCGGGTCGCGTGCCTGACGAGCCAGATGGCTCCCGCCAGCGCGACCAGGATCACCGCCATCACCGACACCCCCGACAGCGATGCCGCCAGGCCGGGCAGGCCGGTGCCGGAGGGATCGCCGAGCACCATCCCGGCCGCGCGGGCACACGCCGGCACCACCAGCGCCGGCGCCACCCCGATCGCGACGCAGGCCGCCGCCAGCGCCGCCTGCGGCCCGACCAGTCCCGCGTCGCCACCCGCCTCACGAGGCGCCGCGGCGGCCGGGTCGCGGGGGCGGCCGAGGAAGACCGTGCCGAAGAGCTTCGCGAAGCAGGCGAGGGCCAGCGCGGCGGTGAGCGCCAGACCGGCCGACATCGCGCTCACCGCGCGCAGGCCGATCGGCATGGCGCCGGTGGACAGCATGCCGCGGAAGATGATCCACTCGCTGACGAACCCGTTCAGGGGCGGCAGGCCGGCGATCGCGAGCGAGCCCACCAGGAAGGCCAGGGTCGTGCGGGGGAGCGCGCGGGCCAGCCCGCCCAGCCGGTCGATGTCGCGGGTGCCGGTGGCCCGAACCACCGCGCCGGCGCCGAGAAAGAGGAGGCCCTTGAACAGGGCGTGGTTCAGGGTGTGCAACAGCGCGCCGGTGAGTCCGACCAGCGCCAGCGCCGGCTGGTGCCAGGCGGTGCCCAGCGCGCCGACGCCGAGCCCCAACAGGATGATCCCGATGTTCTCCACGCTGTGGTAGGCGAGCAGGCGCTTGAGGTCGTGCTGGGCGAGGGCCCAGAGCACGCCGAGCAGGGCGGAGGCGAGGCCGAGCAGGAGGAGCGTCCAGCCCCACCACGCCGGCACGGCGCCGAGCAGCGCCAGGACGCGGAACAAGCCGTAGATCCCCGTCTTGATCATCACCCCGGAAAGCAGCGCCGACACGTGCGACGGCGCCGCCGCGTGCGCTCCCGGCAGCCAGAAGTGCGCCGGCACCACGCCCGCCTTGATGCCGAATCCGACCAGCGCCAGCACCAGCACCAGCGTCTCGTGAGGCATGCCCCGGGCCGCCGCCGCCCCCAGGTCGGCGAAGGTCAACCCCGCCGCGCCCCCCGCCCAGGCGGCGAACATGCCGAGCAGCGCCAGCATGCTGGCGTGGGTCAGCACGATGTACACCAACCCGGCGCGCCGCGCCTCACGCTGATCCTGCTCGAACACGATGAGCAGCCAGGCGGCGATGGCCATGACTTCCCACGACGCCAGGAACGCCACGATCGTCCGGGCGGTGACCACGCCCGCCAGCGCCGCGATCAGGACGGCCACCGTGAGGTGCGCGGCGCCCCGCCGGCCGCGCCCGCCCGCGCCCGGGTGCGTCGCGCCGAGATAGGGAACCCCGTAGATCGCGGTCGCCGCCCCGACCCCGAGTACGATCACCAGGAACCACGCCGAGAGCTCGTCCACGCCGAACGGCCAGGCCGCCGGCAATTCGGGAAAGGCCGCGGGTGCGAGAGCGAGCCGCGCGACCGCGGGCGCCACGCCCAGCAGGCAGCCGACCGCCACCCCCCAGCGGAACAGCCGGTCGGCGATCGGTCCGCGCGACGCGAGCAGGGCCGCGGCCAGCCCGCCGACCAGCACGAGGACGAGTCCGGCGGCGACCAGCATCATGGCTGTCCGCCCGCGCCCAGTGAGGCGACGAACACCCATCCCAGCAGCAGCAGGACGCACCACACCAGGTACTGCAGGTAGGTCGTCACCCGTCCTTGCTGCAGGGGCCGCAACGCGCGCGCCATGGCCTGCAGGCGTTCCCACGACGGCAGCGCGATGCCGCGCATCACCCGGTCTTCGGGGATCGTGACCAGGGCGCCGCCTCTCCGAACGGTCTCGGGAGCGGTCACCATCGGGAACGCGTGCAGCAGCGGAGCGCCGAACGACGACGCCGTGTACTGCATCCGCGGCGTGGTGGCCGGCCCGGCGCACCCCCAGGTGGCGCCCGCGCCGCGCGGCACCCGCCGCAGGGCCGCGGCCCGCAGCCCCCAGATCGCGGCGGCGAGCAGCGCGCCGGCCACCGCCATCAGGCTGATCGCGTCGATCCCGGTCGCGCCGCCGAGCAGGAGCGCGCGGTCGACATCCGACGCGCCGGCGCCGGCCGCGGACAGCGCCGCCGCCGCCCTGAGCGCCGGCGACACGACCAGCCGCGGCGCCAGGCCAATCGTGAGGCACGCCGCGCTCAGGACCGCCAGCGGCACCGCCATCCCGGTGGTCGTCGATCCGGCGGCGCCGTCGCGGCCATCGCGCGGCCGGCCCAGGAAAACGGTCCCGAACGCGCGGGCGAAGCAGGCCAGCGCCAGCGCCGCGACCAGGCCGATCACCGCCGCCACCAGCGCGATCGACCGCCCCGGTCCGGCGTCGCGCGCGCTCATCAGGAATCCCTGGACCACAACCCACTCGCCGACGAACCCGTTGAGCGGCGGGAGCCCGACGATCGCGAGCGAACCGATCAGGAAGGCGGCGGCGGTGCGGGGCATGGCGCGGGCCAGCCCGCCCATGCGATCGATCTCACGGGTGCCGGTGGCCCGGGCCACCGCGCCGGCGCCGAGAAAGAGCAGGCTCTTGAACAGGGCGTGGTTGAGCGAGTGGAGCAGCGCCCCGCCGAACCCGAGCAGCGCGATCGCCGGCCGGTGATGCGCGGCCCCGAGCGCGCCAAGCCCGATGCCCGACAGGATGATCCCGACATTCTCCACGCTGCTGTAGGCGAGCAGACGCTTGAGGTCGTGCTGGGCGAGCGCCCAGAGCACGCCGAGCAGGGCGGAGGCGAGCCCGATGAGGAGGACCGTCCACCCCCACCAGGCTGGCGGCGCGCCGGACAGGACCAGGACGCGGAGGATCCCGTAGATCCCCGTCTTGATCATCACGCCGGAGAGCAGGGCGGAGGCGTGTGAGGGCGCCGAGGCGTGGGCGCCCGGCAGCCAGAAGTGGAGCGGGACCATGCCGGCCTTGGCGCCGAACCCGACCAGCGCCAGCAGGAGGATCGCCACCATGTCGCGCGCCGGGCCGCCCGCTGCGGCGAGGGCCGCGAAGGTGAGGGTGGGGCTTGAGCGCGACCAGAGCAGGAACATCACGATCAGGGCGAGCGTGCCGGCGTGGGTGACCGCGAGGTAGATGAGGCCGGCGCGGCGTGCCTCACGCTGCTCGTGCTCGAAGACGATGAGGAAGTACCCGGCGAGCGCCATCGCCTCCCAGGACATCAGGAAGAGCAGGATTGACCGGGCGAGGAAGACGCCGAACATCGCCGCCAGGATGAGCGCGCACATCGCGTGCGCGCCGGCGACGCCGCGGGTGGGCCGGTCGTGCGCCAGGTAGCTGACGCCGTAGCTGGCGGTGGCGCCCCCCACGACGCACAGGAGCAGGACGAACCAGGCCGACAGCGAGTCCAGGCCGGCCACCCAGGGGCCGCCGGGGAGCGCCGGCATCACCGACGCCGGCGCCACGGTCGCGCCCGCCAGGACCATCAGCGCGGGGATGGCGGCCAGCGCGCACCCGCCGAGCACCAGGACGCGGAACGCGGCGTCGGCGGCGGCGGGGCGCCGCCTGGCGAGGACCGCCGCCGCGCCGCCCAGCAGGATGAGCGCGATGCCGGCGCCGATCAGGCGCACGCCTGGCTCCGGACCGTTCGTTGCCGGGGCCTCGCCCGCGTGAGGCGGCGGGTCCGGGCTGGTGATCGCACTACCGGACGCCGTGGGCGCGGAACTGGCCGGTCGTCATCTGGCCCAGCTCCTGGATGCGGCCGAGGATCTGCTCGTCAGGCGCCCGCCGCCGCAGCGCATCGCGCAGGCCGGGATCGCGGAGCGCGAAGCCGAGCTCGGCGAGGATCCGCAGGTGCTCGGGAATGCCGGTGCTGACGACCAGGAAGACGGCGTGGACGGGCTGTCCATCGATCGCGTCGAAGTCCACGGGGCGGCGCAGCAGGAAGAGCGCCACGAACGGCCGGTCGACGTGCAGCAGGATGGGATTGCGGACGTGGGGGATGGCGATGCCGTCGCCAATGCCGGTGCTCCCCATCGCCTCGCGCGCCTCGAGCACGGCGAGCAGGTGATCGCGATCGACCTCGGCGGGGAGGGGGAGGCGGGCGACGACGTTCGCCAGCACCGCGTTCTTGTCGTTCCCCTCCAGGTCCCGGTGGATGCCGCCGGTTTCGAGGAGGAGGAGGAGCGGGGGGACGTCGTCGGGGGCGCGGCGGGCCTCGTCGAGCAGGCCGCGGGACGCCGGGATGCCCTGCTCGAGGGCCCACTCCCAGACTTCGATGGCGTTGAGGTGCATCCGTTCGTTGACGCGATGCGTCGGCATCCCCCGCTCGGCGATCCAGCGCCGGACGGTCTGCTCGTCAACGCCCAGATACTTCGCCGCCTGGCGCACCGTGATCTGCATGGAGGCGGTCAGTCAGTTTGCATTGAACTGCCGTTCAATGTAGACGACCCGCGGCGGCTGTCAATTCTCGCGGTGTCAGTCGGCCCGCGCGCCGAACCCGGCTCCGCCGTCGCGTCCACCTTCGTCACGGCGTCCGCTCGCCCGCCGGTCCGCTTCGTCGGCGATGGCGTCGAGGTCGTCGCGCACCACCAGGCCGTTGACCACGGTGTCGACGTCAGGCACGCCGCGCGCCAGCGTCGAGGCGTGGGCGACCTCGGCGGGGGCATGCACCCAGCCGGTGAGCTCGATGATCCCGTCGCCGATCGCGCCGATGTCCACGGCCCGTTCACTCAGGACCGGGTCGTTGCGGAACGCCTCGAGGACCCGCTCCTCGAGCTCGACCCGCGCGGCGGCGGCGTCGCCGTCCGTGCCCGCCAACTCCTCGTCGCCCTCGAGCTCGTCCTCGCCGTACCCGAACTCATCCAGGCCATCGAGGAGCGCGCCGCGGACGGCGGCGGCGAATTCGCGGAGGCCGCCGTAGCGCCGGGAGATGAACAGGCCGGCGGCCAGCCCCGCGGCCGCGCCGGCGGCCAGGTACATCATCCCGTGCGAGGACGACGGCTCGTCTTCATATCGAACGCGTCTCATGCTCCCAGCCTGTGGCGGTGAGTATGTCGGAACGATAACTTGTGCCATCCCTTTGCGCGACACCGCGCCGGCGCCCGCCGCACCGGCGCCCAACCGCTGTCCCCGCCCATCCGGCTGTGACCCTCCCCACTCCTCCGCACGTCGAGTCGCTGCCGTCCGCCAAACCCGGCGACACCGAAAAAGTGCCGTTCACCCGGCTGTCGATGTGGATGGCCCTGGGCGTCGTCCTGGTCGCGGGCCTCTACCTCTACTTCCGCTACGCCGCCCAGATCGTACCGATCCTGGGGTCCGGCTCCTCGCCGTGACCGCGCACGCGATGGCGCAGGACACGCTGACCCTCACGCTCCCCGACGGCTCGACTCGTGAGGTGAAGACCGGCACGCTCCCGCGCGAGGTGGTGGCGACGATCGGCAGCCGCCTGCTCCGCGATGCGATCGCGGTGTCGGTCGATGGCACCGTGCAGGACCTGATGACGCCGCTCCGCAGCGGCGGCGCCTTCCGCGTGCTGACCGAGAAGGATCCGGCGTCGCTGGCGGTGCTGCGGCATTCCGGCGCCCACGTGCTGGCCACCGCGGTGCGGCGGCTGCGCCCCGACGCGAAGATCGGCTTCGGTCCCGCCATCGACGACGGCTTCTACTACGACTTCGAGGTCGCCCACCCGTTCACGCCCGACGACCTGGCGGCGTTCGAAGCCGAGATGCAGAAGGTGGCGGCCGAGAAGCTGCCGTTCGTCCGCGAGGAGATCGACCAGGCCCGCGGCCGCGAGCGGTTCGCCGAGGATCCGCTCAAGCTCGAGCGGCTCGCCGAGCTCGGCCCGGACGAGGTGATCTCGACGTACACCGACGGCCCGTTCGTCGACCTCTGCCGCGGCCCGCACGTCCCCGACACGTCGTACCTGAAGCACTTCAAGCTGCTCCACACCGCCGGCGCGTACTGGCGCGGCGACGAGCGGCGCCAGATGCTCCAGCGCATCTACGCCACCGCCTGGTGGAAGAAGGATGACCTCGATGCCTATCTGCACCGGATCGAGGAGGCCAGGCGGCGCGACCACCGCCGGCTGGGGAAGGAGCTGGACCTGTTCATGTTCCACCCCTGGGCGCCGGGCGCGGCGTTCTGGACCGAGCGCGGCACGGTGGTCATGAACGTGCTCAACGAGTACCTGCGCGAGCTGCAGCGCGAGGACTACAAGGAAATTCGCACCCCCCTGCTGTACAACAAGGGGCTGTGGGAGCTGTCCGGCCACTGGGGCAAGTACCGCGAGAACATGTTCCTGGTGCTCGACAACGAGTCCGGCGAGCACGACTTCTCGCTCAAGCCGATGAACTGCCCGTCGCACTACCTGCTCTACCTCTCGAAGAAGCACTCGTACCGCGAGCTCCCGCTGCGCTACTGCACCTACGACGTGCTGCACCGCAACGAGGTCTCCGGCGCCCTCTCGGGGCTCACCCGGGTGCGCCAGTTCCAGCAGGACGACTGCCACATCTTCCTCATGGAGCAGCACATCGCCGAGGAGGTCCACCGGCTGGTGGTCTTCATCCTCAACTTCTACCGGACCTTCGGCCTGAGCGCGGCGCTGCGCTTCGCCACCCGGCCGCCCCAGCGCATCGGGTCGGATGACATGTGGGACCGGGCCGAGTCGGCACTGCGGAGCGCGCTCGACGCGACCGGGCAGTCGTACGAGCTCAAGGAGGGCGACGGCGCCTTCTACGGGCCCAAGATCGACTTCGACGTCACCGACTCGATCGGCCGGAGCTGGCAGCTGGGCACCATTCAGCTCGACTACGCCGCCCCCGAGCGATTCGACCTGCAGTACGTCGGTGAGGACAACGCGGTCCACCGGCCGGTGGTGATCCACCGCGCGGTGGCCGGATCGTTCGAGCGCTTCATGGCCATCCTCATCGAGCACTTCGCGGGCGCGTTCCCGGTCTGGCTGGCGCCGGAGCAGGTGCGGGTGCTCCCGATCTCGGATGAGACCACGCCGTACGCCGCCGGTCTGGTGCGGCAGATGAAGGACGCCGGCCTGCGCGTCCACCTCGATGCCGGCGCCCAGACGCTCAACTATCGGATCCGCGAGGCCGAGGTCATGAAGGTTCCGTACATGGCCGTGGTCGGGAAGCGTGAGGCGGAGCAGGGGAGCGTGGCCATCCGCGAGCGGGGCGCGGGGAAGAAGCAGGAGGTGGTGCCGGTGGCCGACTTCATCACCCGCCTGCGCCGCGAGCTGGAGACGCGGGCCCTGCCGGGAAGCGCGTGAGAAAATAGCGACCCTCCGCCCGTCTCTTCAGCAAGAGGCGGGACGTGCTCCGCCGGATACCGAGACGGATCACCAAGGGAGGCGATCATGCTGGCCCGGTCCAGGTGGCTTGGAGTCCTTGCGGTTCCCGTCGTTGCCGCGCTCGTCACCGTGCTCGGTGCGTGCGGAGGCAAAGGAGGAGAGCCGGGCGCGCCCCCGGCCACGGTGGAAGGGAACTGGACCGTCACCGAGACGGGCACCAGCAATACCTGCGGCGACGCGGTCGATCCGCCGTACGCGATCAGCATCGCGCAGAACGGCGGCGCGATCACCGTCACCACGCCCGCCGGCTCGTTCAATGGGACGATCAGCGGTAACGTCGTCACCTGGAGCGGCAGCTACCCCGACAATGGCGGCACGACCACCATCACCTCGCTGCGCGCGACGGTGTTCGGGAACACCATCAGCGGGACGAGCACCTGGACCTGGTCGCAGGGGAGCGTCACCTGCGGCGGAACCACGACCTTCTCCGGCGCGCTGACGGTTGCCGGGCCGTCCACGTTCACCGTGGGCGGGTCGGTCTCCGGGCTCACCGGCGGCACTGTGGTGCTCCAGAACAACGGCGGCAACGACCTCAGCCGCGGCGGCAACGGCGCCTTTGTGTTCGCCGGCACCGTGACGGCCGGCTCCAGCTACCTCGTGACCGTCAAGACCCAGCCCGCCGGACAGACGTGCCTGGTGTCGGACGGCAGCGGCGTGGCCAACGCCAACGTCAGCAACGTCGTGGTCGCGTGCAGCACGCAGACCTTCACGCTGACGACCGGGGTCACGGGATCGGGGAGCGTCAGCCGCAGTCCCAACCAGGCGACCTACGCGGCCGGGACCAAGGTCGTGCTCACGGCGGCGCCGCAACCGGGGAGCACCTTCTCGTCCTGGAGCGGCGGACTGACCGGCGCCAGGAATCCGGACACCGTGACGATGAGCGCCAATATCTCGGTCACCGCGAATTTCGTGGCGACCAGCAACAAGTTGACGGTGGTCAAGGCGGGACTCGGTTCCGGCACGGTGACCGGCACGGGCATCAACTGCGGCATCGACTGTACCGAGAACTTCACCTCGGGCTCGATCGCCCTGACCGCGACGGCGGCGACGGGCTCCACGTTCGACAGCTGGACCGGCTGCACCAGCGTCACCACCAACGTGTGCACGGTGAACATGTCCGCTCCCCACACGGTCACGGTGACCTTCAACACCTCCATCACCCTGTCGGCGCCCACCGTCTCGGTGCCCGCGACGAGCTCCAACGGCAGCTACGGCGTGACGGTCAACTGCACCGGCCTCTGCTCCACGACCTTCGTGCTGCAGGAGGCCCCGACCACCGCGTTCGTCAACCCGACGCAAACGACCTTCGCCAACGCGAGCTTCCCGAAGATCATCGCCTTCACGGGCAAGGCCGCGGGAACGTACTGCTACCGGGCGGCGTTCACCGTGCCCAACTGGGGCGCTCCGTCGTGCGTCACCGTGAGCCCGCCCAGCACGGCCGTTCTCCGGATCACGAACACCTCGAGCTACGACCTCATCGATGTCCGGCTGAACAACTCGCAGAAGGTCAGCTATCCGTACGCCATCCTGTCGGGGCAGTCGGCGGACTTCCTGTTCACCGGCGCGGGGACGGTGACGCTCGCCCTCGGCAACGGCTTCTACAACTCCGACCAGTCGCGCGGCATCTGGTTCACGCTGTCCGGGACGACGACCGTGACGCTGGGCCAGACCACCACGGTGACGTTCGCCAATCCGACGATCGGTCAGCTGCTCACCAATTTCACGAGCACCCGGAACTGGGACGGCATGTACTTCGATGCCAATACCAATTCATACTTCAAGCGATTCCGGTTCACGAGCTCGACCAATGGCTGGCAGCTGTACAACAGCACCGCCCCCTGCTTCGGGGGAACGACCTGCTCGTTCTCGCTGGTGAGCTCGGGGACGGTGCGCCTGATAGCCTGGCCGCGCTATTCTTCGATCGTCACCTTCGACTTCGGCTCGGGAACGCCCCAGGCCAGCATTGCCTATCCGTTCGGATCCTTCCAGTACCAGAATGGCCCGGCCTCCTGGACGATCATCGAATACATCATGCAGTAGGACGCGCCCGGGCATCCGGGCGCGCGCGAATCGTTGATGGGCGCGGGGACCCCTCGCCCAGCCGCATCCCCGGCCGGCAGGCCGGGGATGCGGAACGCGGCTGAGCTGTTCGTCGGCCGGCACCTGGCCGACGGCCGTGCCGGCCGCACCTGCTTCCGCTTCCAGGGTCGCGACGTCACCTACGGCGACGTGGCCGGCGCCGTCAGGCGCTTCGCGGGGGCGTTGCCCGCGTCGCCCCTGAGCGTACGACGCGGCGACCGGGTGCTGCTCCTCCTCCCGGACTCGCCTGCCTTCGCCACCGCCTTCTGGGGGGCGATCCGGATGGGAGCGGTCGCGGTGCCGGTGAACCCGGCGCTCACCCCATCCGACTATGCCTTTCTCCTCGACGACAGCCGGGCCGCGGCGATCGTGGTCGGCGAGGCGTTCGCGCCGGCGCTGCGTGAGGCTCGGCGTCTGCTCCCGGATGGAGGTCGCGGGCTCCGGGTGATCCTCGACGGCACGGCCGACGAGGGGGACGAACTGCCGTTGGCCTCCGTGCTGGCCGGCGCGCCTGACGAGAGCGGGGCGGCGGAGATCGGGGCCGACGACCCGGCCTTCTGGCTCTACACCTCCGGCACCACCGGCCGGCCCAAGGCCGCGATCCACCGCCACGGCGACATGGGCGCGTGCGTGGACGCGTTCGGACGCCACGTCCTGGAGATCGCGCCTGACGACCGGTGCTTCTCGGTCGCCAAGATGTTCTTCGCGTACGGCCTGGGGAATTCGCTCTACTATCCCATGGCGGTCGGCGCGTCGAGCATCCTGCACCCCGATCGCTTCGACCCGGACGAGGCCTGGGCAATCATCGCCCGCGAGCGGCCCACGCTCGTCTTCGCCGTCCCCACGGCCTACGCGGCGATGCTCCACGCCGCCGGCGCCCGGACCGACGCCGAGCTGCGCGAAGGAACGAGCAGCGTGCGGCGATGGCTCTCCGCCGGCGAGGCGCTCCCCGTTCCGCTCTTCGAGCGCTGGCGCGCGCGGACCGGCGCCGAGCTCCTCGACGGCATCGGGTCCACCGAGATGTGCAACACCTTCATCTGCAACCGCGCCGGCCGCGCGCGCCCGGGCTCGAGCGGCGAGGTGGTCCCCGGCTATCGCGCCCGGATCGTGGGCGATCCGCGCGCCGACGCGCCGGGCGCCCCGGCCGCGGACGATGCCGGCGACGTGGACGAGGGCGACCTGCTGGTCTCCGGAGCGAGCGCGTTCGCTGAGTACTGGAACCAGCCCGAGCGCACCGCCCAGGTGAAGCGGGGCGAGTGGGTGCGCACCGGCGACCGTTATCGCCGCGACGCCGACGGCTACTATTGGTACCTCGGCCGCTCGGACGACATGATCAAGGCGGGCGCCCTCTGGGTCTCGCCGGTCGAGGTGGAGGCGGTGCTCCTGGAGCACGGTGCCGTGCGTGAGGCGGGCGTGGTGGGCTGGGAGAACGAGGACCAGCTGGTGAAGCCGCTCGCGGTGGTCGTCCTGCGCGATGGGACGGAGGAGTCCTCCCGGCTGGCCGATGAGCTCAAGCAGTTCGTGAAGGACCGGCTGGCGCCGTACAAGTACCCGCGCTGGATCGTGTTCGCGCGTGCCCTGCCGCGCACCGCCACCGGCAAGCTGCGGCGCTTCATGCTGCGGGATCTGGCCGCGTCGGGCCAACGGCGGTAGCGCCCGCCCGCCCGTTGTACGCCGCCGGGGCGGCGGCTAGCTTTCTTCGCCAAGGGAGCCGGCCACGCCGGGAACAGGCGTGCGCGCGCCCGTCTCCTCGTTCCTCATTCCCGTTGGTCGTCGATGCCCGATCCCGCCCGCCAGGCCGTCATCGTCTCCGCCGTTCGCACGCCGATCGGCAAGTTCCTCGGCGCCCTCTCGCCGCTGTCCGCGCCGGAGCTGGGCGCGATCGCCATTCGCGAGGCGGTGAAGCGCTCGGGCGTGGGGCACGAGGACATCCAGGAAGTGATCATGGGGAACGTCGTCCAGGGCGGTGTGGGGCAGGCCCCGGCGCGGCAGGCGGCGATCAAGTCGGGGCTCCCGCCGTCGATCTCGGCGCTGACGATCAACAAGGTGTGCGGCTCCGGCCTCAAGGCCGTCATGCTCGCGTCGCAGGCGATCAAGGCGGGCGACGCCGAGGTGGTGGTGGCCGGCGGGCAGGAGTCGATGTCCAACGCCCCCTACTACATCTATGGTATGCGCGGTGGGGTGAAGCTGGGCGACCAGAAGATGGTCGATGGGGTGATCAAGGACGGCCTCTGGTGCGCGTTCTGCGACGTCCACATGGGCGGCCACGCGGAGTACACGGCGAAGAAGGCGGGGATCACCCGGCAGATGCAGGATGACCTCGCGGTCACCTCGCACCGGCGGGCGGTGGCGGCGATGGAAGCCGGCAAGTTCACCGCCGAAATCGTGCCGGTGCAGATCGCCGGGCGGAAGGGGCCCACGGTGGTGAACGCCGACGAGGGGCCGCGGAAGGACACGACCGCCGAATCGCTCGCCAGGCTGCGGCCGGCGTTCGGCGACAGCGCGCCGCCGGGGATCGCGCCCGGCGAACTGTCGGTGACGGCCGGCAACGCGTCGTCGCTCAACGACGGCGCGTCGGCGCTGGTGGTGACGTCCGAGGAGTACGCGCGGGCGCACGGCCTGACGATCCTGGCGCGGGTGAGCGCGTACGCCACCGGCGCGGTGGAGCCGCAGGACCTGTTTTTCGCGCCGGTCCAGGCCGTGCGGAACCTGATGGCGAAGCAGGGGACGAAGATCGGGGACTACGACCTGATCGAGGCGAACGAGGCGTTCGCCGCCCAGGCCCTGGCGGATGGCGACGGACTGGGCTGGGACTGGGACCGGGTGAACGTCAACGGCGGCGCGATCGCGCTCGGCCATCCGATCGGCGCGAGCGGCGCCCGGGTGCTGACGACGCTCCTGTACGCGCTGGCCGATCGTGACAAGCACACCGGGCTGGCGACGTTATGCCTTGGCGGCGGCGACGCGGTGGCCCTCAGCGTGGAGCGGATGAACTGACCATGACCCTTTCCCTGTCGCTCACCCGTCCGTCATCGACGCGCGTCACCACCATCGGGGTCGCCGGATTCGCGGTCGCGCTCGCGATCGCGGCGCAGGCCACGATCCCGATTCCGGGCACGCCCGTCCCGTTCTCCCTGCAGCCGCTGGTCGTGATCCTGGCCGGCTTCTGGCTGGGGCCGGTCCCTGGCGCGGCGAGCATGGCGCTCTACCTGCTGGCCGGCGCGGCGGGGCTCCCGGTTTTTTCTCCGATCGGCGCCCCGGGAGTGGCGCGCCTGCTCGGACCCACCGGCGGCTACCTGCTTGCCTATCCGGCGGCCGCGTGGGTGGCCGGATGGCTGCTGCCGCGCGCGCGCACGTTCATGATGCGGGCGCTGGTGGCGATCGCCGCCACGCTGGTGATCTTCGCGGGCGGGCTGGCGCAGCTCTGGATCATCACCGGGAGCCTGGAGCAGGCCGCGACGCTGGGCGCGCTGCCGTTCATCACGATGGACGTCGTGAAGGCGCACATCGCGGCGCTGCTCGCGCCGAGGGGGGCCGTCCGGACTTGACCGTCCGCGGCCTGTTCACCGCCGCTGACGGCCGGCTGAACGCCCCGTGGCGGCTCCTGCTGTTCGCCGGCGTCGTCTTCGTCGCGATCGAGCTCGCGACCGCGGTGCTGTATCCACCGCTGTCGGCGCTCGCCAGGGCCACGGACACGCACCTGGTGGTCTACGAGTGGCTGACGCTGGTCGGCCTGCTGGCGGCGCACGCGGCCCAGCTGGCGTGGGTGGAGCGGCGGCCGTGGTCGTTCGTCGGGCTGGGGCGCGCCGCGGCCCGGCCGCGACTGGTGGGGCTGGGCGTGGCGCTGGGCGGCTTGGCGATCGCCGTGCCGTCGCTGGCCCTCACCGCGGTGGGGCAGTACCGGATCGTGGGCGCGACCGGCGTGGGCGGCGGCTGGTGGGACGCGTCGCTCGCGAGCCTGGTCCTGCTGGTGCCGGCGGCGATCGTGGAGGAGCTGCTGATGCGCGGATACCTGTTCGCGGTGCTGCGCGAGATCTGGGGGTGGCGGGCGACGCTGGTGGCGAGCAGCATCGTGTTCGGCGCGCTGCACCTCGCGAACAGCGGGTGGACGATCGGATCGATTTCCATGGTGATGCTCGGCGGCTTCTTCCTGGGGGGCGTTCTGCTGGCGACCGGAAGCCTGTACGCGTCGATCGGGGCGCACCTCGCATGGAACGCGGTGATGGGACTGGCGCTGCACGCGCCGGTGAGCGGCTATCCGCTGGAGACACCCGCGTACCGGCTGGTGGACGCCGGACCGGCATGGCTCACCGGCGGCGCCTGGGGGCCGGAGGGCGGGCTGGCGGCGGGCGTGGGGATGGCCCTGGGGCTCTGGTACCTGTCCTGGTACGCCCGGCGCCGTCCATCCGGTGAATTGCCTGACGCGGCAACGGTACCGCAAGGGAGCGTTGCGCCATGACGGAACGGATCGCGGTGATCGGCGCCGGCCAGATGGGGCACGGCATCGCCCACGTCTTCGCGCAGGCCGGCTATCCCGTCACCATGATCGACGTGTCGGCCGATGTGCTCGCCAAGGGGCGGGCGGCGATCGAGAAGAACCTCGAACGACAGGTGAAGAAGGGCACGCTCGATGCGGGCGCCAAGGCCGAGGCGCTTGGCCGGCTCTCGGTGAGCACCGAGCTCCAGGCGGCTGCGCCGGCGGACGTGATCATCGAGGCGGCCACCGAGAACGCCGACCTCAAGTTCCGGATGTTCGGCGACCTGGACCGGATGGTGCGCCCCGACGCGATCCTCGCGACCAACACCAGCTCCATCTCGATCACCGAGATCGCGGCCCGCACGTCGCGGCCGGCGCAGGTGATCGGGATGCACTTCATGAACCCGGTACCGGTCATGAAGCTGGTGGAGATCATTCGCGGGCTGGCGACGTCCGACGCCACCACTGCCCGGATCCTCGACCTCAGCGCGCGGGTGGGGAAGACGCCGGTGGAGGTGCACGACTATCCCGGCTTCGTGTCGAACCGGGTGCTGATGCCGATGATCAACGAGGCGATCTTCTGCGTGATGGAGGGCGTCGCCACACCGGAAGCGATCGACACGGTGATGCGCCTGGGAATGAACCATCCCATGGGCCCGCTGGCCCTCGCCGACCTGATCGGGCTCGACACCTGCCTGGCGATTCTCGAGGTGATGCACGCGGGGCTCGGCGATCCGAAGTACCGGCCGTGTCCGCTGCTCCGGAAGTACGTGGCCGCCGGCTGGCTGGGGCGGAAGAGCGGGCGGGGGTTCCATGTCTACGATGCGAAGTAGCGCCGCATGAGCTGGGCGCTCATTCCGCTCACCGAGGAGCAGCGCGCCATCCAGGACGCGGCGCGCGCCTTCGCGGCGGCCGAGATCGCGCCGCACGCCGCGCAGTGGGACCGCGACGCGTACTTCGATCCATCGATCGTCGGCAAGCTCGGCGCGCTCGGCTTTCTCGGGATGATGATTCCCGAGCAGTACGATGGGATGGGGCTCGACACCACGACGTATCTCGTCGCCCTCGAGGAGATCGCCGCCGTGGATGCGTCGACCGCCACGGCGATGAGCGTGCACAACTCGCTCCCCACGCAGATGATCCTGCGGTGGGGAACCGACGCGCAGAAGGAGAAGTTCCTGCGCCCGATGGCGCGCGGGGAGCGGCTGGGCGCGTTCGCGCTGTCGGAGCCCGACTCGGGGTCGGATGCGGCGTCGCTGCGCACCCAGGCCGAGCGCGACGGTGCCGGCTGGGTGCTCAACGGGACCAAGGCGTGGGTGTCGAGCGGGTCGAGCTCGGACGTCGTGCTGGTGATGGCGCGCACCGACAAGGCCGGCGACCGGCGCGGCCCGCGCGGCATCTCGACTTTCATCGTGACGCCCGACCTGCCGGGTTACTCGGTAGGCAAGAAGGAAGACAAGATGGGCCTGCGGAGCTCGCCCACTGTCCAGCTGGTGTTCGACAACCTGCGGGTGCCGGCCGAGAACCTCCTGGGCGCGGAAGGGCAGGGGTTCGTGTACGCGATGCAGTCGCTGGACCACGGGCGGCTCGGCATCGCCGCGCAGGCCGTCGGGATCGCGCGTGCCGCGCTCGAGCTCGCCACCGACTACGCGGCCGAGCGCCGGCAATTCGGCAAGCCGCTCAAGGAATTCCAGGCGATCCAGTTCAAGCTGGCCGACATGGCCACCCGGACTGCCGCCAGCCGGGCGCTGCTCTACATGGCGGCCGCCGCGCGCGACCGGGGGCAGGCGATCACCCAGTTCAGCGCGATGAGCAAGCTGTTCGCCAGCGAGACGGCGATGTGGGTCACCACCCAGGCGATCCAGATCTTCGGCGGCTATGGTTATGTGAAGGAATATCCGGTGGAACGCCTCTTCCGGGACGCAAAGGTCACCGAGATCTATGAAGGGACCTCGGAAATCCAGCGGATCGTGATCGCAAGGGAGCTGTATGCGAGCTCGTAGGAAATGGAGCGTACTGAGTACTGAATAGTGAGTACCGAGTACCGAGTACTGAGTACTGAGTACTGAGTACCGTCCAGATGGGCAGGAGAGCGCCGAACCACAAAGCGATACTCAGTACTTCGTACTCAGTACTCAGTCGGCAGGTCACTTCACCGTCCCCGTCCCCCCGACCTCGACCCTCGACAATGAAACTCTTCGACCGTATCGCCGAGATGGGCCACGAGCAGCTCGTCCTCTGTCACGACAAGTCGACGGGCTACCGCGGCGTGATCGCGATCCATGACACCACGCTGGGGCCGGCGCTCGGCGGCTGCCGCTTCTGGAACTACAAGTCGGACGAGGAAGCGATCATCGACGTGTTGCGGCTCGCCCGCGGCATGACCTACAAGAACGCCGTGGCCGGCCTCAACCTGGGCGGCGGCAAGTCGGTGATCATCGGCGACAACAAGACCGCCGGCCGCGAGATGATCTTCCGGTCGCACGGCCGGTTCGTCGAATCGCTGGGCGGGCGGTACGTGACCGCCGAGGATGTCGGCACCAGCCCGTCCGACATGGACTACGTCCACATGGAGACGGAGTACGTGACCGGGCTCGCCGGCCTGTCGGGCGATCCATCGCCGGTGACGGCGCACGGCGTGTTCCGGGCCATCCAGGCCACGGCCCGGTCGCGCTGGGGATCCGACGACCTGAGCGGGAAGACGGTGATCGTGCAGGGGTGCGGGCACGTGGGCTACTTCCTCTCGAAGGAGCTCAGCGCCGCCGGCGCCCGGCTGGTGGTCACCGACATCGACGGCGAGAAGGTGCGCAGGGTGGTCGAGGAGACCAAGGCGAAAGCCGTGCAGCCTGACGAGATCTACGGGCAGAAGGGCGACATCTTCACCCCCTGCGCGCTGGGCGGGATCATCAACGACACCACGATTCCGCAGCTCAAGGTCGAGATCGTCGCGGGGGGCGCCAACAACCAGCTCCTCGAGGAAAAGCACGGCGACGAGCTGGAGCGGCGCGGCATACTCTACGCGCCCGACTACGTGGCCAACGCCGGCGGCGTGATCAACGTCTACAGCGAGCTCGCCGGCTGGGACGCCAAGCGGTCGCTCCGCAAGGCGGACGAGATCTACGACACCATCCTCGGCGTCTTCGAGATCGCCAAGCGGGAGAAGATCCCCACCTACCGCGCGGCCGACCGGCTGGCCGAGATGCGGCTGGCGGCGGTGCGGGGGATGGTCCGGACCTGGCCGCAGTGGCCGAACAAGAGCGCCTGACGATGGCGACCCCCCGGGAGCGGATACCGATCGCCGCCGACCACGCCGGCTACGAGATGAAGGAGAAGCTGGCGCGGGTCCTCGGCGAGCTCGGCTACGACGTCCAGGACCTGGGGACCAACAGCCCCGCCTCCACCGACTACGCCGACTACGCCCACCCCCTGGCGCGGGAAGTGTCGGACGGCGAGGTGTCGCGCGGGGTGCTGCTCTGCGGCACCGGGCTGGGGATGTCGTACGTCGCCAACCGCTATCCGCACGTCCGCGCCGCGGTCGCCTGGTCGCCGGACATCGCCGAGCTCGCCAGAAAGCATAACGACGCCAACGTGCTGGTGCTGCCGGCGCGCTTCCTCTCCGACGAGGATGGCGTGAAGATCCTCAGGACCTTCCTCGACACGAAGTTCGAGGGCGGGCGGCACGAACGCCGCGTCGAGAAGATCGAACGCCCCGATGGAGGCGACGCATGATCCGCTGGTACGCCTGGGACCGGTGTCCGCCCGGTGCCGCCCTCACCGAGACCGACCCCGACGTCGCCCGCCTGATCGAACGCGAGATCGACCGCCAGAACGATGGCCTGGAGCTCATCGCCAGCGAGAACTTCGTCTCGCCGGCCGTGCTCGAGGCGATGGGATCGCCGCTCACCAACAAGTACGCCGAGGGGCTGCCCGGCAAGCGCTACTACGGCGGCTGCGAGTTCGTCGACGTCATCGAGCAGCTCGCGATCGACCGGGCCAAGCAGCTGTTCATGGCCGAGCACGCCAACGTCCAGCCGCACTCAGGCGCCCAGGCCAACGCCGCGGTCTTTTTCACCTTCCTCAAGCCGGGCGACACTTTCCTGGGGATGGACCTCTCGCAGGGCGGGCACCTCACCCACGGCTCGCCGGTGAACTTCTCGGGGATCCTGTACAAGGCCGTGTCGTACGGCGTGAAAAACGACGGCTGGCTCGACTACGACCAGCTGCGCGACCTCGCCCGCCAGCACCACCCGAAGATGATCCTCGCCGGCGCCAGCGCCTACGCCCGCACGATCGACTTCGCGGCCTTCGCCGAGATCTCGCGTGAGGTGGGCGCGGTCCTGTTCGTCGACATGTCGCACATCGCCGGCCTGGTCGCCGCCGGACTCCACCCGTCGCCGGTCCCGCACTCGGATGCGGTGACCACCACCACCCACAAGACGCTGCGCGGTCCGCGCGGCGGCCTCATCCTGTGCAAGGCGGCGCACGCCAAGGCGATCGACAAGAGCGTCTTCCCGGGCCTCCAGGGTGGGCCGCTCGAGCACGTGATCGCCGCCAAGGCCGTGGCGCTCAACGAGGCGCTGGACCCGTCGTTCTCGCGCTACTGCCGGCAGATCGTGGCCAACGCCGCGGCGCTCGCCGCCGGCCTCGCCGCGCACGGCTTCACGATCGTCTCCGGCGGCACCGACACGCACCTCATGCTGGTCGACCTCCGCGGCAAGGGGCTCACCGGCAAGGTCGCCGAGAAGGCGCTCGACAAGGCGGGCATCACGGTCAACAAGAACACCGTGCCGCGTGAAACCGAGTCGCCGTTCGTGACCAGCGGCATCCGGATCGGTACTCCGGCGGTGACCACCCGCGGCATGCGCGAGGCCGAGATGAAGACCATTGCCGGCCTGATCGACGCGGTGCTGGCCGAGCCCGGCAACGAGGCGGTCCACCAGAGGGTGCGCACCAGGGTCCGCGAGCTCGCCCAGGCCTTCCCGCTCTACCCGAGGCGTTAGGAGCGAAACGAAAACGAGGAGGCCGTCGCCGGTCTCCTCGTTCCTCGTTCGTCGCTCAGCCCTTACGCTTTGAGATCCGCCGCTCGGATCGGCAGCTTCCGCAGCCGCTTCCCGGTCGCCGCGAAGATCGCGTTGGCCACCGCCGGCGCGATCGGCGGCGTTCCCGGCTCGCCGATTCCGCCCGGACGCTCCCGGCTGGGTACGATGTACGTCTCCACCACCGGCATCTCGCGCATCCGCAGCATCTGGTAGTCGTGGAAGTTGCTCTGCTGCACCTTCCCGCCGGCCACCGTGATCTCCCCCTTCAGCGCCGCGGTGAGGCCGTAGACGATCGCGCTCTCCATCTGCGCCTCGACAATCGCCGGGTTCACCACCTGCCCGCAGTCCACGGCGCAGACCACCTTGTGCACCCTCAGGTCGCCCTTGGCGCGATCCACCGAGACTTCGGCGATCTGGGCCACGTACGAGCCGAAGCCCGTGCCCAGCGCCACGCCCCGCGCCCGGCCGGCCGGCGCCGGCGTCGACCACCCGGCCTTCTCGGCCGCCAGGTTCAGCACGCCGAGCAGCCGCGGGTTGGCGGTCAGCAGCTGGCGGCGGTACTCGACCGGATCGTACGGATGCCTGGCCGCTGCCTCGTCGATCATGCTCTCGATCACGAAGGTCGTCGCCGATTCCCCGACCGACCGCCACCAGCCCACCGGCACCGCGACGTTGAGCATCGCGTAGGTCACGCGCCGGTTGGGAACCGCGTAGCGGAACTCGTCATCGAGCCCCGAGACGGCGTCGCCGTCCACGCCATTGCGCACCGCCTGCGGGAACCACCGCGCCAGCACCGACGGCGCCACCACGTGGTGCGTCCACGATGACGGGTAGCCCCGCTCGTCGAGCGCGACCTTGATCGTATGGTGGTGCGTGGGCCGGTAGAAGTCGTTCCGGATGTCGTCCTCGCGCATCCACACCACCTGCACCGGCGCGCCCACCGCCCTGGAGATCTGGACGGCGTCGGCCACGAAGTCGGCCTCGGAGCGGCGCCCGAAGCCGCCGCCCAGGTAGGTCGTGTGAATGGTGATCTTCTCGGCCGGCAGCCCCGTGAGGCGCATGGCCGTGGCCTGGGCGTTGCTCTGCCCCTGCGTCGGCGCCCAGATCTCGCACCTGTCGGCGGTGACGAACGCCGTGCAGTTCATCGGTTCCATCGTGGCGTGGGCGAGGTAGGGCAGGGAATAGGTCGCCTCGACCATCGTCGGCGTGGCCGCCGGATAGCCCACCGCGTGCGCCACCACCCCGGCCGATGCCGCCGCGTCGTGGATGCTGCGGGCGATGCTCTCGCTGTTGACATCCTTGATCGCCCGCTCGTCCCACTCGATCACCAGCGCGTCGCGCCCCTTCTTGGCGGGCCAGAGGCTGTCGGCGACCACCGCCACGCCGCCGTCGATCGGCACCACCGCCCGCACACCGGGGATCTTCTTCGCGGCCGCGTCGTCGACGCTCTTCACGGCGCCGCCGCAGGCGGCGCAGCGCGCCACCACCGCGGTCAGCATCCCCGGCACCCGGACGTCGATCCCGAACTGCGCCTGGCCGGTGACCTTCAGCTTCGTGTCCAGTCGCGGCACGCGCGTCCCGATGATCCGGAAATCCTTCGGGTCCTTGAGCACCGGGTTCTCCGGAACCGGCAGCGCGCCGGCGGCGTCGGCCAGCTCGCCGTAGGTGGCGCGCCGTCCGCTGGCGGGATGGACCACCACGCCCGGCTCGGTGCGGCACTCGTCCGCGGCCACGCCCCAGCGCTGGGCCGCGGCGGTGATGAGCATCGCCCGGCCGGCCGCGCCGGTGCGGCGCAGGAGGTCGAACTGCGAGCGGATGCTGTTGCTGCCGCCGGTGCCGCGCCGCCCCTTCTTCGGGCTGACGTAGGCGGCTTCCATGGTGGCGAATTCGCACCGGATCTTCGCGAAATCGACGTCGAGCTCCTCGGCGAGGATCATCGGCAGCGAGGTCTGCACTCCCTGGCCCATTTCGCAGCTGTCGATCCGGACGGTGATGCCGCCGTCGGCGTCCAGCCGCAGCCAGGCGTTAGGTGACAGGCCGGCGGCGCCGGGGCCGGCGAGCGCCGCGAACTTCGCCAGCGGGCCCCGCGCCGGCGGCAGCGTGAAGGCGAGCAGGAGGCCGGCGCCACCCACGGCGCCGCGCGACACGAACTCGCGACGGGAGACGTCACTCATGGCTCGCCTCCTGGCCGGCCGCGACGTGAATCGCGCGCCGGACCCGCTGGTAGGTTCCGCAGCGGCAGATGGTGCCGCTCATGGCCGTGTCGATCTCGTCATCGGTCGGGTGCGGGCGCTTCGCCAGCAACGCCGCCGCCGTCATCAGCTGCCCGCTCTGGCAGTAGCCGCACTGCGGCACTTCCTCGGCGATCCAGGCACGCTGCAGCGGGTGGTCGCCGTTCGCCGACAGGCCCTCGATCGTCGTGATCTGCCGGCCGGCCACCGCCGACACCGGCGTGGTACACGACCGCCGGGGGGCGCCATCCACGTGGACCGTGCAGGCACCGCACTGCGCCACCCCGCACCCGAACTTGGTGCCGGTGAGGCCGAGGGTGTCGCGCAGCACCCAGAGGAGGGGCGTGTCGGGCGAGACGGAGACGGTGCGCGGCGTCCCGTTGACGGTGACGGTTATCGCGGTCATTGCAGCTGCCCTCGCGGAACGTGTCAGGGCACCGGCGCACCGGGCGGACGCGCCGGCGCCGGATGTCAATCGAGGTCTCCGGCGCGCCGGGTTACCCGTTGCGCGGCCGGTCCGTCTGCACAATAGGACGCCGCGCCGCCGCCGTCCAGACCTCGTTGGCCGTGCGGCGGCGCTCGCGTCGATCCGCGCGCGCCGTTGCCCTCACTCCAGAATCGACGCATCTTACGGGCGCCGCGACGCGCTCGGCCGCGGCGGCAGGTTGTCCCACTTCCGGTGGAGAGGCAGTTGACCGAGCTGGCGTTTCGCGACGGCATCATGGACCGGATCCGCGCCCGTGAATCCCGATTTCACGAGGGCGCCTACCTGTTCGTCCTCTGCGCGCTCGAATACTGCCAGGCGCGGCTGCCCGAGCGGCGGCACCTCACCGGACGCGAGCTGGTCGAGGGGTGCCGGTCGTTGGCCCTCGAACGCTACGGCCTCACCGCCCGCCTCGTCCTGGAGCACTGGGGCATCCGGTCCACCTCGGACTTCGGCGACATCGTGTTCACCCTCGTCGAAACCGGGCTCCTGCTCGCGCAACCGCATGACACGCGTGACGATTTCATCGGCGTCTTCGACTTTGACCGGGCGTTCGAGCGCGAATACCCGTGGAGTGCCGCACGACGCGCGTGACCCGATGATGGGCGCGCGTGTTCTCTTTTCCCCGCACTGGTGCGGTTTGGGAGGTTGAATGAGTGAGGTCCTGGAATTTCCGCCGTGCAAGAAGTGCGCGAAGGGCAGCATGCTGCCGATGAGCGACTACGGGCGTGACGGCGCCCCCATCACCTACAAGGCCTGGGTCTGCAGCTCCCCCGATTGCGGATTCAACATCCGCATCGACAACGGAGAGATCAGCTACGGACGGACGGTGGGTCAGTCGACAAAATGAGGTCCGGCGCCGGCCCGGCCACGGGCCGGCCGCCTCGCGGCGCCCGGACGCGGGGTGATCCCCCGTGACCGGATCCCATCCCCAGTCCGGTTCGAAGCCGGCGGCCATGCGCCAGCCGGCGGTGAGCGGCACCTTCTATCCGGCGCAGCCCTCGCGGCTGCGGGCGGACGTGACCGGCTTCCTCAACGAGTCGGGGTCCGCGCCCCCGCGGCGGGCGATCGGCGTGGTGTGCCCGCACGCCGGATACATCTACTCGGGCGCCACCGCCGGCTCGCTCTTCGCCGCGGTGGATGTCCCGGACTGCTGCATCGTGCTCGCCCCGAACCACACCGGACGCGCCTCCGCCCCGCAGGGCGGCTCGCTCCTCGTCTCCCAGTCGTATCGCACCCCGCTCGGCGACCTGGAGACCGACCGCGAGCTGGCCGGCGCGCTGGCTGCCGGCGCGCCGGGCCTGCTCCACGATGACCCGCCGGCGCACGACCGCGAGCACGCCGTCGAGGTCATCCTTCCCTTTCTCCAGCTCCGGAACCCGCGGGCACGGATCGTCCCGATCGTGCTGGGATGGTCGGACTGGGCGCGGACCAAGCGTCTGGCCGACGCGATCCTCGCCGCCACCACGGCCAGGACCGACGTCCTGATCGTGGCCTCGTCCGACATGAACCACTACGAGTCCGCGGACATTACGCGCGAGAAGGACGCCGCCGCGCTGGAGCGGGTGATGGACCTGGATGGCGAGGGGTTGCTGCGGCTGACGCGCCAGCGCGGCATTTCCATGTGCGGGCGGATCCCGGCCGCGTGCGCCTGCGAAGTGGCGCGGGGGCGCGGCGCCGCGCGGGGTGAGGTGATTGCCTACGCGCACTCCGGGCTGGTCAACGGCGATCACGAGCGGGTGGTGGGGTACGCCGCCGTGCTGCTCGGCGCGACGTGATCTCGCCGGTGCGGGTGGTGGGAGCGGCCGAGTCTGCGGCCCGCGACGCGGCGGCCATCGCGTCAGGCACGCCGGGGCGGGAGCTGATGCGGCGTGCCGGCCTCGCTTCGGCGGCCGAGCTGCAGCGACGTTTCGGCGACCGCCTCTGGCACGGGGTGGCGGTGTTCGCCGGACCGGGCAACAACGGCGGCGATGCCTGGGTGGTGGCCGGCGCGCTGGCCGCCGAGGGTGTGCCGGTGCGGGTCGTCGAAGCGGCTCCGCCCCGCACGCCCGAGGCGATCGCCGAGCGTGAGGCGGCCCGGAAGTCGCTGAGCGATGAGGCGCCATCGGGACGCGAGTGGGTGGTGGTGGACGGCATGCTCGGCACGGGCGCCTCGGGCGCGCCACGCGGCGCGATCGCCGACGCGGTGGCGCGCATCGCGGCGATGCGCGCCGCCGGCGCCGTGGTCGTCTCGCTCGATATCCCCAGCGGACTGGACGCGACCACCGGCGCGGCCGATGGCTCGGTCGTCGCCGACCTGACGCTGACCTTCGGCGCGATGAAACGGGGACTGCTGCTGCGACGGGGCGTGGCGGGCGCGATCGCCGTGCTGGACATCGGCCTTGGCGCGGCGGCGGAAGCCCCGAGTGCTCCGCCACCACTGATCGATGCCGCCTGGGTGGCGGCGCGGGTGCCGCCGATCGCCGCGGAGTCGCACAAGGGAAGCCGGCGGCGCGTCGCGATCATCGGTGGCGCCGCGGGGATGGCCGGCGCGGCGGTGCTCGCGGCCCGCGGCGCGGTGCGGAGCGGCGTCGGGATGGTGCGGCTGGTCGTGGCGCCGGCGTCTCTCTCCGCGGTTCAGTCGGCGGTGGTCGAGGCGACCGCGGTGCCCTGGCCGGCGCCGGACGCGGACCTGAGCGCGATCGTCGAGTGGGCGCACGCCCTGCTGATCGGACCCGGGCTGAGCGCCACACCGGAGACGCGGGCGCTGGTCGAGCGGCTGCTCGGCAAGTGGAAAGGCCCGGTGGTGCTCGACGCGGACGCCCTCAACCTCTTCGCCGGCGACGCGCCCGCGCTGGGGCGCCTGCTGGGCGGGCCCGGCCGTTCCGCGCTGGTCACGCCGCACGTGAGCGAGTTCGCCCGGCTCGCTTCCGGTGCCGGGAACACGGTGACGCCTGACGAGGTACAGGCGGCGAGGTTCGACATCGGCCGGTCGCTGGCGAAGACGCTGGGCGCGGTCGTCCTGCTCAAGGGAGTCCCCACGGTGTTGACCGCGCCTGACGGGCGCTGCCTGGTGAGCGCCGCTGGCTCTCCGGTGCTGGCCGCGGCCGGCAGCGGCGACCTGCTGTCGGGGATCGCCGTGACGCTGCTGGCGCAGATGGGAGATCCGCTCGAGAGCGCCGCCTGCGCGGCCTGGGTCCACGGACGGGCCGGCGAGCTGGCCGCCCAGGGGCGCTCGGTGCGGGGCGTCACCCTCGACGAGGTCACGGCCGCGGTGGCGCGGAGCTGGGCGATCGACCGCACCCCGCCGCCGCCCCCGCTGCTGGCCGAGCTCCCTGCCGTGGGAGACGCGCCGTGAACCATCGCGGCCGTCGATGCCTCACGAGAGCCGGCGCGCGGTCCGCCGTCGCGGTCTGCGCGCTGCTGACCGGGTGCGCCACCGCCGCCGGCGGCGCCGGTGGCTCGCCGGACGAGGGCAACCCGGGCGCGCGCGGCCGCCCGGGCGGCGCGCTCCCCCTCCGGCGCGAGGACAGGGTCGTCGTCACCCGCTTCGTCGACGTCTCGGCGGTCGCGCTCTCCCATCGGCTCGTCTTCATCGCCACCCCGCAGGGGCTGGGGATCTACGACCGGATCTTCGACGGCTGGCTCCCGCCGCTCACCGTCGACGACGGCTGGCCGGCCGGCCGCATCACCGCCTTCAGCGCCGATCCGGTCACCGACGCCGCCTGGATCGGCACGCTGGGGCAGGTCGTGTACTACCAGCCGGCGATCGACATGCTCATCCGCACGAACGTGCCGGGGGTGGTCGACCTGATCATGTTCGACAAGCGCGATCCGGCGAGCGGGGCGTACGTGCGCGCCTCCGGCCAGTGGTCGCGCATCTCCAACACCGGGTTCGTCACCCCGCTGGCCGGGTTCGGCGACCTGCCACCTAACGTCGACCGGATCCTGCCATCGGACCTCGCGGCGGTCTACCGCGAGTTCCCCTCGCTGCAGTCGTTCGAGCGGATCCTCACCCGCGACGCCCAGCTCCGCAGCTGGCCGGTCACCGCCGGTGCCCGGGCACCGGAGCGTCCCGAAGTCTGGCTGGGCACGCTCGGCAACGGCCTCTTCAAGGTCGACCCGATCTTCAACCAGGCGACCCACTATCCGTTCGGCCTGCTCGATCGCGGCGTCGGCGCGCTGGCGCTCGCCGCCGACGGCATCTGGGCGGCGGGACTCGGCACACCGGATGCCGGCCGGGGAGGCCTGACGTTCGCGTCCGAGTCGTTCCAGGAGTGGCGCTGGCTGGAAGGGCCGATCTCGGTGCCGCTGCAGGGGACACGCGTCAACCGGATGGCGGTGCGCGGCTCGCGCGCCTGGCTCGCGACCAGTCGCGGGCTGATGCTCATGAACACGCGCGACGAGACCGACCTGGCGCACCTCACCCAGCTCGACGGCCTGCCATCCGACCTGGTGTTGAGCGTCGTCGCTACCGACACCGCCGCCTGGGTCGGGACCGCGCGCGGCCTGGTGCTCGTCACCGACGTCACCGGCCGCGCCCGCACCCGCCGCCTGCAGGTGGGCCCCGGCGTCGAGACCGGCGTGCCGGTCCGTGCCCTCCTCCTCACCGGCGACACCCTGTGGATCGGCAGCGATGCGGGACTGCTCTTCCTGCCGCCTGACGACTCGAAGGGGCCGGTGCGCGCGGCGGCCGTCGCCGCCGAGCCGCGCCTGAATCGTCCGATCGTCGCCATCGCGCGCAGCGATTCGGAGGTGGTGCTCGCCAACACCGACGACGTGGTCCGGTTCAACCTTCGCACCGGGCTGCTCCTTCCCCGGCTGGGCGGCGGCGCGACCAACCTCGCCCTGCTCGGCGGGATCACCGCGATGGCGATGGACGCGAAGACGCTCTGGGTGGGCGGGCCGCGGGGCGCGGTGGTGGTGACCCGGTCGAACGGCGTCGCGCGGTCGCTGTCGATTCCGGGCGACCTCCCGGCCGAGGTGACCGACATCCAGCTGACGCGCGACTGGGCCTGGATCGCCACCCGCAACGGACTCGTGAGGCTGCGCCGCCTGCCCGACGGAACCGTGCAGTGAGCGGAGCGCTCGGCCCCGGCAAGGAATTCGACGCCATCCGTGCGCTCGTGAGGCGATGGGGCCCGCTCGCCCCGGGGATCGGAGACGATGCCGCCGTGCTCGACCTGCCGGCCGGCGCGCGCCTGGTGGCCAGCACCGACACCAGCGTCGAGGGCATCCACTTCCGGCGCGACTGGCTGACGCCGCGCGAGATCGGCTGGCGGGCCGCCGCCGCCGCGATCAGCGACCTGGCGGCGATGGCGGCCGCACCGCTGGGGATGCTGCTCGCCCTCACCGTGCCGGCCGCCTGGCGCGCCGACCTGCCGGCGCTGGGCGACGGGCTGGGTGACGCCGCGCGCATCACCGGGACACCGATCCTCGGCGGCGACCTCTCGTCAGGCGGCGAGCTGTCTCTCACCATCTCGGTGCTCGGCGCGACCGCGGCACCCCTCGGCCGGGCGGGCGCGCGGGCCGGTGACCGGATCTGGGTCACCGGCACGCTGGGCGGGCCGTTCGCGGCCCTGCGCGACCTGGCGGCGGGGCGCACCCCCTCCGCGGAGCACCGGGCGCGCTTCGCGCATCCGGAACCGCGGCTGGCGCACGCCCGCTGGCTAACCGAACACGGCGCCCACGCGGCGATCGACATCTCGGATGGACTGGCCGCCGACCTGGGGCACCTCGCCGCCGCCGGCAGCGTGCGCATCACCCTCGACCTGGATGCCGTGCCGCGCTGTGATGGCGTGTCCCCTCGGGAAGCGGCGCTGAGCGGGGAAGAGTACGAGCTCGCCATCGCCGCGCCGGCCGGCTTCGACGCCCGCGCGTTTCAGGCGGCGACCGGCCTGCCGCTCACGGAGGTGGGCTCGGTCGCCGCCGGCGCGCCGGAGGTGGTCGCGCTCCTCTCGGGCGTGCGCGTTGACCTGCCCCGCGGGTACGATCACTTTTCATCGTAATGCGAACCATCGCCGTCACCCTCACCCTCCTCATCGCCACCCCGATCCTCGGCTCGGTGGTGGTGATCTCCGGCCTGCTGGGGGTCCCCGCCCGGCCGGGCGGGATCTACGAGCGGTGCTCGCGGCTCTGGTGCTGGCTCATCAACAAGTCGGCCGGCGTGAAGCTCCGGCTCCACAACCCCGAGCGCATCGCCCGGGATGGCGCCCGCGTCTACGTCAGCAACCACGTCAGCTGGTTCGATGTTTTTGCGTTGGCGCAGATCCTCCCGTACTACACCTTCGTCGCCAAGGCGGAACTCGCGAAGATCCCGGTTTTTGGGGCGGCCGCGAAGCAGTTCGGCGTCGTCTTCATCGAGCGGCAGAACCGGAAGTCGGCCTTCACGTCGTACAAGTCCGCCGCCCAGCAGGTGCGCAACGGCCGCTCGGTGGTGGTCTGCCCGGAGGGGACGCGCGGCTACGACTACCACCTCCGCCCGTTCAAGAAGGGGCCGTTCGTCTTCGCCATCGCCGCCGGCGTCCCGATCGTGCCCACGATCATCCACGGCACCATCGAGATCCAGCGAAAGGGCTCGGCATGGGTGCACGCGGGCACGGTGGACATCCATTTCCTCGAGCCGATCGAGACGGCAGGCCATGAACACGACGACCGCGACCAACTGATGCGCAAGGTGTGGGACATCATGGCCGAGGAGATGGAGAGCCTCTACGGAACCCACACCACCGAGAACGCCATCGCGCCGGAAGGGATGAGCGAGAAAATCCCGACATCTTTCCTTTAGGGGCTACCGGCTTGCCTGGCGAGTGAATCGAGAAACGAGAAACGAGAAAACAGCAGTTGACCACTGACCCTGACCCTGACCCTCACCCATGTCTTCGATCCTCGAAATCCGTGGCCGCGAAATTCTCGACTCCCGGGGCAACCCCACCGTGGAGTGCGACATCACCCTGGCCACCGGCGCCGTCGGTCGTGCGGCCGTACCGAGCGGGGCGTCCACGGGTGAGCATGAAGCGCTCGAGCTGCGCGACGGCGACGAGAGCCGCTACGGCGGAAAGGGCGTGCGCAAGGCGGTGCAGAACATCGAGGAGACGATCGCGCCGGCCCTGAACGGCATGGATGCCACCGACCAGATGGGCGTCGACCGCACCCTGCTGGAACTGGACGGCACCGCCACCAAGAGCAAGCTCGGCGCCAACGCGATCCTCGCCGTGTCGCTCGCCACCGCCCGCGCCGCGGCCGCCGACCTCGGGCTGCCGCTGTACCGCTACCTGGGCGGCCCGCTCGCCCGCACCATGCCGGTGCCGATGATGAACATCGTGAATGGCGGCGCGCACTCGAGCAACACCGTCGACTTCCAGGAGTTCATGATCGTCCCCGTGGGCGCGTCCAACTTCGCCGATGCGCTGCGGATGGGCGCCGAGGTCTTCCACGCGCTCAGGAAAGTGCTGACGAAGCGCAAGCTCTCCACCGGCGTGGGCGACGAGGGCGGCTTTGCCCCCGACCTGAAGAACGATGAGGAGGCGCTCAAGGTCATCCTCGAGGCGATCGAGGCGGCTCATTATGCGCCGGGCAAGGAGATCGCCCTGGCGCTCGATCCGGCGGCGTCGGAACTCTACAAGGACAAGAAGTACACGTTCAAGAAGAGCGGCGCCGGCACGCGCGATGCCACCGGCATGATCGAGCTCTACAGCAAGTGGCTCGACACCTACCCCATCGTCTCGATCGAGGACGGCCTGGCCGAGGACGACTGGGAAGGATGGGGGCTCCTGACCAAGACCCTCGGCGACCGCTGCCAGCTGGTGGGCGACGACCTGTTCGTCACCAGCACCGAGCGTCTGGCCCGCGGGATCGAGAGCGGCGTGGCGAATTCGATTCTGATCAAGGTCAACCAGATCGGCACGCTCACCGAGACCCTCGAGGCGATCGACATGGCGCGCGCCGCCGGCTACCTGTCGGTCATCTCCCACCGTTCGGGCGAGACCGAAGACACCTTCATCGCCGACCTGGCCGTGGGCACCGGCGCCGGCCAGATCAAGACCGGCTCGGCGTGCCGGACCGACCGCGTCGCGAAGTACAACCAGCTCCTTCGCATCGAGGAGCAGCTGGGTGACGCCGCCGAGTACCCGGGCGGCGCGATGTACGGGCTGTAGGCATGAACCCTCGCATCCGCCGTGCGATCTGGACCGCCCTGGCGCTGGGCGTCGCCTGGTTCGCCGTGGAGGGGGGCGAGTACGGGACCTCCGACCTCGCGCGCCAGCGGCTGCGGAAGCAGCGCCTCACGGCGGAGATCGACACCATCAGGCGCGACGTCGACTCGCTGACCGCGATGCGGAAGGCCATCCTCACCGACCCGGCGGTGCAGGAACGGATCGCGCGCGAGGAGTTCGGGATGGTGAAGGGGAGCAAGGAGATGATTTATCGCTTCGCCAACGACACCGCGGACACCGCCAGGAAGCCCTGAGGCGGGCGCCAGCGCTGAGTTGTGTTTCTCCTCGTTCCTCGTTCCTCGTTCCTCATTCGTCTTGACTTCCCTCGCCGTGGGGCTAATTTTGTACCTACTGACGCGGGGTGGAGCAGCCTGGTAGCTCGTCGGGCTCATAACCCGAAGGTCGCGGGTTCAAATCCCGCCCCCGCTATGGCGCAGGCGGCCGGTCCCCCAAGGGCCGGCCGTTCGCATCCCGGGTGGTTGATCCCGGCCGTTGGTGGCACAACTATAGAGTAGGGTGCAGGGCAGGAGTCGGGGCTGGGTAGCTCAGCTGGCTAGAGCACGGCACTCATAATGCCGGGGTCGGGAGTTCGAGTCTCCCCCCAGCTATTCGCGAAGCGCTCCTCCTTGATGGGGGGGCGCTTTGCTTTCTTCGCAGACCCACCCCCGCGCGAGGGGAGGCATGTGTCTCGGGCTCGTGCGATAGGTCTAGGGCCCGCCTGTCGATTGCTCACAGGAGATATCATGGTGGCTACGATTTCGGCGTGCAAGACGTGTGGAGTGGGAAACCGAGGTGGGCCTGCGCTGGCCGCGAGAGGATCGCGCCAAACATGCGGCGCGATCTTCAGGATCGGTCGGAAGGGCGATTCATTGCTGCCGACGCCCTCACCGATCGCGCGACGAAGAGCGCGGGAATGGCAACGCATCAATCGACGCCGGCACTGGGGAGGGCCTCCGTTGCCTCATGCATTCTCTTGGTAGTGACCCACCCCACCATGGTTGCTCTGATGCGCTTGCGTCTGGTGCGGCAACCCCGGAAGTTTCGGTAAATGCTCCCCGTGGCCCCGACGCTCAACTTCGATCTTCTCGACACGGCAGACCGCCTGAGGCAGGAGGCCGGTAGGGGCCTCGACCCTGTGCGACGATCCGAGCTTGGCCAGTACTTCACCCCCGCCGTAACGGCGCGCTTGATGGCGTCGATGACGTCGCTCGGGGGTGACAAGGTGCGTGTGCTCGATCCTGGCGCTGGGGTTGGTATTCTCACGGCGGCGTGGGTCGCGGAGATGTGCGCACGGTCAAGCAGGCCGCGTGAAGTCGTGCTGACGGCGTATGAGGTGGACTCATCGCTCCTGGCTCCGCTGACGATGACGCTCGCGGCTTGCCAGCACGCCTGCGAGGAGGTCGGAGTCCAGTGCGGCGTAGAGATCCGCCAATGCGACTTCATTGAGGACGGTGTCGAGGCCTTGGACGCAGGGCTTTGGGGTGGTGTGGACGCCTTCTACGATGTGGCGATTCTCAATCCGCCCTACAAGAAATTCCGCACGGACTCACGGCTTAGACTCGTCCTGCGCCGCTTGGGCATTGAGACGAGCAATCTCTATACCGCCTTCCTCTCTGTTGCTGTCCGGCTTCTTGCGGATGGGGGCGAGATAGTTGCTATCACCCCACGCAGCTTCTGCAACGGGCCTTATTTCCGGCCCTTTCGTCAGCAGTTGCTCCGCTCAGTGAGTCTCACGCGCCTCCATGTGTTTGAGTCGCGCGGCCATGCCTTCCGAGAAGACGAGGTATTGCAGGAAAACGTGATTCTGCACGCAAGGAAGGGCGTGCCGCAGCAGGACCACGTCGTTGTCTCGCAGACTCACAGCCCGGAGGACTCTGGAGGTACCATCCGTCTCGTGCCGTTCGATCGAGTCGTCCAGCCGCGGGACCCGGAAAGTTTCATTCATCTGGTCCCAGATGAGCATGGGCACGCACTGGCCGTAGCGATGCGCGCGTTGCCGTGCACCCTCGATCAAATCGGCGTCTCGGTGTCGACGGGGCGTGTCGTGGAGTTCCGTGCGCGAGATTGGCTTCGCCCAAGCGCTGAGCTCGACACCGTGGCCCTGATCTACCCAACGCACTTCTCGTCAGGGTATGTCGAATGGCCGAAGCCAGGCAAGAAGCCGAATGCCATTATGCACGTCAGGGATAGCGCTCCACTAATGGTCACGAGTGGGGTGTATGTCTTGGTTAAGCGATTCTCGGCAAAGGAGGAGCGCCGCCGAGTCGTGGCAGCCGTGTTCGATCCGGATCGAGTTCCCGGTGACTCTGTCGGATTCGAAAATCACCTGAACTACTTCCATGCGGATGGGGCGCCGCTGGCGCGGCCTCTGGCGCTCGGCCTGGCTGCTTTCCTCAACTCCACACAGTTGGATTCATACTTCCGGCAGTTCAACGGACACACCCAAGTGAATGCGACGGACCTGCGCGCGCTCAGGTACCCTACTCGCCCGGGGTTGGAGGCTCTTGGGGAAAGAGTTGGGCCCGTTTTCCCTGACCAGGCGACTCTCGACGCTCTTGTAGCTGAAGCGATCGACATCGACAAGAGTTGAATGTCAACGGCACGGGAGAAGAGAGTTGCCGAGGCCCAGCGCGCCCTCGCTGACCTCGGATTGCCGCACGAGCAGCGAAATGAGCGGGCCGCCCTAACGCTACTCGCTCTGCTCGATCTGAAACCCAACATGTCCTGGGCGGAGGTGCGCGCGCCTCTGGTCGGAGTCACACCGATCATGGATTTTGTCGCCCAGCACTATGACAAACAGTGGGCCCCCAATACACGGGAGACTGTTCGTCGCTTCACGCTGCATCAATTCGTCCAAGCGGGCCTTGTCGTCCCCAATCCAGATAAGCCGGATCGGCCGACGAACAGTCCGTCATTCTGCTACCAAATTGAGGCGCAGGCGGCTGAGGTCCTCAGGAAGTTTGGATCAGACGCATGGGGGTATGCGGCCCGTCTTTACGTCGGAGAGGTCGGTGCGTTGGCGGACAAGTATGCTCAAGAGCGAGAAATGAGAAGGATTCCGCTCAAGCTCGAAGGCGGAAAGACAATCGCTCTCACGCCAGGAGGACAGAACGAGTTGGTTCGACTGATCGTCGAGGAGTTCTGTGCGCGTTTCACGCCTGGGGCTACGCCCGTGTACGTTGGCGACACTGGTGAGAAATGGGCCTACTTCGATGAGGCTCTTCTGAGGCGGCTAGGCGTGCACGTGGAAAGCCACGGGAAGATGCCAGACGTCGTTGTTCATTTCACGCAGAAGAACTGGCTGATCCTCGTTGAGGCGGTCACCAGTCACGGGCCCGTGAGCCCAAAGCGACTTACGGAGCTGAAGGCCTTGTTCGAAGATGCAAGCGCAGGTCTGGTCTTTGTCACGGCCTTCCTGGACCGCGACGGGTTCACGAAGTACATGGACGAGATCGCTTGGGAGACGGAGGTCTGGGTAGCACAGTCGCCAAGCCACATGATTCATTTCAATGGTGAACGATTCCTGGGACCCTACAGTCGCGGATAATCGAGCTTCCCGCGCCTAGGCAGCGTACCGGTCGTTACACGCGCCGAGCATCGGTGACCCTCGCCTACCTTTCCTGCCGACGACCTGGGACGCCAGCGAGAAACGAGAGAAAGTACCGCCATTCGGAATCTGACACTTAGAGTGCATCACTTCTGTGCTCTTCCGGCTGGCCCTCTGCATCCCCTAAGAAACGCACCAAGCCCTCTTCCGCGCCTGGCAGTAGCCAGATCTTCAACGACCCTCGCTGCAAAGGGAGTTCCAGGAGATCCGCAAGCTTGTCGTGGAACGTATGGTGAAGCCGTCGCCAGGCCTCCAATCGCTCCTTGTGTGGCCCTTCCGCAATCTTGACGTCGTTCGCGTCGATCCTGGCGAGCCAACGGCACGCACCGAGATACGCTGCGTACATCTCGTTAAACGTCAGGCGGACATCATCGATCTGCATCGTGCTGCTATCCGAGACCGCTTCGGACATTGCCTGCCTGCCTGCTTCCAGTTCCTGGACCTTGCGGTCGAGAAGCTCAGCCCAGTAGGCCTTCCTCTTCATCTCGTACGCCACATCACGGAACAGATCGTTAAGGCAGGCAGCCGCGATCTGACCGTGCCGATTCCAAACCGTACGGAGGGGCTGAATCAGCGCGCGGTCCGCCTCGCCAAGAGGTCGGGAGCGGGGTTTCTTTCCAACCGCAAGCCACTCCTTCATCACGGCAGCAGTCGGGCTGGTGTCGACAAACGCTAAGGCAGCAAGTACAAGGATAGTGCCGACCAGTACCGCCCCGAAGAAGCCGATTGGCAGGCCCAGTAACACCTTCATCCCGCCTACGACGTAGGGGATGGCCTCCTGAGTTATCCAGTCCCAGAAGAGAGACCCGACAAGGGCGGTCAAAAGCACGACGGCTATGCCTACGAGCGGTCTCGGCCCGTACATCCTGTAGAGGAATTCCCGTAGCCTGCCAGTAGCACGGTGCATGCGCTCAAAGCTAACAACACGATGGGTTGAAGGAACCACCGTACGGATGCGACGAGTGCTGACAGTGATGCCGGTGCCACTGTCAGGCCGGGAGTCGCTGGCCGGTGATCAACAAGTTTGGCAGATGACGCCCTAGTAAGCTGCGTGCACCCCATGACAGCGGTAGGGACCGACCTCTTATGGCCGACACGTCCTTAGTTCACGGGCGTGTGTGCACCCCGGTTGGCGCTCTGCGCGGGCGACCAGCTGCCCGTCGCCTTTTCCTTGGTCAAACGATTCGCGGACGCGCGTGGTCTGAGTCGGATGGCACCGGCCCGGACCGGTCGTGACACTTCCGGCTGACCCGGCCGGTAGGTGGACGGGTCGGGAAACGGCCCGACGCCGCCTCGACCCCACTGAGCCCTTACCCTGGACCTGACCCTGTCATGGACACCTTCCTCCAGGACGTCCGCTTCGCCCTCCGCACGCTCGCCAAGAACCGGGGCTTCACGACGATCGCGATCATCTGCCTCGCGCTCGGCATCGGCGTCAACGCCACGATCTTCAGCGTCGTCCACGGGGTGCTGATCAAGCCGTTCCCCTACAAGGACCCCGAGCGGATCGTCTCCCTCCACGAGACCGTGCCCAAGCTTGGCGACGAGGAGAATTCGGTCTCGTACCTGAATTTCCGCGACTGGCAGGAACAGAACAAATCGTTCGTGGAGCTGGCCGGCGTCACCGGCCGGAGCATCTCGTTCACCGAGGGCGACGAGCCCGAGCGCGTCACCGGATCGACGATCACCTGGAACCTCTTCCCGATGCTCGGCGTGGCGCCGCAGATCGGGCGCGTCTTCCGTCCCGAGGAGGACAGCCCGGGCGCGCCCGGCGCCATCCTCATCGGCGACGGCGTGTGGACGAAACGCTTCAACCGGGATCCCACCATCGTGGGACGCACGATCTCCGTGAACGGGCTGCCGCACACCGTGGTCGGGGTCATGCCCAGGGGGTTCCGCTTCCCCGAGAACACCGACTCGTGGCTCCCGATGACGCCCCTCGAGACGCGGACGCCACGCGGCGCGAAGGGGTTGCAGGTCTTCGGCCGCCTCAGGCCCGGCGTCGAAGTGGCGCAGGCCAATCGTGAGATGGAGGTGATCGCGGCGCGCCTCGCCGCCCAGTTCCCGGACGAGAACAAGGGCTGGAGCGCGAATGTCTGGCCGCTGCGCAAGGAGTTCATCCCGCCTGACGTGAGCCTGATCATCTGGACGATGATGGGCGCGGTCTCGTTCGTCCTGCTCATCGCCTGCGCCAACGTGGCCAACCTGATGCTGGCGCGGGCGTCCGGCCGGGCGCGCGAGATGGCGGTGCGCGCGGCGATCGGCGCGGGCCGGGGCCGGATCGTTCGCCAGCTGCTCACCGAGAGCGTCCTGATCGGGCTGGCCGCCGGCGCGGTCGGCGTGCCGCTCACCTACATCGGGGTCAACCTCATCGACCTCGGCATCCCCACCGCGGACCAGATCCCGTACTACATCACCTGGACGGTGGACCGGTCGACGCTCGCCTACACGCTCGTCGCGTCGATCCTCACCGGGATCGTCTTCGGGCTGGCGCCGGCGCTGCAGGCGTCGCGCGGCAATCTCGCCGTGACGCTGCGCGAAGGGGGCGGGCGCGGCGGCACCGAGGGGGTCAAGCGCAACCGGCTGCGTAACACGCTGGTGGTGACGGAAGTCGCGCTGTCGCTCATCCTGCTGGTGGGCGCCTCACTCTTCGTGCGCAGCTTCGTCAACCTCCAGACGGCGAGCGGCGGCTTCGACACCGCGCCGCTCATGACCATGCGCATCTACCTGCCGGGCACGCCGTACGATTCGACCTCGCCGAAATCGCTCCGCGTCGAAGACGTGATGCGCCGGATCGAGGCGATCCCGGGGGTGCAGTACGCGGCGGCGTCGAACGAGCTGCCGTTGAGCGGCGGCGGGGCGGGGGGCCGCGCCCTGATCGAGGGGAAGCCGGTGACCAAGGGAGAGGAACCGTACTTCCGGTGGACCGGGGTCACCGCCCACTGGTGGAAGACGATGGGCGTCCCGATCGCCGCCGGCCGCGACCTCACCGAGCAGGAAGCCGCCGACAGCTCGCCGGTGGCGGTGATCAACCGGACGATGGCGAAGGAGCTGTGGGACAAGGGGGACGCCCTCCAGCATCGATTCAGGTTCGCCGGCGATACCGCGGCGCCCTGGATCACCGTGGTCGGCATCATCAACGACATCAAGGACAACGGCGTGCAGCAGCGGGAGCCGCAGCCGGCGGCCTACATCCCGTTCCGGTACCTCGCCATCCGGAACACCGCGATCATGGTCCGGGTGACCGGCTCGCCGTCGCGCTTCATGCCGGCCATTCGTCAGGCGATCCGCGCCTCGGATCCGAGCATGCCCGTGTTCCAGGTCCAGACGATGGAAGCGGCGCGGCAGATCCGCTACTGGCAGTTCAAGCTGTTCGGCTGGATGTTCTCGGCGTTCGGCGCGGTGGCGCTCTTCCTGGCGGCGGTGGGGGTGTACGGGGTGATTTCGTACGGCGTGTCGCAGCGCACCCAGGAGATCGGCGTCCGCGTCGCGTTAGGTGCTCAGCGCCGCGACGTCCTGCGGCTGGTGATGGGGCAGGGGGCGCGGCTGGCCGGGATCGGCGTGGCGGCCGGCGTGGTCAGCGGGCTTGGCGTCACCCGCGTCCTCCAGAGCCAGCTCTTCGAGGTCAGCCCCAGCGACCCGCTCACCTACGTGAGCATCTCAGTCTTCCTCACCGGGATCGCGATGATCGCCAGCTGGGTGCCGGCTCGTCGCGCGACGTCCGTGGACCCGCTGGTCGCCTTGCGCGCCGAGTAGGAGGGCGGAGGGCGAAACAACAGCGATCAGCGATCAGCGGTCGGCGGTCAGCGGTCGAACTTCAGAGGTCGGAGGGCGAAGCAACAGCGGTCGGCGGTCGGGGGTCAGGGGTCGGCGACCTCCGCTCCCCGCTCCCCGAGTCCGAGTCAGCTCCCCAGTTCCTTGTACCAGGCCGCAAAGGCGCGCTCGAAGAACACCTTGTTGAACAACACCCAGTCGCCGAGCGACGCCGGCAACGCGTACCTGGCCCCGGCGTCGGCGGCGGTCAGCCCCTGGGCATGCGCCTCGCGCGCCGCCCGCTCCACCTCGACCAGCATCGCCGCATAACGGTCGTACTCGGCGACCCGCCCCAATGCCCCGTGACCGGGGACGTAGACCGTGTCCTTCGCGCGCCGCAGCGCCTTCACCGACGCCGCCAGCTGAGTCGGCATCGCGTCCACGTAGTTCGGGAACATCGCGTTCCAAAACAGGTCGCCGCAGAACACCACGCTCGGCTCGTCGAGCTCGAGCGAGATGTCGCTCTCGGTGTGTCCGCTGCGCGGGATGATCTTCACCAGCCGGCCCCCCAGGTCGATCGTCGCCGCGTCGGTGGGCGAGAGGAGCTCCGCCTGGCCGAGCGCGGCGACGCGCGCGTCATCGGCGGGCTTGTTCCGCTCCAGCACCAACGCCCGCGTCCGTTCCGTGGAGCGGACGATGGGATGCTGGTCGGCGCCGGCGCCCAGGTAACCGGCCACGCCGTTGGCGTGATCGGCGTGGTAGTGCGTCACCGCCACGTGCGTGGGCCAGCGGCCGGTGAGCTCGCGCGCCTTGCCGGCGAGCCAGAGCGCGCCCTCGGGCTTGTAGAAGCCCTCGATCGCCAGCACGCCCTTCTTGCCGGCGATGATCCCGCCGTTGGAGAGGGTGGTGTTGTCGCCGTTCAGCGGCGTCGAGATGAGCGCCCACACCCCGTCCGCGACCTGTTCGAGATTGCCGAACGGTTCCCGCGCCAGCACCGGACCCAGCGGCGCGCGCGCCCACATCGCGCGCAGCGCTCGCGGAGTGACCGCGGCGGCGAGGGCGAGGTGCGCGGCACACGAGGCGGAGCGGAATACGAAGTCGCGGCGCGAGAGTGACATGGCGGCAGGTCGGTGTGGGGGGGACACTCGGTCAGCGCAACTATATAGTAGTGCGTATCCCGGTAGTCGCCACACCCGCTGCACCCGCAGCACTCACCCGCGGCCGTTTTCCGCCGAAGGAGACTCGCCGATGTGGTTCGCCCGCCGTATCCCGACCGTGAGGTCGTCGCTCGCCCTGGTCCTTCAGCTTCTCGCGACGACTGGCTTGCGCGCGCAGGTGACCGCCACGCCAGCGGCTGCCCCAGCGCCGGTGCCGCCGCCCCCCGAGCTGGTGCAGCACGTGGAAATCCGGCGCACCGCGCAGGGCGTGCCGCACATCAGGGCCGACAACCTCAAGGCCGCGTACTACGCGCTGGGCTACGTCCAGATGGAGGACTACGGCGCCCGGGTGGCGATGGGGATGCTCCGGTCACGTGGCGAGATGGGCAAGTGGTTCGGCCGCGACAGCATGGAGAGCGACTTCATCGCCCGGCTGGCGTACCAGCGCGCGGTGGAGGCCTGGCCGCGGCTGGAGCAGGACACCCGCGATGCCTACGAGGGCTTCGCGGTGGGCGTCAACCGGTACATCGAGCTGCACCCCGAGGAGTTCCCGCCGGGGTTCGCGCCGCACTTCACCGGCTACGACGTGGCGACACGCGACATCGAAATGGCCAGTCCGCTGGCCGCGCGCCGGTTCCTGGCGCGAATCGACCCGAGCCAGCGCCGTCCGGCGGGACCCAGGGCCGGCGGCCCGCCGGTTCCGCAGCCCGGATCGGCCGGGAGCGACGCGCCGGCTCTCGAGCCCCAGCTCCTGGCGGGCGGCGAAGATCCGCCTGACGATGGATCGAATGCCTGGGCGTTCGCGCCCAGCCGGACCAGGTCGAAGCATGCGATCCTGCTGCGCAATCCGCACCTGGCGTACGACGCCGGCTACTACGAGGGGCACATGACCGTCCCGGGAGTGGTCGACTTCTATGGCGACTTCCGGATCGGCGGCCCGTTCGCGGTCGTCGGCGGTTTCAACAAGGACCTGGGCTGGTCCACCACCAACAACGACCCGATCCTCTCGGCGATCTACGCGCTGGACGTCGACTCCACGCAGGTGGACCACTACCTGTTCGATGGGACGTCGGTGGCGCTCGAGCGCGTGCCGGTGACGGTGGCGTGGCGGAACGGGCCGGGACTGTCCACGGAAACGAGGGAACTGTGGACGACGCCGCTGGGGCCGGTGCTCTACCGGGGCGGCGGCAAGATCTACGTGCTCCGTGCGGCCAACGACGGCGACTTCCACGGCGGCGAGCAGTTCCTCCACATGATGCGGGCCCGGTCGCTGGCCGAGTGGAAGGACGCGATGCGGATGCGGGCGCGGGTCAACTCGAACTTCACCTACGCGGACCGTGCGGGGAACATCTTCTACGTCTGGAACGCGTCGATCCCCGTCTTCCCGGCGGCGCCGCCGGGCGATTCGGTGGCCGCCCCGGCCGCCCGCACCGATGACGTCTGGACGCGCTACGTCCCGTTCGACTCGCTCCCCCAGCTCCTCAACCCCAAGGGCGGGTACCTGCATAACGAGAACGATCCGCCCTGGTTCACCAACCTCCACCAGGTGCTGGACTGGAAGAAGTATCCAGCATACTTCACCGAGCCGCGGCTGGGGCTCCGCAGCCAGATGGCGATCACCCTCATCGACACGAAACAGAAACTCACCCTGGAGGATGTGATCAAGCTCAAGCACTCGTACCGGATGCTGCTCGCCGAGCGGGTGCGGGACGACCTGGTGGCCGCGGTCCGGGCGACGAACCCCACCGGCGACGTCGCCACGGCGATCGACGCGATCGCCAGGTGGGACCGGACGGTGGCGCCGGCCAGCCGCGGCGGCGTGCTCTTCGAGATCTGGTGGCGGAAGTACATCGAGGGAGCGCGCGCCGACACGATGTACGCGCACCCGTGGACGCCCGACTCGGCGATCACCACGCCGCGCGGGATCAAGGACCCGGCGCGGGCCGCGCAGGCGTTCGGGTGGGCGGTGGCCGAGACGATCCGCCGCTACGGGAGCGCCGACGTCGCCTGGGGCGACGTGCACCGCCTGCGGATCGGAAAGGTCGACGTCCCGATCGGCGGGTGCGACGGCGCGCTCGGCTGCTTCCGGGTAATCGGCTATCGCGACGACCCGGACGGGAAGCGTGAGGCGGCTCGCGGCGACGGCTGGATTTTGGCGGTGGAGTTCGGCGACCCGCCGCGGGCGTTCAGCGTGCTCGCCTACGGCCAGAGCCCGCGCGACGACTCGCCGTACCACGACGACCAGGCGGAGATGTTCGCCCGCGGGGAGATGAAGCCGGTCGCGTGGCTGGAGAAGGACATCGAGGCCCAGACGGCGAAGCGGTACCGTCCCGGAGAGAGCCGGTAGGGCGGGGCGGCCGGCGCCGCGGCGGGGCGCCGGTCGGCCCAACCCCGACGCCGGTGTCGGGGAAACCTTCTTGTTCCCGGTAGTATGACAGTCATGTTACGGTCGTACAGCGAGTGTCACATATAGGCCTCCTGTCCCCGTCGCATGAGCCCTCGGCGCCCCGCCCGGCCCCGCTCGCAGGATCTCGTCTTCACGCTGTTCGGGGATTACTTCCTCGATCGGCGCGAGACCGTGCCCACCGGCGGCCTGATCACGCTGCTCGGCGTGCTGGGGATGTCGCCGACGGCGGTGCGGGTCGCCCTCTCGCGCATGGCGCGCCGCGGCTGGGTGGCCGCCGAGCGGCAGGGGACGCGCAGCAGCTACGGGCTCACCCGTCGCGGGCGGCGCCTGCTGGAAGAGGGACGCGAGCGGATCTACCACCCGCCGCGCGAGGCGGCATGGGATGGCTCGTGGTGGCTGATCAGCTACTCCATCCCCGAGTCTCGCCGCCGCGAGCGCGACCTGCTGCGCGTGAGGCTCGCGTGGCTGGGGTGCGGCCCGCTGACCAACGGGCTCTGGATCACGCCCCATGACGTCCGCGATGACGTGGAGGCGCTCGCCGGCTCGCTCCGGGTGACGCGCCACCTGGAAATCTTCCGGGCCGAGCACGTCGGTCTCTCCGAGACACTGCGGATGGTCGAGCAGACGTGGGACCTGCGCGGCATCAACGCCCGGTACGCGTCCTTCCTGGAGCGGTGGCAGCCGGAGCTGGATCGCTGTGAGGCATGCGGCGCGGCGGGGCGCCGGCCCGACGGGCGCCGCCGGCCGCGGGCGCTCTGCCTGGCGCCGGCAACCTGCTTCGTCAGGCGCTTCAGCCTGGTCCACGACTACCGGGCGCTCCCGGCGATCGATCCCTACCTGCCGCACTCGCTGCTGCCGGCCGACTGGCACGGGCCGGCGGCCGCCAGGCTCTTCGAACGCTGTCACGCACTGCTGTCCGAGCCGGCCGACCGTTACGTCGAACAGGCGTGCGGCGCCGACGCCGCCGGACGCACGCCCGCCACGCTGCAAGCGGCCGCGGGGCGCTGATGCCCGCCCGGCCGCCATTCGCCAGGGGAGATTCGCCATGAGCCACTTCGCGACCAGACCCGCCGCCGACTTTCACTTCACCGACATCCGGTACGAGAAGGCCGACTGGGTGGCGACCGTGACGCTCAACCGGCCGCAGCGCTACAACGCGTACAGCACGCGCGCGCTGGGGGAGTTGGCCAGCGCCTTCCGCGATGCCGCGTTCGATGATCACGTCGGCGTGATCGTTTTCACCGGCGCGGGCCACTCGGCGTTCTGCACCGGCGGCGACGTCAAGGAATACCAGGAGCAGTACACGGTGCGCCCCCGCGACTACTGGAAGTACATGGGGCTGTTCGCCGCGTACATCGAGAGCATCATGAACTCCGGCAAGCCGGTGATCGCGCGGATCAACGGGATGGCGGTGGGCGGGGGGAACGAGTCGCAGATGGCCTGCGACCTGGCGGTGATGGCCGAGCATGCCTGGCTGGGCCAGGTGGGGACGCACGTCGGCAGCGTCGCGGGCGGCGGCGGGACGCAGTGGTTGCCGCTGCTCGTCGGCGACCGCCGGGCGCGTGAGATGCTGCTGCTCAACGAGCGGATCGCCGCGCCCCGGGCGCTCGAATGGGGGCTGGTGAACCGGGTGGTGCCATCGGTGGTGAAGAACGGCGCGTTCGTGACCGGCGCCACGCCTGACGAGATCGAGCAGGCCAAGCGCGGCACCAACGGCTACACGATCAGCCTCGAGCGGCTGGACCAGGCGGTGCAGGAGCTCGCCCAGCGGCTGCTCGACACCTTCCCCGAGTGCACCCGCTACACCAAGCAGCAGGTCAACTTCTGGAAGGAGTTCGCGTGGCACCAGACGATCGGCCACGCGAGGGACTGGCTCTCCATCCACTACACGGGCTCGGAGCCGTGGGAGGGGATGCGTGCGTTCGTCGACAAGCGCAAGGCGGGACACCGGGTGCTGCGCCAACGTGCCGCGGACGGCGGCTCGAGCGAGTTCGTCTGGGGGCCGTACGACCGCGACTGCGCGGCCTGCGGCGCGCAGGGGATTCCCAGCGGCTTCACCTTCTGCGGGGCGTGCGGGGCATCGCTGCCCGGCGGTGCGCCGGCCGGCGACGGCGCCGGCCGCGAGACCGCGGGGACCGCGCGATGACGCCCCCCCTGGTCCGCCTCGAGCGCGACGACGGGATCGTGAGGCTGACCCTCGACCGCCCGCCGCTCAACGTCATGCACCTGCCCATGCTCGACGAGCTCGCGGCGGCCCTCGCCGAGGTCGGCGACGATCGGTCGGTGAAGATCCTGGTGCTGCAGGCGAACGGGCGGGCCTTCTGCGCCGGCCTGGACGTCGCCGACCACACCGGCGACCGCACCGCGCGCATGATCGAAGGGCTCGACATCGTCTTCGGCCGGCTGATGGCGCTCCCCATGCCGGTGGTGGCGCTGGCGCACGGGCCCGCGCTGGGCGGCGGGTGCGAGCTGCTCCTGGCGAGCGACATCGTCCTGGCGTCGCACCGCGCCACCATCGGGCAGCCCGAGATCCAGCTGGCGGTCTTTCCCCCGATCGCGGCGGCGCTGCTGCCGGCGCTGATCGGGCGCCAGCGGGCGCTGGAGCTGATCCTCACGGGACGCATCCTCAGCGCCGACGAGGCGCTGGAGATGGGGCTGGTGAGTCACGTGTGGCCCGACCACGAGTTCGTCACCGCTTCGGGAGAATACCTGCGCCGGCTGGCGTCGCTCAGCGGGCCGGTGCTCCGCCTGGCCAAGCGCGCCGTGTCGGAGGGACTGGGGCCGGCCAGCGGCGGGGCGGTGAGCCGCGCCAACGCGCTCTACGCGCACGAACTGATGGGGCTGCGCGATCCGCACGAGGGGATCGCCGCCTTCATCGAGAAGCGGCGCGCCGTCTGGCAGGAGGCCTGACATGTCCACGGCCATCGCCGCATCGGCAGTCGGCGCCGATCTCTGGGGAGAGTGGCGCGGCCAGGCCATCGGCGAGATGATCTCGCGGGCCCGCGAGCTGACCGAGGACATGGAGTTCCCGACGGTCCGACGCTGGCGCGAGCGCGGCGGCCAAGTGCTCGGTCACTTCCAGGTCTACTTCCCCGAGGAGCTGGCGCACGCCGCCGGGATGCTGCCGGTGAAGGTGAAGGGCGGGCCGGTGGAGATGCGGCAGGCCGACGCGCACTTCGGGTCGTACCTCTGCTCGGTGATGCGCAGTTCCCTGGAGCTGGGGCTGTCCGGGCACTTGCCGCTCGACATGTTCGTGACCCATCCGATCTGTGACGCGGCCCGCAACCTGGCCGGCGTCTGGGCGCGCAACTTTTCCTACCCGATCCAGATCCTGTACCTGCCGCAGAACCCGAACTCGGCGTCGTCGGTCGAGTACCTGCGCGCCGAGTACCAGCGGCTGCTGTCCGACATCGAGGGCGTGACCGGAGCGCCGGTGGGCGTCGAGGCGCTCCGCGCCTCGATCGCCATCTACAACCGGAACCGGGCGCTGATCCGCGACCTGTACGCCATGCGTCGTGAGGCGCCGTGGATGCTGGGGGTCGACGAGGCCTACGTCCTGCTGGCCGTGGGCACGGTGATGCGCCGCGAGGAGCATAACGAGATGCTGGCGGCGGCGCTGGCCGCCCTGCGCGAGCGGCCGGCCCGGCGCCAGGACAAGATGCGGGTCGTCTTCGAGGGCGGGTTCTGCGAGCAGCCGCCGGTGGACCTGCTGTCGGCGATGGCCCAGTCGTGCTACGTGGTCGATGACGACCTGCTGATCGGGCTCCGCTACCTCGAACACGACGTCCCGCTCACCGGCGACCCGCTCGGCGAGCTGGCCGACGCCTACATCAACGACTCGACCTACAGCCCGGTGCAGCACGACCTGCGAAAGCCCAAGGAGCAGATGCTCCTGCGTCGGATCGCCGGCGCCCGGGCCGACGCGGCGATCATCGCCGCCGCCAAGATGTGCGAACCGGGGCTGGACGAGCAGGTCGCGTACTCGCAGGCGCTCGAGGAGGCGCACATCCCGTTCTTCGTCACCGAGTTCGAGGAGAAGATGTCGAACTCCGATCAGCTCCAGATACAGCTGGAGACGTTCGTGGAAAACATCGTCTTCGACTGATGCCGGCCCGGATGGGCCGAGAGGAGACCGGCGCGTGATGCATACCGAACCACAGACTGCCGTCAGCATCGTCGGGCGGGGAGCCGTCCAGGCGGGCCGCCTGGTGCGGGAGTGGTACGCCGAGCTGGATGGCGCGGCCGAGCGCGGGGCGCCGGCGGCCTACGTCTTCGTGATGGGCAGCCTGGTGGAGTTGCTGCGCTCATTCGAATTGCCGGTGGTTTTTCCGGAGATCAATTCGCTCCAGACGGCGGTCCGGCGCGTGGAGGCCGAGTTCCTGGCGCAGGCCGAGGACAGCGGCTACTCGCCCGACATCTGCGGCTACGTGAAGGCCGACGTGGCGGTGCAGCTCCGCGGTGGCGCGCACCCGATGGGGCGCATCCCGAAGCCGGCGATCGCGGTGCTCACCAACGCCTGCAACACCTACCTCAAGTGGGGCGAGATCTGGGAGCGGATGTACAAGACCCCGGTGTTCGCGATCGACGTCCCCAGCGCCCGGTCGGCGAACGAGCGGGCACCGGGGGCGGCCGGCCTGGCGCGCGACCGCCGCTACGTCGAGGCTCAGCTCCGCGAGCTGATCACGGCCTGCGAGCGGATCAGCGGCCGGGCGTTCGACATCGACCGGCTGCGCGAGGTGCTCCGCCTCACGAATGAGATGACCGCGAGCTGGCGGCGCGTCCTGGCGCTCAACGCCGCCGCGCCGGCGCCGTTCAACGCGGTGGTCGACGGCACCGCCTACCTGGGGGTGATGAACGCGCTGCGTGGCACCGAGGCGGGGTGCGCGTACTTCCGCGACCTCGAGGAGGAGCTGGCGTACAAGGTGGAGCACGGCATCGGCGCCCTGGCCGGCGAGCGCTTCCGGCTGATCTTCGTCGGCGTGCCGTGCTACCCGATCTTCCGGCGCTTCCACGAGTTCTTCGCGGACCGGGGCGGCACCTTCGTCAGCTCGAGCTACCTCTGGTTCGCCTCGGGCGGCGCCGACACCGGCTTCGAGTACGACCTGCGCCACCCGATCGAGAGCCTGGCCGAGGGAGTGCTGCTCGGCGTCAGGCGGGCGACCGACGCGATGCTCTTCCAGGACCGGCTGCTGATCGGGGCGGCCGACGAGTTCCACGCCGACGGGATCGTCTACCACCCGGTGAAGAGCTGCCGCACGGTGTCGACGGGACTGGCCGGCAGCCGCCGGGCGGTGATGCAGGCGCGCGATCTCAACTGCCTCTACATCGAGTCCGACATGATGGACCGGCGGGTGGTGTCGGAAGCCCAGCTCAAGAACCGCATCGACGCGTACTTCGAGGGACTTGAATCGCGCCGTCTCAGGACCGACAGCGGCGCGCCGCGCCCGGAGGAGAGCCCATGCGCTATACCGCTGGCGTAGACGTCGGCTCGACGCAGACCAAGGCGGTGGTGCTCGACGCCGGCGGACGGATCGCGGGGCGGTCGCTGATCATGACCGGCGCCAACGTCGTCACGGCCGCGCAGGAGGCGTTCCAGGCCGCGCTCGACGAGGCGGTGGTACGGGAGAAGGACGTCGGCTACGTGATCGGCACCGGCTATGGCCGGTACAAGGTCACGTTCGGCAACGCGCAGGTGACCGAGATCAGCTGCCACGCGCGCGGCGCCGCGTCGCTCTTCCCGGGCACGAAGACGGTGCTCGACATGGGCGGCCAGGACACCAAGGCGATCCGCATCCGCCCCGACGGCGAGGTGCTCGACTTCTGCATGAACGACAAGTGCGCCGCCGGCACCGGCCGGTTCCTCCAGGCGGCCGCGTTCGCGCTGAATATCCCGCTGGATGAGCTGGGGGCGTCGGCGCTGCGGGCGCAGCGGGCGGTGAAGATCAGCACCACCTGCACGGTGTTCGCCGAGTCGGAGGTCCTGTCGTGGGTCGCGCGCGGACGGCGGATCGAGGACATCCTGATGGGCGTGCACCGGTCGATCGCGTCGCGCTCGGTGGCGCTGTTGTCACGCGTCGGGACCGAGGCCCCGGTGACGTTCACCGGCGGGGTGGCGCGCAACCCGGCGATGGTCCAGGTGCTCAACGAGATGCTCGGCCTGACGATGAACACCGCCGAGGAGTCGCACTTCATGGGCGCGCTGGGCGCGGCGCTCTTCGCGCGGGACCGGATGGCGGCGCTCGAATCGTCAGCCGCCGCCACGGAGGTGACGGCATGATCGCGACCGCGGGAATCGACGTCGGCTCGACGTACACGAAAGCCGTGATCCTGGGCGACGACGGCCGGATCGCCGGCACCGCGATGGTGCCCACCGGATTCCGGATGGAGGCGGCGAGCACCGAAGCCTACGAGCGCGCGCTGACCGCGGCCGGACTCGATCGGTCGGCGGTGCGCTACGTGGTGAGCACGGGGCAGGGGCGCTCGCAGGTGCCGTTCCGCGACCTGCACGCGACCGACCTCACCGCGCAGGCCCGGGGCGCGGCCTTCTTCTTCCCGGGCTCGCGGACGGTGCTCGACGTGGGCGGCCAGACGATGAAGGTCAGCCGGCTGGACGCGCGCGCCCACGTCCGGTCGTTCCGCCTGAACGACAAGTGCGCGGCCGGCACCGGCGCCTTCCTCGAGAAGACGGCGCGCTACCTCGGCTTCGACATCGAGCAGATCGGGCCGGTGGCCGCCTCGTCGGCCGATCCGGCGTCGATCTCCGGCGTCTGCGCGGTGTTCGCCGAATCGGAAGTGATCAACCAGGTGTCCACCGGCCGCAGCCCGGCCGACATCCTGCACGGCGCGATCGCGTCGCTGGTGTCGCGCTCGGTGCAGCTGATGAAGCGCGTGAAGATCGAGCCCGAGGTCACGCTGGTGGGCGGGATCATGCGCTTCGACACCATGGTCCGGGTGCTGCGCGAGCAGGTGGCCGGGGTGGTCAACGTCCCGCCCGAGCCGCTCGTCCAGCTCACCGGCGCGATCGGGGCGGCGGTGCTGGCCCAGGTGCGCGTCCGCAAGCTCGAGTCCGCCGCGTGAGGCGCTCATGACCGGATCGCCGCGAGCCGGCATCCCGCTGCCGCTCTACGACGGCCCGCCCGCGCCGGAGTCGTCAGGCGCAACGGCGTGGCCGGATGGCGGCGACCCGGAGTTGCTGCGCGCCGGCTGGTCGCGGCGGTTCGTGGTGGCGCCGCCGCGCCTGGCGGAGGTGGTGGAGCTGTACGAGTCGCTGGGCTACGAGGTGTGCGCCGCGCCGGTGACGGCCGGCGAGCTGCGGGCGGGATGCGACAGCTGCCCCGCGGCGCAGCACCTCTTCCGGACGCTCTACACAAGGATGCCCCGATGAAAGCCGCCATCTTCCGCGGCGCCGGTCTTCCGCTCTGCGTGGAGGACGTTCCCGACCCGGTGCCGGCGGCGGGCGAAGTGCTGATCCGGGTGGCGGCCTGCGGCGTCTGCCACACCGACCTCCACTACATCGACCACGGCACGCCGACCTTCAAGCCGCCGCCGCTCATCCTGGGACACGAGATCTCGGGGACAGTCGCGGCACTCGGCCCCGGGGTCTCCGGCCACGCGGTGGGCGAGCGGGTGCTGGCGGCCGCGGTGGTCAGCTGCGGGCGCTGCGAACCGTGCCGCATGGGGCGCGAGAATCTCTGCGACGGCAGCGTCATGCTCGGCAACACGATCGACGGGGGCTACGCCGAGCTGGTACGGGTGCCGGCCAAGGACGTGTTCCACCTGCCTGACGAGTTGCCGCTGGTGGAGAGCGCGGTGATCGCCGACGCGGTCACCACGCCGTACCACGCGGTGGTGCGGCGCGCCCGGGTGGCGGCCGGCGAATGGGTGGTGATCTTCGGCTGCGGCGGGGTGGGGCTGAACCTGGTCCAGATGGTGGCGGCGGTGGGTGGCCGGGCGATCGCGGTCGACCTGAACCCCGCGAAGCTGGCCATGGCACAGAAGTTAGGCGCCGAGGCGACGATCAATCCGGCCGAGACGCCCCGGCCGGACAAGGAGGTTCGCCGCCTGACGGGCGGGGCCGGCGCCGACGTCGCGATGGAGGCGATCGGGCTGGCGGCGACGCAGGAGCAGGCGTTCAACTGCGTGCGCACCGGCGGCCGGCTGATCCTGGTGGGCTACAGCACGGGCACCATGGCGCTCAACGCCGGACGGGTGATGTTCCGCGAGATCGAGGTCTCGGGCTCGCTGGGGTGCCGCCCGGTGGACTACCCGCGGGTGATCGACCTGGCGCGCCGCGGCCGGCTCCGCGTGGCCGAGCTGGTGACGCACCGCTTTCCGCTGGCGCGGATCACCGAGGCGTTCGACACGCTGCGGTCGGGAGAGGCGATCCGGGCGGTGGTCACCCCATGATCCGCCGCGACACGGTCAATCGGTCCGGAGGGCTGAGATGAACATCATTGATGCGTTGCTGGGCGAGCACGCCGTCATCTATTCGTTGTTCGACCAGTGCGAGGCCGACGCCCGGCCCGGCGGATCGGTGAGCGAGGTCCGTGCCCAGGCGGCGCTGCTGACCCGCGCGCTGGTGTCGCACGCCAGGCTGGAAGACGAGCTCCTCTTCGACCGCCTCACGGGGCGGGCCGGCGCCGACGCGGCGCTGCTCACCGTCGTCCGCGATGATCATCACGAGATCGAGCGGGCGCTCGGGGCGGCGCGATCGGCGTCTGATCTCGCGACCGCGCGCGACCAGCTGACGGTCGCGATCGCGGTGGCCCGCGCCCACTTCGCGCGCGAGGAACGGGCCCTCTTCCCGCTCGCCGAACGGCTGCTGGATGCCGAGCTCCTGACGGAGATGGGTGCGGACTGGGCATCACGGCGCGGCGTGAGCGTGACCGAGCGCCCGGGAACGGCGTCCGCGGCGCGCTGATCCGGCCGCGGTGAGAGGTGGCCCGGCCCGCCGGGGGCGGCGGCCGGGCGGCGACACATTGTCGCGCTTGCACATTGGCGCCGGACAGCCCACGTTAGCCCCGGCCCAGAAGCCGCCGGCTGCGTAGCGCCGCCTCTCTCACCCGGAGGTCCCGATGCGCCAGGAACTGGCGTGGTGGGCGTCGGTCGTCGTCGCCCTCACCCTTGGCATCGTCTTCCTGACCGTCGCGAGGTCCGCCCCGGCCAGTCCACCCACCGAGTACGGCCCCGTCCAGACCAGCTCGGCGCGCGCGCGCCGGTGGCTCTTCTGGTCGCTGGTGCTGGTCACGGTGCTGGTCTCCGCGATCTCGCTCCGGTCGTTGCCGTACGGGGCGGAATCCGGGTCGTCGACGGCGCAGACGATCGGCGTGACCGGACACCAGTGGACGTGGGAGATGACGGCGAAGTCTGTCCCGGTGGGGACGACGGTGGATTTCGGCGTCACCAGCGCCGACGTCAACCATGGGTTCGCGGTCTATGACGACCAGATGCGGATGGTGGCCCAGGTGCAGGCGATGCCGGGGTACGTGAACCACCTGCGGGTGATGTTCGCGCACGAGGGGAAGTACACGATCATGTGCCTGGAGTACTGCGGGTCCGTCCACCACTACATGACGACCGATTTCACGGTGACCGGCCAGCGCGTGGGGCTGGTGCCGGCCGCGCCGGGAGGTGCCCGATGAGCGCCGCCGCACCGGCTCCCATGGACGCGGCCGCGCGCCGCGGCGTGTTCCTGTACGTGGCGACCTACGCGATCGTGCTGTCGCTGCTCGCGCTCTTCGGCCTGATCATGCGGCTCGCCCAGGGCGGCCTGCTGTCGCTCGACCCAAGCTGGTTCTACCGGTTGATGACCGCGCACGGCGCGGGGATGGTCGGGATCGCCGGGGTGGGGAGCTCGGCGGTGATGTGGTACTTCCTGCGCCAGTACGCGCCGTTGTCGGCGACCGTGCTGCTCATCAACCTGGTGCTCTTCCTGGTGGGGGCGGTGCTCCTGCTGGGCGGAATCTTCCTGGGCGGGTTCGCCGGCGGCTGGACGTTCCTTTTCCCGCTGCCCCAGCACTCGAACGGCGGGTGGGGCGCGCCGGGGGCGGCCGGGTTCCTGGGCGGCCTGCTCCTGATCGGCACCGGCTTCCTGCTGCTCTTCCTCGACGTGGCCCGGGCGGTGATGCAGCGCTATGGCAGCCTGGCCAAGGCGTTAGGGTGGCCGCAGGCGTTCGGCACGTCCGCGGAGGAGGCGCCGCCGGCCACGGTGGTGGCGGCGACCGTGGTGGCGCTGATCAACATCCTGGCGCTGGTGGCCGGTGCGGCGGTGCTGGTCATGGAGCTGGTGGCGCTGGCGGCGCCCGGGTTCGCGATCGATGCCCTGCTGGCGAAGAACATGACGTTCTTCTTCGGCCACGTGTTCATCAATTCGACGATGTACATGGCGGTGATCGGCGTCTACGAGATCCTGGCGCGCTACACCGGGCGGCCGTGGAAGTCGTCGCGCCCCTTCCTGCTCGCCTGGAGCGCCACCCTGCTGATGGTGCTGACGGTCTATCCGCACCACCTGCTGATGGACTTCGCGATGCCGACGTGGATGCTGGTCATGGGGCAGGTCATCTCGTGGACGAGCGGGATCCCGGTCCTGGCGGTGACGGCGGTGGGGGCGCTCGGGATCGTCTACCGGTCGGAGCTGAAGTGGGACGCCGTGTCGTCGCTCCTGTTCGTGTCGGTGTTCGGCTGGGCGGCCGGCGTGGCGCCGGCGATCGCCGACGGGACGATCGTCGTCAACCAGATGGTGCACAACACGCTCTGGGTGCCGGGCCACTTCCACTTCTACCTGATCCTCGGCACCACGGCGATGATCCTCGGCTTCGCGCTCTTCCTGGTGCGGGGCGGGGCGGCGCCGGCGGCGCTGTCGGCGGTGGACCGGGCGACTTTCTGGATGTACACCCTGGGGACGCTCGGCTTCGTCAGCATGTTCCTCTGGGCGGGACGCCTGGGGGTGCCGCGGCGATACGCGATTCACCAGGCGGCGTGGATGCCGTATGACCGGATCGCCTCGGCGTTTGGCGCGCTGGTGGTGGCGGCGATGCTGGTGCTCGTCACGCGGTTCCTCGGGCGGATGCGCTCGGCGATTGCCGGCCCGTGATGCGGCCGGCGCTGGCCGCGATCGCCGTCGTCGCGGTGGGGACAGCGGCGCTCTGGCGCGGCACCGACGGCGGGCGCGCGTTCACCAGCGAGGGGGCGCGCCGGCTGGCGGTGGCGCGGCAGCCGCGGATCATCCCGCCGGTGCGCCTGCAGGACCAGGATGGCCGCGCGTTCACCCTCGCCGAGCTCGGCGGGCGGCCGGTGGCGGTCGACTTCATCTTCACCCGCTGCACGACGCTCTGTCCGGCGCTGGGCCGGACCTTCGCGGCCGTGCAGCGGGAGCTGCCGTCGTCAGGCACTGGCGCGGCGGCGGCCACGCCGGTGCTCGTCAGCATCAGCATCGATCCCGCCCGCGACACGCCGGAGCGGCTGATGGAGTACGCGCGGATGCACGGCGCCGACCCGCGCCGGTGGAGGGTGGCGCGGCCGCTGTCGGATGCCGACCGGACCGCGCTGCTGGCGGCGTTCGGCATCCGGGTGATTCCCGACGGCGCGGGCGGCTTCGTGCATAACGGCGCCGTTCACCTGCTCGACGCGCGGGGGCGCCTGGTGACGATCGTCGACTACGACAATCCGCACGCGATCGCCGAGCGAGTGACCGCCGGCTCGTGATGCCGGGCGCGCGGGCGCGGGGAGCGGCCGGCGTGGCGCTCTGGGGGGCGCTGGCGGTCCCGGCGGTGCGGCATCTGCTCGAGTCGAGCATGGTGGGCCACATGATGGGCGAGTTGCCGGCGCTGGCGGCGGCGGGATGGCTGGCGACGGCGTTGGTGCCCGGGCGCGCGCGACGGGCACTGGCCGCCTTCGATCCGCACGGTGTCGCCGCGGTCCTGACCGCCGCGTTCGCGATCACCGCCTGGTCCCTCCCACGGCAGCTCGATGCGGCCATCACCAGCCCGGCGTCGGCGCTCACCAGGTTGCTGCTCTTCCCGCCGCTGGCCGGCTCGGCGCTCGCGCTGGGCTGGGAGCGGATGACCGGGCTCGGGCGCGCGTTCGTGGCGGCGAACTCCCTGTCGATGGTCGGCGCGATGGGGTGGCTGTACGTGGCGGCTCCCGTGAGGCTGTGCACCAGCTACCGATTCGACCAGCAGCAGACGGTTGGGGTGAGCCTGCTCGCCGCGACGGGACTGCTGTGCGCCGGGCTGGTCGCCGCGGCGTTCGTCGGCCGGGTCCCGCCCGCGTGAGCTTCACCGACCTGCGCACCGGTACCCTGAACGGGATCCGCCTCGCCTGGCGCGACTCGGGCGATGGCGAGGCGGAGCGCGCGCCGGCGCTGGTGGCGCTGCACGGGCACTTCAGCGTCGGCATCACCTTCCAGCGCCTGGCCGGCACGCTGAGTCCGGCGTGGCGGGTGGTGGCTCCCGACCAGCGCGGCCACGGTGCCAGCGGGCATCCCGGCGACTACACGCGCGACGGGTACGTCGGCGACGCGGCGGCGTTGATCGATCACCTCGGCCTGGCGCCGGCGGTGGTGCTCGGCCACTCCCTGGGCGGGGTCAATGCCTATCAACTGGCGGCCCGCCGGCCGGAGCTGGTGGGGGCGCTGATCATCGAGGACATCGGGGCCCATATCACCGGCGACTTCACCGAATTCCTGGCCGGGTGGCCGGAGTCGTTTCCCACTCGCAAGGCGGCCCGGGCCTTTCTCGCGGCGCGCGCCGGCACCGGAGTCGGCTATTTCCTGGAGTGCCTCGAGGAGGCGCCGGACGGATTCGGCTTTCCCTGGCGGCCGGCGGACATGATCGAGTCCCAGCGGTGCATGAACGGCGACTGGTGGCGCGATTGGCTGGCGAGCACCTGTCCGGCGCTGTTGATTCACGGCAGGCACAGCTTCGCGGTATCGGACGGGCAGGTCGCCGAGATGGCCGCGCGCCGGCCGGGGACGGAGCTGGTCGAGTTCGCGGACTGCGGGCACGACGTCCACCACGAGGACCCCGAGGGGTTCGCGAACGCGGTGCGGGCGTTTCTCGGCAGGCTGACCCGGTGAGATTGGTGCACATGACCGCCAAGCTCGGTACCGTCCTGATGGTTGGTGGCGTGGCGGTCGGCACGATCGCGGCCGTGGCACTGGGCCTGCACCTCAAGGTCGTGCTCCCCGCCGAGGTGCTGACCGTCGTCGTCTACAAGGGGATGTTCGCCGCGGCCGCGGGCCTGCTGGCCGCCGGTGCGGTGGTGCGCCGGCGGGCGGTCATGAAGCGTGAGGCGCCGTTCTCGCTGACCTCCGGCCCGCGGACGCGTGGCGAGTGAGCCGGTGTCGCCGGCAAGGCGGCGGGCGCCACGCCGGCCGCGCATCGTGACGATGCTCGCCTCGCTGGCCGTGTCGCTCACCGTCGCGCTCGGCGTGGCGGTGGTCGCGGTCTGGCTCTTCCAGAACCGGCTGATCTTCCTCCCCGCGGCGCCGCCCTATCCGGACGCGTTCGGCGCCGAGCGTGTGGACTACCGGACGCCCGAGGGGCAGCCGCTGCTCGGTTTCCTGGTCCTGCCGCCGGCGCCGCCCGCGGGGCAGCGGTCGCCGCCGCGCGGGGCGATCGTCCACTTCCACGGCAACGCCGACCTGGCCGTGGCGTGGGTCGACTGGGCTCGTGAGGCATCGCGGCGCAGCGGGCTGCCGGTGTTCCTCGCGGAGTACCGCGGTTACGCCGGCCTCCCCGGCACGCCCGGCTACGCGGCGGTCATGCGTGATGCCCGCGCGACGGTCGCGCTGGTGCGGCAGCGCTTCGCGGTGCCCGATGGCGGGCTGGTGCTGTACGGGCACTCGTTGGGCAGCGGCGTGGCGAGCGACCTGGCCGCCGACGGGCCGGTGCGGGCGCTGATGCTCGAGTCCCCGATGACGTCGATCCTCGACATGGGACGGCAGACGCTGGTGCCGCCGATCACCTGGTTCCTGCCGCTGATCAACCGCGCCCCCTGGGCGCCGGCGAAACGCGTGGCCGCCCTGGCCGCGCCGGTCTGGGTGGCGCACGGCACGCGCGACCAGGTGATGCCCTTCTGGATGGGACAGGCGGTGTTCACCGCCGCCCGCGAAAAGGGGGAGATGCTGGCGGTGAAGGGCGCCGGCCACAACGATGTCTCGGCCGTGGCCGGCGACGCGTACTGGGCGTGGTTCGACCGGGCGATGCGCGCCACGTTGCCGGCGCGATAGGCGGCCGCAGCATCTTCCTGGGAACCCCGCGACGCGGAGCTGAGCCGGGCGCGCCAGTACCTAACGAACTCCGGTCGCCTGCCGCCTGACCTCAGGCAATTCCGGAAGGTCGGCGTCGGCCGCGTGCCAGTTCGCCAGCAGCGCCTGCGCCGACCGGCGCGCGGCGGTCGTGTCACCGGCGGCGCGAGCCGCGCGCATCAACCCCAGCAGCGAGCGCGACCGGCCGGGGGCGAGCGCCAGCGCCCGCTCGAACTCGCGCTGTGCCTCCGGCGCCTGGCCCATCACCATCAGCACCTCGCCCAGCAGCTCGTGCGTCGGCTTGACGATGTCGGGTGGGCCGAACTCGAGCGGCAGGGCATCCTCCATGCGCGCCGCGTCCCGCAGCAGCGCCACCGCCTCGTCGCGCCGCGCCTCGCTGATCGCCAGCGCCCCGCGGAGCTCCCGCGCCAGAATCGGCGCCTTGTTTCCCTCGCCATCCTCGGTGAATCCGGCGCGGGCGCTGTCGGCTTGCGGCGGCGGGGTGAGGGCGTCGATCGCCCGGCGGGCGGCCGCGTGGTCGCCGCGCGCCAGCGCCGAGTAGCCGCGGACGAACTGCGCCAGCGCATCGGCCGGCGTCCTGCCGGCCGCACCGCCCGAATCGACGGCCGGCGCCGAGCTCCACGTGCCGGTGTTGGCGAGCTGCTGCGCGCGGAACAGGCCGAGCATCGCCATCGCCCGCGGACGGGCGGCGCCGGTCAGCGCCAGCGTGTCGATCAGGCGCCGCGCCTCACGATACCGCCCCTGCTGCAGGTAGCCGTACGCGAGCCACAACGTGTAGTGGCCGGGCGTCAGCGCCGTCAGGCGCACCGCGATCTCGTTCTGCGACACCACGTCATCCCACATCCCCAGGGCGAGGAAGATGTGGGTCGTCATGTGCTGGGCATGGGCCGCGTCGGGCGCGATCTTCGAGTAGGCGCGGGCGGCGCGCAGTCCCAGCGGCGCGTGGATCGGGTCGTCGAACGAGTGGATCAGGTAGTGCGCGGCGCCGGGATGGTCGGGGTTGGCGCGGAACACCTCGTCGGCGATCGCCGCCGCGCGCATGTAGGTCGCCGTGCTGCGGATCCCCTGGTTGAGGCCGAGCAGGGCGAGGGCGTGGAAGAGGCTCGCCTCGGGGTCGTCGGGGAAGGCCGCCGAGAGCCTGGCCATGGCGTCGGCGTACAGGGTGTCGCGGCGCGCCTTGCTGCCACTGTCGGCGTACAACGCCTCCACCGCGTCCAGGTATCCCTGCTCGCGCGGGGTGGGGGCCAGCGCCCTGCGCGCCTCACGAGTCGGAGCCAGGCGGGCGAGCGCGGCGCGCCCCGAGTCCGCGTTCTGCTCGTTCCACACCGGGTGCGTCCAGGTCATCGCGTCGCCCCAGGCGGCCATCGCGAACCCGGGCTGTGCCTGGCGCGCGAGGCGGAATTCCTGCAGCGCGCGGGCATACTCGAAGCTGTGCAGCCAGAGCACGCCGCGCGTGAAGTGGTCCTGCGCGGCGCCGCGCGCCGAGGTCGGAAAGGTGATCGTCCCGAGGCGCGGCGCCTGGGCGCCGGCGGCCGGCAGGCCGGTGATCGTGAAGGCGGCCGCCGCGCAGGCGGCCCGGCCGAACACGGAGCGAGTCCGTGCATGGAGCGACATGAGTGTCTCCGTTGATACGGCGGCCGGCTCGCGCCCGGTCGGCGGGCGCCGCCGGTTGTCCCTTCGCCAGCCGGGTCATACAATAGCCGGGGCGTTCACCGGCGCGGAAGGTCGTCGCGCCGTATTTCCACACCGGGAGGACGAGATGCTCAAGGAATTCCTCGGGTTCCTCAAGCAGTACGGCGTCGTGGGGCTGGCCATCGCGGTCATCATTGGCGGCAAGCTGAACACGCTGATCTCGGCGACCGTCGACGGCATCCTGATGCCGATCATCACCTTTTTCATCCCCGGCGGGATGTGGCGCACGGCGACGCTCGACCTCGGTCCGTTCCACTTCCTGCTCGGCCCCTTCTTCGGCGCGCTGATCGATTTCCTGATCGTCGGGGCGGTGGTGTTCTGGTTCTCGAAGCGGGTGCTGAAGGAAGAGGTGGTGACGAAAAAGTGACCCACGGCCGGGAGCGTCAGATGTCGACTGCAGGACAGGCGACGGTCTCGCCCGTGGAGGGCGCGGACGGCATCTCGGTCATCCGCGGGAGCGGCGTGTGCCGGGACTGGAACGGCATCCGGTACAAGACGGGAATGTCGGGCGCCAACGTCGGCGCCCGCCAGCTGTCGATGAACGTGGCGGTGATCCCGCCGGGCGGGGTGGCGCGGGCTCACATTCACGTCGGGTTCGAGGTGATGCTCTATATCCTCGAGGGTCGGGTGCGCCACGAATTCGGCCCGGGCCTGGCGAAGATGGTGGAGAACCGCGCCGGCGACTTCATCTTCATCGAGCCGGGGGTGCCGCACGAGGTCTTCAACCTCAGCGACGCCGAGCCGGTGGTGGCGGTGGTGGCCCGCTCCGACGCGGGCGAATGGGAGCACATCGTGCCGTACGCGCGGCCGGGCGCCGGCGGCGGCTAGGCCGCCGCCGGCGCGTCGGCGCCGTAGTCCTCGCGGAACAGGCGCAACAGCTCGAAGAAGTAGGTGATCGCCAGGGGGCCCACCAGGAGCCCGATCAGCCCGAACAGGTTCACGCCCGCGAAGGCCCCGACCAGCGACACCATCGGGTGGATGTGCGACACCCGCTTGAACACGAACGGCCTGACCACGTTGTCCACGTTGGACGCGACGATGCCGCCGAGCAGCGCCAGCCCCGTCGCGGCCGCATAACGATCGTTGGCGAGCAGGATCACCACACCCGGCAGCCAGACCAGTGCGCTCCCCAGCACCGGCAGCACCGAGACGCAGGCGGTGATCACTCCCCAGAAGGCGGCGTTCGGCAGTCCCACCAGGGCGAAGCCGATCCCGACGATCGAGCCCTGGAGGAACGCCGTCAGCACGGTCCCAAGCAGCGTCGCCCGGGTCACGCTGTAGAACCGGTCCTTGAGCGCCTCCCGGGCCGGGTCCGAGAACGGCAGCACCGCGCGGAACCGCTCCCAGAGCGGGTCGGCCTCCTGCAGCATGTAGTAGAGCCCGAACAGCGCCAGCACCAGGTTCAACGTCGCCCGCGTGGCGCTCCCGAAGAACTGGAACGCCTGCCCCGACAGCCACGAGAGCATCGTCCCGCCGGCGCGGGTGATCTGCGCGCCGACATCGAAGGTCCCGATGCGGATCGCGGCGATCCGCGCGAATGCGGTGGTGCCGCTCATGCTCTTCACCGTGTCTCCCGCCTGGTCGATCACCACGCCCACCAGCGCCGCGCCGGGCAGCAGCAGGAGCAGCGCCGCGCCCAGCACGATCAGCAGCGCCGCGATACGGCCCGACAGGCGGGTGGAGAGCCGGCGATACAGGGGCGAGCAGATCACGTGCAGTACCGCGACGCCCAACAGGCCCATCAGGAACGGGCCGACCGCGAGGAGGATCGCGAGGCCCAGGACCCCGATCAGCGTGCCGGCGCGCTGCCGGGGAGTGGCGAAGAGTGACATGACGGCGTTGGAATGCGTCGGAGGGAGGGCCGTGTTGCGGCCCGTCGGTCGTGGTCCTTATGATACCTTGGGGTGGGGCGCGTCGGAACGGTGACGCGAACCCCCGGCCCGCTGGCCACCGTGGTCCGCTCACTCTCTTCCGTGAACCCGCATGCCGAAGTCGAAAGCCGCGCGCTCCGCCGCCACCGCCACCGTCACCGCCCCCCGGGCGACACGCGAGAGCGTCGAGCAGCTGCTCGACTGGATGTACACGGCTGACGCCCTCTACCGGGCCGCGTCCGAATGCTGCCGGCAGCACGAGCGCCTGTCGCGGTGCCTGCACCGCGCCGCGGTCGAAGAGGAGCTCCACGCGATCCAGCAGCTGGTCAGCTCGAGCAACGCCTCGCTGATGGCCCTGTCGATGGCCTACGAGGCGGCCGCCGGCGCCGCCCGCGACGCGACCGACGACGACTGCTGGCATCGCGCGAACTCGTTGTGGCACGCCGCCCGGGAGTACGCACGCCGCCACGACGGCTGCGATCGCGCGTCACAGCTGCGCAACCAGCACGACACGGCCAAGCTGGCGCAGCTGGCGATGGAGTACGAGCTGGAGGCGTCGGCGCTGCTCGCCATGCAGCACGCGGTGGATGCCTATCGGCGGGTGCGACCGGACGCCGACTGACGATGGCTCGTGGCAACGGCGGGGCCGGCGACGCCGGCGCGTCGACGCCCCGGCCGCCCCACCCGCCCCGTGAGCCGGGCGACCTGGGGTTCGGCAGCGTCGTCTCGCGCGAGAGCCGGCGCCGCCTCCTCAATCGCGACGGCAGCTTCAACGTCGAGCGCCAGGGACTCGGCTACTTCTCGTCACTGAGCCTCTACCACTCGCTGCTGTCGGTCTCCTGGCCGAAGTTCCTGGGGCTGATCGCGGTGTTCTACCTGGCGGCCAACGGGCTGTTCGCGGCCCTCTACCTGCTCGCCGGCCCCGGCACGCTCACCGGGCCGGGGACGGCCGTCGCCGGCGAGCGCTACGTCCAGGCGTTCTTCTTCAGCGTGCAGACCTTCGCCACGATCGGCTACGGACAGGTGGCGCCGGTGGGCCTGCTCGCGAATTCCATCGTCACCGTCGAATCGCTCACCGGGCTGCTGAGCCTGGCGGTGGCCGCCGGCCTCCTGTTCGCGCGCATCGCCCGTCCCACCGCCCGCGTCCTGTTCAGCGACGTCGCGGTGATCGCCCCCTACGCCGGCGGAACCGGGTTCATGTTCCGCGTCGCCAACGCCCGCAAGAGCCAGCTGTTCGAGGTGGAGGCGAAGGTCACCTTCTCCCGCCTCGAGACCGCCAACGGCCGGACCATGCGCAACTACTTCTCGCTGGAGCTCGAACGGAGCAGCGTGATGTTCTTCACCCACTACTGGACGGTCGTGCACCCGATCGATGAAGGGAGTCCGCTCGCCGGCATGACCGCCGCCGACCTGGAGGGCGCCGAGGGCGAGTTCTTCGTCCTCCTCTCCGGCGTCGAGGAGACGTTCGCGCAGACCGTCCACGCGCGCTCGTCGTACAAGCCGTCGGAGGTGATCTGGCGGGCGAAGTTCACCGACATCTTCGACCGCAGCATCGACGACGGCGTGGTGCGCGTGCGGATCGACCGCCTCAGCGCGATCGACCGGCTGGACGCGCCCGCGGACGCGGCGCATCATTGAAGAGCGAGCTGCGGCTCGCGCACGGGCGCGTGCGTGCGTGGCGCGATGGCGACCAGGCCTCGCTCGCGCGACACGCGAACGACCGGGAAGTGTGGATCAACCTGCGCGACCGGTTTCCGCATCCGTACACCGTCGTCCACGCCGACGCCTGGATCGGCGAGATGCTCGCGACCGCGCCGGTCCGGAACTGGGCGATCGAGGTGGACGGCGAGGCGGCCGGCGGGATCGGCATCACCGAACTGGACGACATCAACCGGCACAGCGCCGAGATCGGGTTCTGGCTGGGACGGCGCCACTGGGGTCGGGGGATCGTCACCGAGGCGGTGCGGGCGCTGTCCGAATACGCGCTGGCCGAGCTCGAAGTCCTCCGCCTCTTCGCCCACGTCTTCGACTGGAACCCGGCGTCCGCCCGCGTGCTCGAGAAGGCCGGCTTCGTCCGTGAAGGCGTGCTCCGGCGCAGCGCCATCAAGGATGGCCGCACGATCGACCAGTTTCTCTATGCCCGGGTGAGGGAATGACATGACCGGCCCGCTGAAGCCCGTTGCCGCGCCCCGCGCGCCGGTGACGTCCCGTCAGGCGATCGAACACGCCATGACGACCACCACCTTCACCCTCGAGGGGTACCGCGTCACGCGCTCACTGGGCGTGGTGCGCGGGATCACCGTGCGCTCCCGCTCGATCTTCGGAACGATCGGCGCCGGACTGCAGACGCTCGTCGGCGGCAACATCTCCCTCTTCACCGAGCTGTGCGAGAAGGCGCGGTGGGAGGCGTTCAGCATCATGGTCGTGCACGCCGAGGAACTCGGCGCCAACGGCATCATCGGGATTCGCTACGATGCCACCGAGGTCATGAGGGGGGTCTCGGAGGTGCTCTGCTACGGCACGGCGGTCATCGCCGAGCCGGCCTGACGAGTCGACAGACGGAGATCCGATGCCTGGCGAGTTGATCGAGTACAAGGCCAACGGCGAACGCGCCCGCGGCTGGCTGAGCCGTCCGGTCTCCGGCAAGGGTCCGGGGCTGCTCGTGATCCAGGAGTGGTGGGGGCTGGTCGACCATATCAAGGACGTCGCCGACCGGTTCGCCGCCGAGGGGTTCGTCGCGCTCGCCCCCGACCTGTACCACGGCGAAACGACCAGGAGCCCCGACGAGGCCGGCAAGCTGTACATGGCGCTGAACATCGCGCACGCCGGCACCGAGCTGCGCGGCGCGGCCACCCACCTCCTGTCGCTGCCGGCCGTCTCGCCGAAGAAGATCGGTGCGCTCGGCTTCTGCATGGGCGGCCAGCTCGCGCTCTACGCGGCGATGCAGTTCCCGGCGGACTTCGCCTGCGCCGTCGACTTCTACGGCGTCCACCCGAAGTGCGCCCTCGACCCCGCCAGGCTGAAGGTCCCCGTGCAGGGCCACTTCGCCACGCGCGACACGTCGGTGCCGGAACCCCGCGCCCGCGCGCTCATCGACGACATCAACGCCGCCGGCGGCGCCGCCGAGGGGTTCTACTACGACGCCGTCCACGCCTTCTTCAACGACACCCGACCCCAGGTGTACTCGAAGGCCGACGCCGCCCTGGCCTGGACCCGCACCCTCGCCTTTCTCCGCACGCATCTGGCCTAGCGCGCCGGCGCCGGCCGGGGGCACGGCTCGCGCGTTTGGCGCCGGCATACTATCGTGACGGCATGGCCATGCCGCTGGCGGGGGCAGGTGCGGAACGACCAGGAGAGAGCAGGGGAGGTGCCGATCGCCGCTGGGGTTCCGCGGTGCGCCTGCACCACGCCGCCGTGGATGCCTTTCTCCGCGCCGCGGCCTCGTGCGGCACCGAGCGCTGGGTGATGCCGCGGGCGCCGGGCAAGTGGTCGCCGGCACAGATCGCCGAGCACTGCACGCTCATCTTCGAGCAGCTCGTGCGCGAGATGGACGGCGGCCCGCCGTTCGCCGCGCGGGCTTCGCGCTGGCGGCAGCGCATGTATCGCTGGCTCTACCTGCCTCCGATCCTGGCCACCGGCAGCTTCCCCGATGGCGTGCGCGCGCCGCGCGAGGCGCGCCCGGCCGAGGACTCCGTGGCCGACCGCCTGACGATCATGACGCGGCTGCGCGCCGCCGCCGACGCGTTCGAGCGGCGGATCGACGACCGCCATCGCGTCCCCGGTTTCGGCCTCTCGCACCCGTACTTCGGACGGCTGGGCCCGATGCGCGGCATCCGGCTCTCCACTCTCCACCTCGAGCACCACCGGCGGCAGCTCGAGGTCTGATCGGGTCCGCGCGCGCCGGCCGGTACCCGCGCCCCCGCTCACCGTGAGGATTTCATGAGCGACTCCGACTCCTCGTCCCACCCGGACAGCGACTCCTCGCCGCTGCGCGTCTCCGTCGAGCGCCCGGTGCGCCGCAGCCTCGAGACGATGTTGCGCACGCCCCCGGGCGGCGCCTTCCCGCCGCTCGCTCCGCCCACCAGGGCCGAGCGGGAAGCGGGCGGGGAAGCACCCGGCGCGCGCAAGCCGGTCGCCGTGCTCATCTGCCACGGGATGGGCCAGCAGGTCAAGTTTGAGACGCTCGACTCGGTGGCGCGTGCGCTCGGCCGCCAGCAGCTGGCGCGCGGGTTCGGGCCGGTGGAGCCGTCGGTGAAGTTCGTCCGCTACGACGAGCAGTCGGGTGCCGCCGAGTCCGGCGACACCTGGCTCCCCCGCGCCGAACTCCGCCTGGGCGGGCCGGGCGCCGCCGGCCGCGATGTGCATCTCTATGAAGCGTACTGGGCGCCGTTCACCGAGGGTCGCGTCACCGCCCTCGATACGATCGACTTCCTCGTGCGCGCCGGACTGGGCGGGATCTCGTTCAGCATGCGCGGCGTCTTCGACCGGTGGATCTTCGGAGGTCCACGGCGCTTTCGACTGCCGGTCGTCGCGAGCTTCGCGTTCGGGCTGGCCACCACGATCGTCGCCGCGCTCACCCTGATCTACTTCACGATCTGGATGTTCGTGGCCGCCTTTGGCCTGAGCCTCTTCGCCCGTTCGCCGCTCGCGTCGAACATGGTCTGGACGTTCCGGACGGCGCTGCTCTGGTACACGCTGTCGCTCGCCGCGCTCGTGGCGCTGGGCGTGACGGTGATCGCCGCGATCCTCCTCATCCGCTGGACGGCGCGTGCCGCGGGTCGCATGGCCGGCGGTTCCGCGCCCGCGGGTGCCCGCCGTGAGGCCGAGGCCGCCGCCGCCTGGCAGTGGGCTGGCCTGCTCGCCTTCGTCGCGGTCGGGCTCGCGTCCCTGGCGCTCGGGGCCTGGCTGGTGCCCGAGGCGATCGACCGGATCGCCACCGTGCTCTCCGCCGTGAGGCGCGTGGCCTCGTCGCGCCTGCCGGCGCCGATGGCCGGCGTCGCCGCGGAAACGGTCGCCGCCCTCGTGATCATCGCCGCCCTGGCGGCGATCGAGCTCGGGCGCGACTTCCTGGTGCAGTACGTCGGCGACGTCGCCGCGTACGTATCGGCCCACAAGGTGAGCAAGTTCTACGATGTGCGCCGCCAGATCCAGCAGGCGGGGCGGGTGGTGGCGCGCTGCGTCTATCGCGCGCGCCGCGCGCCGGGCGGCCCGTTCGAGTACGATGACGTCCTGATGGTGGGGCACTCGCTGGGCTCGGTGGTCGCGTACGACACCCTGAATGAAATGCTGCGCGGCGACATCCTCCCCGGACCCGCCGGCGGGGTGGCGGGCGAATCGCTGCGCGTCGCCGAACGCACCCGGATGCTGCTGACCTTCGGCTCCCCGCTCGACAAGACGGCGTTCATCTTCCGCACCCAGAAGCGCGACGCCGAGGTCCGCGAAGCGCTGTCCGCCGCGATGCAGCCGCTGGTCACCGACTACGCGGTGCGCCCCGCGAACTGGACCAACATCTACGCCACGTTTGACATCATCGGCGGCGCGCTCGATCTCTACGATGATCCCCGCGTGGACGACCCGCGCCGTGTCCGCAACGTCCGCGAGCGGGCGACGCTGAACCCGGTGGCGGCGCACAGCGACTACTGGGAGCGTCCCACCTTCGGCGCTACGCTCTTCGATGGCGTCCTGGGCGCGGGGGTGCGCGCATGACCGTGCCGCCGCGGGACGGCGAGGCGGCGCGGCTCGACGACGAGCTGTCGCGCGCGATGAGCGGCGAGGCCTGGCATGGCCCGGACCTCGCCGGCATCCTCGCCGACGTGACCGTGGCCGAGGCGGCCGCCCGCCCGGTGGCCGGCGCCCATACCATCTGGGAGCTCGCCCTGCACCTCGTCACCTGGGCGCGCGTCCCGCGCCAGCGGATCGCCACCGGCAACGCGGTCAAGGCGGCCGACAAGGACAACTTCCCGGCTCCACCACCCCCATCGGAAGACGCGTGGCGCCAGGCGGTGAGCGATCTCGAGCGCGAGACCGCCGCGCTCCGCGACGTCGTCCGGGCCCTCTCCGACGCGGAGCTGCGGCGCGCCTCGCCCGGGGCACCTCACGACCTGTCGGTCATGATCCACGGGGTCGCCCAGCACATGGCGTATCACGGCGGACAGATGGTCATCCTCAAGAAGGCGCTCCGCGCCCGGTCCCGGTGACGGGTCGCACCCGCGCGGCTGCGCGTCCCGCGCCGGGCGCGTATCTTTGGCGGACGTGGTGCCGGCTCCTTCCCATCCCCTGAGTGATCCGATGTCCCGATTCTCCTCCGCGCTCTGCTGCCTGGGCCTCGCGGCCGCGTCGCTGTCCGCCCAGTCCACCCGTTCCGCGCCGCGCGCCTTCACGCCGGCGGACTGGTACCGGCTCACCACCCTCAGCACGCCCTCGCTCTCGCCCGACGGAAAGCTCATCGCGTTCACGGTGACCACGGTGCGCGAGGCCGAGAACAAGCGGCACGCGGAGGTGTGGGTCGTCGCCGCCGACGGCGGTGAGCCCACCCGCTTCACGTCGCCAGGGACGGAGAGTTCGCGACCCCGCTTCTCCCCGGACGGCAAGTATCTCTTCTTTACCTCGAACCGCCCCGGCGGCAAGCCCGGCCCGTGGGCGCTGCGTATGGACCAGCCCAGCGGCGAAGCGTTCCAGATCGAGCACTACCCGGTGGGCTCCATGCCCCGCGATCGCCGGTTTGCCGTCTTCACCGACACGGTCACGCCGCCCGTCGACAGCGCCGCGGCCCCGAAGAGCGACAAGGCCGATCCGTGGGAGAAGACGCCGCTCGCCCGCCCGCCGTTCGGCGCGATCACCCGCCCGCTCGATCCCAAGCGGTTCGACGGACGCCAGTTCGTCGACCTGCCCATCAAGTCGAACGACGCCGGCTACCTCCCCAACCGTGCGGAACGCCGCGTCTGGCATCCCACGCAGATCTTCGCGCAGGCCTTCGATTCCACCGTTCGCCACCAGGTCACCTCCACGGCCTACTCGCACGATGAGGTGGCGGTCTCGCCCGACGGGAAGTGGATCGCCTTCGCCGCGGATCCGGAGCTGCGTCCCGACTCGGTGGTGGTCGCCGAGCGCGACTCGCTGGCCCGCCTGCCGTACAACGCCGCCCGCGACGAGCGGGAACGCAACGAGTCCGACCTGTTCATCATTCCCGGCGAGGGCGGCACGCCGCGCCGCCTCACGCGGGCCATGGGCGACGAGTTCAACTTCGACTGGTCCCCCGACGGCAGGACGATCGGCTTCCAGGCCCGGCCCGGGCGCGCGAAGTCGGTCCGCCTCTACACGGTCGACGTCGCCAGCGGCGCGATCGACAACCTGCTCGGCGACTGGCGCTACGAGCCCGACGGCTGGGGCTGGCTCGAGAACGGCGACATTTTCATGAGCGCCCAGATTGGCGGCCGGTCGGCGTTCCACCGCGTCAGCCCGCGCGCCAAGACGATCAGCGAGGTGATCGGCGGACGCCGCCGGATCGCCGGGCTCTCGTACGACGCGCGGCATGCCCGGGTGGCCTACGTCGCCACCGGCCTCACGACCCCCACCGAGTTGTACGTCGCCGATGCCGACGGAAAGAACGAGCGGAAGCTCACTTCCTTCAACGACCGCCTCAACGCCGAGATCGCGTGGGCCGACGCCGAGCGCTTCACCTTCCGCTCGGTGGGCGGTCTCGAGATCGAGAGCTGGCTGATGAAGCCGTACGGCTACGTCCCGGGACGGAAGTACCCGCTCGTCCTCTACGTCCACGGCGGGCCGCACTCGGCGTACGGCGAAAACTGGTTCGACGAGTTTCAGAACCTGGCCGCGGCGGGAATGTGGGTCCTGTTCACCAATCCCCGCGGCTCCACCGGCTACGGCGCCGATTTCACCTTCTCGACGCGCGGGCGCTGGGGCGCCGAGGACTACCAGGACCTCATGAAGGCAGTCGACATCGTGGCCCGCCGCCCCGACGTCGATTCCACCCGCATGGGCGTCACCGGCGGATCGTACGGCGGCTTCATGACCGACTGGATCACCACCAGGACGCATCGCTTCAAGGCCGCCGAGAGCGACCGGATGGTGGGCGACTGGGTGGCATGGTATGGCAGCTCCGACGCGCAGGGCCTCACCGAATTCGAATTCTACGGAAAGCCGTGGGACAACCACGCGATGTACGACTCGCTCGCCCCCATCACCCACGTCGGCAACGTCACGACGCCCACGCTGATCGTGCACTCCGAGGATGATTTCCGCGCCCCGATGGTCTCGGCCGAGGAGTGGTTCATCGCGTTGCGAAAGCGCGGCATCCCAGCCGAGTTCGTGCGCTACCCGCGCAGCACCCACGAGCTGTCGCGGTCAGGCGAACCGTGGCTGCTCGTCGACCGGCTGGGACGCCTGCGCCAGTGGTTCACGCACTGGCTCATCGAAGGAGCCGGACCGGGAGTGGCGGCCGGCACCGCGGTCCGGTAGCCGGACGGCACGCGGGTTGACGCGCCGCGTTCCCCGTCCGTTGGCGCGGCGCGGCGGCGCGGGACCGAGATGAGCGAGAGCTGCGACGTCCTGGTCGTCGGCTTGGGCGCGATGGGATCCGCGGCCGCGCTGGCCGCGGCCCGCCGCGGCGCCCGGGTGCTGGGCGTCGACCGCTTCGCCACGCCGCACGCGCTCGGCTCATCGCACGGGCGCACCCGGATCATTCGTGAGGCATACTTCGAGCATCCGTGCTACGTCCCGCTGGTGCAGCGGGCGTACCGGCTGTGGGACGAGATCGCCGGGGCTGCCGGCATGGACCTCATGCGGCCCACCGGCGGCGCGATGATCGGACCGCCGGAGGGCGTGCTCGTGAGCGGCGCGCTGCGCAGCGCCCGGGAGCACGGCCTGCCGCACGAGGTGATCGATGCGGCCGAAATCCGCCGGCGCTGGCCGGTCTTCCACCCCACCGGCGACATGGTGGCCGTCGTCGAGCCGCGGGCCGGACTCCTCTTTCCCGAGCGCTGCATCGAGGCGATCCGCGTGCTGGCGAGCGAGGCCGGCGCCTCGCTCCGCACCGGCGTCGAGGTGACCGGCTGGCGCGCCACCTCCGGCGGCCTGGTCGTGCGCACCGGCGATGGCGAGATCCGGGCCGAGCACCTGGTGCTGGCTGCCGGCGCCTGGATGCCCGACCTGCTCGGCGACCTCGCCGTTCCGCTGTCGGTGGAGCGCCAGACCCTCGCCTGGTTCGAGCCCACAGCGCGCCACGAGCTGTTCGCGGCCGGCGGTTCGCCGGTCACTATCTGGGAGCACGAGCCCGACCGGCTGTTCGCCACCTTTCCCGATGTCGGGCACGGCGTGAAGGTGATGATTCATCACGAGGGCGAGATCACCACGCCGGCCACGGTGCGGCGCGAGGTCACCGACCGGGACCTCGACGCGCTGCACGCCATTCTCCGCCGCATCATCCCCGAGCTCGACGGCCGGCTGCTCGGCACCGCGGTCTGTCTCTACACGAACACCCCCGACCACGATTTCGTGATCGACCGGCATCCCGCGGATCCCCGCGTGCTGATCGCCAGTCCGTGCTCGGGACACGGCTTCAAGTTCGCCCCCGTCATCGGGGAAATCCTGGCGGATCTGGCGCTGGCGGGCGGCACGGCCTTCGATTTGACTCCATTCCGCATCGGGCGCTTCGCCCATTGACCCCGGGAATCTTTTCCCCGAGCCGCGTCGTAGTCGGGGCAGGGAGGAACCAGACATGTTCGGTTTGATTTCGCTCGCCGCTGCGGTCGCGGCCGGAGTATTCGGGTACGTGCAGGCGCGCCGATTCGTGCGCGGCAGGTTGCGCTACGTGGACGCGGCCCAGTCGCCGATCGCGCCGATCCTGGCCGGGGTAGCCGCGTGTGTCGTCGCCGCCCCGATCGTCGCCATCCTGCCGATCGTCGGCGGCGGTACCGCGCTGGTCTTCGGCATCAGCGTCGGCGCCGGTGTCTTCCGCGGCGCCCGCGACGTGAAGCAGCTGCCCGGCGGGTAGCCGGCCCGTCCAATCGGGCCTGGATGCGACGGGGGCGCCCGGCCACGGCCGGGCGCCCCCGTCATCATCCGCCAGATCGGCTCAGCTCTTGTCGCTGAACTCCACCTTCGAGGCCCGCTTGCGCGTCGTGGGGATGGTCAGCCCCTGCGCCGGCACCGTCACCGTGAAGTTGGTCGAGTCACTGATCGCGCCGCCCAGGTACACGCCGCGCCGGCTCACCAGGAATGTCGCTTCCCCCGTTCCGCCGCCCGACAGCTCGAAGTCGGACCCCTGGGCGTTCCCCTTGCCCGACATCGTGATCGTCGAGTGGCGACGCACCTGCAGAGCCGGCGCGCCGGCTACTGTCGTGTCGCCCGCGATCCGGTAGTTCGACACGACGGTGCGGAGGACCTGGCCGCCGTTGCGGCCATCGTTGATGGTGACCGTGTCGGTCCAGGTCGTGCCGCTGGTGAACCCATGAAGGGCCGGCAGGAAGCGCTTCATCTCGTCGGCCACGGCCGTGCCTTCGTCCCCGACCAGCGCCGCCGACGCCGAAGATGCGCCGAGTGCTCCCGACGGCGACATGGAGCCGCTGATCGAGCCGCCCATGAATCGCGACTGGTCCGGCAACGGCACCGGCGCCGTGGTGGTGGTGCTGGTGGAGTCGAGCGTGAGCGTGAAGCGCAGGCTGTCACCCGCGCCGGGCCCCAGGGTCAGGGTCAGGACCTGCGTGCTGGACACCTGGATCTTCTGCTCCTGTCCCATGAGCGACTGGGTGACGTCGACGGTGGTGCTCGCGCGGTAGTGGTGCGTGCCGGGCGCGTACGACGAGACCTTCTGGGCCGGCGCGGCCGTCGAGAGCGACAGCGTGAAGATGGTGAGCAGGGACATCGGCTGGCGCATGCGGGGGCTCCCGGCCATGTGGGTTGTCGGCGGCGTGCGCGCGAACCTGTCGCGGCACGAATTGTCGCCGTAAGATCACCCGGCCGCGCCGCGGCCAACGCGCGGCTTCCCGATGGAGCACCGCCGGATGAACCTCCTGAACTTACACGATTACGCCACCGCCGCCGAGTCCCGGCTGCCGCGTGGCGTGTACGACTATTTCGCCGGCGGCGCCAACGACGAGCGGACGCTGGTGGCGAATCGTGAGGCGTGGGAGCGGGTCGCGCTGCACTACCGGGTGCTGCGGGATGTCTCGAAGCGGTCGCTGGCCACCACCGTGCTGGGGACGCCCATGGCCATGCCGGTGGCGATCGCGCCAATGGCCTTCCACAAGCTGGCGCACCCGGAGGGCGAGGTCGGCACGGCAAAGGCCGCCGCGGCGGCCGGCGTGCCGTTCTCGCTGAGCACGCTCGCGACCACGGCGATCGAGCAGGTCCGTGCCGCCAGCGCCGGTCCCATCTGGTTCCAGCTCTACGTCCACACCGACCGCGGCGTCACCCGCGACCTGGTGGCCCGGGCCGAGGCCGCCGGATGCACGGCGCTGGTCCTCACGGTGGACGTGGCGGCGATGGGCCGGAGGGAGCGCGACATCCGCAACGCCTTCGTCCTGCCGCCCGAGGTCCGGATCGCGCACGCCATGCCCGGCCAGGGCATGCTCAACGAGGCGGTCGATGGATCCGCGCTGGCCGCGTTCGTCAACGGGATGCTCGACCCCTCGCTCACCTGGCGCGACGTCGAGTGGCTGCGGTCGGTCACGAAGCTGCCGCTGGCGGTGAAGGGGATCGTCCGCGCCGACGACGCCCATCGCGCGGTGGAGTGCGGCGCGGCCGCGGTGGTGGTGTCGAATCACGGCGGCCGCCAGCTGGATGGCGCGCCGGCGACGGCCGTGGTCCTGCCGTCGGTGGTCGACCGGATCGGCGGGGCCGCCGAAGTCCTGGTGGATGGCGGCATCCGTCGCGGCGTGGATGTGGTTCGCGCCCTGGCGCTGGGCGCGCGGGCGGTGCTCGTGGGGCGCCCGGTGCTCTGGGGGCTGGCGGTCGACGGCGAGCGCGGCGTGTCCGGCGTCCTCGGGCTGTTGCGCGACGAGATGGACACCGCGATGGCGCTGTGCGGCGCCACGACGGTGGACGCCGTCGGCCGCGACCTGATTGCCTGACGAGAGCCACCCTCATGACGCCCTGGAGCCAGGTCTACGACCCGTTCGGGAACCGGCTGCTGTCCACGGCCGTGGCCGCCATCCCGATCGTCCTGCTGCTGGGTTCGCTCGCCTGGTTGCGCTGGCGCGCGCACTGGGCGGCGCTGCTCGCGCTCGCCGCCGCCCTGGCGATCGCCGTCCTCGCGCTCGGCATGCCGGTGCCGGCCGCGCTCGCCAGCGCCGCGTTCGGCGCGGCCTACGGGCTCTTTCCGATCGGCTGGATCATCCTCAATGTCCTTTTTCTGTACACGATCACCAACGAGCTCGGCCTGTTCGACACGCTGCAGCGCGGCATCACCCGGCTCACGAGGGACCGCCGCCTCCAGCTGGTGCTGGTGGCCTTCAGCTTCGGCGCCTTCTTCGAGGGCGCGGCCGGCTTCGGGACGCCGGTCGCCGTCACCGGCGCCCTGCTCATCGGCCTCGGTTTCTCTCCGCTCCAGGCCTCGGCCCTCTCCCTGATCGCCAACACCGCGCCGGTCGCCTACGGCGCCCTCGGCACGCCGGTGGTCGCGCTCCAGGGCGTGACCGGGCTCGACCTCCACGCGCTCAGCGCGATGATCGGGCGCCAGCTCCCGATCTTCTCGATCGTGATCCCGTTCTGGCTGGTCTGGGCGTACGCCGGCTTCCGGGGGATGGCCGAAGTCTGGCCGGCGCTGGCCGTGGCCGGCGTCGCCTTCGCCGTCCCCCAGTTCCTGGTCTCGAATTTCCACGGTCCCTGGCTGGTCGATGTCGTCGGCGCGATCGTCTCGCTTGGGGCGGTCACGCTTTTCCTCCGCTTCTGGCAGCCGCCCGGAGACTGGACGCCGTGGGATGTCGGCGCCCCACTACCCGCCCCGGAGAACCCCGCGCCGGTCACTCCGCGCGGCTCGAGCGCGATCGTTTCGCGGCGCGAGCTGTGGCGTGCCGGATTCCCCTGGATCGTCCTCAGCATCGTCGTCTTCGCGTGGGGGCTGCCAGTCGTGAAGGACGCGCTCAACAAAATCTCGGCGCCCAGGCTGGAGGTGCCGGCGCTGCACCAGCTGGTGCAGCGGGTGCCGCCGGTGGTGGCGGCGGCGCAGCCCGAGCCGGCGGTGTTGACCCTCAACTGGCTGTCCGCGACCGGGACCGGGATCCTGGTGGCCGCGCTGATCGTGGGGCTCGCCCTGGGCTGGTCCCCGCGCGAGCTGGCCCGGTGGTACGTTCGCACCCTCCTGCTCGTCAGATATTCACTGGCGACCATCGCCGCCATGATGGCGATCGGCTTCGTCACCCGGTATGCCGGCCTCGATGCCATCCTCGGCCTCGCGTTCGCGCGCACCGGGGTGCTCTACCCGTTGTTCGGCACCCTGCTCGGTTGGCTGGGGGTGGCGTTGACGGGGTCCGATACGTCATCCAACGTGCTGTTCGGCAGCCTGCAGAAGATCACGGCGCAACAGTTAGGTATCAGCCCGACGCTGATGGCGGCCGCCAACAGCTCGGGTGGCGTGATGGGCAAGATGATCGACGCCCAGAGCATCGTGGTGGCGGGCACCGCCACCCGGTGGCACGGGCACGAATGGGAAATCCTGCGGTACGTGTTCTTCCACAGCCTGGCGCTGGCGACACTGATGGGCCTGGTCGTGATGCTGCAGGCGTACGTGATGCCGTTCTCGCGCCTCGTGCCGTGAACGGCCGGTCAGGCGGAGCATTCGGAGGAATCGCATGACAGAGAGTCTCTCGGCACCCCCGGTCGCGCCCACCCGGGCCCGCATCGCGGGTGCGCGTCGCGGGGTACGCGCGCTGCTGGCGGCCTCGGGCTGGATCTTCGCGGCCTGCCGCGGCCAGTCGAACGCCGCGCGCACGGTACCGGACAGCACCGCCGCGACCGCGGCGGCGGCCGCTGCTCCGTCAGCCGCTGCGGCGAAGGGCCCGAGCTGCCCCGCCACCGGCCGCTGGGAGCTGTGCAGCGTCAAGGCGCGGTTGGAGGCTTCCGGTCTCGCGCCCAGGCTGGAGCCGGACTCGGTTGCCCATGACTTCATGGAGATCGGCGGCGCGGTCTTTCAGGTCGGGGACGCGCGGCTGGAGGTCTACATCTTCCCCGACGAGAAGCGGGTGAAGAAGCTCGTGAACACGATCGACACGCTGAACGTGGCCCGCTCGGGCGAGCGCGGCGACTGGAGCAGCGCGCCGACCTTCATCCACTCGGCCAACCTCGCGGCGATCCTGCTGAGCAACAACGCCCGTCAGGTGGAGCGCGTCCAGGACGCGCTGCTGGCGGGTCCGCCTATGGCAGCGGCGCGGTAGCGACCGGGGGCGGCTCACCGGCGCGGGCGGCGATCGCCTCCAGCGCCGCCAGCATCACCGGGCGGTCGCCCTCCATCTCGGCGAACCGCGAGTGCACCGCGGCGAGCGCCTGCGCTTTCGCCTGCGACTCCACCTCGCGCGCGAGAGCGGCCATGCGCGTCGCCCCGATCGTGCCGCAGCCCCCGCGGTACATGTGCATCAGCCGCTGCACGGCCTCCAGGTCGCCCGTCGCCACGGCCGCGCGCGCCTGACCGAACACCGTCTCGGTCTGGGTCGCGAACAGGGCCACCAGGTCGGCGATGAGGGTGGGCCGCCCCGTCTTGGCCTGGACATCGCGCAGCGATTCCAGCGCCCGCGGATCCACCGAGGGCTGGGCGTCGTCGGCGCGCCTGTCGCGGCCCGCGTCCGGACCGCCGGCCTCGCCGTCGACCCAGCGCTCCACCAGCGCCGACAGCTCGTCGCGCCGCACCGGCTTGGCGATGTAGTCATCCATGCCGGCGTTCAGGCACCGCTCCCGGTCTCCCGACAGCGCGTGCGCGGTCATGCCGACGATCGCGATGCGAGGCTCGGCGGCATCCGCGCGCATCGTGCGGGCCGCGTCGTAGCCGTCCATCACCGGCATCTGGCAGTCGAGGAAGATCGCGCGATACGGCGTGCGGCGGGCGGCGTCGACCGCTTCCTGCCCGTTGGCGACGACATCCACCTGGCAGCCCAGCAGCTGGAGCATGCCGGCAGCCACCTTCTGGTTGATCAGGTTGTCGTCCGCGACCAGCACCCGCCGCACGGCCGCATCACCCGGCGCCTGCGGCCCCCGCCCGGGCGACGGCGCCACGCTGGCCGGCGCCGGCGTCGCGTCGGGACGCCCGCCGGCCTCGTCAGGCGCTGCGTCGTCCTGGTCGACGAGCAGGGGCACCGTGAACCAGAACGTGCTGCCCACGCCCTCGGTGCTGTCGGCGCCGACCTCGCCGCCCATCCGCTCCACCAGTTGGCGGGAGATCGCCAGTCCCAGTCCGCTTCCACCGAACCGTCGCCGGGTGGCGTCATCCGCCTGGGAGAACGGGCGAAAGAGCCGCGACTGCCGCTCCGCCGTGATGCCGATGCCGGTGTCGGCGACTTCCACGCGCAGACTCACGCCGTGGTCGCTGGCCTCGGCGACGCGCGCGCGGACGGTGACCGTCCCACCCACCGGCGCGGTGAACTTGAGCGCGTTGGACACGAGATTGCCCAGCACCTGCCCCAGGCGGTTCTCGTCGCCGTAGACGAACTCCGGCACCGCCGGGTCCACCTCGCAACGGATCGCGACGCGGGCGGGCTTCACCACGTCCGCCTGCGCGGCGATCGCGGCGTCGAGCAGCGCGCGGACGTCGAACTCCCCGTCCTCGAACTCCATCCGGCCCGCTTCCAGCTTGGAGAAATCGAGGACATGGCTCAGCACCGCCAGCAGCTGCCTGCCTGACGCCTCGACCATCTCCGCCATCTCGCGCTGCTCGTCGCTGAGCGTGGTGTCCAGCAGCAGGCCGGCCATGCCGAGCACCCCGTTCATCGGGGTCCGGACCTCGTGGCTGATCGTGGCGAGGAAGGCGGCGCGCTGCTCGGCGAGCCCCATCGCTGCGTCCCGCGACTCGGCCGCTTCGGCCAGGCGGGCGCGGAGGCCCGCGACGCGCTCCTCCGCCTGCACGCGGGCGTACTCGACCTCGCGCACGTAGATCTGCCGCGCCCGCTCGTGGTGGACGCGCGCGGTGGTCTCGCGCACCAGAACCAGCTTGCGCCGCCCGCCATCGCCGGCCCCGCCTGCCACCGGGCTCACGTCGATCTCGGCCCAGTACCGGCTGCCGTCGCGGCGGAGCAGTTCACTCGTGAGGCGGACCGGCCGCTCGGCGCGAAGCGCCGAGGCCAGCGACCCTGCCTCGCCATCCGGCGCGTCGATTGCCTCCAGCACGTCCAGGGGAGAGCCATCGTCCACGCCGGTGACCCCGGTGAGAGCCGCGCACGCCTCGTTCACATACAGGACGCGCGGCGGTGTGGCGTCCGGCTCGGCGGCGGGAGGGTAGGCCGGGACCGCCACCAGCATCGCCCCGTCGATCAGGTGGGCGAGAACCGATGACAGTGCGGGGAGGGACTCGGCGGGGGTCAGCGTCGGGAGCCGCGAGTCGGGCGCGTGCGTCGACAACGTTCAGCGCTCAGGCCGGACGCACGAGCGACTGCAGGAGGCGAATCGTCTCCGCCTGGACCGCCTGATCGCTCGAGCTCAGCAGCGGCGACAGGTCACCGGCCGCCAGGCGGAGCCCGGTGGTCCGGAGCGCCTCGCGCAGCGCCTGCAGCAGCCCCCACGGATCGAGCGTCGCCAGGCGGCGCACCAGCTGCACGATATCGTCCGAATCCCCATCCAGGCAGAGCGCGCAGAGCACCGTGGCCGACGCGCTTCGGGAGAGGATGCGGCGGATGACCGCGTCCTTGCGCGCCGCCCGGTTGCGGCAGATCGCCTCGCGGACTTCGATCCAGTTGTTGTCGCGCAGGGCGTTGCGCCAGAGTTCGATCGTCGATGACGCGTGCGTGACGATCCGCACCACCCACTGCTTGATCCGGCGGCAGGCGCCGTACAGCCGGTGCAACGCCTCGGTGGCCAGCAGATCGCACGCCAGCAGCGCGTTGATCGCGGCCCGCGCATCCGGGTGCACCGCGCGCTCATCAGTCCGGCCGGTCGCGAGGTCCGCGAAGACCAGCAGCGTGCCGACCTCGGCCGGCTCCAGCGCCCGCCCCGGTGTGATCAACGCGGCCACTGCCTCGCTGATCGGCTCGGCGACCGCGACGGCGCCGGCCGGGGCCGAGGCGTGGTCGGTCGCGGCCGCGGCCTCCGACGCGGCCGTGGCGACGTCCATCGCAACCGTGAGGGAGGGATGACGCGCGTCCGCCTGCAGGGCCGCGAACACGGCCGACACGGCGTCACCGGTGCGGACACCGGGCTCCACGGTCCGGTCGTCGGCGACGACCGCGGCCGCGGCGGGCTCGTCAGGCACGAGTGCGGTCGCACCGGCCCGGCGCCGGGGCAGTGCCCGGAGCTGCGGAGCGCTGAACCCCTCGCGCACCTCACGAGTCAGGGCGGGGTCGTCCAGGTCGGCGAGCCAGCGCAGCACCGGCTCCAGCAGCTCCTCGGGACTCCGGGGCGCCACGGACTGCGACTGACCGGCGAGAACGATCGTGCCGCTCTCAAGGGGCCAGACACCCATCTGCGCCAGGCGATCGAAGAGCGGATTCCAGGCCACCTCATCGCGCTGGGCATCGCGCTGCGCGCGCGCGTACAACAGCAGGGTGTACTCCGGCGACGCCGCCAACACCGGCGCCAGCCGGTCGCTCAGCAGGGCCAGCGGGACGCGCTCGTCGTTGTGGTGGATCCAGCCCCGGATCCGCGGATCGTCGGCTCGCACCCCGGCGATGATGCTCAGCGCGCGCGCCACGGCGTCGAAGGTGGCGCCCTTGATGGTCGTCACCTCGCCTTGTGTGGCGCGCGTATCGATCCGGTACGGGCGCCTGATTCGAGGCGCCGTACCCGGCTCGTCGTGTGCTGAATCCCCGGGTCCGTTGGCCATTGCGTCCGCAGCGATGAGTGTCGCCTGACTTCACCTGGTAGTTTCGGCCGGGGACTGCCGGTCTTGAGGCCGGTGAGAGTGCGCTCACGCGCGGAACTGTCCGGGGTGCTTGCCTCATCACCCTCTCCGGGACAGACTGAATCATGCTCCGCGTGCTGCTGATCGAGGAGGACGAGGCACTGGCCGCCCGCATCGGGGAGATGCTGTCCAATTCCGCGCGGGCCGGGCCGCTCGACCCACGCGTCGACCTGACTATCGCCGAGACGCTGGGCGCCGGTCTCAATCACCTGCGTCACGTCGCCTCGGACCTGCTGATCGTCGACCTGACGCTGCACGACAGCCACCCCGCGGACACCTTCGTGCGCGTGCGCGCCACCGAAGCCGAGCTGCCGATCATCGTCTTGACCGAGCCGGGTGACACCCACTGGCCCGTGCAGGCGCTCACCAACGGCGCCCAGGACTACCTGGTCAAGACCGAGTTCGACGGCATTCTGCTGCGCCGGAGCATTCGTTACGCCACCGACCGGTGGCGCCTCCTCTCCGAGGTGCTCCACTCCCGGTTGCGCGACGAGGCGAGCGGCCTCCTGAACCGAAACGGGTTCTTCCTCTTTGCCGACCGGCTGGTGAAGGCGGTCAGCCGCAGCGAAGGCATCTGGCTGCTCGTGGCCCGGGTCGAGGGACTGGGACCGTCGCCCGAGCGCGCCGGACTCCGCGACAAGGACGCCGACCGGCGCCTCGGCGCGCTGGGCCGGATCCTGCGCGGCGCCGTGCGCGAGGCGGACGTGATTGCCCGGCTGAGCCACGATGAGTTCGCGGTCATGCTCGTCGACGTCGCGCGCGACGGACTCGAACTCGTCACCAGCCGCCTCGACCAGCAACTGAAGGACCACAACCGGCGTCAGCAGCGCGCGCAGCTGCCGGCCATCACGCTCGCGCTCGGGACGGCCCGGCTCGAACCGCCCAGCGCCTACACGCTCGACCAGCTGCTGGCCAGGGCCAGCGATGCGCTGCACGCCGAGGCCGCGGAGCCGGTGCGCCGGCTGGGCGCGCCCACCGGCGCGCCGGCGCAGTCGTAAGGCGGACCGCACCCTCGCCGGCGGCCGGCCGCCGGCGGACCGGGCGGGCCGCCCGCCATTCCGCCGCGTCAGCCCGGCGTGCACCTTTGCGCCCCATGCCCATCTCCCACGTCTCCGACACCGCGCGCTGGGTCGCGATCTACCGCGCGATGGAAACCGTCCGCGCCGATGCGCTCTTCCGCGATCCGTGGGCGCCGGAGCTCGCCGGCGAGCGCGGGAAGGAAATCGTCCGCTCGGTGCCGCGCGGCAGGGCCAGCGCCTGGGCCATGATCGTGCGGACGGTCCTGTTCGATGAGCTCATCGTCCGCGTCGTCGCCGACCACCAGGTCGACACGGTACTCAACCTGGGCGCCGGCCTCGACGCCCGCCCCTATCGCCTCCGACTGCCCGCCGACCTCCGGTGGGTGGACGTCGACTTCCCGGATGTGCTCGAGTACAAGCGATCGATCCTGGGGAAGGAGACGGCATCGTGTCAGGTCGAATGGGAACCCGCCGATCTCACCGACCTGCCGGCGCGGCGGGCGCTGATCGCCCGCATCGGGGTGGAGTCGCGGTGCGTCCTGGTGGTGACCGAGGGCGTGCTCCTCTACTTCACCGAAGACGAGGTCTCGGCCCTCGCCCGCGATTTTCGGGCGCAGCCCACCTTCAAGTTCTGGTGCGCCGATCTCGCCTCACCCCTGCTGATGCAGCTCCTCACCCGCATGTGGGGGACCAGCCTGCAGGGCACTGCCGAGATGAAGTTCGCTCCCGCGGACGGAGCCGCGTTCTTCGAGCCGAACGGGTGGAAGCTGGTCGAATTCCGCTCCCTGTTCGAGGAGGCGCACCGGCTGCGGCGCGAGATGCCGCTCGGCTGGCTCTGGCGCCTGCTGCGGCGCGCCTCAGCCTCACGGCGTGAGGCGTATCGCACGATGGGCGCGGTGCTGATGCTGCGACGCGCCTGACGACGCAACGCGTCAGGCTCCCGGATGGCGAACGCCCCGACGCGCGCAGGCGCATCGGGGCGTTTGCGGTGTGCGCGAACGGGACGTAGCCCGTTCACGCGGCCTTCGTCAAATGCTGCGAATGAACTCGACGATCCGGTTGGTCCGGGTCAGTTCGCGGCGCTCGGCCACCAGCCGGTCGCGGCCAATCACGTTCTCGGTCATGGCGACGACCTGCCCGGCGAACGCCAGTGGCGCGAACATCTGCAGACGCTCGGACATCGGCGGCGTCGCGATGCCCTCCGGCGCGCAGTCCTCGAGCACGTCCTCGAACATTTCAATCATCTCCATGAGGCCTCCCGCGCGCGGCGGTTCTGGATCCTGCGATGATGATTCTCGCCGTGCGCGCGCAGTGGTGCGGGGCGTAACAGACGCGAATCGATTTGCACCAGCGTGAACAACGCCGTCGCGAGCGCGACTCCGATCAGCATGCCAAGCGCGAAACCGACGGCGATGTTCGGCATCCTCTTCTCCCGGCTTTCGCAGACCGATCCTTGCCGGCACATGGACCGACAACGGAAGGGCACCTGCGCTCTGACTTCTAATGTCGGATCGACTGCCTCGTTTCTTGACGACGGACTCTCGTGCCTTCTGAGTTGAGACAGAATGCATGATCCGGGCCAGCCTGGAACCGGCACAGACACCGCGACAGTAACTGTCGGAGTGCCACAACAAGCGGGCACGCAGGTTGTTGACGCCGAGACATTTAGGACGTGCCTTGGTCGCACAATCCGCGTGAGCGGAATCACAGGGGCTGCCGGTTTACGGTAAGTCGCGGCGTCGAGTCATCTGTCGCGACTGCCTCAGACCGGGTCGAGATCGCCCGGCAGGCGGCAGGAGTGTCCCGCCGGGCTGCCCGTGGGCGGCGCCTCGGGTGCTCCGAACGGGCCCGGCGGTGCACGCCGGCGCCCGGTGGCACGGGTCTCGCTATCACTGCGCAACGAATCCGGCCAACATTGGTCTGCATTTCCGTCCGGATTCTCTTACCTTGCCTTGGCGGGCGGCGTGCACGTCGGCCGGCGCGCGGGTGAGATTCGTCTCGAAGTCCAGCTTCGTCTCCGGAGCCCGTGATGCCCCCACTGTCCTTCGACGGCGTCGAAATGCTGGGTCCCACCACGCCGGGTCTGGAGCGCGTGCTCGCGCCGGACGCGCTGCGGTTCGTCGCGCGTCTGCACCGCGAGTTCAACGGGCAGCGCGAGGCGTTGCTGCGTGCCCGCCGGGAGCGGAAGGTGGCGCTCGACGCCGGAACCAACCCGGAGTTTCGCGGCGACACCGCGTGGATGCGCGAGGCCGAGTGGCGGGTGGCGCCGGCGCCGCGCGACCTGGACAACCGGCGCGTCGAGATCACCGGCCCGGTGGAGCGCAAGATGATGATCAACGCGCTCAATTCCGGGGCGAACGTGTTCATGGCCGACTTCGAGGACGCGAACTCGCCCACCTGGGAGAACGTCGTCGAGGGGCAGGCGAACTGCATGGACGCCGTGCGCCGCACGCTCGAGTTCCAGGCGCCTGACGGGAAGCGCTACGCGCTGGGCGCGGAGCTGGCCACGCTCGTGGTGCGGCCGCGCGGCTGGCACCTCACCGAAGACCACGTCCTGGTGGACGGCCTGCCGGTCTCGGCCAGTCTCTTCGACTTCGGCCTCTACTTCTTCCACAACGCGCGTGAGCTCCAGAAACGCGGGTCGGGACCGTACTTCTACCTGCCCAAGCTCGAGGGCCACCTCGAAGCCCGCCTCTGGAACGACGTGTTCGTCGCCGCCCAGACGCTGCTCGGCCTGCCGCGCGGCACGATCCGGGCGACGGTGCTGATCGAAACGATCCTCGCCGCGTTCGAGATGGAGGAGATCCTCTACGAGCTGCGCGAACACGCCGCCGGACTCAACGCCGGCCGCTGGGACTACATCTTCTCGATCATCAAGAAGTTCGGCGCCCGTCCGGGGTCGCTGCTGCCCGACCGCGCGCAGGTCAGCATGGCCGTGCCGTTCATGCGCGCCTACGCGCAGCTGCTCGTGCAGACCTGCCACCGGCGCGGGGCGCACGCCATCGGCGGGATGGCGGCGTTCATACCCAGCCGCCGCGACAAGGTGGTCAACGAGCGCGCGCTGACGAAGGTGCGCGAGGACAAGGTCCGCGAGGCGGGCGACGGGTTCGACGGCACCTGGGTGGCGCACCCCGACCTCGTGCCGGTGGCCCGGGCGGTGTTCGACCAGGTGCTCGCGAGCCGTCCGCACCAGAAGAGCCGGCTGCGCGAAGACCTCCGCGTGACCGCCGCCGAGCTCATCGACTTCACGATCGCCGGCGGCGAGATCAGCGAAGCCGGCGTCCGCACGAACATCGGGGTCGCCCTCCAGTACATCGAGAGCTGGCTGCGCGGGATCGGCGCCGTGGCGATTCACAACCTCATGGAAGACGCCGCCACGGCCGAGATCAGCCGGTCGCAGCTCTGGCAGTGGATCCGCCACCACGCCCGCCTCGCGAGCGGCCCGTACCTGTCACCCGGTCTCTACCGCTCGATGCGCGAGGAGGAGCTCGCCGCGCTCGAGCGCGAGCGGGGCGCCGAGCCGTCGCGCTATCGTGAGGCGGCCTCCCTGCTCGACGACCTGGTGCTCGCCGAACGCTTCCCGGACTTCCTCACCATTCCGGGGTATCGCCACCTCGTGGTTCTCGCATCAACCCAACCCGCATCGCACCGACAGAGGAGCCAGGCCATGGATCGTGTGACCTCCGACCGGCAGGTGGAGGAGTTGAAGCAGGCGTGGGCGTTCAATCCCCGGTGGCAGGGGATCCGCCGCGACTACTCGGCTGAGGACGTGGTGCGGCTGCGCGGCTCCGTGCGGGTGGAGCACACCGTGGCCCGGCTGGGCGCCGAGCGACTCTGGCAACTGCTCGCCTCCGAGCCGTTCGTGCACACCTTCGGCGCCCTCACCGGCGCGCAGGCGGTGCAGATGGTGAAGGCGGGGCTCCAGGCGATCTACCTCAGCGGCTGGCAGGTGGCCGCCGACGGCAACGTCGCGGCCCAGACCTATCCGGACCAGAGTCTCTACCCGGTGAACAGCGTCCCGACGCTCGTGAGGCGCCTGAACAACGCGCTGATGCGCGCCGACCAGGTGGAGTGGGCCGAAGCCTGGGCGGCCGGCGGAACCGGTGACGGCGGCGAGCCCCGCCACTGGCTGGCGCCGATCGTCGCCGCCGCCGCCGCCGGCGTCGGCGGGCCGCTGCACGCCTTCGAGCTGACCAAGTCGCTGATCGAGTCGGGGGCGGCCGGCGTGCACTTCGAGGACCAGCTCGCGTCGGAGAAGAAGTGCGGGCACCTGGGGGGCAAGGTGCTCGTCCCCACCGCCCAGTTCGTGCGGACGCTGGCCGCCGCGCGCCTGGCCGCCGATGTGCTCGGGATCCCGACGCTGATCGTCGCCCGCACCGACGCGCTGGCCGCGACGCTGCTCACCAGCGACGTCGACGAGCGCGACCGGCCGTTCGTCGCCGGCGAGCGGACCACCGAGGGGTACTTCCGGGTCACCGGCGGCATCGACAGCGCGATCGCGCGCGGGCTGGCCTACGCGCCGTACGCCGACCTCATCTGGTGCGAGACGGGGACTCCCGACCTCGCCGAAGCGCGGCGCTTCGCCGAGGGGATCCACGCGAAGTTCCCGGGGAAGATGCTCGCCTACAACTGCAGCCCCAGCTTCAACTGGTCGGCGAAGCTCGACGCCGCGACGATCGCGACGTTCCAGAAGGAGCTGGCGGCGATGGGCTACAAGTTCCAGTTCATCACCCTCGCCGGCTGGCACCTGATCAACCTGAACACTTTCGAGCTGGCGCACGCCTACAAGTCGGAAGGGATGCCGGCCTACGTGCGGGTGCAGGATCGCGAGTTCGCGCGCGAGGCCGACGGCTACACCGCCACCAAGCACCAGCGTGAGGCGGGCACCGGCTATTTCGACGAGGTGCTCAGCGTCATTACCCAGGGGCAGGCCAGCACCGGCGCGCTGGCCGGGAGCACCGAGGCCGAGCAGTTCCACGGCGCGGCCCGGCCGCCGGCGCGGAAGAAGGGCGGCTCGTCAGGCGGCAAGTCGGGTGGTGGGAGCGGGGCCGGTGGGGCGGGGGCGGGCGGCATGGCCGCCGGTTCCCGGGTCGGCAACGACTCGGGCGAAACGCTCGCGGCCGGACGGCTCGCCGACCTCGGCGCCCGAGCCGATGCGCCCGACCTGGCGCGCCTCATCCTCGAGCAGACGCTCGGCGGAAAGTGGGGCGGAAAGGAGCGGGACCGGGGAGGGCGCGGCCGCGGAGGACAGGAGATGCCGCCGCTGGCGTAAGGCACAAAGGGGCGGGGCGCCGGGAACCGGCGTCCCGCGCCGCATCCGGGCGGCTACCCGCGCGCGGCCGCGGCCGGTCGCGCCCGCGGCGCGCCGGCCGCGAGCCGCTCGAGCAGCGCCGCGCCGAAGGCCGGCAGGTCCTTCGGGACGCGCGAGCTCACGATGTTCCCGTCCACCACCACCGGCTCATCCACCCAGATCGCGCCGGCGTTCACCAGGTCGTCGCGGATCCCCACCGTCGACGTCAGGCGCCGGCCCTTCACGATCCCGGCCGAGATCAGGATCCACGGCCCGTGACAGATCGTCCCGATCAGGCCGCCGGCCTCGTGTACCGCGCGCACCAATCGTAAGGCATGCGGGTCACGCCGGATCTTGTCCGGCGCCCAGCCGCCGGGCGCGATGACCCCGTCCAGGGTATCGGGGGCGTAGTCGCGCACGTGCCCGTCCACCGGGCAGGGATAGCCGTGCTTGCCGCGGTACGACGCTTCGCCGAGTCCGGCGACCGGCACCGCGTACCCCGCCTCCTCCAGCCGGAGTTTGGGATACCAGACCTCGAGGTCCTCGTACTCGGGACCCACCAGCATCAACACCGTGCCCTTCGCCATGTGCGCTCTCCGCGGCGGTGCCGCCGGACTCGTCAGGCGCCGGCCGGCGCCACGAACGTCCCGCTCTTCTTCATCTCCTGGTACCCCATCGCCTTCAGCCGGGCCACCCGCAGCGCCATGGGCGGATGCGTCCCGAACAGGTCGGCGAAGAATCCTTCCTTGTTGCTCAACGACCGCCCCATCGGATCGGCGATGCACAGGTGCGCGCACCCCTGCTTGATCGACTTCGTCGGAGCGTCGGCCCGCTCGATCTTCTCCAGCGCGCTCGCCAGGGCCATGGGATTCCGGGTGAACTGCGCCCCCATCGCATCGGCGAGGTATTCGCGTTTCCGGCTCACTCCCATCGCCATCACTCGGCAGATGAGCGGCGCCAGCAGCCACGAGATGAGCCACACCACCAGCACCACCAGCACCACCGCGCCCGGCCCGCCCTTGCTCCGGCCTCCGCCGCCGCGCCCGCCGCCGATGCGAAATCCGCCGCGCAGAATCCGGCCCAGCCCGTCGGAGATGAGCGCGACCGCGCCGACCAGCGCGGCCAGGAAGGTCATCAGCTGCACGTCGAGGTTCTTCACGTGACCCATCTCGTGCGCGATCACCGCCTGGAGCTCGTCACGGCTGAGGGCGCCGAGCAGCCCGGTGGTCACCGCGATCCGCGCCGTCTGGGGGTCACGCCCGGTGGCGAAGGCGTTGGGATCGGGGTCGTCGACGAGGAAGATCCGGGGCCGGGGGAGCCCGGACGCGACGCTCATCTCCTCGACCACGTTCACGAGCTGCGTCTGCTCCGGGCCCACCGGTTCGAGCAGCTCCCAGGCGCCGCTGGCCCAGATCACCTTGTCGGGCCCGGTCTTCCACGCGTAGGTCGCGATCCCACCGGCCACCCCGCTCAGCACCAGCCCGAACCACGGGAAGAGATGATGGTAGTGGTTCGCCGGGGCGGTGAGCGTCATCTGGTACGCGATCCAGTCGCCGCCGAAGCCCAGCCACGCGAAGAACGCGATGAAACCCACCACCAGCCAGCGCGACTTCCGCCGGTTGGCTTCCTGTTGCGCGAAGAGGTTGATGGGCTCGTCAGGCATTGGGGCTACTGAGTACTGAGTACGGCGTACTGAGTATCTTTTCAGTGCGGTGGACAGTTGCGGTGCGCACCGTGATCCGCGCTCGCACTGAACGATACTCAGTACTCAGTACGCAATACGCAGTTCACTTCTTTCCGGCGCCGAAACTCAGATCCACGGTCGGCACCGCGCGCTCCCCGGCGTCGGTGATCTCCCACAGCTCGGCGGCGTGCGCCTGGGCCATTCCCGCCACCAGGCTGTTCGGGAACTGCTGCTGCCTGGTGTTGTACAGCGTCGCCGTGTCGTTATACAGCTGGCGGGCGAACGAGATCTTGTTCTCGGTGCTGGTGAGCTCTTCCTGCAGCTGCGCCACGTTGCCCGTCGCCTTGAGGTCCGGATAGGCTTCCACCACCGCGAGCAGCCTGGACAGGGCGCCGCTCAGCACGCCCTCGGCGGCCGCCGTCTGGGCGACGCTGCCCGAGCCGCCGGCCGTGATCGCCTTGTTCCGCGCCGAGATCACCGCCTCGAGCGTTTCGCGCTCGAAGTTCATCGCGCCCTTCACCGTGTTGACCAGGTTTGGAATCAGATCGTGACGCCGCTTGAGCTGCACGTCGATCTGCTTCCAGGCGTTCGTCGTCTGGTTCTTGAGACTGATCAGGCCGTTGTAGGCGCTGATGAACCAGAAGACGATCACGGCCGCAACGATCAACAGGAGTATCATGCCCATATTACGCTCCCGGAAAAGACGAAGGGACGAAGGTGCCTGACCCTCGTCCCAGTACGATATGGTGCATGGCGCGGTGTCGCTACGCGTCCTTCTTCTTCCCGATCCCGAACCGCTCCAGCAGCCACGTCTGCGGAATGAGGAAGAGCGGCGTGAGGAACATGCCGAGCAGCATGTTGACCCAGGTCAGGGCGATGAAGAACGAAGTGAGTCCGAGGGCGGCCCAAATCAGTCCGAACGTTCCATGAGTTTCCACGCCACGCGTCTCCGTTGCGGTTCGTACCGGCCAATCTAGCGGCCGCCACCTCGCCCGGGAAGGTTTCGCCCTCGGCGAGAGCCCGGGGGCCGGCTCCCCGACCCGTTATCTTTCATTACATGCCACCAGGCACGGTCGACGCCGACATCCTCGACGCGGTATCGCGCGCGCTCGCGCCGCACCGGCGCGCGGTGCTCGCCGTGTCCGGCGGCCTCGACTCGATGGTGCTGCTCGATGCGGCCGCCCGCGCCTGTCCAACGCTGATCGCGGCGGTGGCCACCTTCGATCACGGCACCGGAAGACACGCCACCCTGGCCGTCGCGCTCGTCCGCGCCCGCGCCACCGCACTCGGCATACCCTGCGAGACCGGGCGTGCGACCGGCGCCCTCCGCACCGAAGCGCAGTGGCGCTCGGCCCGGCTCGCCTTCCTGCGGCGCGTCGCGGCGGAGCGGGATGCGGTGCTGGTCACCGCACACTCCCGCGATGACCAGGTGGAGACGGTCGCGATCCGGATCCTGAGGGATGCCGGAGCCCGTGGGCTGGCCGGTCTGTACGCCGCGCAGGACGTGGTCCGTCCGCTGCTCGCTTTTCCGCGTTCCGATCTGGCGCGCTGCGCAGCGGCCCGACGACTCAGGTACCTCACCGATCCGAGCAACGCCTCGCGGGCACACCTGCGCAACCGGTTGAGGCTGGATCTCCTCCCCGCCATCGCCCGGGTGCGTCCCGGGTTCGGGGACGAGCTGCTCGCCCTCTCGCGGGCCGCGGCGGAGTGGCGCGTGTCCGTCGACGTGGCGGCCGCCTCGCTCGGCGCACGGATCGAGAAACCGGGCTCGCTCCGGATTGATTCGAGCGCGCTGGCCGGGTATGATCCGGAGGGGCTCGCGGTGCTCTGGCCGGCGCTCGTCGCCGGTGTTGGGGTCACCCTCGACCGCCGCGGAACGCGACGGCTGTCGGACTTCACGATCGCCTCCCGGACCGGCGCGAGGATTCAGCTCTCCGGCGGGTATGAAGTGGTCAGGCGGCGATCGGAATTCGTGCTACGACGGCGGGCGGCGGGCGCGGGAGAGGACGGCAGCGAAGCGCCGACCACCGGTTCGCTGACGGCCGGATTGGGCGATGCGTCGGAGGGTGGGCGTCCGCTGGCCGATGGGCTGCGACTGGACGGGTGGACGTTCCGGGTGGGGGAGTCGGCGCGGACAGTGGCTCGCGGGCCGGCCGGTGGCGGGCCGCATGATGGTGATCTGTGGAGCGCCGAGTTGCCGCGGGGCAGGGCGCTGAGGGTTCGGGCGTGGCGGGCCGGGGACCGGGTGCGGGGTGCCGGGGCGAGCGCGCCGCGCCGCGTGAAGCGATATTTCGCCGACCGGCGGATCGTGGGTCCCGATCGCGCCGGATGGCCGGTGGTGCTGGCCGGGGATGAGATTGTCTGGGTTCCCGGGGTGTGCCGCAGCGACGCGGCGACCGACCGATCGGGTGGACCGGGAGGGGTACGGTGCAGCTGTGAGCGCGGCGACGGCTGATCCTCGGTTGCAGGGGCGGGTAGTGCGTCACGTGGCGTTCAGCCCCGAGGCGATCGCCGCGCGTGTGCGCGAGCTGGGTCACGACATCACGGCCGCGTATCCCGAGGGCGACCTGCTGGTGCTCGGGCTGCTCAAGGGGAGCTTCATCTTCCTGAGCGACCTGGTGCGGACCATCCACCGGCCGCTGCAGGTGGACTTCCTGGTGGCGGCCAGCTACGGGGAGAACATGGTCTCGAGCGGCAACGTGCGACTGCTCTACGACCCGGAGACGGTGCTCGAGGGGAAGCACATCCTGCTGGTGGAGGACATTGTCGACACCGGACGGACGCTGAACAAGCTGATGGCGCTGCTGCAGGAGCGGGCGCCCCGGTCGCTCGCCATCTGCGCCCTGCTGCACAAGAACGTCGCCGGCGAATTGCGTCATCCCATCCGGTTCGTCGGCTTTGAGGCACCCAACGAGTTCCTCGTGGGGTATGGACTGGATCACGCCGAGAACTTCAGGCATTTGCCCTATATCGCGAGCTTGCAGTAAATGTCACCGACACCCATACCGCCCACGGGCGGCAACAACAACCGGAAATCGGGCTGGGGCAAGGTCTCGAAGACGCTGTCCTTCTGGATCCTGGTGATCCTCATCCCGGTGGCGTTCATCCAGCTGTCGAGCGCCCGGAACGAGCCGTCGCCGACGATTTCGTACTCGCAGTACGACGCCGAGTTGTCGCGGGACAACATCGGCAAGGTCACGATCCAGGCGGGGCGCACCATCCAGGGCGAGTTCAAGCAGCGCGTTTCGGTGGAGGGGCGGGACGTGAAGAAGTTCACGTCCCGGCTGCCGATCGACAATTCGGCGTTCGACATCGAGCGGCTGCGCTCGCACAACGTGCTGATCCAGGCCGAGGACGCGAAGACGCCGATCGCGGCGATGCTGATCAACCTGCTCCCGTACGTCTTCATCATCGGACTCTGGCTCTTCCTGCTGCGGCAGATGCAGGCCGGCGGCGCCAAGGCGTTCTCGTTCGGGAAGTCGAAGGCGAAGCTGCTCACCGGCGACACGCCGAAGGTGACGTTCGCCGATGTGGCGGGCGCGGACGAGGCCAAGGTCGAGCTCCAGGAGATCATCGAGTTCCTGAAGGACCCGCAGAAGTTCACCAAGCTGGGCGGGCGCCTGCCGAAGGGCGCGCTGCTGGTGGGGCCGCCGGGCACCGGCAAGACGCTGCTGGCCAGGGCGGTGGCCGGCGAAGCGAACCGGCCGTTCTTCTCGATGTCGGGGTCCGACTTCGTCGAGATGTTCGTCGGCGTCGGCGCCAGCCGGGTGCGCGACCTGTTCGAGCAGGGGAAGGCGCACGCGCCCTGCATCATCTTCATCGATGAGATCGATGCCGTGGGCCGGCATCGCGGGGCGGGATTAGGCGGCGGGCACGATGAGCGCGAACAGACGCTGAACCAGCTGCTGGTGGAGATGGACGGCTTCGAGTCGAACGAGGGCGTGATCCTGATCGCCGCGACCAACCGGCCCGACGTCCTCGATCCGGCGCTGCTCCGCCCGGGGCGGTTCGACCGGCAGATCGTGGTCGACGCGCCGGACCTGCGCGGGCGCGATGGCATCCTCAAGGTCCACCTGCGCAACAAGCCGGTGGCGGACGATGTCGATGTGACCACGCTGGCGCGGGGGACGCCCGGCATGGCCGGCGCCGACCTCGCCAACCTGGTGAACGAGGGGGCGCTGCTGGCGGCGCGCCGCGGCCACGACAAGGTCTACATGGTGGACCTGGAGGACGCCAAGGACAAGGTGATGTTAGGCGCCGAACGCAAGTCGATGGTCATGAAGGACGAGGAGCGGCGCCTCACCGCCTATCACGAAGCGGGACACGCGGTCTGCGCGCTCAAGGTCAAGGGGAACGACCCGCTCCACAAGGTGACGATCGTGCCGCGCGGCCGCTCGCTCGGCATCGCCTTCACCCTGCCCGAGGACGACCGGGTCTCGGTCACCCGCGAGCAGATCGAGGCGGCGCTCGTCATGTCGTACGGCGGCCGCGTGGCCGAGGAGCTGATCTTCGGCTACCAGCGCGTCACCACCGGCGCCGCCAGCGACATCCAGAAGGCCACCAGCATCGCCCGGCGCTACGTCTCGCAGTGGGGGCTCTCGGACAGCATCGGCCCGGTCCTGGTGGGAGACAACGAGCAGGAGCTCTTCCTGGGACGCGAACTCCAGCATCGCCGCGAGGTCTCGGAGAAAACCGCCCAGCTGGTGGACGCCGAAGTGACCCGGGTGATCAGCGCCGCGTACGCGCGCGCCCGGCAGACGCTGGAGGAGCACACCCCGCTGCTCCACGCGATCGCCGCCGCTCTGCTCGAGCGCGAGACGCTGTCGCGCGACGAGCTGCTGCTGCTGGCCACCGGCGAGAAGCTCCCCGAGCGGTCGCCGTCCGCGCCGCCGGCGGCCCTCCCGGCCGCGCCGGGCGCCGTGCCCGCCGCCGAGCCGCGCCGCTCCACCCCGCCCCTGCTGGGCGGCGCGGAACCGGCGCCGGCGTAGCGCCGACGGGAGCGCCGAGTCCCGCCGTCGTCGCAGGGACCCGCGCTCCCTTCTCCGGTCGTCGCCGGTGACCGGGCGCCGGCACCGGCGGCGCGGGCCGCCATCCCGCTCACCGCCGGCGTGGCGCTGCTGGTCCTCTACCTCGCCACGCTCGCGCCCGACGTCACCTTCTGGGACGCCGGCGAGTTCATCGCCGCGGCGCGCACGCTCGGCATTCCCCATCCGCCCGGCACCCCGCTCTACGTCCTGCTGCTGCGCGCGTGGTCGCTGGCGCTCCCGCTCCTGCCGACCGCCGCCGCCACCAACCTGTTCTCGGCCGTCTGCACGGCTGCCGCCGGCGCGCTCGGCGCGGGGCTGGTGGCGCGGTGGACGGGGCGGCCGCTCATGGGGCTCGCCGCCGCGCTGTGCGCCGGCTGCCTGACGACGGTCTGGTCGAGCGCGACCGAGACCGAGGTCTACGCGCCGGCGCTGCTGCTCGCGGTGATCACGCTCTGGACCGCGGACCGGTGCGGTTGGCCCGCCGGCATGGCCGGCCCAACCGGCGCGATCGCCGCGGCCGAGCGGCCCGGCGGACGTCGCGTGGCGCTGATTGCCTATCTCTTCGCGCTCTCGGTGCCGCTGCACCTGAGCGGGCTGGTCGCGGCTCCGGCCGCGATCGCGCTGGCCGGCACGGCGCCCGATCGCCGCCCCGATCGCCGGACGATCGCCGTTCTGTCCGGCGCGTTCCTGACCGTGATGGGTCTGGGCACCCTGCGGCCGGCGCCCCTGGTGGCCGGCGCCGCGCTGCTGATCGCGACGGCCCTGTCGCGGCGGCGCACGCGCGTCGCCATCGGCGTCGCCGGGGCGGTGCTCCTTGGCGTCTCCGTCGTGGCGGTGCTGCTGCTCCGTGCCCGCCACGATCCCGCGATCAACCAGGGGAATCCGGATTCCATGGCCCGGCTGCTGGCCGTGGTCGCGCGGCGGCAGTACGACCTGGCTCCCCTCTGGCCTCGTCAGGCACCGCTGTGGCTGCAGGCCGGCAACCTGTTCCAGTATGCCGACTGGCAGGCGGCGCTCGGCCTCGCCCCGGAGCCGCCCTTCAGCGCCGCGCGGACCGGTGTCACCGCCGCCTTCGCGATGCTCGGCCTGCTTGGATGCCTCACCCACCGGCGCCTCGACCGGCGGAGCTGGCGGGCGCTGAGCCTGCTCGCGCTGTCGGCGTCGGCCGGCGTGCTCCTCTACCTCAACCTCAAGGCCGGGCCGTCCATCGGGTATGGCCTGTTGCCCGATGCCGCGCCTCACGAGGCGCGGGAGCGCGACTACTTCTTCGGGCTGGCGTTCTGGTGCTGGGGGCTGTGGGCCGGCATCGGCGCCGTTCGCCTCGTCACCTGGCGGCCGGAAGGGGTGCGGCACGGTGCCGGCGCGGTCGCCGCGGCGCTCGCGATCTCGCTCGCGCCGGCAGCGCTGAACTGGCGCGTCATGGACCGCCGGCGCGAGCCCGACGCGTCGCTACCCCATGTCCTCGCCGAGGGCATCCTCCGGTCGGCGCCACCGGCGGCCGTCCTGTTCGTCGCCGGCGACAACGACACTTACCCGCTCTGGTACGCGCAGCAGGTACGCGGCCTCCGACGCGACGTCACCGTCGTCACCATCCCGCTGCTGGGGGCGAGCTGGTACCGCGACGAGCTGGCCCGCCGGTACCGGCTGATCGCGGCGCCGCCCGATGCGACCCCGGCGGAGCGCGCGGTGATGGCGCTCGCGAATTCGGCGGCGCGCCTGGGGAGGCCGGTGGCGGTCTCGGTCACCGCGGTCAAGTCCGAGGCGTCGGTGCTGACCGCGAGCGGCCGCTGGGTGGAGCGCGGACTGGTGCTGGTCGCGGCGCCCGACTCGGGCGCGCCGCCGCCGCCGCTCTACTGGCCTGTCGCCTGGCGCGACGCGTCTGTCGGGCCACGCACGGATCTCACTACGCAGGGAATGCTGCTCTATCTGCGGTGCCGGCTGCACCCCGGGCCGGGGGCACAGCCCGGCCGGTTGAAGGCGGCGCTTGATTCGGAGTGTAACCCCAAGTAATTTTGCGTGTTATGCCATTTCAGGACTTGGCGGATCGGGTCCGTGAGGCCCGGCAGCGAGTCGACGAAGCGGTTCGGCGGGGCGGCCGGGGTCAGTCGGTGGTGATCGTCGCGGTGACGAAGATGCATGGCCCGGACGCGGTGCAGGCCGCCTGGGATGCGGGGATCCGCGACGTGGGAGAGAACAAGGTCCAGGAAGCGACTCGAAAGATGGAGCAGGTGAGCGTCCCGGTGCGCTGGCACCTGATCGGTCACCTGCAGCGCAACAAGGTGAAATCGCTGGGACGGTTCGCGCTGATGCACTCGCTGGACAGCGCCCGGCTGGCGGATGCGGTGCACGAGTGGGCGGCCGGCGCTCCGGGGGCGGGAAGGGCGGGCGGGCGGGAACCCGGCGGCCCCATGGACGTGCTGGTGCAGGTGAACGCGTCCGGCGAAGAGACGAAGGGCGGATACGAGCTGGCCGGGCTGCCCGCGGAGGCGGCGCGGCTGAAAGGACTTGACGGTTTGCGGGTGCGGGGCGTCATGACGATGGCCCCGCTCGATGCCGATGAGCGGGCGCTGCGGGCGACGTTTGCGGGAGCGCGCGAGGGGCGCGACATCCTGCGCGACGCCGGGCATCCCGCGACCGAGTTGTCGATGGGGATGTCGAACGACTACGAGATCGCGGTGGAAGAGGGCGCGACGTACGTCCGCCTGGGAACCGTCCTGTACGGAGCGAGACCGTCATGATCGACGAATCCTTTCATCTGACCCCGCTGGACGTCCGGCGCTACGAGTTCGGGAGCGCGCTGCGCGGCTACGACAAGACGCGCGTGGACCAGTTTCGCGACCAGGTGGCCGACGAGCTGGAGCGCCTGACGAAGGTGAACCAGGACCTGGAGTCGAAGGCCAAGGGCTTTCACGAGCAGCTCCGGGCCTTCCGCGAGCGCGACAAGGCGCTCAACGACGCGCTGATCTCGGCGCAGCAGCTGCGGGCCGAAATCCGCGAGCAGGCGGAGCGCGAGGCGCAGCTGATCCTCCGCGAGGCCCGTGCCGAGGCCGAGCGGCTGATGGAGGCCACCCGCACCGAGATCCGGCGGCTTGAGGACGAGGTGCTGCAGCTGGGGCGGGTGCGTCGCACCTTCCTCGCCCAGCTCCGGGTGCTGGTGGAGCGCCAGCTGGCGGAGATCGAGGCCGCCGAGAGCGCACCGCCGCCGGCGTCACAGAGCAGCGGCTCGTCCAACGGTGGCGAGGGCGCGCCGCGCACCAGTGGGGCGTCGCCGACCCCGGCCTGGCTCAGTTCGCTGATGAAGGAATGAGCAACGCGCAGCTGCAGGACACGCTCACCCACCGGGCGACCCCGGTTGGCGGTGCGGCATTGGACGCCCACCGCTCCGAGCGCATCAACGCCGCGGTGCAGGCCATCCGCCACCGGTTCGGGGAGACGCCGAGCGCGGCGATCGTCCTCGGCACGGGGCTGGGCGGGCTGGCGGAGCGGATCCGTGCGCGGGCGGTGATCGAGTACTCGGACATCCCGGGCTTTCCCCTGTCGACGGTGGAGTCGCACGCCGGCCGGCTGCTGTGCGGCACGCTGGCCGGGCGGACGGTGGTGGCGATGCAGGGGCGGTTCCACCGGTACGAGGGGTACTCGCTGCAGCAGGTGACGTTCCCGGTCCGGGTGCTGCGGGCGTTAGGCGCCGAGACGCTGGTCGTCTCGAACGCCTGCGGCGGCATGAACCCGCTCTGGGCGGCCGGCGACCTGATGCTGATCGCCGACCACATCAACCTGCTCGGCGACAATCCGCTGATCGGCCCGAACGACGAGTCGCTGGGGCCGCGCTTCCCCGACATGTCCGAGCCGTACGACCGGGGGCTGCGCGACCTGGCGCGCCACGTGGCGGCCGAGAAGGGCATCACCCTGCGGGAGGGCGTGTACGTCGCCGTGACCGGACCCAACCTGGAGACGCGGGCCGAGTACCGCTTCCTCCGGGCGATGGGCGCGGATGTGGTGGGAATGTCGACGGTGCCCGAGGTGATCGTCGCGCGGCACGGCGGGATGCGGGTGTTGGGCGTGTCGATCATCACCGACCAGTGCCTGCCCGATGCGCTGGCCGAGGCGAGCGTCGAACAGATCATCGCCGTGGCGCGGCGCGCGGAGCCGCATCTCACCGAAGTCGTGGCGGGGGTGCTGGAGCGGCTGTGACGGCGATCGAAGCAGGCACGACGTACCGGCTCCTGCCCGCGGGGCGGCCGGCCACCGAACTCGAGACGGAGCTCCTGGCGCGCTGGCGCGAGGAAGCGCTGTTCGCGCGGACGCTCGCGGCCCGCGAGGGCGCGCCGTCGTTCGTCTTCTTCGAGGGCCCACCCACCGCCAACGGGCGCCCCGGCATTCATCACGTCTTCTCGCGCACCCTCAAGGACCTGTTCTGCCGCCACCGGGCCATGCAGGGCTTCCGGGTGCTGCGCAAGGCGGGCTGGGACACCCACGGCCTGCCGGTCGAGATCGAAGTCGAGAAGGAGCTCCAGCGCGAGCGTGAGGCGAGCGGCGTGCAGTCGGTCGATGCCGCCGGCCGCCCGGTGCGCGGCAAGCAGCTGATCGAGGAGATCGGCGTCGAGGAGTTCAACCGCCGCTGCCGCGAGAGCGTCTGGACCTACCGCGGCGACTGGCAGCGCCTGTCGGAGCGGATCGGCTACTGGCTCGACTACGAGCACCCGTACGTCACCTACACGAACGAGTACATCGAGAGCGTGTGGTGGGCGCTGGCGACGCTCCACGGGAAGGACCTGCTGTACAAGGGACACAAGATCCTCCCGTACTGCGCGCGGTGCGGCACCTCCTTGAGCAGCCACGAAGTGGCGCAGGGCTACGAGGACGTGCGCGACCCGTCGATCTTCGTCGCGCTCGAGCTCACCGACACGCCCGGGCGTGCCGCCGCGTCCGGCGCGCGGCGCCGGATCCTCGTCTGGACCACCACGCCCTGGACGCTGGTCTCGAACGTCGCGCTGGCGGTGCACCCTGACCTCGAGTACGTGGAGCTCCGCGCCCGGGACTCGCACGATGGCAGCCAGGCCGCCGCACGAGGAGCCGATGCCGGCACCCTGCTGCTGGCCGCGGCGCGGGCCGGCGCGGTGCTGGGCGACGACTTCACCGACCGGTGGGAGATCGTCGGCCGGTACCCGGGCCGCGAGCTGGCCGGGTGGCGCTATCAGCGGCCGCTCGACTGGGCGTCGCTCGACGGCGTGCCGGGCGGGCACGGCGTGGTGGTCGCCGAGTCGTTCGTCTCGGCCGACGACGGCAGCGGGATCGTGCACATGGCGCCGGCGTTCGGCGCCGACGACTACGCGGCCGGCCAGCGCCACGGACTGGCGTTCCTGCAGCCGGTGAACGCGGCCGGCGAGTTCCCGGTGGGGATGCCGGTGGTGGGCGGGATGTTCGTGAAGGCGGCCGACCCGAAGATCATCGAGGAGCTGAAGCGGCGCGGGGTGCTCTGGAAGGCCGGGACGATCGAGCATGCCTATCCGCACTGCTGGCGGTGCGGGACGCCGCTGCTGTACTACGCCCGGACGTCGTGGTTCGTGCGGACCACCGCCTTCCGCGACCAGATGCTGGCGCGGAACGCGCGGGTGCGCTGGACGCCGCCGGAAATGGGCGAGGGGCGGTTCGGCGAGTGGTTGAAGAACAACATCGACTGGGCGATTTCGCGGGACCGCTACTGGGGCACGCCGCTCCCGATCTGGGAGTGCGACGCCGACCCGAATCATCGTGAGGCCATTGGCAGCTTCGCCGAGCTGGAGCGCCGGCGCGGCGAGCCGCTGGGCGAGGGCTTCGACCCGCACAAGCCGTTCATCGACCGGATCACCTGGCAGTGCGGCACGTGCGCCGGCACGATGCGGCGCGTGCCCGAGGTCATCGACGCCTGGTTCGACTCGGGGTCGATGCCGTTCGCGCAATGGCACTTTCCGTTCGAGAACGAAGCGGCTTTCAGGGAGCAGTACCCGGCAGACTTCATCGCCGAGGGCGTCGACCAGACGCGCGGCTGGTTCTACTCGCTGCTGGCGATCGCCACCGGCCTCGGTGACGCGCTGCCGAACAACGGCACCGCCGAGGGGAGCGACCGCACCAGCCTCACGGCGGCGCCGTACCGCGCGGTGGTGGTGAACGACCTGGTGCTCGATGCCGACGGCCAGAAGATGTCGAAAAGCCGCGGCAACGTGGTGGACCCGTGGGAGGCGATCGAGCGGCACGGCGTCGACGCGCTCCGCCTCTTCTTCGTCGCCTCGGCGCAGGTGTGGGTCCCGCGGCGGTTCGATGAGAAGGCGATCCGCGAGCTCACCGGGCGCTTCCTGGTGCAGCTGAAGAACGTCTACAGCGGGATCTTCGCGCAGTACGCGAACTTCGGATGGTCGCCGTCGGAGCAGGATCCGGCGCCGGCCGGCCGGCCGGTGCTCGACCGGTGGATCCTGTCGCGCCTGGCGACGGTGGAGCGTGAGGCGAACCGGATGCTCACCGAGTTCGACGCCACCGGATCGGCCCGGGCGATCCTCGAGTTCGTGGACGACGACGTGTCCAACTGGTACGTGCGGCTGAGTCGGCCGCGCTTCTACGAGGTGGATGACGCCGACAATCGCGCCGCGTTCGCGACGCTGCACGAGGTGTTGGTGGTGACCTGCCGGCTGCTGGCGCCGTTCGCGCCGTACGTGAGCGACTGGATTCACCGCGAGCTGACCGGGCAGTCGGTCCACCTGGCGCCGTACACGCGGCCACGCGTCGAGGGCGGCGGCCACGGCCTGGCCGGCGCGCGCACCGATGCCGATCCGGTACTGGAGGACGCGATGGCGGCGGTCCGGCGCCTGGCGACGCTCGGACGGGCGGCGCGCGAGGAACACGGGGTCAACGTGCGGCAGCCGCTGCCGCGCCTGGTCTGCGTCACGCCGCGGTCGATGGGCGATGCGCTGGACGCGCTGGTGCCGCTGCTCGCCGCCGAGTTGAACGTGAAGTCGGTGGAGTTCGCGTCGTCGGCCGATGCGCTGGTGACGCTCGAGGCGAAACCGAACTTCCGCGCCCTCGGTAAGAAGTTCGGCAAGGAGACGCCGCTCGCGGCGCAGGCGGTGGCCGCGCTGCCGAGCGAGGCGTTGCGGGGTTTCGAGCACGGCGAGCCGCTGTCGGTGGCCGTGGGCCACGAATCGCGGCGGCTGGACGCCGAGGACCTGACGATCGTGCGACGGGCGTCGGGGGCACTGGTGGTGAAGGAGGAGGGCGGGTTCTTCGCGGCGCTCGATCCAACGATCACTCCATCGTTGCGCCGCGAAGGACTGGCGCGCGAGCTGATCAGCCGCGTCCAGCGGCTGCGGAAGGAAGCGGGCTTCGCGGTCAGCGACCGGATCACCCTGCGGGTCGGGGGTGATGCCGCGATGCTGGAAGCGGTGCAGGAGTACCGGCAGAGGATCGCCGAGGAAGTGCTCGCCCGGGAGATCGTGCTGGACGACGGTCGTCAGGCGGCGGGCGAACCCCACGTGCAACGGACCTTCGATCTGGATGGCTTGTCGGTCCGAGTGGCACTCAACCGGGAACGGTAGAACATGCCGACGACAGGCGAGAAGAAGAAATTCAAGCCCATGACCAAGAAGCAGCTGGGGCACTTCGAGAAGCGACTGCTCGAGGAGCGACGGCGGGTCATCAAGGAGCTGGGCAACTACAGCGAGACGTTCGGCAACACGCCACAGGGCGCCGATGGCGACCTGAGCTCGTACTCGTTCCACATGGCCGACCAGGGCACCGACGCCATGGAGCGCGAAAAGGCGTTCCTGTTCGCCAGCCAGGAAGGCCGCTTCCTCTGGCACATCGACGAGGCGCTCCGCCGCCTCTACCGCACCCCCGAGACGTTCGGCCAGTGCCACAACTGCGGCGGCGAAATCCCGTTCGAGCGCCTGGACGCGCTCCCGCACGCGCGATTCTGCATCGCCTGCAAGCAGCGCGAGGAAGATGGAAAGAAAGCTCCCTGACCCCCGCCTCTTCTGGAGCGCGATCGCGGTCATCATCGTCGCCGATGTCGCGACGAAGCTGATGGCGGTGCGGGCGCTCATGCCGCAGCGGTTTCCGCACGAGATCCTCGGAAACACGCTGCGCCTGACGCTGGTCTACAATCCCGGCGCCGCGTTCGGGCTCAACCTGGGGCCGTACTCGCGGTGGATCTTCATGGCGCTCACCGTGGGCGCCCTGGTAATCCTCGGCCGCCTCTACCGCGCGACCCGCGCCGGCGACCTCCTCCGCACCCTCGCCCTCGGCCTGGTCTGCGGCGGCGCGATCGGCAACCTCATCGACCGGGTCCGCTCGGCCAGCGGCGTCGTCGACTTCATCGACGTCGGTATCGGCGACATGCGGTGGCCCACCTTCAACGTCGCCGACATGGCCGTCAGCGTCGGCGCCTTCCTGCTCGCCTGGGTGCTGTGGGGCGAGGATCACGAGGCGGCGGCCGCCGCCGTGTCGCAGCCGGCGTCCGCCGCGCCCGACTCCCGGGCCGCCGATGGCCCCGGATAGCGCGTGACCGATACCCGGCATGAGTTCACGCTCGAGGCGGACAGCGATGTTCGCCTCGATTCGCTGGTGGCCGGCCGGCTGGGGATCTCCCGCACCCGGGCCGCGACGCTGATCGCGACCGGTCACGTGGAGGTCGCGGGCCGCCGCGAGAAGGCGAGCTACCGCGGCCGGGCCGGCGAGCGGATCGCGGTCGTGGTTCCCCCACCGCCGGGTCGCGACGTCGTGCCGGAAGACCTGCCCCTGGCGGTCGTCTACGAGGACGACGACCTGCTGGTCGTGGACAAGGCGGCGGGGATGGTGGTGCACCCCGCGCCGGGCAACTGGACCGGCACGCTGGTCAACGCCCTCCTCGGCCGGCGGCTGGGCGCGGCCGGTGCGGGGGAGGGCGGGGGCGCCGGGGACGGGGCGCCCGAGCGCGCCGGCATCGTCCACCGCCTGGACAAGGACACGTCGGGACTGCTGCTGGTGGCGCGGAGCGAACGGGCCCACCGGGCGCTGTCGAGCGCGCTGGCGGCCCGGCGGATTTCGCGCGTGTACGCCGCGCTGACGTGGGGGCACCTCGCGCAGGACCGGCTCTCGATCGACCGGGCGGTGGCGCGCGATCCGCGAGACCGAACCCGCATGGCAGTCGTCAGTACCGGAAGATCAGCCCGGACCGACGTGGTGCGGCTGGCCCGGTTCGATTCGACCGACCTGCTGCGGTGCACCCTGCAGACGGGGCGGACCCATCAGATCCGGGTGCATTTGTCGTCGCTGGGGCATCCGGTGGCGGGTGACGATACCTACGGAGGCGGAGGGGGACGGCGGCTGCTGTCCCTGCCGCCGCGCAGGCATTTTCTCCACGCCGCATGGCTGCGCCTGAGGCACCCGGTCACGGGTGAGCATCTGGATCTGCGGTCGCCGTTGCCGGCGGATCTCCGGCAGGCGCTGGGGGCCGCGTCGGGAATGACGGAATTGATTGCCCACCCAGACCCGCTGGACTATTTTGGCTTTTATCGACTCGATGATTGAATCGCTGCCGGCAGGGGACTCGTCCGTGGCGCCCGCGGCCGGTGCAGTGGCCGGCCGTGAGAACGCGGCGGTGGACGCGCGGGGTGGCGGAGCGGGCTTCGGCGCTCTCCGCCTGCTCCTTTTCGTCACCGGCGGCCGGGTCTGCGCCACCGACATTTCGGTGGTGCGGGAGATCATCCCGTTCCGGAACGCGACCCGCCTGCCGGGCGCGCCGGACTCGGTGAGCGGGCTGATCAACCTGCGCGGGACGATCGTGACGGTGCTGGATCTGGGACGGCGGGTCGGCGGGTCGGCGGCGAGCCCGGTGAGCCGGGAGGATGGATCGATCGTGCTGGTGGAGCACGGCTCGAAGGTGGTGGGGCTGGAGGTGGAGGAAGTCCGCGACGTACATCTCCTGTCGGAATCCGACCTGGAGCCGGCGGGCGGGCGGGGCGGCGGTGAGCTCGGTGCCCGGGGCGCGGCCGCGACCGGCGGCATTGCGGCGGACGGGGCGGGCGACGGGGAGGGTGGGGGGATCATTCATGCACTGGCGCACGTGGGCGACGACGTGGTCGTCCTGCTCGACGTGCAGGCGATTGTGAAGGAAGTTCTGCTCTAAGGAAGGGGGACGCGTTGAGCCACACGGTGCTGATTTGCGACGATGCCATCTTCATGCGGACGATGGTCGGGGACATCCTGCAGCAGGCGGGGTTCGAGATCGTCGGTGAGGCGGAGACCGGCGTGCAGGCGGTCGAGAAATACAAGCTGCTCCGTCCGGACCTGGTGACGATGGACATCGTGATGCCCGACATGGGGGGCATCGACGCGGTCCGGGAAATCACCAAGTTCGACCCGAATGCGAAAGTCCTGATGTGCAGCGCGATGGGCCAGCAGGCGCTGGTGGTGGAGGCGATCCAGGCCGGCGCGAAGGACTTCGTGGTGAAACCCTTCCAGCCGAGCCGGGTGCTGGAAGCGGTGCAGCGGGTCCTGGGTTAGGCCCGGTCGGCTCGAGCCGGGCCGTCGCGTGGACAGCGCCCGTTACGCCGAACTCTTCCTGACCGAGAGCAGGGAGAATCTCTCGGCCATCAACCACTCGCTCCTCGAGATCGAGCGGACCGGCGGCGCGGCCGAACCGGTCAGCGCGCTCTTCCGCGCGGTGCACACCGTGAAGGGGATGAGCGCGACGATGGGGTTCGCGGCGGTCACCGAGCTGACGCACGAGATGGAGACGCTCCTCGACCGCATCCGCCGCGGGTCGCAGACCGTCACGCAGCCGATCATGGACACGCTGTTCAAGTGCGCCGACGCCCTGGAGCGGTCGATCGAGCAGAGCGTGTCCGGGGGCACGGACCAGGTGGGGGTGCAGGAGCTGGTGCGCCGGCTCCGCGCCCACGCGCCGGCGGCGGAGGGCGGGGCGGCCGCGCCGGCCGCGCCGCGCCCGTCCACGTCCTCGGTGGCGCGCTCGGGATGGACCGCGCCGATGCCGGCCGGCCAGGGGACGCTGATCCGCGTGCGGCTCGCCGAGGGCGCGCCGCTGCGTGGCGTCCGGGCGTTCCTGATCCTGCAGAAGGCGAAGTCGTTAGGGACCATCCAGGCGGTGTCGCCGTCGGTCGACGCGCTCCAGGCCGAGGAGTTCGGGCTCGACTTCGCCCTCCGTTTGGCCACCACCAGCGACCCGGCCACCATCGAGCGCACGCTGCGCACGGCCGGCGACATCGAGGCGATCGAGATCAGCGCCGCGGCCGGCGGGCCGGCGGCGGGCGCCGCGGCCACCGCCGCGGCGCCCGCGCCGGTCGACGCCGGCTGGGCCAGCGAAGGCGCGCAGCTCCGGCAGCAGCGCCACGTCCGGATCGACCTGCGCCGCCTGGACCACCTCATGAACCTGATCGGCGAGCTGGTGATTACCCGCGGGCGGCTCGCCCAACTGGCGGCCGGCATCGCCGATCCGGCGCTCGACGAGGCGATCACCCAAGCCTCGCGCCTGATTTCGGACCTGCAGGACGGCATCATGACCAGCCGGATGGTGCCGGTGTGGCAGGTCTTCGACCGGTTTCCGCGGCTGGTCCGCGATGCCGCGCGCTCGCTCGGCAAGCAGGTCACCTTCTCGATCGACGGCAAGGATATCGAGCTCGACCGCTCGATGCTCGATGAAATCGGCGACCCGATCGTGCACCTGCTGCGCAACGCGATCGACCACGGGATCGAGACGCCGGACACGCGGCTGAAGGCCGGCAAGCCGTCCGCGGGCTCGGTCACCCTCTCGGCGATGCGGGACCGCTCGGCGGTACTCATCCGCGTCACCGACGACGGGAAGGGGATCGATCGGGCGAAGGTGCTGAAGAAGGCGAAGGAGACCGGGCTGGTGGATGCGGCGCGCTCCGAGCTGGCCGACGATGAGCTGATCCGGCTCATCTCCCGCGCGGGATTCTCGACCGCCGACCGGGTGACCGACATCTCGGGCCGCGGGGTGGGGATCGACGTGGTCCAGACGCGGGTGCGGGCGCTGGGCGGGAGCCTCGAGATCAAGAGCGTGCCGGGGCAGGGCACGACGGTGATCGTCAGGCTGCCGATCACCCTCGCGATCCTCCGGGCGCTGCTGGCCCGGGTGAACGACGAGGTGTACGCGCTCCCCATGACCCACGTAAACGAGACGGTCGAGGTGGGGCCCGACGCGCTGCGGACCGTCAAGGGGCGCGAGGTGCTGGTACTGCGCGATGACGTCATGCCGTTGCTCCACCTGCGCGACCTCGTGAAGCTGCCCCGGGCGCCCAACCGGACGCAGCAGATCGTGGTGCTCGAGGTGGCGGACCGGCGCGCCGGACTGGTGGTGGATGCCCTGACCGGGCAGCAGGAAATCGTCGTCAAGCAGTTTGACGCGGTGCGGGGCGGACTGACGCTGTTCAGCGGCGCGACGATCCTCGGGGACGGAGCGCCGGCGCTGATCGTCGATGTGGGGAGTCTCCTCTGAGGGAGCGGCAATGGACGACATTCGGTCACTGAAGGCCATTCAACTCGACGCGCTGCGCGAAGTGGCGAACATCGGCGCAGGCCACGCCGCGACGGCGCTCTCGCAGATGACCGGCGGGACGATCATGATCAGCGTGCCGCGGATCAACATCGCCCGGCTCGAGGACGTGCCGCCCCAGATCTCCGCCCCAGAGGAGCCGGTGGCGGCGGTCCTCATGAACATGCTCGGCGACCTCACCGGCCGGACGCTGCTGGTCTTCCCCAAGCCCACCGCCCTCCGCCTGGCCGAGCTCATGCTCCGGCGCCCCGAGGGGACGTTCCAGGAGCTCGGCGAGCTCGAGCAGTCGGCGATCAAGGAGGCCGGGAACATCCTCAGCGGCGCCTACATGAACGCGCTCAGCGACTTCATGGGGCTGATGCTCCTCCCGTCGCCACCCAGCCTGGCGGTCGACATGTCGGCGGCGGTGCTGTCGACCGCGTACCTGCAGTTCGGGACCGACCGGGACTACGTCTTCTGCGTGGAGAGCGAGTTCTACATGCAGGACCTGGACGAACGGCTGCGGGGCTTCTTTCTCCTGCTGCCCGACGTCGCGTCGCTGCAGGCGATTCTGCGGGCCATCCGGATGGCGTGAGGGCCACGGGACGCCCCCCCGCAGCCGGCCCCGTCTCCCGGGGCCCCGCCTCCCTTCCGCTGACCCCGCGCCGGCACAAGTCGTCTATCAGTCAAGCATTCCCGGACGCCGGCGCGGCTCATCCCGCGCCGGGCGCTGGGCCATACCCTCGCACCCGGTCCTCGACTAGAAGTCATGTCCCCCACTCCGTCGCTCACTTCCCAGCGTGACCGCGATGTCCTGCGATCGTTCGCGCGGCGGATCGACCCGTCGGATGCGGGGGCGCACAACAACCTCGGCGTCCTCTACTACAACAAGGGGATGTACGAGGAGGCCGTCGCGGCCTTCACGCGGGCGCTGGAACTCGACTCGAAAATGCAGGTCGCCCAGCGCAACCTGGAGATCGCCTACTTCAACACCGGGTTCTACGACCGGCGCGTCACCGACCTCAGCGAGCGGCTGCGCCTGCACCCGGCCGACCGGGACACCCGGTGGGAGCTGGGCCGGGCGTACGCGCTGCTGGGCCAGCTCCCGGAGGCGGTGGCGGAGTTCACCGAGCTGCTGCGCCACCATCCCAACGACCTCGGCGCGTTCGTGCAGATGGGGCTGGCCGAGAAGGCGGGCGGCGACCTGGAGCGGGCCCAGAAGTGGTTCGAGCAGGCGATGGCGCTCGACCCATCCAGTTCGGTGGTCCACTTCTACGTGGGCGAGGTGCTCTACAACCGCGGGCTGAACGACGACGCGATCAACGAGCTGCAGCGGGCGATCGAGCTGAATCCGGACAATCCCGACGCCCACTACCTGATGGGCTTCATCCTCGGCGACATGGGGCGGCACGACGAAGCCCACCAGGCGACCAAGCGGGCTTTCCAGCTGAATCCGCTGCTCTCGCGCGCGCAGGCCAACCTCTCGATCGACCAGTACAATCCACAGAAGTACGAGGAGCTGCTGCCCGGTCGTGAGGCGCGGCGCTCCCAGCAGATGATGGCGGTGGCCGATGGCGAGGCGCTGGCGCACTACAACCTGGGCCTCGCGTTCCGGCAGAAGGGATACTTCGCGGAGGCGCTGCGCGAATACCGGCTGGCGCTGGACCGCGGCGAGGACCGCGACCTGGTGCTCCAGGCCACGGCCGAGGTGCACCTCCTGAAGAAGGACGTGAAGGCGGCCGTGGAGATGTACGACCGCCTGCTCGAGTCGAACCCCGCCAGCCCGAAGCTCTGGAACGAACGCGGGGTGGCGCTGCACCAGGACGGGCGATTCGCCGACGCCGCCGAGAGCTACGGCCGGGCGCTGGCCGGCGACCCCCACTACGCGCTGGCGCTCAACAACCTGGGCGTGGCGCGGTACCACGGCGGCGACGTGGACACCTCGGTGGATGCGTTCCGCGAGGCGCTCAACGCGCAGCCGACCTTCGTGAAGGCGCGCCTCAACCTGGCGCTGCTGCTGTTCAAGGGAAAGCGGCTCCAGCTGTCGCTGGAGGCGTTCCGGCAGGCGTTGCTCGCGGAGCCGGAGCAGCCGATCGCGTGGAACGGGATCGGGCTGGTGCTGGCCGAGCTCCGGAAGTTCGAGGACGCCCGCAACGCCTTCGCGCGCGCGATCCAGGCGCGTCCCGGTTACGCCGAAGCGCACTACAACCTGAGCTTCACGCTCTCGAACCTGGGCGACTTCGACGGCGCGCTGCGCGAGACCAAGCGGGCGCTGGAAATCGACCCGTACTACGTGCCGCAGAAGTTCGAGCTGGCGATCGACCTGCTGTACGAGGATCCGGACCTGTCGATCGTCCCCGACCTGGGCAGCGAGCGCCGCACCGAGACGTCGATCGAGGAGTTCTCGTTCGACCCGACGCTGCTCGACTCGCTGTTCACCGAGCTGACGCCGGTGCGCTCGGCCGAGCCGGTGGCCGCCGAGGGGCACTCGTACGCGATGGCCCTCGATTTCCTGTCGAAGGGGCTGTTCGATCGGGCGGCCTCCGAAGCCAGCCGGGCGCTGGCGCGCGGCGGCGACCGCGCCGAGGGGATGTCGCTGCTCGGCGACGTGTTCGCGCGGCAGGGCCTGCATGGCGAGGCGCTGGAACGGTATCGTGAGGCGCTGCGGTTGAACGATCAGTACGCGCCGGCCATGGCGGGCGAGGCGCGGTCGCTGCTGATGCTGGGACGGGGCGGAGAAGCCCGCCCGGTGGCCGAGGCGCTGCTCCAGCGCGCGCCCGCCGACGTCGACCTGCTCACCCTGGCGGCCACCGCCCGGTTCGAGTCCGGCGACCCGGCGGGCGCGCTCGAGGCGCTGGGGCGCGCCCGCAAGGAGGCGCCGGCCCGGGCGGACGTGCCGCGGCAGATCGGCGACATCATGCGCTCGCTGGGCGACCACGAAGGGGCGATCACCGCCTATCGACACGCGCTGGCGCTGGACCAGGATTTCGCGGCGGTGCGGTACGAGCTGGCGCGAATGCTGGCCGCCAAGGGCGAGGCGCGGGAGGCCGAGCAGGAGCTGCTGGCGGCGCTCGACGCGGTGCCGACGTACGCCGAAGCGACCCTCGAGCTGGCGTCGCTGCGGCGCCGCATGGGCCGCTACGCGGACGCGATGACGCTGCTGATCGAGCTGCTGCAGCGCGATCCCTACCACCTCGACGCGCTGCTGGCGCTGGGCGAAACGCTGTTCGAGGCCAGCCACAAACGCGACGCCGCCCAGGCGTTCGCGCGGGTGCTGCGCTTCGACCCGGACCACGTGGGCGCACTGTACTATGAAGGCGTGCTGCTCGCCGAACAGCATCGCTACCGCGAAGCGATCGACCGCTGGCACCGGGTGATCGACCTGGAGCCGGCCGGCGACTTCGCGCGCCGGGCGCGTCGCGAGGCGCGGACGGCGGCCAACCTGCAGCACATCTTCGCCTCGCGGGCGCCGGAGGAGGTCGGCTGATGGCCATCGAAGGCCCGCTCCGCGAACTGGGCATTCACGACGTCTTCCAGCTCCTCGACCTGAGCCGGAAGACGGGCGCGCTGCGCGTCACGTCCGAGCTGCGCGACAACGAGGGGACGGTATTCTTCGACCGCGGCCGGGTGATCTTCGCCGCGATCCGGAGCAATCCGCACCCCCTGGGCGCGGTGCTGCTGCGTGCCGGCAAGCTGTCGGAGGCGGACCTCGAGCGGGGGCGGGCGACGCAGGCCGCCCACTCCGACGGCAAGCGGCTGGGGGAGATCCTCGTCGACATCGGCGCGATCACCGCCCGCGAGCTGGAGCGGCAGGTCCGCTCGCAGATCCAGGCGGTGGTGTTCGAGCTGATGTCGTGGCGCGAGGGTTTCTTCTCGTTCGAGGAGCGGGACGTCTCCGACGCGCCGGCCGAGGCGTCCATCCGCATCTCGACCGAGTCGCTCCTGATGGAGGGGGCGCGCCGGATCGACGAGTGGTCGCGGATCGCCGACAAGGTGCCCAACCTGGGCGTGATCCCGGTGCTGGCGCAGGTCAACGACGACCACCCGACGCTGCTCGACCTGCTGCCCAACGAGTGGGAGGTCCTCTCGGCGATCGATGGCGCGCGTGACCTGCGCGCGATCGCGACCTCGCTGGGGCGGAGCGAGTTCGACATCGCCAAGATCGCCTACGGCCTGGTGACCACCGGCGTGATCGAGCTGCGCACCCCCGAGCGGGTGAGCGTGAGCGCGGCGCTGCCGGTGGAGGATCCGGGGCCGCACGTCGAGCGCTCGGCGGCGGCGCTTTCGTCAGGCAGGGGCGAAGAGGCGCTGGCGGCCGCCCGCCTGGCGATCGCCGCCGACCCCGGCCACGCGATGGGGCGGCTGGCCGCCGCCCGGGCCCTCGGCCGGCTGGGACGGTTCAGCGACAGCGCCGAGGAGCTGCGCCGCGCCGCCCAGGCCGGCGAGGGCGATCCCGCCTGGCCCGAGATCCAGCTCGAGCTGGGTTACGCGGCCGCGCGCCGCGGCGACATCGAGGCGGCCCTCGGGAACTGGGAGATGTACCTGCGCACCCACCCCAGCGGCTTCACCGCCGACCGGGTGCGCCAGGCGATGGAGTGCGCGGTGCGGATGCGCAACCTGCTCGAGGCGCACAGCGGTGGCTGACGAAATCCGCCGCTGGAGCGACGAGCTCGCGCGCGATCCGTCGAGCATGATCTTCCTCAAACTCGGCGAGGCGCTGCGCCGGCGCGGGCAGGTCGACCTCGCCCACAAGGTCGCCCTGCGCGGCCTGGAGCGCCGTCCGCATAACGCCGACGCCCACGACCTGCTGGCCCGGATCAGCGTCGACCGCGCCGAAATGCAGCGCGCCTTCGACGAGTGGGACATGGTCCTCCGCCTCGCCCCCGGCCACGCCGGCGCCCTGAAGGGCCTCGGCTTCGTCTGCTTCCAGGAGGGGCGGCTCGATGAAGCCGAGCGCTACCTGGCGCAGGCGCTCGAAGCCGACGAGGAGGACTCGAGCATCGCCTCCGGCCTGGCCTACGTCCGCCAGAAGCTGCGGCGGCGGAAGGAGCTCGGCGAGGCGGCCGGGGCCGGCGGGGCCGCCCGCGGCGATGGCGGCAGCGCGGCGCCGCCTCCCGAGCCGGATGCGACTCCTGCCATGGCGGCGGCGGGCGTCGCGGCGGCCCCGCCCACCCGCGGCGACGACCCGCGGTCGCTGTTCGCCCCCGACCTCGGCGACGGCGGACACGCCGCCCTCCTGCTCGACGCCTCGGGACTGGTGCTGGCCGGCGCCTACCTGATCGCCGCACCGGCGGGCGGCACGCAGGACATCGCCCCCGAGATGGGCGCGGAACTGAGCGGCGTGAGCGACGAGGCGCGGCGGGCGATGCGCCACCTGGCGCTGGGCGACTGGACGTCGATCGTGTTCGAGACCGAGGCCGCGACCGTGGCGATGGCGCCGGTGGCCGGCGACGGGCTGGCGGTGGTGGCGTCGGACCGAATCACTCCCCTGGGACTCGTCAGGCGCATGCTCGACCGCGTGTCGCAGCATGCCGTGGACTGGCTGGCCGGCGGCGGCGCCGGCGGGGAGGCGGCATGAAGACCCCGTTCGGCGAGCTGCTGGCGTCGCTGATCCGCCAGCGCGGCGTGAGCGGCAGCCTGGTGGTGAGCGAGGACGACGGGATCGTGGTCGACTCGAACCTGCAGGTCGGCGTCAACGGCCCCGTGGTCGCGGCGCTGGCGGCATCGCTCTATCGCAAGGCGCGCCTGTCGTCGCGCACCGCCGGCCTGGGCGAGGTCGCCTTTCTCACGCTCGAAGCCGAGCAGGGGCGGGTGTGCGCGGTGGGACGCAACGCGCTGGTGCTGGTGACCGTCGCCGAGCCGCGCGCCAACATCGGACTCATTCGCGTCGAGATGCTGCGCGCGCTGGGAGAGCTCGCGTGACCCTCGCGGTGGTGGAAGAATGGGTCGAGGCGCCGCTCCGGCAGTTCGTCGACGACGCGCGGGTCCTGCTCGCGCTGCTGCTGCATCCCAACGGGCAGGTGCTCGCCCAGCACGGCTTCACCCGGGCGATGGACGTCATGTCGGCGTGCGCGCTGGCGGCCGCGATCCAGGCGTCGGGCGCCGAGATGGGACGGATGCTGGAAGGGAAGCCGTTCTCGGGACTGCATCACGCCGGTCGGGAACGCCAGATCTTCCTCGCCGAGGCGTGGACGGCGCGGGGCGCGTACATTTTTCTCACGGTGTTCGACAAGGAGAGCTCGCTGGGCCTGGTTCGACTCTACTTCGATGAGTTTCAACAGCGACTGGCGGCCGCCGCGCCGCCGCCGGTCGCCGCCGTCCCCGTGCTCGAGGAACACTTCGAGCGCGATCTGAATCGCAACCTGGCCGTCCTCTTCGGCCGCGCCTGACGAGTCCTCCGACCTCCGACCTCCGACCTCCGACCTCCGACCTCGTCCTATTCCGTGTCGCTCGTCAACTACTCCACTCGCGAAATCACGTGCAAGATCGTCTACTACGGCCCGGGTCGGTCGGGGAAGACGACGAACCTGCACTACGTGTACGGCCAGGTGCCGACCGAACGGAGGGGGCGGATGGTGTCGCTGGCGACCCAGACCGACCGGACGCTGTTCTTCGATTTCCTGCCGCTCGACCTGGGGCAGATCTCGGGATTCAGCACCCGCTTCCAGCTCTACACGGTGCCCGGCCAGGTGTACTACTCGGCCACCCGCAAGCTCGTGCTCCAGGGCGCCGACGGCGTCGTCTTCGTCGCCGACAGCCAGGCGCGCCAGCTCGATGAGAACATCGAGAGCATGCAGGACCTGCACGCCAACCTGGCCGAGCACGGCATCGATGCGCGCGCCGTGCCGCTGGTGATCCAGTACAACAAGCAGGACCTGCCGCGCGACTTGATCCTGAGCGTCGATGAGCTGGAGGACGCGCTCAACTTCCGCGGCGTGCCGAACTTCGCGGCCGACGCGCTCCATGGACCGGGGGTGTTCGAGACGCTGCGCGGGATCTCCGAGCTCGTGCTCCGGCGGCTGAGCGCGCCCTCGGGGGCCGGGGGTGCCACGGCGCCGCCGGCGTCCGGAGACCGCTGAGGGTGCGCGTAGACGGCCGGCTGCGATTCGACACCTTCGTCGTGGGCTCGGCGAACCGCCTGGCCGTCGCGGCCGCGCGGGCCGTCACCGAATCGCCCGGCAACGTCTACAATCCGCTCTTCATCTACAGTGGCTCGGGGCTCGGCAAGACCCACCTGCTGAACGCGATCGCCAACCTCGCCGCCCAGCTCCAGCCCGGCTCCGGCATCGAGCTGGTGACGCTCGATGAGTTCATGGAGCAGCTGCACGCCGCCGTCAGCGCCGGCGAGACCGACGCGTTCACCCGGCGCTACGCCCACGTCGACCTGCTCCTCATCGACGACATCCAGTTCCTCACCGGCCGGCGCGAGACGCAGAGCGAAGTGCTCCGGCTGTTCAACGTGCTGCAGGGGTCGGGGCGGCAGATCGTGCTCACCAGCGACCGGCCCCCCACCGAGATCGCCGACGTCGATGAGCGGCTGATCACGCGGCTGGCGGGCGGATTGATCGTCGACATCGGCCCGCCGGACTACGAGACGCGGATGGCGATCCTCCGGAACACCTGCGGGGAGCGGGGGATCTCGCTGGCCACCGGCGTGCTCGAGGAGCTGGCGCGCATGGAATTCGCCAGCGTCCGCGAGCTGCAGGGCGCGCTCAACCGGCTGGCCGCCTACGAAGGACTGGGCCAGGGGGCCGTCGACGCGCGCCAGGTGCGCCGGATCATCGGCGAGCGGCCGGTGACGCCGCGATCGGCGACGCCGCCCAGCTCCAAGGGCGAATTCCAGAGCTTCGTCACTGACATCGCCCAGGCGGTGGCCCAGCACGTCGAGGGCTGGAAGACGCGGTTAGGCGAGGCGATCGCGTACTGGGGCGGCGAGGGATACCGGGTGGCGGTACTGGAGCGGGCCCTGTCGCTCACCAAGGCGCCCGACGTCGACGGCCTGCTGGGGACCTTCGCGGCCGCCATCGAGCACCTCCGCGCGCTGGAGGCCGAGGTGACCGCGGTCGACGCGCGACTGGGAGGCGCCGACGTCTTCCGTGATCCCGAACGCGTGGCCGAGGCCGAGGAGCTGGTGGAGCGCGCGCTCGCCGGCGAGACGCCGCCCCCCGGCCCGTCGCCGATGTACCTGCGCGACACGTACGAGGTGAGCGCCTCGAACCAGATGGCGGTGCGCGCCGCCGACGCGGTGGTGGCCGAGCCCGGGGTCAAGTACAATCCGCTGTTCATCCACGGACCGAGCGGGGTGGGGAAGACGCACCTCGTCAACGCGATCGGCAACGAGATGGCGCACCTGAGCGGGGGCGCCATCCGGGTGGCGTGCGTCAGCGCCCAGGTGTTCGTGGATGAGCTGATCGGCGCGCTGCAGGACGGGAGCGTGGACCGGTGGCGGGCGCGCTATCGGGTGGCCGACGCCCTGATCCTCGACGACGTCCAGTTCGTCGCCGGTAAGGAGCGGACGCAGGAGGAGCTCTTCCACGTCTTCAACGCGCTCTACAGCGAAGGGAAGCAGATCGTGCTGACCAGCGACCGCCCCCCCGTGGAGCTCCCCGAGCTGGAGGAGCGGCTCCGGTCGCGCTTCGAGGGCGGACTGGTCGTGGCGATGGAGGTGCCCGACCGGGTGCTGCGCCGCAAGCTCTTCGCGCGCTTCTTCTCGCAGGCCGGCATCGCCGCGGACGCCGACCTGCTCACGTACCTCGCCGACCGGCAGGTGGGCAACGTCCGCGAGTTGCTCGGCACGGTGAATCGCCTGCGGGCCGCCGCCGAGGGCGCCGGCATGGCGGTGACGCTGGCGCTCGCCCGGGCGGAGCTCGAGGGCGCGGGGGCCGCGCCGGTGGCGGCGCCGCAGGTGAGCAAAGCGATCGCCGATCCGTTCTTCCTCGACAACGAAAAGATCGTCTGGGACTGGCCTGACGTGGGCGGTCGCGTGATCGAGGAGCTGCGCTGATGGCGATCAAGGGCTCGCTGAAGGAGGCCTCGCTCCCCGACGTGCTCCAGCTGCTCGCCATGGGGAAGAAGACCGGCTGCCTGAGCGTCACGCACCGGTCGAACTTCGGCTACATCTACTTCGACAAGGGGCGCATCTCGTACGCGTCGATCGTCAACCGCCGCGACCGGCTGGGCGACATCCTGGTCAAGAGCGGGCTCCTGTCGCAGGAAGCGCTCACCGAGGCGGTGAAGGCGCAGGACAAGGTCCGCGACAAACGGCTGGGCGACATCCTCGTGTCGCGCAACCTGATCTCGCGCGAAGACCTGCACCGGCAGATCCGCATCCAGATCGAGGAGGCGGTCTACTTCCTGTTCACCTGGACGCAGGGGACGTTCAACTTCGAGGCCGACATCCGCCCGGAGGAGCAGGACTTCCTGGTGTCGATCAACCCCGAGTCGCTGCTCCTGGAGGGCGCGCGCCGGGTGGACGAGTGGAGCCTGATCGAGAAGAAGATCCCGAGCTTCGACATCGTCTTCGACATCGATCGCGCGCGGCTGGCCGAGAGCGGCGTGGCGCTCACCGAGCTGCAGGAGCTCCTGGTGGGGCTGATCGATGGATCGCGCGACGTCTCGGCGCTGGTCGACGAGTCGGGGCTCGGCGAATTCGAGATCGGCAAGGCGCTGTACGGCCTGGCCACCGCCGGATTCCTCCACCGGGTGGGGAAGAGCAAGCCGGTCGAGGCGGTCGTCTCGGACGCCCGGATCGAGGAGCACCGCAACCTGGGCGTGGCGTTCTACAAGACCGGCATGCTCGATGAAGCGATGCGCGAGTTCCGCCGGGTGGTGGAGCTGCGCCCGGGCGACCCCGGCGGGTGCTTCTACATCGGGCTGGTGTCGATGCGGCAGGGCAAGTGGCCCGAGGCCGCGGCCGCGCTCGAGGAGGCGGCCCGCCAGCCGGGCGCGAAGGCCGCCGTCTACCATAACCTGGCCTACGCGCTGGAACGGCTGGAGCGCTACGACGAGTCGCAGCGGGCGCTCGCCGAGGCGACGCGGCGTGGGGCCTCGACCGACGCGCGCGTCCAGACGTCGATCGGCGTGCTCGCCTTGCGGCGCGGCGAAATCCTGCAGGCCGACGCCACGCTCTCCGCCGCCCGGCCGATGTGGGGGAAGAAGGTGCCGCCGGCGGCGTGGTTCCACTACGCCGCCCTGGCCGCCGCGCTCTCGGGCGACATCGAGCGGGCGATCGCGCTGCTCTCGGAGGGGATCACGGCCCACCCGCACTCCGCGCCGCTGCTCAACAACCTGGCCGCCGCGCACGAGCGGCGCGGGAACACGCAGGAGGCCGCGATGTGCGCCGAGCGCGGCGCGCACGAGGATCCGTCCATCGCCCAACTCCACAAGAACGTCGGCGATGGACTGTATCGGTCGGGGCAGTACGACGAGGCGCTGGAGGCGTACCAGCGGGCGGTGAAGGTCAACCCGGCGCTTGGCCCCGACGTGCACCTCAAGCTCGGCAACATCCGGTTCCGCCGGCAGGACCGCGCCGAGGCGATCGCCAGCTGGGAGCGGGCGCTGGCGCTCGATCCGGGCAACGCGATCATCAAGTCCAACCTGGCGGCGGCCCGGGCATGACGACGGGCCAGTGGAGCGACGATGAGGGCTTCCGCGCCCTCAGCGACAAGATCGCCCACGATCGCGGGTTCGGCTGCGCCAGTTACAAGGAGCGCTGCCTGCGGCGCCGCATCGCGGTGCGGATGCGCGCCACCGGCGTGCATTCGTACCACGATTATGTGAGGGTACTCGACGCCGACGCCTCCGAGTACGACCGCCTGCTCGATGCGCTCACGATCAACGTCACCAAGCTCTTCCGGAACTGGGACACCTACCAGGCGATCGCCCGGCACGTCATCCCGGAGCTCTGGTCGCTCCCCGCGGATCCGCTCCGCGTCTGGAGCGCGGGGTGCTCGTCGGGCGAAGAGCCGTTTTCGCTGGCGGCGCTCTTCCATCGCCACGCGGCGTCGCTGGGCCAGGAGGCGCGGCTGTCGCGGGTCCGCATCCTGGGCACGGACATCGATCGGGACAGCCTGGCGGCCGCCGACCGCGCCGGCTTCACGGAGGCCGCGTTCGCGGATACCCCGCCGGAGCTGCGCCGCCGATACTTTTCTCCGGACCCACCGCACACCGTCGTCCCCGAGGTGCGCCGCCTCGCGCGATTCGAGCGGCTGGATCTGCTCTCCGATCCCCCGCCGCCGGCGGGGCAGCACCTCATCGCCTGCCGCAACGTGATCATCTACTTCGACCGCACGTCGCAGGAACGGCTCTTCGAGCGCTTCCACGCCTCGCTCGTCCCGGGCGGGTTCCTCGTGCTGGGCAAGGTCGAGACACTGCTCGGTCCGGCGCGCACCCTGTTCACGCCGATCGACGCGCGCGAACGCATCTTCCGGCGCCCGTGAGCGAGCACAAGGTGAAGGTCGCGGACTGGGCCGCCGGCCGGGGCGATGACCTCATCGTCACGATCGGCCTGGGATCGTGCGTCGCGATCGCCCTCCACGATCCCGAGACGCGCATCGGCGCGCTCGCCCACATCCTGCTGCCGCACGAATCGATGTCGCGCGACGCCAGCAATCGCGCCAAGTTTGCCGGCAGCGCGGTGCCCCTCCTGGTGGAGGAGATGCGGCGGCTGGGCTCGTGGGGCGGGCTGGTCGCCCGGATCGCCGGCGGGGCGAGCATGTTCGCGGGACTGCTGCCGTCGAGCGGAATCAACATGGGCGAACGCAACGTCGAAGCGACCCGCCGGGCGCTGGAGGCGGCGCGAATCCCGATCGTCGGCGAGGACACCGGCGCCGACTATGGACGCAGCGTCTATTTTCACGTCGGAGATGGGCGGGTCGTCGTGAAATCGCTCAAGTCGGGGGACCGTGTCCTCTAGACCGCGGACCGTGCTGGTGGTGGACGACAGCGCCTTCATGCGCCGGCTCATCAGCGACCTGATCTCGGCGTCCCAGGAATTCCGCGTCGTCGGCACGGCGCGCAACGGCCTGGACGCGCTGAAGAAGGTCCACACGCTGGACCCGGACATCGTCACGCTCGACATCGAGATGCCCGAGCTCGATGGGATCCAGACGCTCGGCTACATCATGAGCGAGACGCCGCGCCCGGTGGTGATGCTGAGCGCGGCCGCGACCGGGAGCGGGGACGACCTCACGATCCGCGCCCTCGAGCTGGGCGCCGTGGACTTCGTCCACAAGCCGTCCGGGCCGGTGTCACCGGATCTGTCGGTCGTGGCGGAGCGGCTGCTGGAAGCGCTGCGGGCCGCCGCCGTGGTGAACCTGCGGGGCGTCCCGATGCTCGCCCGGCCGCGGCCGAGCGGACGCGAGGCGATTCCGCCGCAGACCTGGGGCGCCACCCACGCCGTGGCGATCGCCGCTTCGACCGGCGGCCCGCGGGCGCTCGCCGAAGTGCTGCCGGCGATGTCCCGCAACGTGAACGCGGCCATCCTGGTGGTGCAGCACATGCCCAAGGGCTTCACCCGGAGCCTCGCCGAACGCCTCGACTTCCTGAGCCCGCTGCGCGTGGCAGAAGCCACCGATGGCGAGACGATCGTCCACAACCGCGTCTACCTCGCCCCCGGCGGGCTGCACATGCGGGTCGCCACGCGCGAAGGCGAGCCGGTGATCGCCCTCGATGAGTCGCCGCCGGTGTGGGGCGTGCGGCCGGCCGCCGACCCGCTCTTCCGCACGGTGGCGGACGTGTTCGGGGCGCGGGCCGTGGGCGTGGTGCTCACCGGCATGGGCCGCGACGGCGCCGACGGGCTGCGGCGGATCCGCGAGAGCGGCGGCAAGGCCGTGATCCAGAACCGGGAGAGCTCGACGATCTTCGGGATGCCGCAGGCGGCGCTGTCGATCGCCGGCGGCGACCGGATCGTCTCGGCGAGCGAGATCGCGCCGGTGGTACTGGAGATGCTCGGCGAGCTGCGCGCCGCCGCCGTGGCCGGCGAGGCCGGCCGGGAGCCGGCCGCGTGATCGAACAGTACTGGAAGCTCGACCGGAAGCCGTTCGCGAACACGCCGGACCCCGCATTCATCTACCATTCGCCGGCGTTCGATGAGGGCTTCGCGCGGCTGCTCTACGATGTGACGGAAATCCGCGGTGGACTGTCCTTGATGACTGGCGACATCGGCTGCGGCAAGACGATGCTGGCGCACGCCCTCCTGGACCGGCTGCGCGGAACGCCGCACGAGATCAGCGTCCTGCCGACGCCGCGGCTGACGCCGGTGCAGTTGCTGCGCGCGGTGGCGGAGGTGCTGGGGCAACCCTCGATGCCGCGCGCCCGGCACGCCGCGGTCACCGCGCTGGGCGCGCACCTGGCCGCGCTGCACGCGGCCGGCCGGCGCCCGGTGCTGCTGGTCGACGAAGCGCAGCTGGCCCCCAAGTCGATGCTCGAGGAGATCCGCCTGCTGACGAATTTCGAGGACCGGCACGCCAAGCACATCCACGTCGTGCTGCTGGGGCAGCCGGAGCTGCGCGACCACATCGCCGGCCAGCCGCAGATCGACCAGCGGGTGTCGCTGCGCTACGCCCTCGATCCGCTCGAGACGACGGAGGTGCCGGCGTACGTGGAGCATCGCCTCTCGGTGGCCGGCTCGGCCGGCCGGCGGCTGTTCGAGTCGCCGGCCTACGACATCCTGTCGTCGCGCAGCGGCGGCGTGCCGCGGGTGATCAACAACCTCGCCTCGCAGGCGCTGTTCGTGGGCGCGATGCGGCGGCTGCGCAGCATTCCCGCGGACCTGGTGAGCGACGTGGCGGACGACCGGTCATGACGCGCAAGAAGCCGAAGATCAGCTACCGCGACCTCATGCGCGGAGAGAAGGGCGGGGAGCCGGCGGCTCCCCCGCCGGCGGAGCCGCCGCCCGTGGCTTCCGCTGCGCCCCCGGTGACGGCCGCGCCCATCCCGGCATCGGCGCACACCACAGCACCAGCGCCGGCGGCCATCCCGCCGGCACCGCCGGCGCCTGACGAGGTGCCGCGCGACCCCGCGAAGTACACCACGCCGCGCGTCCTGGCGGCGATTCTGAATCCCGGCGTCCGTACCCCCGCGGGCGGCATCCCGGCGGTGCCCGAGCCGACGGCTGCGCCCGCGCCGGCGCCCGCCGCGCCAGCCGATGCGCCGCCGCCGATGCGCCCCTCGCAGGTGATGATCGACGCGGTGGCCTCGGACACCATGGAGTTCGCGGTGCGGGAGGCGGTGTCGGCGCTCCCGTTCAGGGACCGGGTGAAGGGGCGCGACGGCTCCGTGGAGATCCTCACCTTCCGGGTGGGGAGCGAACTGTTCGGGACCGGGCTGGTGTCGGTGGATGAGGCGCTGGAGCTGGACCAGGTGACGTTCGTGCCCGAGATGCACCAGAGCATGCTTGGGGTGTTCACCCTGCGCGGCCGGCTGGTGCCGATCTACTCGCCGGCGCGGGTGCTGGGCGTGCCGCTGGCCGGACGGCCGGCGGCGACCCTGGTGCTGCATAACGGCGAGCGCCTGCTCGGGATCGCCGTGGACGACATCGACGACGTGATCGAGCTCGACCTGTCCACGGTGCGGGATGCGCCGGGCCTGGCCGACAGCGACGGCGTCCTGCTGGGCGTGGCGCGCCACGGGCGCGACCTGATTGCCATCATTGACGCGGAGTCGCTCGTGGCGGCCTGCCTGAGCGATGCCGTCGCGGAGACCGCATGACCACTCCCCTGCCAGCGCCCGAAGCGTCGCAGATCGTCACCTTCCGGCTCGGCGACGACTACTTCGCCGCCGACATCTACTCGGTGGAACGCGTCCTGCGCTACCAGCCGCCGACGCCGATCCCGAACGTCCCCGACTGGATCGTCGGCGTGATCGACTACCAGAACCGGGTGGTGCCGGTGATCGACCTGCGGGCGCGGTTCGAAATGCCGCCGGCGCGAATCGTCAACGAAACGCGGATCCTCGTCCTCAACGCCGACGGTGACTGGATCGCGGCCCTGGTGGACGCGGTGGTGGAGGTGACGTCGCTGACCGCCGCCGCGCTGGCCCCGCCCCCCAGGCTGTTCCGGGGCCTGGCCGCCGATTACCTCCGCGGGATCGTGCGCCGCGGCGAGCGCCTGATCATCTTTCTCGATGTGACGAAGCTGCTGTCGACGAACGAACGACTGGTCCTGGAGCGGGCGGCCGCCGGCGCGGGGACCGATGGCTGACGACGGGTCGGCCGCCCTGCGGGCGCGGCACGCCTCCATCGAGCAGCGGCTGGACGCGTCGGCGACCCAGACGGGCGGTGGGGACCGCGACGCGCTGAAGAAGGAGATCATCGTCCTCTACAAGGCGGTGGAGCAGCAGATCGGCGAGCTCACCGCGCTCAAGGACGACATCAAGCGCCTGGTCGACAAGTTCAAGACGCTGCAGCAGGGCGCGTCCGCCTCGCTGGCGCCGCAGTTCACCGGCGAACGGCCGGTGGTGCACGCCGATCACATCGGCGCCTCGACCTTCATCGAAAAGGGCTGGAGCCGGCTCTCGCTCGGCGACTACGAGGGGGCCGAGGCGGCCCTCCACAAGGCGATCGAACTCTCGCCCAACGATCCGCAGTCCGAGGCGATGCTCGGCTGGGCGCAGATGCTGCAGGAGAAGTACGACGACGCGCTGATGAACTTCCAGCGCGTCCTGATGCGCGAGCCGGCCAATGCCCTGGCCCGCATCAACGTCGGCTACATCTGCCTGAAGAAGCGGATCTTCGGCGAGGCGATCGAGCACCTGTCCAAGGCGATCCGCCTCGACAACGACCGGAAGGCGACGCTCTACGCGCACTTCTACCTGGGACTGGTGTACCTCGAACGCGAGATGTACGAGGACGCCGAGACGTTCTTCCAGAAGACGCTCACCCTCGGCCCCAACCTGCTCGAAGCGCACTACGAGATGGGGCGGGCGCGGTGGTTCAACGGCGACCGCGACGCGGCCATGCAGGCGTGGCGGGACGGCCTGGCCGCCAACAAGTTCAATCCATGGGGGAAGCGCTGCGGCGAGATGCTCAAGCTCGTGGAGTCCGGCGGCGAGCCCTCGCGTTCCGCCTAGCGATCCTCGCGGCCGCCGCGGCCGCCCCCGCCGGTGCCGATGGACAGGACCTGCCGCCGGTGCGCGCCGAGGGCGGCCGCTTCACCATCGTCGCCAACCAGAGCGAGGCCGCGCTCGCCCGGGCCCTGCTCGCCGACGCCCGGCAGCGTGACTCCTTTCCCGGCCTGCCGCGCCCCCGCGCCCACGTCCTGATCGCGATCGCGCCCGACCGGCGCGCCTTCCGCGCCTGGGCCGGCGCCGGCGCGCCCGAATGGGGGAGCGCCTTCGCGCTCCCCGCCGAACAGCGCGTGATCCTCCAGGGTCGCAGCGCCGGGAGCGACGCCGGCAACCCCGCGGACGTCCTGCGTCACGAGCTCGCCCACCTCGCCCTGCACGAGGCGATGGGCACCCTGCCGCCGCGCTGGTTCGACGAGGGGTACGCCAGCTGGGCTGCCGCCGAGTGGGGCCGCGACGAGACGATGGCCACCAACGTGGCCCTCGCGCTGGGCGGACTCCCCCCGCTCGACTCGCTGGATGTCGGCTTCGAGGGCGGACCGCGCCGGGCCGACGCCGCCTACGCGCTTGCCTATCGAGCGGTGGCCGAGATGGCCGAGCTCGACCGGGAGCGGGGACTGGCGATGCTCTTCGCGCACTGGAAGCGGACCGGCTCCCTGGACCAGGCGGTGCGGGCCGCCTACGGCCTCACCCTCCCGGCGTTCGAGACGCGCTGGCGCGAGCGGACGCGGCGCCGCTACGGCGCGCTGGCCGTAGTGTCGGACGTGACCGTGGGCGCCCTGGTGCTGCTGGTGCTGATCCTGCCGCTGGTGGTGATCCGGCGTCGTCGCGACCGCCGGCGTCTGGCCGCGATGCGAGCCGCCGACCTGGCCGCCGACCAGCGGGCCCGGGCCGGCGCCCTGGACGAGCTCCTCCGCAGCGTCGACGCGATGCGCGCGGATACGGCACGGGACGTGCAGCTTCCCCCTCCGGAGGGGTAGTCGGGGGATTCCGGGTCACAATCGGGCGCAACTCGCTTGACACACTTTTGGGCCACGTCTACACTTTAGAGATTATGGCACAAGGTGATGCGACGCCGCCCATGCGGCGCTTTCTGTGGTGGGGGATCGCGACCGCGGTCCTCGTGGCCGGCTTCGCGGATCTCGCACGAGGCGGGACGACGATCGCGCCGATCCTGCTCGTCGTCGGCTACTGTGTCCTGATTCCCATCGCGATTCTCAGATAGCTGCCGGCGCACGACGAACCGGCCTCGGACGTGCCGGCCGGAGCCCGGGCGAATAGCTCAGTTGGTCAGAGCGCCTGCCTTACACGCAGGATGTCGGGGGTTCGAGTCCCTCTTCGCCCATCGCCGGTGTTCGAACTGTCACCCCGACGCGGGGTATGATTCACGATCTGGAGGCACCGACTGTGAAGGCTTGGCAACGCCGAACGCTCGTCCGATTCGCATCGCTCGCCGGCGTGGTGGGGGGCGTGTTCTCGCCCCTCGGCGCGCAGCAGACGCTCAACCGGACGCCCGACCCGAACACCCCGCGCATCATGATTCCCGCGCTCCATTCGAGCGAGAAGGGGCTCGGCGTGCAGGCGCAGCAGTCCATCCAGTCGCGCATCCAGCAGGACTTCCCGTTCAAGCTGCTCTGGGTCATTCCCCGCAACGACATCCGCAGCACGCTCGAAGCCTCCGGCTACCCGCCTGACGAGCCGGTGGCGCCCACCGATGCCAAGAACCTCGGCCAGTTGCTGCGGGCCGATGAGTACCTCGACGGCAACGTCACCAAGACGTCGTCCGGCTTCAAGTACGAGATGCGCCTGGTCCTGGTCCGCGACATCACCCTGGCGCAGCCGCTGCCGGCGGTGGAGGCCGGCAACCTGGTGCTGACGTCGTCGCTGCTCTCCAAGGAGCTGCAGGCGGCCCGCAAGCAGCTCGAGGGCGAGAAGAAATGCGTCGCCGCCGGCCGCGAGCAGAAGTACGACGACGCGATCGCCGCCGCCCGCGCCGCGATCGCGGCCTACCCGCGCGCCACGATCGCCCGCGTCTGCCTGGCGCAGACCTTCAACTCGATGAAGGCGCCCTCGGACTCGATCATCCGCGTCGCCGATGAGATCCTCGCGATCGATCCCGTCAGCCGGCCGGGCCTGAGCCTCGCCGGCGCGGCCTACGCCGATCGCAAGAAGGCCGCGATCGCGGTCCGCGACGAAGCGCTCAAGGCGAACGACCTCGACAAGGTCACCGCCGCCGGCAAGCTCGTGCAGGAGGCCGAGGACAAGGCGATCCAGAGCTGGACGCGCCTCATTACCCTCGACCCCACCAACACCCGCATGGTGGACGACGTCGTCCGGCAGATCGCCGCCAGCGCCAATCCCCGGATCGCCAAGCCGATCATCGACACCGTCGTCAAGCAGAACCCCGGCGATCCGTCGCTCCTCAAGCTGCAGTGGCTGATCGACCTCGCCGTCAAGGAATGGAAGCAGGCGATCTCCACCGGCGAGGAGATGGTCAAGCTCGATACCGCGCTCGCCGACACGAACTTCTTCACCCGCATGGCCGCCGCCTACGATGCGGACAGCCAGCCGCAGAAGGGGGTCGATGTCGTCTCGCGCGGTACCGTCAAGTTCGCCACCAACGTGTCCCTCCAGGTGCTCTACGCCCAGATGCTGCGGCGCGCCGGACAGACGCAGCAGGCGGTGGCCGTGGTCACCAGGCTGGTGGCGATGGGCGTGAAGGATCCCCGCCCGTATCGCCAGCTCATCCAGGCGTACATCGACCTGAGCCAGCCCGACAGCGCCATGCTCACCCTTCGCAAGGCGGGTTCGGCCGGCGACACCGCCTCGTTCCTGGGGAGTTATGCGCTGAGCGAGGGGAACAAGTGGTACAAGCGCGGACAGGCCGCGAAAGGAAATGCCGATTCTACCCGCACCCGCGAGATCTTCATCACCGCGGTCAACTACCTCTCCCTGGCCGACAGCTTCTTCGTGGTCGCCGACAGTGTGGGCAAGGCGACGAATGCCGCGCCCTCACCCAGACCCGCGGCGCGGTTCCTGCTCGGCGCCAGCGCGTTCTCCGTCGCGATGAGCGCGCTGCAGGACGCCAACAAGTCCAAGAGCTGCGACTTCGCCAAGACGGCGCAGCAGTACTTCACGGTGGCCCAGATCAACCTGCCCGCCGGCGGCGTCCAGTTTCCCGAGCCCACGAAGGCGCTGCTGGGCTACGTCGCGCAGTACTCACCAACCGCCGACAACCAGGTGAAGGTGTACTGCAAGTAGCCGTGTCGTGCGCCCCCGAAGCCCGCCGTCGCACCCCCGATGGCGGGCTTCGCTCTTTTCCGGCCTCGGGATGCGGAATGCTCGCCGCGAGGATGCTGGAGTGACGGCACCACACGTCGCGGATCGCTGGGACAGCGCCTACCACGCACCGGCGATGGTGGCGGAGGTCCTGCGATACCTGGCCGGGGCCCGGCGGGTCCTCGACGGCACACTCGGCGGCGGCGGTCACGCCGCCGCCCTCCTCGATGCCGGCAGCCGGGTGGCCGCGCTCGACCGCGACCCGGAGGCCATCGCCGCCGCCCGCGCGCGACTGGCCGCCGCCGAGTCCGAGGGCAGGTTCCGCGCATTCCGGGCGAGCTACGCCGCGCTCGACGACACACCGCTCGCCGGCGAACGGTTCGACGGAATCCTGCTCGACCTCGGCGTCTCGTCGCATCAGATCGACGACGTGGCCCGGGGATTCTCCTTCCGCGAAGGCGCCGCGCTCGACATGCGGATGGACCCGGACGATCCCGGCACCGGCGCGACCGCCGCCGACCTCCTGAACACGCTGGGAGAACGGGATCTGGTGCGGATCTTCCGGGAGGACGCCGATGAGCCGAAGGCCGGCGCGCTCGCCCGGGAGATCATTCGCCGCCGCGAACGCCGCCCCTTCGCCACCAGCAACGACCTGGTCGACGCCATCCGCGGCGCCCTGGGCCCGCGGTCCGGGCCGCCCGACTTCGCGCGCCTTTTCCAGGCGGTCCGGATCGCCGTGAACGAGGAGCTGGCCGGGCTGGAGCGCGCCCTTCCCATCCTCCGGGACCACCTCGAATCGGGCGGTGCGCTGGTGGTGATCGCCTACCACTCCGGCGAGGACCGGGCGGTGAAGCGGGCGTTCCGGGAGTGGAGCGCGGCCTGCATCTGTCCGCCCAGGCAGCCGATCTGCACCTGCCGCGGTCAGCCGTTGGGGGAAACGCTGACCCGGAAGCCGGTCAGCGCCGGTGCGGAGGAAGTCGGGCGCAACCCGCGGGCGCGCAGCGCGCACCTGCGGGTCTGGCGGCGCGCGGAATGACAGGCCGGCGAAGCAAGGGAGAGGGAGGGGGAGGGGGCGCCGGCCGGGGGCGCGGCGGCCGGCGCGGGCCGCGTGGGCGCACGATCATCGCCGTGGCGCTGCTCGGTTTCGTCCTCGTGGCCACGGGCGTCATCTGGAGGAGAAGCTTTGGGTTCGCCCAGCAGCGCGAGATCGAAGACCTGACCCGGCGGCTCGGCCAGTTGCGCGCGGAGCGCGGCCGGCTGGAGGGTGAGATTCGCGAGGCATCGGGGCGGGCGAAGCTCGCGCCCCTCGTCGAACGCCGGTTGAACATGCACGTGCCCAGCGACAGCCAGATCATCCTCCTGCCCCGGCCGGCTGCGGCGGCGGCATCTCCCCCGAAGGAACCACGACGTGATCCGTAGCAACCGGTTGCGCCTGGTGCATGGCGCGCTCCTGCTGTTCGCCATCGCGCTGGTGGTGCGCGCGGGACTGGTGCAGCTCTGGCAGGGACCGCTCTGGGCGGCGCGTGCCCAGCGACAGCACGTGGCGGCGCGCGCGACGCCGGCGCCGCGGGGCGCGATCCTCGACGAGCGCGGTGAGGCGCTGGTGGTGGGGCAGGAGCGGGTGCGGTTGAGCGTCGCCCCCCGCGAGGTGGCCGACCGGGCGGCGCTGGCCCGCTCGCTGCGACGCGCCGGTGTCGCGCCCGAGTGGGTGGCCCGGGCCACCGACACGGGGCGCGCGTGGGTCGGCATCCCTGGGCGATACCTGCCGTCGGACGCGGCCGCCGTCACGACGCTGCGCGGCGTCTACGCCGAGCCGGTCGCGGATCGCCTGACGATGACCTCGGGGGGGATCGTCGGGGTCGTGGGGCACGTCGCCGCCGACGGGACGCCGCTCGATGGCATCGAGCTCTCCCTCGACACCGTGCTGCGCGGGGGAGCCGGCCGCGCGGCGATCGTGCGCGATGGCAGCGGGCGGCGGTTCGAATCGCCGGCGCTGCCCGGGGTGTCGGCGACGCCGGGCAACACCGTGGTCCTGACGATCAACCGCGCCCTGCAGGAGATCTGCGAGCGGGCGCTGGCCGACGCGATGGCGCGGCTCGGCGCGCAGGGCGGGGACATCGTGGTGCTCGATCCGCGCAACGGCGAGATCCGGGCCATGGCCAGCAGCCGCGCGGGCCAGCGTGAGGCGACCAGCTCGGCGGTCACCGAACCGTTCGAGCCCGGCTCGACGCTCAAGCCGTTCGTGGCCGCGGCGCTGCTTGGCCTGGGCCGGGCGCGACCGTCCGACGTCGTCGCGACCCATCATGGGCGCTTCTCGCTCAATGGGCGGATCATCGAGGACACGCACGTCTCGGAGCGGATGTCGCTGAGCGAGGTCATCCAGTTCTCGAGCAACATCGGGATCGTCCAGTTCGCGCAGCGCCTTACGCCGCGCGAGGAGTTCGAGGCACTGCGCGATGTCGGCTTCGGCGCGCCCACCGGCGTGCCGCTCCCCTCGGAAGCCGCCGGCACGCTGCGCGAGCCGCGCCGCTGGTCGGCGCAGACGCCGGCGTCGATCGCGATGGGATACGAGATTGCGGTGACACCCCTCCAGCTGGCCACCGCGTACGGGGCGATCGCCAACGGCGGCGAGCTGCTGGAGCCGGGGCTGGTCCGTGAGATCCGGGCGCCCGATGGCGAGGTCCTCTACCGGCGCGAGCCGCGGGTGCTCCGCCGGATCATGACGCCGGAGGTGGCGCGCACCATACGCGGCATGCTGGCGAAAACCGTCGCCAGCGGCACCGCGGTCCAGGCCGACCTCGCGAACTTCGAGGTGGGCGGCAAGACCGGCACCGCCCGCCGCACGGTGCGCGGCCGTTATGCGCAGGGACAGTACACCGCGTCATTCATCGGCCTCTTTCCGGCCGACGAGCCGCAGTACGTCATCCTCGTCAAGCTCGACAACCCGGCCGGGGCGTTCGCCGGGATGCGAGCCTCCAACGCGTACTTCGGGGGCAGGACCGCGGCGCCGATCTCCCGGACCATCCTCGAGGCCGCGATCGCCGCGCGCGACGTGGCGCTCGACCGCGGACAGCTCGCATCCCGCGAACGGACCGGCGCCGACACCGAAGTGGGCGGCACGCGGCGCGTGGTGAGCGCCGGGACCCTCACGAGTCCCGCGTCGCCGGCCGCGCCCGGAGGCGCTCCCGACTCCGCCGGCTCGCCGCTGGTCGTCATCGCGCTCGACAAGCCGCTGCCGGCGCCGGTGCGTCCGGCCGCTGCCCGTGTGATCCCCGACGTCTCGGGCATGCCGCTCCGCAACGCCGTCCTCACGCTGCACCGGGCCGGCTTCAAGGTGCAGCTCGCGGGCGGCGGCGGTTCGGCCGGACGCGGCGGCACGGTGCCGGCGCGGGGCACGCTGGCGCGACCCGGCGCCGTGGTCCGGCTCTACCGCGGCGCGGCGAAATGACCGCCGTCCCGATTCCCGTCGCGCGGATCGCCGCGGCGCTGGAGCGGGGCGGCCTGCTGGCCGCGCGACATGGCACCCTGCCTGACAGCGTCGGCGGGCTGACCGACGACAGCCGCGCCGTGGAACCGGGCTGGATGTTCGTCGCGGTGCGCGGCGCCGAGCGGGACGGGCACGCGTTTCTGCCTGACGCCGCGCGGCGCGGCGCCTCGGCGTTCATCGTCGAGGATGCCGCGCAGGCGCCCGGGCCGGCGCTGGTGGTCCGGAGTGGTGACGGAGCCGGCCGGCGCGCGGCCGCCCTGGCCGCCGCCGCGGCCTACGACTTTCCCGCCGGCAACCTGACGTTCGCGGCGGTCACCGGCACCAACGGCAAGACGACCACCGTCGGAATCCTCCGCCACCTGCTCGACCGGCCGGGGCGGCCGGCGGCCTCGATCGGGACGCTCGGCGTCCTGGTGGGACGGGACGGCGCCCCGATGGGCGACGGCGCCGGCCTCACGACGCCGGGCCCGGTGGAGCTCCAGCGGGTGCTGCGGTCGCTCGCCGACGCCGGGGTGGGGGCCGTGGCGATGGAGGTCTCGTCGCATTCGCTGGACCAGCACCGGACCGAAGGGATCCCGTTCGCGGCCGCGGTCTTCACGAACCTCACCCGCGACCACCTCGACTACCACGGCTCGATGGAGAAGTACTTCGCGGCCAAGGCCCGCCTGGTGGGGGAGCTGATGCCTGACGGCGCGGCCGTGGTGAACGCCGACGACCCCGCCTGGCGTGCCCTCCCGCCGCTGCCGCCGCGCAGCATCACCTTCGGCGTGGAATCGCGCGACGCGACGGTGCGCGCCGAAGGGATCCGCTACCAGCCGCGCGGCAGCCAATGGACGCTGGTGCTGGGCGAGGAGCGCCGCCCGGTCCGCCTGCCCCTGCTGGGCGCCTTCAACATCGCCAACGCGCTGGGCGCCGCCGGCGCGGCCTGGGCGATGGGCCGGACGCCTGACGAAATCGCCGCCGGCCTGTCGACGCTCGAGCAGGTGCCGGGCCGGCTGGAGATCGTCCTCGAGCATCCGGCGGTGCTGCGCGACTACGCCCACACGCCCGACGCGCTGGCCCGCGCGCTGGAAGCGGTGCGCCCGTTCGCGACCCGGCGGCTGATCGTCGTGTTCGGCTGCGGCGGCGACCGCGACCGCGGCAAGCGGCCGGAGATGGGGCGGATCGCCGAGGCCCGTGCCGACCTCGCGATCGTCACCAGCGACAATCCCCGTACCGAGGACCCCGAGCGCATCCTCGACGACATCGAGGCCGGCATGACCGGCGGGAGCGACGACGCCCGCGTCGCGCCCCACGAGCGGATCGTCGACCGTCGTGAGGCGATCGCCCGCGCCCTGGCGCTGGCCGGTCCCGATGACGTCGTCCTCCTGGCGGGCAAGGGACACGAGACGTACCAGGTGCGCGGTACCACGAAGTACCCGTTCGACGAACGCCAGATCGTGCGTGACCTCGCCGCCACCGTGCCGCGATGAGCCCGACCCCGCCGCCGTCCCCGGCCCGGGCGCCACGACCCGGCATCGCCGTCGAGCCGCCGCCGGCGCCCCCCGCGCCTGACGAGACGGCGCCGCGCTTCTGGACCCTCGACCGGGTGGCGGCCGCGCTGAGCGAGGGCGGCACCGCGGCCGGCCACCTGCCGCGCGGATCGCGCGCCCTCACCGGCATCACCACCGACACCCGGGCGCTGCGGCCGGGCGACCTGTTCGTGGCGTTGACCGGCGAGAGCCACGACGCCCACAAGTTCCTGTCCGATGCCGTCGCGAAAGGGGCCGCCGGTGTGGTCGTCGCGCGGGTCGAGGCCGCCGGCTCGCTCGGCGTCCCCGTATTCCAGGTGCGGGACACGCTGGTGGCTCTGGGCGCGCTGGCCAGGGCATGGCGGCGCGCCTGGGGACGGGGCGGCGCCGGCAAGCCGGTGGTCGGTGTCACCGGCAGCAACGGCAAGACGAGCACCAAGGATCTGCTCCGCGCCGCCCTCGGCGCCCGCTACGACGTCCACGCCACGGAGAGCAACCTCAACAACCGCGTCTGCGTTCCGCTCACCCTCTTCGCGCTTCCCTGGCACGCCCAGCTCGCGGTGGTGGAAATGGGGACGAGCATCCCCGGCGAGATCGCGATGCTCCGCGACATCGCCGAGCCCGAGATCGCGGTGGTCACGTCGGTGTCGGCGGCGCACCTGGAGCGGCTGGGCAGCGAAGCCGGCGTACTGCACGAGAAGGCGGCGGTGTTCGACGGGGCCGAGCTGGCGGTGACGCCCGCCTCACAGCCCGAAATCGGGGACGAGGCCCGCCGGCGGGCGACGCGGGTGCTGTCCGCCGGTCTGGACGCGGGCGACGTGCGGGCCACGCGCTGGGGAGTGGAGCCCGATGGCCTGGGCTGGCTCGAGCTGGATGGCGTGACGGTGATGCCGCCGCTGCGCGGCGCCCACAATCTCCGCAACGCCATGCTGGCGCTGGCCGTCGCCCGCGAGTGCGGCGTGGCGATCGGCGACGCGGCCGCCGCGATCGCCGCCATGCCGGCCCCGAAGATGCGGCTGGCCTGGGCTCCGCTGGGGACGAAGGGCGCGACACTCATCAATGATGCCTACAACGCCAACCCGGGGTCGACGCGGGCCGCCCTCGAACTGCTCGCCGACTCGTCGGGGCGCCAGCGGGTGGCGGTGCTGGGCACCATGCGCGAGTTGGGCGCGCGGAGCGGCGAGCTCCACGACGAGATTGCGCGGGAGGCGATCGAGTCGTCCATCGAGGTGATCGCCGGCATTGGCGAGTTCGCCGACGCGCTGGGACGGCGCTCGCCGCGCGATCCGCGGGTGGTCACCGCCCCGGACATCGACGAGTTGTGGCCCCGGCTCCAGCCGCGGCTCGCCACCAACGCGCTGGTGCTGCTCAAGGCATCCCGGGGCGTGCGGCTCGAGCGCCTGGTGCCGCTGCTGGAGGAGTGGGGGGCGCGATAGCCGGACAGTCGGTGCAGGCCGCGCGAGGAGATGCCTCACGCGATGTGGGATCCGCCGTTGCCATCGGTCGACATGCTCTACTACCTGCTCACCCCGCTCGCCAAGCACTTCGGCGTTCTTCGCCTCTTCAACTACATCACCTTTCGGGCGGTCGGCGCGGCGGTCACGGCGCTGCTGGTCGCTTTCGTGCTGGGCCCCTGGATCATCCGCCGGCTCCGGGCGATGGCCATCCACCAGGGCGTGCGCGAAGGGACGCCGGAGCAGCACCTCGCGAAGCACGAGACGCCGACGATGGGCGGCCTGATCATCCTGGCGTCGACGATTATTCCGACGCTGCTCTGGGCGCGCCCCGACCGGCCCTACGTCCTGCTCGCCCTGATCGTGATGGTGTGGATGGGCGCGATCGGCTTTCTCGACGACTATCTCAAGCTCCTGCAGAAGCGCGCCGGCCGGAAGAACCAGGGCCTGGTGGAGCGATACAAGCTGGTTGGTCAGATCAGCATCGGCCTCTTTCTCGGCTGGTACCTCTGGCAGCACCCGATCTCGACGCTGCCCGGGCCGTCCACCACGCTGCCGTTCGTGAAGTACGTGCTGGTGGTGCCGGCGGCCAGCTGGCTCGCGTGGCTGTACGTCGGCTTCGTGACCTTCGTGCTCACGGGCACGAGCAACGCCGTGAACTTCACCGACGGGCTCGACGGACTGGCCGCCGGCCTGATCGCGATCGCCGCCGGCACCTTCGCGGTGTTCGCGTACGTGAGCGGCCGCGTGGACGCGAGCAGCTACCTGGGCCTCTACTACCTGCGCGGCGCGGGGGAGTTGACGGTCTTCTGCACGGCCGTCTTCGGCGCGTCGATCGGATTCCTGTGGTACAACGCCCACCCCGCCCAGGTCATCATGGGCGACACCGGCTCCCTGTCGCTGGGCGGCGCGCTGGGCGCGGTCGCGATCCTGCTCAAGTCCGAGTTCCTGCTGGTGATCGTGGGCGGCGTCTTCACGGTCGAGACGCTGTCGGTCATCATCCAGCGCTCGGTGTTCAAGTATCGCCGCCGCAAGTACGGCGTCGAGTACGCGCGCGAGCACCGCTTCTTCCGCCGGGCGCCGCTCCACCATCACTTCGAGATGCTGGGCTGGAAGGAAACCCAGGTGGTGATCCGGTTCTGGATCCTCGGCATTCTCTGCGCCGTCCTGGCCCTGAGCACACTGAAGTTGCGCTGATATGGCGGGTCTGAGCCTGCCGCCGCCGCCGGCCGAGATCGCGGTCATCGGCCTGGCGCGCAGCGGAGTCGCCGCCGCGTCGCTCCTCGCGCGCGCCGGCTACGCGGTCTACGCCTCGGACGCGGGGGCCGGTGCCGCGCTGTCGGCGAGTGCGGCGACGGTCGGCGCGCTCGGCGCGGCGATCGACGTCGGCCACCACGACCTGGCGCGGATCGCCCGCGCCGCGCTGGTGGTCGCCAGTCCGGGCGTGCCCCCCGGCGCGCCGCCCCTCGAGGCGGCGCGCCGAGCGGGCGTCCCGATCGTCGGCGAGGTCGAGGTGGCGCTCCACTTCCTCCCCCGCACCCGGGTCGTCGCCATCACCGGCACCAACGGCAAGACGACGACCACCGCCCTGGTGGGCCACCTGCTGCGGTCGCTGGGGCAGGACGCGGAAGACGTCGGCAACATCGGCACGCAGGTCGCCGACCTGGCGCTTCGCCTCGCCCCGCCCGAGTGGATGGCGCTGGAGATGTCGTCGTTCCAGCTCCATGACACCCCGAGCCTGCGGCCGGATGTCGGCGTGCTCACCAACCTGAGCCCCGACCACCTGGACCGGTATGCGTCGGTGGCCGAGTACTACGCCGACAAGAAGCGCCTGTTCGCGAACGCCGGCGCCCGGTCGCAGTGGGTGGTCAACCGGGATGATCCCGCCGCGCTCGACCTGGCGTCAGGCGCCGCCGGCACGCACTGGCACTTCTCCGTCCGCGGGGCGGACGCGCACGCCTGGTACGATCGCGCCGGCGACCGGCTGGTGGTCCTGGGGGCGCCGCTGGCGCCCCGCCCGTCGCTGGCGTTGCTCGGCGATCACAATGTGGCCAACGCGCTGGCCGCGGCGCTGGCGGTGATGGTGGCCGCGCCCGCGCACCGCACCGACGAGGCGCGCCGGGCCCTGGCCGACGGCCTGAACGACTTCCGGGCCCTGAAGCACCGCCTGGAACCGGTCGCCACCAGTGGCCGCTCGGGCGGCGGCGTGCAGTGGATCAACGATTCCAAGGCGACCAACGTCAGCGCGACGCTGGTGGCGCTGGCGGGGATGACGCGCCCCACCATCCTCCTCCTGGGCGGCCGCCACAAGGGGGAGCCGTACACGGTGCTGGGCGAGCAGCTGCGCCGGGTCGGCAAGCGGGTGCTGGCCTACGGCGAGGCGGCGCCCCTGATCGAGCGTGACCTGGCGGGGGTGGCGGCCGTCGAGCGGATGGGCTCTGACTTCGGCGCCGTGATCGCGCGGGCGCGCGCGCTTGCGGAGCCGGGCGACGTCGTCTTGCTCTCGCCCGCCTGTTCCAGCTTCGACATGTTCAAGAACTATGAGGAGCGCGGCGAGGAGTTCAAGAGACTGGCGGGGCAGGGTACTGAGTACTGAGTACGAAGTACTGAGTATCGTTATGTGCCAGGGAGAGTTGGGTGTGCCCGGTCGGGCGCCACAAACACGTCAGGTCCACTGCACGATACTCAGTACTTAGTACTCAGTACTCAGTACGCAACTATCCGGTATGAACTCTCCCGCCGCACTGATCCGTGAGCGTTGGCGCATGGGTGTCGAAGCCCGGGCGCTGGTCGTGGTGACGGGCGCGCTGATCGCGTTCGGACTCGGCGTGCTCTACAGCGCGAGCGCGATCGTCGCCGTGCAGCAGAACCTGGGCGGCGCCTACTACCTGCTTCGGCAGCTCACCGGGCTGGCGGTGGGTGTGGCCGCCTTCGCGATCGCCGCCAAGGTCGACGCCGAGCGGTGGCAGCGCTGGGCCTGGCCGATCATGGGCGCGACGCTGGTGCTGATGCTCGTGATCATCCTGCCCTTCACGGCCGCCATCGCCCCGCGGATCCACGGCTCGCGCCGCTTCCTGCTGGGCGGATCGATCCAGCCGTCGGAGCTGGGGAAGCTGGCGGTGGTGCTGTGGACGGCGATGCTGGTGGTGAAGAAGGGCGACACGCTGCGCCGCCTCACGAAGGGGCTGCTCCCGTTCCTGCTCGTCATCGGCCTGCTGGACGTGCTGGCAGCGCTCGAGCCGGATCTCTCCACGGCGATGCTCTACACGCTGATCCTCGCTATCGTGCTGTTCGCGGGCGGGGTGCGGATCGGACACGTCATCGCCCTGGGCATCATCGCCATCCCGGTGCTCTGGCGTGAGGCGGAACGGCTCCAGTACGTCGTCCTGCGCATGGTCTCCTTCCTCGACCCCGGCTCGGCGCCGACGGAAGTGAGCTACCAGCTCCGCCAGTCGCTGATCGCGGTGGGCTCCGGCCGCCTGCTGGGAGTGGGATTCGGCGAGGGTCGCCAGCAGTACGGGTTCCTGCCCTTTCCGTTCAACGACTTCATCGGCTCGAACATCGGCGAGGAGTGGGGCTTCCTCGGCGTCCTCGTATTGATCGCCGCCTTCGCCGCCTACGGATGGCTGGGCTTCCGCATCGCCAGGCAGGCCCGCACGCCCTTCCAGACGCTGGTGGCGGTGGGGCTCACCGCGACCATGGTCGTCACCGCCTTCCTCCACATTGGCGTGGTCATCGGGCTGCTGCCCACCACCGGCCTCACCCTGCCGTTCATCTCGTACGGCCGGTCCAACCTGGTGTTGTCGCTGCTGACCACCGGGCTGCTGGTGAACATCGGCAGCACGCGGGAACGGGTGGCGGCGGGGGCGGCGGCGACGGATCCCATGGCATACGCCGCGTGAGGCGCGCCCGCGGGCGGCCGTGAAGGTCCTGTTCGCGGGAGGGGGCACCGGCGGCCACCTCTATCCGGCGCTCGCGATCGCCCGCGCCCTCGTCAGGCTCCAGCCCGCCGCGCGGCCGTTCTTCGTCGGCGCCCGGCGCGGCATCGAGCGCGATGTCCTGCCCGGCACCGGCTTCCCGCACGCCCTGCTCGACCTGCACCCGCTCTACCGGACCCGCCTCTGGCGCAACTGGCTCACCGTCCAGGGCGCGGCCGGCGCCTGGCGAGCGCTTGGCGCGCTGGCACGCGAGGAGCCGCCGCGACTGGTGGTGGGCACCGGTGGGTATGCGTCGGGACTGGTGCTCGCCTACGCGGCCGCGCATGGCATCCCGCAGGTGCAGCAGGTCGCCGACAGCCACCCCGGCCTCACCGCCCGCTGGGCCAGCCGCTGGTCGCGGGAGATCTACCTGGGCTTTCCCGAGGCCGAATCGCTCCTCTCGCACCGGCGCGCCACCTTCGTCGAAACCGGCAACCCCATCGAGCCCCCGCCGGCCCCGCGCCCCGACCGCGCCGCAGCTCGTCAGGCGTGGGGCTTCCCGCGGTCCGGGGGCCGGGTGCTGCTGATCGTCGGCGGCAGCCAGGGGGCACGCGCCATCAATGCGGTGGTGGCGCCCTGGCTCGAGTCGGCCGCGCGGCCGGAGGACCTCTTCGTCATCTGGGCCACCGGCCGGCAGGAGTACGACGTGTACGCACGCCTCGACGGCGCCGGCGTTCGCGTCAGGCCCTATCTCTCTCCGATCGCCGATGCCTACGCGGCCACCGACCTCGCGCTCGCGCGCGCCGGCGCGATGACCACCGCCGAGCTCTGCGCGTGGGGAATCCCGATGGTGCTCGTCCCCCTTCCCACCGCGGCCGCCGATCACCAGACGGCGAACGCCCGCGCACTCGCCCGCGCCGGCGCGGCCGAGCACCTGCCACAGGCCGAGCTGACGCCGGAACGACTGGCGACCGTCCTCTCCACCCTGGCCGCCGACTCCGGCCGGCTGGGCGCGCTCGCCCGCGCCGCGGCGCTGCGCGGACGCCCGGATGCCGCCGATGTCATCGCCGGTCGCATCCTCGCGCTCGTGAAGGAGACAGCCCCGCCCGCTTGAGTGAGGATGCGCGCGGACCTATATTCACCGCGCCTGCACATGCCACTCATCGATCCGACCGATCGTCGTCCCGTGCACTTCGTGGGCATCGCGGGCGCCGGGATGAGCGCGCTCGCCGAGCTGTTTGTGCGGCGCGGGACAGTCGTCACCGGGTGTGATGCGGCCGCCGGCGGCGCCGATGACCTGACCCGCGCCGGCATCAGCGTCAGCGCGGGACACGATCCGGCTCACGTCGCCGGAACTCGCGCCCTCGTCGTCTCCTCGGCCATTCCCAAAGATCATCCCGAGCCGGCCCGCGCCCGCGCCGCCGGCATTCCCGTCATCCGGCGCGCCGAGGCGCTCGCCGAGGCGGTCTCGGGCGCCGGCACCACGCTGGTCGCGATCGCCGGGACGCACGGCAAGACCACCACCACCGTCATGACCACCGAGGCGCTCTCGGCGGCCGGACGGTCTCCCACCGGGCTGGTGGGCGGGCGCGTGGCGGCGTGGGCGGGAAACCTCCGCTTTGGCTCCGACACGCTGTTCGTGGTGGAGGCCGATGAGTACGACCGCTCCTTCCTCGCCCTGACGCCGACCGTCGCGGTGATCACCAACGTGGAAGCCGATCACCTCGACATCTATCGCGATCTCGACGATATCCGCGCCGCGTTCGCCCGGTTCGCCGCGCCGGCGCGCTGGATCGTGGCCTGCGCCGACGACCCGGTGGCCAACGCGATCAGCCTCCCCAGCTCGGCCGAGGTCATCCGCTACGGCATCCACTCCTCGGATGCCCGGCTCCAGGCCGTCGACGTCCGGTCCGAATCGGGCGGCTCGATCTTCGAGGTCGAATTCGATGGAGAGATGCTCGGGGAGGTGGAACTCGGCGTCCCCGGAATGCATAACGTGATGAACGCGCTGGCCGCGATCGGCTCCGGGCTGGCGCTGGGCGCCACGCTCACCGGGCTGCGGCCGGGGCTGGCCGCGTTCAGCGGCGTCGAACGGCGCTTCCAGCGCCTGGGCGAAGCGGCCGGCGTCGCGGTGGTGGATGACTACGCGCACCACCCCACCGAAATCGCCGCCACCCTCGAGGCCGCGCGGACCGCCTATCCGGGACGCCGGCTGGTGGCCGCGTTCCAGCCGCACCTCTTTTCGCGGACGCGCGACTTCGCGGCCGCGTTCGGTCGCGCCCTGGCCGCCGCCGACGTCGTGCTGCTCGCCGACGTCTACCCGGCGCGCGAGGACCCCAGCGCCTTTCCCGGCATCACCTCCCAGCTCGTTGCCGGCGCGGCGCGCGATGCCGGCCGGCCCGTCACCTGGCTCGGCCCGCGGCTGGATCTCGCCGGGGCTATCTCCCGCGCGGTCCAGCCCGGCGACGTCGTGCTCACCATGGGTGCGGGTGACATCACCCGCACCGGGCCCGAACTGCTCGCACGGCTCGCGGCCGTCGCGCCTCCCGCGGCGGCCGCGGCGCGATGACGTCGATCGATGATGACCCGCCGCGCCCCCGCGCCCGGTGGCGCCTGGTCGGGGCCGCCGCTGTCGTCGTGGTCCTGGCCGCCTGCCCCTGGTGGGGAACGCGGGTGCTGCGCGCCATGTCCTTCTTCCGCGTGCGCAATGTGCAGGTCGAAGGCGCGCGATTCCTCACCCCCGCCGACATCGTCGCGCGCCTGCACGTCGACACCGCCGCGTCGGTGTGGGACGACCTGGGGACGCTCGAGGCGAGGGTGCGCCGCCATCCGCTCGTCCGCGACGCGCGGATCAGCCGCAACCTGCCGGGGACGCTGGTGGTCCGCGTGACGGAGAAGGTCCCGGTGGCGCTGGTCGCCTCCCCGGCCGGGTTCACGGCCTATGACGGACGGGGCGAATCGCTCCCGATCGACCCCACCCGGGCGAGCGTCGACCTGCCGATCCTCGCCTCCCGCGATACCGCGCTGCTGCGGTTGCTGGAGGATGTGCGCGCCGACCTGCCGGGTTTGTACGCCCGGATCAGCGAAATCAGGCGGGTGCGGGCGGCCGGGGATGGGGCCGGGGGCGGGGCCGGCGCGTCGGGAGGAGTTGGACGTGGCGAGTTGGTAGTGCAGCTTTCGTCGATCCCGGTACGGGCCATGGCGGATGTGACCGTCGGGCGCCTCGCCGAGACCATCCCGGTCGAAGAGGATCTCGCGCGCCGTCGCGTACGGGTTGCCGAACTCGACCTTCGTTTCCGTGACCAGGTCATCGCCAGACTGCAATGAACCTCGACCGTCTCGTCGCCGCGCTGGATATCGGTTCCGCCACCACCATCGCCCTGATCGCCGAGGTGGTCGGTGACCTGCCGAGGCACCCGGGAATCCGGATCCTCGGCGTGGGCCAGGCACGCACCACCGGCCTGCGCAAAGGCGTCGTCTCGGACATCGAGGAGACCACCGGTTCGATTCGGAAGGCGATGACCGACGCCGAGCGGATGGCGGGCGCCCAGCTGGTCGACGCCTGGGTGGGGATCGCCGGCGAGCACGTGCAGGCGATGACGAGCAAGGGAATCGTCGCGGCGAACGGCGGCGAGATCACGCCGGCCGACGTCGAGCGGGTGAACGAGGTGGCGCGGACCCAGGAGATCCCCGCCGACCGGGAGCTGCTGCACGCCATTCCACAGGAATACACCGTCGACAAGAACCACGGCGTGCGCGACCCGGTCGGGATGATCGGCATGCGGCTCGAGTCGGAGGTCTACCTGGTGACGATCGGCACGTCGCCGGCGCTGAACCTGCGCAAGTCGGTGGAGCGGGCCGGCTACCACGTCCGCGAACTGGTGCTCGAGCCGCTGGCGTCGGCGCTCTCGGTGCTCACCGAGGACGAAAAGGAGCTGGGCGTCGGCCTGATCGAGATGGGCGCTGGGACGACCGACATCGCCGTCTTCCACGAAGGGAAGATCCGGCACCTGGGCACGATCCCGTACGGCGGCAACAACGTGACCAGCGACATCGTGCACGGGGTGGGGGTGACCCAGGCCGACGCCGAGCGGCTGAAGGAGCGGTGGGGATCCGCGTACGAGCCGATGGTCGATCCGAGCGAGGTGATTCCACTGCCCGGCACCGCCGGCCAGGGGGAGCGGCAGCTGCCGCGCGAGCTGCTGGCGCACATCATCCACCAGCGCACCGACGAAATCTTTGCCATGGCGCACAAGGCCATCGAGTCGTCGGGCTACGGCGCGAAGTTGAGCGCCGGGGTGGTTCTCACCGGCGGGGTCGCGGCCATGCCGGGCATGCGCGAGTTGGCCGCGGACGTGTTTGGCTCGGCGGTGCGGGTCGGCATCCCGAGCGAAAACCTGAGCGGTCTCACCGACGCGGTGGAGGCGCCGCGGTTCGCCACGGTGGTGGGACTGGCGCGATATGGCGCGCAGCGGATCGCGCTCCACGTCGCGACCAGCGCCGTGAAGCAGCGGGCGAGCCTCGGGTCGCCCGGGATGGAGAAGCTCGTCCAGCGCGCCAAGACCTGGCTCCAGGACTTCTTCTGAGCCGCCGGGAGCCCGTCCCCGCGGCTCCACCAAGATCAAATACCTGATTGCGTGGATTCAGATGTGGATAACTCTGGCTCCCGCTCACGTGCCCTTTTCCATGACGGCTCGTCCCGGTGATGTAGCTGGTGACGAAAAAGTGGTTATATTGGCACGTTGAAAATTGACAGGCACTTACCGCTGGTTTACGGCTCGTCTTGCGGGTAGGATTCCGGGTGCTGAATGGCCCGGAAGCAAGACCGTCGCCAGGTCCGAAATACGGTTTTTCCACACTTTGTGGAGTTCCCCTCGCAATGATCTTCGAGTTCGAGGAAAGCGCGACTCAGAACGCCCGCATGAAGGTGGTGGGCGTGGGCGGGGGCGGCGGGAACGCCGTGAACCGCATGATCGACGAGCACCTCGAGGGCGTGGAGTTCATTTCGGTGAACACCGACGCCCAGGCGCTGCTGAATTCCAAGTCTGACGTGAAGATCCAGATCGGGAAGAAGCTGACGCGGGGACTTGGCGCCGGGGCGCGCCCGGAGATCGGTCGTCAGGCGATCGAGGAGAACCGCGATGACGTGGCGCGGGTGATGCAGAATGCCGACCTGGTGTTCATCACCTGCGGCATGGGTGGCGGCACCGGCACCGGCGCCGCGCCGGTGATCGCCCAGGTGGCTCGTGAGGCGGGCGCGCTGACCGTGGGGATCGTCACCAAGCCGTTCCTGTTCGAGGGGCGCAAGCGGATGCGGCAGGCCGAGGCCGGCATCGCCGAGATGCGGACCAGCGTGGACACGATGATCGTGGTGCCCAACGAGCGGCTGCTGGCGGTGGTGGGGAAGGGGATCCCCTTCCAGGATGCGCTGAAGAAGGCCGACGAGGTGCTGCTGCACGCCACCCAGGGCATTTCGGCGCTGATCAGCGTCACCGGCATGGTGAACGTGGACTTCGCCGATGTCCGCACCGTGATGCAGAACGGCGGCTCGGCGCTGATGGGGACCGGGATCGGGCGCGGCGACAATCGCGCCGCCGAGGCCGCGCAGCAGGCGATCTCCAGCCCGCTGCTCGACAACGTCTCGATCGCCGGCGCCACCGGCGTGCTGGTGAACATCACCGGCGGCGCGGACCTGACGCTGGGCGAGGTCCACCACATCAACGAGATCATCCACGACACGGTGGGTGACGAGGCGGAGATCATCTTCGGCGCGGTCCACGAGCCGGCCATGCAGGGAGAGATCCGCGTGACCGTGATCGCGACCGGCTTCGACCTGGCCCTGTCGACCGGCGACGTGGCCGGGGGCCGCGCACCGGCCGTGCTGCCGCTGCGGCCGCGGTCGTCGCAGCCGGCGATGGGGAACGGCGTCCGCGCGCCGGCCCATCCGGATGTTGCCCGGCGCGCCGGCAACGCCGGACCGGGCGACCGGCAGAGCGGTGGCGGGACCGGCCACTCGGACCTGAACGACATGGAGATTCCGACGTTCATCCGGAGACAGATGGATTGACCGGTCCGCCGCCCGCGTCGCCCAACGGCGGCGACGCGCCTTCGGGACACGGTCGCCGGATGTCGGGACGCGCCATCGCCCTCACGGGGATGGCGCTCCTCGTCTCGGTGGCGGTGTACGCGACCCGCGCGATGCGGCGCAACGGCGTCCAGGCGATGCCGGCGCCGGACACGGCGTGGTCGGTGCGCGCCGACACCCTCGGCGACGGCGAAACCCTTTCCGAGCTGCTCGACCGCGGCGGGCTGCGCGGCGCGGCGGCGGTGGCGGCCCTCCGCGCGGCCCCGGGGCTGGACGAGCGGCGGGTGCCGGCCGGTCTGCCGGTCGTCCTGCGCACCCGGCGCGGGGACAGCCTGCCGTCGGAAGTCTCGTTCACGCTGGCCGTCGACCATTCGGTCGTCGTCAGGCGGATCGACTCGGCCTGGACGGGCAGCGACGTGCGAATCCCCTGGGCGACCGACACCGTGATCGTGTCGGGGGTGATCCACTCCAACCTCTACGTCGCGCTCGACACCGGTCCGGCGACGATCCTGCCGAAGGGCGCACGCGTCGAGCTGGCGTGGTCGATGGCCGACATCTACGAGTACCGGGTCGACATGAGCCGCGACCTCCAGGATGGGGACATCTTCCGGGTCGCGTTCGAGCGATCGACGCTGCAGCGCGCCGGTGACGCGGCCGGCCCGGTGCGGATCGGGCGGATCCTGGCGGCCAGCTTCCGGCTGTCCGGGTCGACCATGGAAGCCTATCGATTCACGAGCGCCAAGGCGCCGGGTGACTTTTTCGATCAGGCGGGGCGGTCGATGCGGGCCAACTTCCTGCGCGCGCCGCTCGAGTTCCGCCGCATCTCGAGCACCTTCGGGTCGCGCAAGCACCCGATTCTCGGGACCTGGCGCCAGCACAAGGGGACCGACTACGCGGCCCAGCCCGGCACGCCGGTGCGCGCCATCGGCGACGGAGTGGTGCTCCGCGCCGGCCGCAGCGGCGGCTACGGCAACCTGATCGAGGTCCGCCACCCGAACGGATTCATCAGCCGGTACGGACATCTCCGCGGGTTCGCCAAGGGCGTCTCGTCAGGCGCGCGCGTCACGATCGGGAGCACGATCGGGTACGTCGGGTCCACCGGCCTGGCCACCGGGCCGCACCTCCACTTCGAGATCCTGGTGAACGGCGTGCAGCGCGACCCGCGCTCGGCGCTGCAACGCACCGGTGGCGCGGCGGTGCCGTCCGGGGAGCGCCCGGCGTTCGATTCGCTGCGCACGACGATGGCCGCGCTGCTCGCCCGCCCGGAAGGAGCGCTGCGGCCGGCGACGCCGTAGGTCGGCGGTCAGCGGTCGGCGGTCGGACGTCGGAGGTCAGAGGTCAGAGGTCGGAGGTCGGAGGTCGGAGGTCAGACGTCGGAGGTCGGAGGTCAGACGTCGGAGGTCGGACGTCCGGTTGGGCGTGATCGCTGCGGCGTGCCACCTCCCTCCGCTCTCCTCCCTCCCTCCTTCCTCCCTCCCTCCCTTCCTCCCTCCCTCCCTCCGGGCGACCTTCCTGTGGACGGTTCCGACCACAAGCCACGCCCATGATGCTCTGGTTCCTCTCGGCCATCGCCGCGGTACTGGCGACGCTGCTCCAATACGGATTCCCTCCCTCGGCGGCTGGGCGCGGCGCGCGATCGTGGGCGCTGATGCTGCTGCGCGGAGCGGGCATGGGGTTGCTCGCGGCGCTGCTCCTCGATGCGCCGGTGGGCGGCTCCCGTGCGCCGACTCCCGCCGTGGCGCTGGACGTCTCGGCCAGCTGGCGCCGGGGCGACGAGGCCGGGCGCGCCTGGCGCACCGCGCTGGAGCGCGTGCGGGCGCTCAGCGCCGACTCGGTGTGGCTGTTCGGCGACTCGGTGCGGGCCGGCGCGCGGGACGGCGGCGGCCTGACGAGCGGTCCGTCGGATGTGGGCAGCCGGGTGGCGGCGGTGACCGAGCGGGCGCTGGCGGCCGGCCGGCCGGTGGTGGTGATCACTGACGGCGAGCTCGACGACCCGCAGTCGGTGACGGCGCTGCCCGCCGGCTCGCGCGTCGACGTCGTGGCGGGCGCGGCCGCGCCGGACCTCGCGGTGGCCGGCCTCGACGCGCCCCGCGGCGCGGTGAGCGGCGACTCGATCGTGATCCGGGTGGAGCTCGCCTCCGGCGTGGCCGGCAGCGGCCCCGGGCGCCTCACGGTGGCGCTGGATGGACGGGTGCTGGCGGCTACGGCGGTCGACTCCACGGCGCCATACACGCGGCGCACCGTGGAACTCCGCGTCAGGCTGCCCGAGGGGGACGGCCGGCGGATCTTGGGTGCGTTCGTGTCGGCGGACAGAGACGCCGAGCGCCGGAACGACACGCTGGCCACGGTCATCGAGGTCGCGCGGCAAGCCGGGGTGGTGGTCGTCACCACCGCGCCTGACGAGGACCTGCGCTTCGCGCTGGCGGTGCTGCGCGGGACGCTGGCGCTGCCGGTGCGGGCCTACCTGCGCCTCGCACCCGGGCTCTGGCGCACCGAAGGCACGCTGGCCCCGGTGAGCGAGGGCGAGGTCCGTCAGGCGGTGCGGGATGCGCCGGTGGCGATGCTGCACGGCGACACCGCGGTGTTCGGCGTGCCGCTGGCGGCGGCCCGCGGTCCGCTGGCGCTCGTGCCGGCGGTCGGCCCCGGGCCGGACGCGGGCGCGACCGGCGGGCGGGCCGAGTGGTTCGCGACGGCGGCGCCGCCGTCGCCGCTGGCGCCGGCGCTGAACGGAATCGCCTGGGACAGCCTGTCCCCGCTCGATGTTGGCGCGCCGGCGGTGGGCGACTGGAACGCGCTGGAGGTGAAGCGGGCGCGCCAGTTCGAAGCGCGCGCGGTGATCACCGGCGCCAGCCGGCCGCGCCGCCGGGTGGTGGTGAACGCGACCGGAATGTGGCGGTGGGCGTTCCGGGGCGAGCGCGGGCCGGGCGCGGATGCGTTCGCGGGACTCTGGGGCAGTCTCTTCGACTGGCTGGCCGCCGAGCGCGGCGATCCACGGGCCGCCGCCACCGCCGATGCCGTGATCCGCGCCGGGGAGCCGATCCGCTGGCGGCGCGGCGGCGCGCGCGCCGACTCGGTGGTCCGCCTCCGCCTGACGAGGCGGGGCGGGAGTGGCGCGTCCTCGTCGGACACCGTGACGATCCGCTTTCCCGGGGGCGGCGCGGGCAGCACCGGACCGGCGGACTCCGGCGGCGAGGCGCGGTCCGTCGCCGAGAGCCGGCCGCTCGAGCCAGGCATCTGGGATGCCGAGGTCCGCGGCGGCGCGGTGACGCTGGTGGTCAATGCCTCACGGGAGTGGGTGCCCCGGCCGCCAACCGTCAGGTCTGGTGCGGTGGAAGGGAGTGGAGCCGCGATGGCGGGCGCGGTGCCCGGGCTCCGGTCGTTCGGCCTGGCCTACGCCGCCCTGGCGCTGGTGCTCTGCGCGGATTGGGCGGCGCGCCGACGCGTGGGACTCCGGTAGGGGCGCGCCGATGCCACGACTGCTCAAGCGCTCGGGGGACCTGCCGCGGCGGACGCTCTGGCAGCGCATCCGCGATGTGGCGCTCGCCGACGTCGGCGCGATCGCCCGTGGCGAGCGGATCGCGGGCTCGCTCGAGCGGCTGGAGGAACTGCTGCTGGAAGCGGACTTCGGCGTCGCGACGACGCTCAAGCTGGTGGCGGCGGTGGAGTCGCGCGCGCGCCGCGGTGAAATCACGTCGCACGACGAGTTCCTCGGGACGCTCCGCGGTGAAGTGGAGGGCGCCCTCCGGTCTGGGAGCAGCGATCCGGGGCTGGCGGTGGCCGCGTCCGGTCCGACGGTGATCCTGGTGGTGGGCGTGAACGGGGCGGGGAAGACGACGTTCATCGGGAAGCTCGCGGCCCGCGAACGCGCCGCCGGCCGCCGCGTGCTGCTGGCCGCCGGCGATACGTTCCGGGCCGGCGCGATCGACCAGCTGCGGCTGTGGAGCGAACGGGTCGGCGCCGACTTCGTGGGCGGAAAGGCCGGCAGCGATCCGGCCGCGGTCGCGTTCGATGCGATCGACGCCGCGGTCAGCCGGTCGGTCGACGTGGTGATCGTCGACACCGCCGGCCGCCTGCACACCAGCGGCGACCTGATGGACGAGCTGGGCAAGGTGGCGCGGGTCATCGCGCGCCGGCTGCCGGGCGCGCCTCACGAGACCCTGCTGGTGCTGGACGGGACGATCGGGCAGAACGCGGTGGCCCAGGCGCGAACGTTCGCGGCCACGGTGCCGGTGACCGGGCTGGTGATCACCAAGGTCGACGGCACGGCGCGCGGCGGCATCGTGGTGGCCGTGCACGAGGCGCTGAACGTGCCGGTGAAGTTCCTGGGTGTGGGCGAGGGTGCGGACGACCTGGCGTCGTTCGATGCCACCGAGTTCGCCCGGGAGCTGCTCGAGGAGTGAGCGCGCCCCGGCGGCTTCCGCCCCCGCCCGGCGTGGTGCCGGAGCCGCCGCCGGAGGGCGCCGGACCGCGCGTCCTGCCGCCGCTCAGCCGCGAGCACACCGCCCAGTCGCCTGACGAGCGCCACCGCGGCTCGCGGGTGTATCTCGAAATGCCGGTCCAGTTCCTCAAGGGGGTGGGGGAACGGCGGGCCGAGGCGCTGCGGCGCATCAAGGTGATTACCGCGCGGGACCTGCTCTTCCACATCCCGCACCGGTACGAGGACGCGAGCACCATCGCTCCCATCGCGTCGCTGCGGATCGGCGCCGACGCGACCGTAATCGGCGAGGTGATGTCCACCGGCGTCCTCCCCACCCGCAAGGGGTTGCGGATCTTTCAGGCCGTCGTGAGGGACGCGTCGGGGATGATCGAGTGCTCGTGGCCCGGACAGCCCTGGCTGGAGCGCGCGATCAGGAAGGGTGACGTCCTGCTGCTGGCGGGGACCGTGCGCTTCTACCACGGGCGGCAGCTCCATCCGCGCGAGTGGGTTCCACTCGGCGCCGACGACCTGAAGTTGGGCGCCGGCCGGGTGCTGTCGGTGTACCCGGCCACCGAGGGGCTGACCTTCAAGGTGATCCGCGGCATCGTCGAGTCGAACCTCGATGCCCTGCTCGGCGCGGTGCAGGAATACCTGCCGGCCGGCGTGCTCGCGGGCACCGGCCTGCCGCCGCTCCGCGACGCGCTGCGCATGGTTCACCGGCCGGCGACGATCGCCGATGCCCTGCGGGGACGAGACCGGCTTGCTTTCGAGGAACTCCTCTTCGTCCACCTGCTGCACCGGCGGGCGAACGCCATGGCGCGGACGCGCCGCGACGGGATCCGGTTCGTCAACAAGCGTGACCTGACGACGCGCCTCAAGGCGGCGCTGCCGTTCGAGCTCACCGCCTCGCAGGTCCACGTGCTCCGCGAAATCGTCGCCGACATGTGCGACCCCCGCCGGATGCACCGCCTGCTGCAGGGCGACGTGGGGAGCGGCAAGACGATCGTGGCGGTGTTCGCGGCGCTGCTGGCGATGGAGAACGGCTACCAGGCGGCGCTGATGGCGCCGACCGAGCTCCTCGCCGAGCAGCATCACCGGACGCTCACCGCGCTGCTCGAGCCGCTCGGGATCCGGCCGGTCCTGCTCACCGGGAGCCTCACGACGAAGCAGCGCGCGGCGGCGCTGAAGATCATCCGGCAGGCGGCGCCGGCGCTGGTGATCGGGACGCACGCGCTGGTGCAGGAGACCACCGAATTCGGCCGCCTGGGGTTCGTCGCGATCGACGAGCAGCAGCGGTTCGGGGTGGAGCAGCGGGCGCTGCTGGGCGGGAAGGGAGGCGGCGGCGCCGACCGGCCCGACGTGCTGCTGATGAGCGCCACGCCGATCCCGCGCTCGCTGGCCCTGACGATCTACGGAGACCTCGACGTCAGCGTCCTCGAGGAGAAGCCGCCGGGCCGGATTCCGGTCCAGACCGCGCTCCGTCCGGAAAAAGGGCGCGAGCGCATCCTCCAGTTCGTGGAGCAACAGCTGGCGCACGGCCGCCAGGCGTACGTCGTCTATCCGGTGATCGAGGAGTCCGAGAAGACCGACCTCAAGGCGGCGACGACGATGTACGAACGGCTGCGGACCGGCCCATTCGCGCAGCGGCGGGTGGCGTTGATGCACGGGCGGGTGCCGGCCGCCGAGCGTGAGGCGCTGATGCGCCGTTTCCGCGAGGGGGAGATCGACCTGCTGGTGGCGACGACGGTGATCGAGGTGGGGATCGACGTCCCGAACGCGACCGTGATGCTGATCGAGCACCCGGAACGCTTCGGCCTGTCGCAGCTGCACCAGTTGCGCGGGCGGGTGGGCCGCGGCGCCGACGCCGCGTGGTGCATCCTGCTGGGCGACGTGAGTCCCGATGCCTGGCGACGGCTCGACATCTTCGTACGGACAGAAGACGGATTCGAGATCGCCCGCGCCGACCTGGCGCTGCGCGGCATGGGGGACCTGTTCGGCGAGCGCCAGAGCGGAGAGCCGGTGTTCCGGATCGCCGATCCGCTGCGCGACGAGGAGCTCAACGTGCGCGCGCGCGCCGCCGCCGAGCGGCTGCTGCTCGCCGATCCCGATCTGCGGGCGCCCGAGCACGCCGGCATGCGGCAGGTGCTTCGCGCGCGCTATGCTCGCGCCCTGGAGCTGTTCCGGGTAGGTTAGTGCGCGCCGGATGGCGGGTGCGTTGCCGCAGCCGGTCTCCCTCCTTCCGCTCATGAACACACCGACGAGATCCAGCACCACCCGCCGCCGGACCGCCTGGCTCATTGGCGTCGCGATGGCCGCCGCCGCCCGCGGCGCGGCGCAGGCGCCGGCCGATTCCCAGACCCTGGCGGCCATCCGGCATGAAGGACTGGAACGCTCGCGGGTGATGGAGACCGCGATGATGCTGTCGGACATCTACGGGCCGCGGCTGGCCGGCTCGCCGGAGTACGCCGCGGCGGCGCGCTGGGCGCGCGGACAGCTGGAGACGTGGGGGCTGTCGAAGGCGGCGCTGGAACCGTGGGGCCGGCGCGGGTCCGGGTGGTCGCTCGAGCGGTTCTCGGCGGAGATGACCGCGCCGCACTACCTCCGACTCACCGCGTTCCCCAGGGCGTGGAGCCCGGCGCTCAACGGCACCGTGTCCGGCAACGCGGTCCTGATCACCGCCCGGACCGACTCCGAGCTCGCGAAGTACCACGGCACGCTGCGCGGCGCGATCGTGATGGTCGGCAGCGCGTCTCCACCGGCCGGGGCGAGCCGCACCGGCCCCACGTTCCACCGGTTCACCGACGCCGAGCTGGACTCGATGTCGCGGATCACGGATCCGGGGGAGCCTCACGACTACTGGGAAGACTTCGATCCCTGGGAGTCCGGGCTCAAGAGCCGGCTCAAGCGGGAGGAGTTCTGGCGGGCCGAAGGCGTCGCCGCCCTGCTCGAGCCCGGCGGCAGCAACGGCGCGCTGCGCTCGTCAGGCTACAACGCCTACGCCACCGACCACCGCAACGCGGTGCCGGCGTTCGCGGTCGCCCGCGAACACTATGACCGCATGGTCCACCTGATCGAGCACGGCATGCCGGTGCGTGTCGAGCTGTCGCTGCGCACGCGGTTCACCGATGACGACTCGCTGGGCTACGACGTGGTGGCCGAGCTGCCAGGCACCGATCCCGCGCACGCCGAGGAGGTCGTCATGCTCGGCGGCCACTTCGACTCATGGCACCACGGCACCGGCGCCACCGACAACGGCGCCGGCAGCGCGGTGGCCATGGAGGCGATGCGGATCCTGAAGGCGATCGGCGCCCGGCCGCGGCGGACGATCCGGATGGCGCTCTGGGATGGCGAGGAACAGGAGGACTACTTCGGCTCGCTCGGCTACGTGAAGCGCCACTTCGGCGACCCGGTGACGATGACGCTGCGCCCGGAGCACGCGAAGCTGTCGGCGTACTTCAACCTCGACAACGGAACGGGGAAAATCCGCGGGATCTACCTGCGGGGGAACGCGGCCGCGCGCCCCGTCTTCGCCGGCATGCTGGCGCCACTGAAGGACCTGGGCGCGTCGACGCTCACGATCGCCAACGAGGGGAGCACCGATCACATGGCGTTCGTGTCGGTGGGGCTGCCCGGCTTCGAGTTCATCCAGGACCCGCTCGACTACGGCCCGCGCACGCACCACACCTCGCTCGACGTGGCCGACTACCTCTCCGAGGACGACCTGAAGCAGGCGGCGGTGGTGATGGCCTCGGTGGTCTACCAGACGGCCATGCGCGACGAGCTCATCCCGCGGCCACCGCTCCCGGCGCCCAGGCCGCGGAAGCCGTGACGCGCGGGCTCAGCGTCCGGTGGGCCCCGAGCCCAGGGCGCTGAGCGGCACGCGCAGCCCGATAACCAACCGGCGGCCGGCCTGCGCACGCAGCGCCGCCGGCGGGTAGGGGATGTCCGGCGGGCGGCCGCCGTTGCGCAGGTCGTAGATGAACAGCGCCGCGCTGCCCAGCAGGGTGACCTGTCCGCCCAGGATGCCGACGCGGGCCTGGCGGTCGTTGGTCACGGCCCGGTCGTAGAAACCCTCGGCCGCCGCGTCATCGTACCGGTTGTTGGTGAGGGTGCAGCGCGCCGGCTGAGTCTGGCAGAGCCCCCGGAGCCGGTCGTAGGAGCGCTCGGCGGTCTGGCTGTGCGACAGCGCGTAGACCCCGAATCCGACCGAGATACCTAACAGCACCCACTTGCCCGTGCGGGCCGTGGTCCAGCCGCGGGTACCGGGCCGCGAGGGCGCCTGGGCGCCGGCGGGCGGCGGCGGCGCCAGGGCAATCATCAGCGCGGTGGCGGCCGCCCCACAGGCGGCCCGGCGGATCGCGATGTGGACGCGGGACGCCGCGCCGGTGAGCTGGTTCATCGGAAGCTGACCACGTGTCCGAGGACGGGGGCGGCGAGGATCTGACCACTGCGGACGATCGGCGGATGCCGCAGCTCGCCGTCCGTCTGCCGCGTCCAGACCCGCCGGTGGGCAGTGCGATCGTAGTACACCAGCTCGCCCCCCACGGTTGCGACGATCACGCCGCCCCGGACGATCGCCGGCGCCGCCTCCGAGATGGTGCCGATCGCCTCCGATGCCGCGCGCGACGGGTCGCGGGCGGGAATCACCCACAGGGCGCCATCGTTGGTGAGCGCGAACACCGTGTCGCCGGTGACGACCGGCGCGCCGTAGACCGGGCGTCCCGTGTCCACGCGCCAGCGGACGGAGCCGCCGGGGAGCGCGAGCGCCAGCACCGCCCCCGCGGGGGAGGCGAGGACGACCGTGGAGTCGTCGAGCAGGGCGAGCGGCGCGAGCGTGCCGAACGGGAGCGGCGTGCGGGAGACGACGGCACCCGACGCGGTGTCGAGGACCACCAGCGTATCGGTGAGCGTCACGAGCGCCAGCCAGGCGCCGGCGGGCAGGGGGCCGGTGCGCCCAGGAGCCGACTGCCGCATCCAGCGGCGCTTGCCGTTGTCGCCCCGGAGGGCGAACACGCCGCCGGACGAGGTGGCGCCGTACACCGTCCCCGATCGATAGGCGAGCGGGGTGGAGACGTCGCCGACCGTCGTCGACCAGCGTCGCTTGCCGCTCAGCAGGCTGATGGCGATCAGGTGCGCCTCGCGCCCGCCCTCGGACGCCGCGAACACCAGGCCATCGCCGATCAGCGGGCCGGTCCCGTACGGCAGGTCGCCGCGGAAGCGCCAGTACACGCGCCCGGTCCGGGTATCGAGCGCGTAGATCCACCGGTCGACGGTGGCTACCGCGGTCACGCGCTCGCCGACGGCGAGCGCGCCCAGGGTGCCCCGGCCGACCGTCGCGCGCCAGACGCGCGTGGGCGCGCTGTCGATCGCTTCGAGCGTCGCGGGCGCGCGCCCGGGCGCGCCGAGATAGTCGTGCACGTCGTTCGCGCCATCGCGCGGCACGTCGCGATAGGTGGAGGCGCACGCGGCGTTGACCACCATCGCGGCCGTCCCTAGCTTTCCGCGCCACGACGTCCCACGCCATCCCCGCTCGCTGTCGCGCCGCCGCGTCCGTCCGTCCTTACATGCCATCGCCCGTCGCCCGCATCTCGGAGTTGAGTGCTCACACCGGTGCCGCCGTGACCGTCCGCGGCTGGGTGACGCACGTCCGTTCGTCCGGAAAAGTTGCCTTCGTGGTCATGCGGGATGGAAGTGGCATCCTGCAATGCGTCGTGGTCCGGAGCGCGGTGGAGGCCGGCGTCTGGGAGCGGTTCGGCGAGCTGACGCTCGAAACGTCGCTGTCGGTGACCGGCGAGGTCCGCGCCGACGCGCGCGCCCCGGGCGGATTCGAGCTCGGCGTGGCCAGCCTGGAAATCGTCGGCGCCAGTCCGCTCGACTACCCGATCCAGCCCAAGGAGCACGGGATCGACTACCTGCTGGACCACCGCACCTTCTGGCTGCGCAGCCCCAGGCAGGTCGCGATCGCCCGGGTACGCAGCGAGATCGAGCAGGCGATCCACGACTTCTTCCACGAGCGTGGCTTTCTCCGCGTCGACACGCCGATCCTGACGGCCGCGATCGGGGAGCGCAGCGGCCTGTTCAGCACCGAGTACTTCGACGAGGGCACCGCCTACCTGGCGCAGACCGGGCAGCTCTACGGCGAGGCGGCCGCCGCCGCGTTCGGCCGCATCTACACCTTCGGGCCGACCTTTCGCGCCGAGAAGTCCAAGACCCGCCGCCACCTGACGGAATTCTGGATGATCGAGCCCGAGGTCGCGTGGAACGACTCCAACGACAACATGCGGCTGCAGGAGGAGTTCGTCTCGTATCTCGTGCGCCGGGCGCTGGAGCGGTGCGGCCCCGAGCTGCGCGAGCTCGAGCGCGACACCACGCACCTGGAGCGGGTGGTGCCGCCCTTCCCGCGGCTCAACTACTCGGACGCCATCACCCTGGTCCAGAAGAAGGGGAGCGCCACGAAGTGGGGAGAGGACCTCGGCGCCGAGGACGAGGCCTACATCGTGGAGGAGTACGACCGGCCGGTCTTCGTGTTCAACTATCCGAAGGAGGCCAAGGCCTTCTATATGAAGGAGAATCCCGAGGACCCCCGGACGGTGCTGTGCGACGACTGCCTGGCGCCCGAGGGGTACGGCGAGATCATCGGGGGCTCACAGCGCGAGGACGACCACGACAGGCTGCTCCACCGGATCAAGGAAGAGGGGCTGCCGATGGACGCCTACGGCTGGTACCTCGACCTGCGGAAGTACGGGACGTTTCCGCACGCGGGATTCGGCTTGGGACTGGAGCGGACGGTGAGCTGGATCTGCGGGCTTCCGCACCTGCGGGAGTCGATCGCCTTCCCGCGGATGATGCATCGCCTGCGTCCCTGACGTCCGGCTTGGCGGTGGGGGGGACGGTCAGTGCGCGGCCGGGGCGGCGCGCGTCACGGTCTCGAGGATCTCGCCCCACCGGCCGAGGTAGAGCATGTGGCCGTCGGTGCGGGGGAATCGCGCCTGGCAGCCCGGGATGAGGCGTGCCAGGTAACGCCCGAACGACGGCGGGATGACCGTGTCGCGGAGTCCGTGCCAGAGGTGGACGGTGACGCGGACGTCGGCCGGTGAGAATCCCCACGGCCGGGCCAGGGCCAGGCCATCATCGAACAGTCCCCGGCTTCCCTGCCTGACGAGTTCTCCGATCATCGCGTCGAGCATGTCCCGCATCGCCGGGTCGCCCAGGATCTCGCGGTCGGGCGGGCCGAGTCCGGCCACCAGCCGGTCGACGAACCTCCTGGGGGCGCGGCGGATCGCGCGGCACTGGGTGGCGAAGAAGGCGCGCATCAGCCACGGGGCGATCCGCGCCATCCGTTCGATCCGCGTCCACTCCGGGGTCAGGCAGGAGGCGGCGCCCTCGCCGTCGAGCGGGGCGCGCGCGCTCACCAGCGCCACCGCGGTCACCCGGGCCGGCACGGCGTGGGCACAGGCGAGGGCGTGCGCGCCGCCCCCGGACCAGCCGACGCAGGCGAATCGGTCGAGGTGCATCGCGTCGGCGAGCGCCACCACATCGGCGGCGCGATCGAGCACGGTGCGTCCCGGCGACTTGTCCGAGAGCCCGATTCCCGGGCGGTCGAGGGCGATGACGCGGACGCCGAGCTCGAGGGGGATGCGGTCGTCGGGGTGGACGCAGAGGCGCGACGCACCCAGTCCGTGGAAGAAGAACACCGGGTGCCCGCGGGGATCGCCGAGCTCGTGGACGCCCAGCCGCCGTCCGTCGGGGAGGCGGATGACGTCACTCGTCAGGCGTTCAACTGTCGTCGCGATCATGCGCGACTGGACGTCGGCACGGCTGGCTCCCGAGATCGCCCCGGCGCGTCAGGGCTGAAAGATCGCCGCGACCCGCCGCGCCGACCCGACGAACGAGACGTCGGAGTTGCAAAGCATTGCGACCACCAGCCCCAGGTCCGGATACACGAGCAAGTATGCCGTCCCGCCCATCGCACCGCCACTGTGAAAAATGATCCGGCGGCCGGCGGCGTCCTTGCCCACGAACCACCCCATGCCGTATCCGGTCTCCTTGCCGTCACTGGTGTGCTGGGACGTTTCGAGCAGCGCCAGCGTCGCCGGCCCCACCACGCCCGGCCGGCGCATCAGCGCCCCGAACCGCGCCAGGTCGTCGGTGGTCGACAGGAAGCCGCCGCCCGCCCACTTGTAGCTGTTGTCGACGTACGGCGCGTTCACCGTTCCCACCGCCGTCGCCCGCTCGTAGAAGCGGGCACGATACTCGATGAGGCTGTCGGCGAACTCCGGCACCGTGTGCGCCAGTCCCAGCGGGACGAACACGTGGCCGCGCATGTACGACAGGAACGGCTCTCCCGACGCGCTCTCGATCACCGCGCCCAGCAGGTTCCACCCGTAGCTCGAATACGAGTACCGGGTGCCGGGCTCGAAGAGCAGCGTGTCGGCGGCGAAGATGGCGAGGCCATCGAGCACGGTGTCGTAGTGCCGGCTGATGGTGAACTCGCCGCCCCGGTAGTGACGGATGCCGGCGGTATGGCCGGCGAGCTCACGGATCGTGACCGGCCACCGCTTGACCGGGAACGACGGCACGTAGCGCTGCACCGGCGCGTCGAGGTCGATCTTCCCCTGCTCGACGAGCTGGCCGAGCGCCGCCGAGGTGAGCGTCTTGGAGACGCTGCCGATGCGCCACCGGGTGAGCGCGGTGGCCGGGACGTGCTGCTCGACGTCCGCCCATCCCAGCCCCTCGGACCAGATGATCGTGGTGTCGCTGAGGACGGTGACCGCGGCGCCCGGGATGCCGGCCTTGCCCATGCTGTCGAGCAGGAAGGCGCGGGCCGCGGCGATCGCCGATGCATAACGAGGATCGGCCACCGCCGTGGCCACCGGAACCGATGCCGCCCGGGCGTCGCGGGGCGGGGCGGGGGGTGTCGCGACCGCCTGGGCGACGGCCAGCGCCGGCGCCAGGAAGGCGGCCGACACCGGAATCCGCAGCAACGCCGGCCCGCGCATCCGGGCACGTCCCGTCGGCCTCATTGCTCCCCCCGTTTGACTTCGTCCCAGAGCGCATCGAGCGCGGTCAGCCCCGCCTCGCGCATGTCGATGCCGCGAATCCGGGCCAGCTGCGTCATCGCATCGTAACGGCGGGCGAACTTGGCGTTGGCGCGGTCCAGCGCCAGCGACGCATGCACGCCGGCCTTGCGGCAGAGGTTCACGCAGGCGAACAGCAGGTCGCCCAGCTCGTCCTCGAGGCGGGCGTGCCGTTCATCGAGCACCGGCGCGCCGTGCGGGCCGAACTCGATCGGCTCGCGCTCGATCTGCTGCCGGACTTCGCCCAGCTCTTCGGCGACCTTGGCCGCGGGCCCGGTGACATCCGGCCAGTCGAAGCCCACGCCGGCGGCGCGGTCCTGCAGCCGGTGGGCGCGGTGCAGCGCCGGCAGGTCCAGCGGCAGCCCCTCGGCCACCGAAGTGCGGCGCGTCGATTTCATCCCCTCCCACGACTCGCGCGCCCCGCCGGCGAAGAGGTGCGGGTGACGCGCCCGCATCTTGGTGAGCAGGCCGCCGGCGACGTCACCGACGTCGAACGCACCGCGCTCCTCGGCCATCACGCTGTGGAAGAGCACCTGCAGCAGCAGGTCGCCGAGCTCCTCGCGCATGTGCGCGTCGTCGCCCGATCGGATCGCGTCGTCCAGCTCGTGCGCCTCCTCCAGCAGGTAGGGCCGCAGCGAGGCGTGCGTCTGCGCGCGATCCCAGTCGCAGCGGGCGCGGAGGTCGCGCATCATCGCCAGCGCATCGTCCAGTGCGGCTCGTCCGGTCATGCTCCCTCGTGGCGATCGTCGCCGGCGACGCGGACGTTGCCGCGCGTCGCTGCTTGCCCGTGCATCAGCGTGCCGATATACTACCGGCCCGACGAATGACGCGCCAACCGTCCGCTTCCAACACGCGCGCCTGGATCGAAGTGGACCTCGGCGCGGTGCGGCGCAATGGCGCCGCGATGCGCGCGCGCGCGCGCGTTCCGCTCCTCCCGATGGTGAAGGCCGACGCCTATGGCCTGGGCGCGATCCCGGTGACGCGGGTGCTCGACGCGCTCGATCCGTGGGGATTCGGCGTCGCCACCGTCGCCGAGGGGGTCGAGCTGCGGGATGCGGGCGTCGTTCGCCCCATCATTGTATTCACTCCGCTCATGGCCGCCGACCTGCCCGAGGCGAAAGCCCACCGCCTGACGCCGACGTTCGGCGACGCGGCCGCCATCGCGGCGTGGCACGCGCTGCGCGGAGGCCCCTGGCACCTCGCGATCGATACCGGGATGAGCCGCGCCGGCGTCCGATGGGATGCCCTGCCTGGCCTGGCGGCGGCCATCGCCGCCGCTCCACCCGAGGGCGCGTTCACGCACTTTCATTCCGCCGACCTGGACGACGGGTCGCTGGCGGAGCAGGAACGTCGCTTTCGTGAGGCACTCGCGACCCTGCCGGCCGTCCCCGGGCTGCTCCACACCGAGAACAGCGCCGCGATCGAGCGCCGCACGCCGTCGCCGTGGAGCTTCGCACGCCCGGGCGTCTTCCTCTACGGCGTGCACAGCCATCCTCCCGCCGGCTCGGCGCCCGCCCCCGAGCAGGTCGCGCACCTGCGCGCCCGGGTCGTGGAGCTGCGCGAGGTGCATCCCGGCGAGATCGTGAGCTACTCGGCCACCTGGCACGCCATCGAACGGGACGGGACCCGGCGGATCGCCACGCTGGCGCTCGGCTACGCCGATGGCTACCGCCGCCTGCTGTCGAATCGCGGCACCGTGTTGATCCGCGGCCGGCGGGCGCCGGTGGTCGGCGTCGTGACCATGGACATGACGATGGTCGATGTGACCGGGCTCGCCTGCCAGCCGGGTGACGTCGCCACGCTCATGGGACGTGACGGCCCGGAGATGCTCACCACGAACGACGTCGCCGACACGGCCGGGATGTCGCCGTACGAGCTGCTCACCGGCATGCGCGGCCGCCTCCCGCGGGTCTACGTCGGGGCGGAGGCCGTCTGATGCCGCGAAGCGCCGCCGGGTTCGTCAGGCACTGGCCATGACGCGGCGCGCGATCATCCTCGTGCTCGATGGCGTGGGGATCGGCGCCGCACCCGATGCCGACGCGTACGGCGATGCCGGGAGCAACACGCTCGGCAACGTGGCGCGCGCCGTGGGCGGCCTGTCACTCCCCAACCTGCAGCGCGCCGGCCTGGGCAACATCGCGCCCCTCGCCGGCGTGCCGCCGGAGCCGGCGCCCACCGGCGCCTGGGGGCTCATGCAGCCCGCGTCGAAAGGAAAGGACAGCACCGCCGGTCATTGGGAGATCGCGGGACTCCACCTGGCTCGGCCCTTCCCGGTGTATCCCGACGGCTTTCCGGCCGACGTCATCGCCGGGTTCTCCCGCCGCACCGGCCGGCCGGTGGTCGGCAATCTCGCCGCCAGCGGCACGGCGGTGATCGACCGGTACGCCGCCGAGCAGGCGGCCACCGGGGCCTGGATCGTGTACACCTCCGCCGATTCCGTCTTCCAGATTGCTGCGCACGAGGAGATCATTCCCCTGGCGGAGTTGTACCGTGGTTGTGAGGCGGCGCGGGCGATGCTCGTCGAGCCGCACAACGTCTCCCGGGTGATCGCGAGGCCGTACGTCGGGAGTCCCGGCCGGTACGTCCGGACGCCCAACCGGCGGGACTTCGCTATCGCCCCCACCGGCGAGACGCTCCTCGACGCGCTGGCGGCGGCGGGCGTGGCCCGCTCGGGAGTGGGAAAAGTGGATGACCTGTTTGCCCGCCGGGGGCTCGTCTCCCGGCACACGGCCGGCAACGCCGAGGGGATCGAGGCGATCGGGGCGTGGATAGCCGGAAGTGATGGTGGGCTCTTGTTCGCCAACCTAGTAGATTTCGACCAATTGTTCGGGCACCGGAACGATGCCCCGGGGTTCGAGCGGGCGCTGCGCGACTTCGACGCGGCGCTGCCACGACTGCTCACCGCGATGCGCGAGGACGATCTGCTCTTCATCACCGCCGACCACGGCAACGACCCGACCACGCCGTCGACCGATCACGCGCGCGAATGCGTGCCGCTGCTGGCGCTGGGGCGGCCCGTCAGGCCCGGCCCCCTGGGCCGGCGGAGGACGTTCTCCGATCTCGGGGCTACGGTGGCCGAGTGGTTCGGGCTCGCGTTCCGCGGGTGGGGCACGTCGTTCCTGTCGATGCTGGTGGCGCGGTGACGCCGCCATTCGAGAAGATGCGCGCGGCCGCCTTCGCGGCGATGGACAACGCCTACGCTCCCTACTCCGGCTTCAGGGTCGGGGCCGCGCTCGCCGGCCATGACGGCGCGATCTACGCCGGCTGCAACGTGGAGGCGGCGTCGTTCCCCTCTGGGATCTGTGCCGAACGGGCCGCCGTGATGGTGGCGGTGGCACGCGGCATCCGGGAGTTCGACGCCCTGGTGGTGGCCACCGAGGCCACCCAGCCGACACCGCCCTGCGGGATGTGCCGCCAGGTGCTGGTCGAGTTCGCGCCCTCGCTGCCGATCGTGAGCGTGACGAAGGGCGGGCTCGAAGCGCGCTGGACGCTGGCCGAGCTCTTCCCGCATCCGTTCACTCCCCGTTCACTCCAGCACGCATGAAGCTCGGACGCATCGTGGGGACGGTGGTGTCGACGCGCAAAGACCCCTCGCTCGCGTCGCTCAAGCTCCTGGTGGTCGAGAACCTGACCACGACCCTTGAGAAGGAAGGGGGGTATGTGGTGGCGGTGGACAGCGTGGGCGCCGGCCCGGGGGAGGTCATCCTCTACGCCACCGGCAGCTCGGCGCGACAGACGGCGGTCACCAAGGACCGGCCGGTCGACGCGGTGATCATGGGGATCGTGGACAGCTTTGACGTGGAAGGACGTAGTGTCCGTCTCGCATAAAATTCGGTGGTTGCCCTTGGCGGCCGTGCTGGCGGCCGTATCGCTCGCGGGGTGCGGTGAACAGCTGGACGGCGGGGCGACCTGCCCGGCGCTCTGTCCGAACCAGAACATCCCCACCCGCGATACCGTGCTTCTCGGCGCGATTTCCGTCGACACCTCGGTGGCGGGATTCCCACCCGTCGGCACCGAGCCGTTCCTGCTGCTCGCGTCACGCGGCGGCGGCGCGGCGCTCGACACCCGGTTCGTCACCCGGTTCGACTCGTTGCCGCGCTACGTGACCAGCCCCACGGTGTCGACCGATTCGGTGGAGATCACCAGCGTAGACAGCGCATCGCTCCGGATGTTCTTCGACCTGACGAGCGCGAAGCTGACCGACACGGTGCACGTGGACGTCTACGACGTGGACACCACGGCCGCCGATTCGTCGACGGCGGCGCTTCTGCCGCTGTTCCGCGCCGATCGATTCCTGACCACGGTGGCCGTGCCGCCCGCGGGGCTGTCGGACACGATCGTGGTCAACCTCCCCGATTCGGCGGTGCTGGCCAAGGTGCAGGGCAATCGCCGGCTGCGGCTCGGATTCCGGGCGACCAGCCCGGCCGACTTCCAGCTGCGGATCTACTCGCTGGAGAGCGGGAGCGGACTGGGCCCTCGGCTGCGATTCGACCCGTCGCCCGACACGGCGATTCACGCGATCGCGTTTTCGCCACGCTCGACCACGCCGTCGACCGAGCCGCGGCTGGCGTCGGACCGCGCGGACTACACGGTCGTGGTCAGCGGCAGCGCACTTCCGCCGGGCGATGCGGTCGCGGTTGGCGGCCTGCCCGGGCGCCGGACGTACCTCCGCTTCGACATTCCGGCGGACATTCTCGATTCGAACACGGTGGTCCGCGCGACCCTGTCGCTCGTGCAGCGCCCCAACCCCGGACTCGATCCCGGCGACACGCTGAAGATCTTTCCGCAGGTGGTGCTGGCGTCGAAGGGGATCGAGGTGGGGCGCGCGGTGGACATCCTGAGTCCGATCGCCGCGCTGGGGCTCGACTCGCTGGTGGTCACGCCGGCCGACAGCGGCGAGCGGACGATCCGGATGGTCTCGCTGCTGCGCCGCTGGCGGACACAGGCGCAGCCTGACGAGCCGCGGGCGATCGTGCTGCGCTCGTCCAGCGAGGGGACGCTGCCGCTGCAGGCCTGGTTCTTCTCCAGCGAAGCGCCGGTCGGGCTGCGGCCGCGACTTCGCATCAGCTACATTCCCCGCGTGAACTTCGGGTTGCCGTGATGCGGACGACGATCTTGCTGGCGGGCGCGCTCACGGTCCTGGCGCGCGCGGCCGCGGCGCAGGCGACGGTCGGCGCGCAGGGGTTCGGGTATCCGCCCGGGCAGGTCAGCGTGCGGGCGCTGGGCACCGGCAGCGCCCTCGCCGAGTCCGACCCGCAGTCGGCGCTGAATCCGGCCGCCCTCGGGTCGTGGGGGAGCGCCGCCCTCTACTGGTCGTACGCCCCCGAATTCCGGAGCGTCCGGGCCGGCGGCGCCGAGGACCACACCCGCATCGCGCGCTTCCCGCTGATCGCGGCCGCGTTCGGCGTGGGCTCACGCGGGACGATCGGGTTCGGCTCCTCGACCTTCCTCGACCGCACCTGGCACACGCGCTTCCAGTCCACGCAGCTGCTGGGCGGCACGCAGGTCTCCTCCACCGAGTCGTTCCTGAGCGAGGGCGCCATCAATGATGTGCGCCTGGCGGGGGCGTGGACGCTGACCGAGCAGCTGCACGTGGGGCTGGGCGCGCACGCGTTCACCGGCGAGAACCGGCTCCATATTCGCCGCGACTTCACCGACGACTCGGCGGCGTCGTTCCAGCAGACGCAGGCGATCAGCTACGGCGGCCTGGGGATCAGCGGCGGCGTGGAGTGGCAGCCGTTCAAGGAACTCACCCTCGATGCGTCGGCGCGGAAGGGCGGGACGATCCGGGCGCGCCAGGGCGAGGACACGGTCCTCTCGCAAGGCAAGGTACCCGACCGGTTCGGCGCCGGCCTGAAGTACGACGGCATTCCCGGGACGTCGCTGGCCGCGCGGGTGGGCTGGGATGGTTGGTCGAAGCTCGGCGCGCTGGGCACCTCCGGCGTGTCGGCGTTCGACGCCTGGGACGTCTCGGCCGGCGCCGATGTCGCCGGCCCGCACCTGGGCGAGGGCGTCGTGCAGCTGCGCGCCGGCCTGCGCTGGCGGACGCTGCCGTTCGGGGTGGCCGGCGCCGAGGCGCGCGAGATGGCGTTCGCGGGCGGCACCGGGCTTTCGATCGCCAAGGGGCGCGCGACCATCGACATCGCCCTGCAGCGCGCGGCGCGGTCGGCGGGCGCGGCGCGCGAGACGGCGTGGACGCTGGGGTTCGGGCTGAGCATCCGGCCCTGAGCGCATGAGCGAGCCCGCCGGCGACCCGTCCGCTGCGGCGTTGATCCTCGTCGCCGACGACGTTCCGGCCAACGTCGAGCTGCTGTTCGACCAGCTCAATACGTTAGGGTATCGGACGATCACCGCCACCGATGGGCCATCGGCACTGGCGGCGGCCCTGGAACACCGGCCCGACCTCTGCATCCTGGACGTCGCGATGCCCGCGGACGGGCTGGGCGTCGACGACCGGTCGTGCGGCTTCGAGGTCTGCCGGCGGATCAAGCGCGACCCGCGCACCGCCCGCACGCCGGTCATCTTCGTCACCGCCCTCAACGACACCACCGACCGGGTGAAGGCGATCGAGGCCGGCGGCGACGACTTCCTGACCAAGCCCCACAACCGGCTGGTCCTGGGCGCGCGGGTACGCGGACTGCTGAAGCTGAAGGCCGCCACCGACGCGCTGGAAGACAGCTTCCGCAAGCTGCGCGAGCTGGAGAAGGTGCGCGACGACCTGATGAAGATGATCGTCCACGACCTGAAGACGCCGCTCACCTCGGTGCTCGCGACCCTCGAGATGATGCACGACGGCGACTACGGGCAGATCTCCGATTCCCAGCGCGGCGCTCTGCGCGACGCCCAGGGAAAGGCCGAAGACCTGCTGCGGCTGATCGAGGACCTGCTCGAGGTGGCACGCCTCGAGGACACCGCGCTGCCGCTCACCCTCGCGTCGATCGAGCCCGCGGCCTTCCTGTCCGAGATCCGCCAGGAGTGGTCGCTGCGCTTCCAGCAGGAAGGGGTCATCGCGACGGTCGACGTCGCTCCCGACGCGCCGGTGTTCGACGCCGACCGGTCGCTGCTGCGCCGCGTGATGGCCAACCTGCTCCAGAACGCCGTCACCCATTCATCGTCGCAGGTGACGATCGCCCTCAGCGCCCGTGCCGACGCCAACGGGATCCTGTTCACCGTGGCCGACAACGGACCCGGCATCCCACCCGAGTACCACGAGCTGATCTTCCGGAAGTTCGAGCGCATCAAGACGCGCAACGTGCCGCGCGTGCGGAGCTCGGGCCTGGGGCTGGCGTTCTGCCGCCTGGCGGTGGACGCCCACGGTGGCCGCATCTGGGTCCGGAGCGCGGAAGGTGAGGGGAGCGCCTTCCATGTCCTGCTCCCGCTGCGCCCGCCCCCGCGCACCAGCGGCGAGACCGTGGCGGCCGCCCCCGCGTGAGAGTCTGGCTGAAGACGTTCGGCTGCCGCGCCAACCAGTACGACAGCGAGGCGGTCCGGGCGATGGTCGAGTCGGCCGGCGGGACGGTGGTGGCATCGCCTGACGAGGCGGACGTGGCCGTGTTCAACAGTTGCGCGGTCACCAGCCAGGCCGAGGCCGACCTGCGGCAGAGCGTCCGCCGGGCGGCGCGCCGGAGGCCGGCACTGCGCAGCGTGGTCATGGGGTGCGCCGCCGCGCTCGATCGCGGCGCCATCCGCGCGCTCCCCACCGTGGAGCACGTCGTGGCCGGCGCCGACCTGCCGGCCGTGGCGCGGGCGCTGGGGATTCCGGAGCCGCTCGCCGCCCTGACTCCCGTCAGGCAGACGGGGACCCGCGCCCTGCTCCGGATCCAGGATGGCTGCGACGAGCACTGCACCTTCTGCGCGACGACCCTTGCCCGCGGCGCCAACCGGTCGCGACACCCCGACGCGATCGTGGCCGAAGCGGAGCGGCTCGCGGAGCACCACCCCGAGATCGTGGTCACCGGCGTGCACATCGGGACGTACGGCCGCGACATGGGGACGACGCTCGGCGCGCTGGTGGAGCGCCTGGCGCGCGACGTACCAGCAGCGCGCTATCGCCTCACGTCGATCGAAGCCACCGAAGTCGATGCACGGCTGGCCTGTCTCCTGCGCGATGGATCGGGCGTCGTCACACCGCACCTCCACGCGCCGCTCCAGTCCGGCTCCGACCGGATTCTGCGCCGCATGGGCCGCCACTGGTACGACGCGGCCGGCTACTCGGCCGCCATCGCGCGGATCGTGGACGCGGGTCCGTCGCGCAGTGCGCCGTTCGCGCTCGGCGCCGACGTGATCGCCGGCTTCCCGGGTGAGACGGAGGACGACCACCGCCGCACGCTGGCGCTGATCGATGCGCTGCCCTTCACCTACCTCCACGTCTTTCCCTACTCGCCGCGGGCCGGCACCGCCGCGCCGCGCCTTGCCGAGCAGGTCCCGCCCGGAAAGATCACGCTCCGGGCGGCCGAGCTCCGCGCGCGGGGGAGCGAGCGCGAGATGGCGTACGCGCGCCGGCGCGCCGGTCACACCGCCGACGTGGTCGTGATCGGCGACGGCTCGCGGCGCGAAGGACTCACCGAGGATTACCTCACGGTGTTCCTCGCCGACCCCTCGCTGCCGCGCGGCAGCCGCTTCCCGGGCCGCCTGGAACCGGACGGAACCGTGCCCGGGGCGTTGATTGCGACCGCGCTTTCGCGCATTGTTGAGTGATGCCGTCGACCGCGAGCCCCACCGTCTACATCGAGACCTACGGTTGCCAGATGAACGTCAGCGATTCCGAGCTCATGCTCGGCTCGCTGACCGCGGTGGGATATCGGGCGGTGGACGCGCCCGACGATGCCGACGTCATCCTCGTCAACACCTGCGCGATTCGCGAGCACGCCGAACAGCGCGTGCTCGGCCGGCTGGGTGAGCTGCGTAGCCACATGAAGAGCGGCTCGGTGGTCGGCGTCACCGGATGCATGGCGCAGCGGCTGGGACCGCGGCTGCTCACGCAGGCGCGCCACGTCTCACTGGTCGTGGGACCCGATGGGTACCGCGCCCTTCCCGACCTCCTGGAGCGGGCGCGACACGGTGAGCGGTCGGTGTCGACGTCCTTCGATCTCGAGGAGCACTACCGCGACTTCACGCCCCGGCGGTTCGATGGCGTGAAGGCCTGGATTCCGGTCCAGCGCGGCTGCGACTACCGCTGTACCTATTGTATCGTCCCCACCACCCGCGGGCCGGAGCGCAGCCGGTTGATGGACGACGTGGTGCGTGAGGCGCGGGCGGTGGTGGCCGAGGGCATGTCCGAAGTGGTGCTGCTGGGCCAGACGGTCAATTCCTACCACGATGGGACGCACGATTTCGCCGACCTGCTGCGGGCCGTGGGAGCGGTGCCCGGCCTGCGCCGGCTGCGCTTCACCTCGCCGCACCCCAACGATTTCAGCGAGCGGGTCCTGACGGCGATGGCCGAGGTCGACGCGGTCTGCGAGCACGTCCATCTCCCCATGCAGTCGGGGTCCACCGCGGTGCTCAAGCGGATGCTGCGGCGCTACACGCGCGACGAGTACTTCCGCTGTGCCGAGCGGGTGCGCGAAGCGATCCCGGGAGTGGCGCTGACCACCGACGTGATCGTCGGCTTCCCGGGCGAGACCGAAGCCGACTTCGACGAGACGTTGAGCGCGGTGCGCGAGATCGGGTTCGACGATGCGTACACGTTCAAGTTCTCGGCGCGCGAGGGAACGCCGGCCACGCGGATGCCGGCCGAGCTGACCGTGCCTGACGACGTCGCCAGCGACCGGCTGGGCCGGCTGGTGTCGGCGATGCGGCGCCAGGCGCGCGCGAAGAACGTGGCCCTGCTGGGTACGCGTCACGAGGTGCTGGTGGAGAAAGGCGCGCGCCGCGGCGGACTGCTGCAGGCGCGGACGCGGGACTTCAAGACCGTCTTGCTGCCGGGGGAGGAGTCGATGATCGGGCGCTACTACACCGTCCAGCTCACCGGGACCACCGGGTCGACGTTCACCGGGGCCCTCACCACGGAGCGGCAGCCACTGCCGGTGGCCCCATGATGCTCAACGCGATCGAGGAAGTGATCTCGTCGGTATACGCCGACCTGCTGAAGACGCATGCGGAGTTTTGCTCCTGCGAGCGATGCCGTGATGACGTACAGACCATGGCATTGAACCAGGCTAAGCCACGCTACGTCGTGGGCGACCCGCTCGGCGCCGCCGTGACCCGGGTCGCGCTCTCGCAGGACCAGATCCGCGCCGAGATCGCCGTGATCGTGTTCGAGGCGATGCGGAAAGTCTCGCAGATACCGCGCCACACTTCGGAGTACCGCCGCTTCTCGGGGGGGATGCCGAAGGGGTAGGGAACGGACGCGGACGCGGGGAGCGGACTCGGACACGTAGCGACACCCGAACCCCACCCCGTCATGCCGCTGATCTTCGCCGGATATCTCGGATTCGCCGCCGGACTCCTCCTCGGGTTCGGCGGCGCCTTCATCATGGGTATCGTCGCCGGCGCCGCCCTGCTCGGCGCCGCGGCCGCGCGACGCGACACCCGTTTGACGGGCGCCGGGCTCCTGCTGGCCGCCGGCCTGCTGCTCGCGTTCGACGCCGGCCGCCGTGAGGCACGCTGCGCGGAGCTCCTGGCGCGCGTCAGCGGCTGGAGCGCGGTGCTGGAGGATGCGGCGGCGCCGGGCGCCTACATCCCGGCCACACTGGAGGAGGGTCCGTGCCGGGTGGCGGGCGCGGTGTCGGTGTCGCGGGGCGTGGCTCCGGCTGGCGCGCACGTGCGGGTCTTCGGGCGGCCGGCACCCGCCGGTCGCGGCGGTGGACTGGTGATCCAGCATGCGACGGTGGTGCCGGCGGGCGGGCGCTCGTGGCTGGCCCGGTGGCGGGCGGCCGCGGGCGCGTCGATCGACTCGGCGTTCGGCGCCGACGCGCCGCTGGCCCGGGCGCTGCTCATCGCCGACACCCGCTCGCTCTCCCCGGCGATCCGCGACCGGTTCGCGGCCGCCGGCATCGTCCACATGCTGTCGATCTCCGGGCTGCACGTGGGGGTGATCGCGCTGGCCGTCCAGCTGATGCTGGAGCTGATGCGCCTGACGAGACGGACGGCACTGGTCGCGACCGTCGCGATCACGGCCGCCTACGTGGCGGTGATCGGCGCGCCGGCGGCGGCGGTGCGGGCCGGCGCCATGCTCGGCGTGTTCGCGCTCTCCCGCCTGCTCGACCGGCCAACCTCGCCGTGGGCGTCCTTGGCGCTGGGCGCGGCCGCGCCGCTGGTGGACCCGCGCGCGGTGCTCGACCTGGGGTACCAGCTGAGCGTGGCCGGGATCGCCGGCCTGGTCGCCAGCCGGTCGCTCGTGAGGCGGTGGCTCGAGCCGCGCGCCACCGGATGGCGCCTGCGGGTGGGGCGCGAGCTCCTCACCACGGTGGTCGCCGCCCTGGTGACCCTGCCGCTGGTGGCCTGGACGTTCGGCCGCGTGAGCCTGGTGTCGCCGCTCGCCAACCTCGCGGCCGCGCCGGTGATCGCGGTCGCCCAGCCGATGCTCTTCCTGGCGCTGCTCCTCGCCCCCGTGCCGGCCGCGTCACGGTTCGTGGCGGCGGCCGCGCACCCGCTCCTGGTTCTCTTCGACGGGATCGCCGGCGTGTCGGCATCGCTGCCGTTCGCCAGCTTGACGGTCGCGCCGACGTGGACGGTCGCGGTCGCGTGCACGGCGGCGTCGGCGGCCTTCCTGGTCGCGTGCGTGAGCCGCTTCCCCGCGCGGGCGGCGCTGGCCTGCGCGGGCTCGCTGGCGCTGGCGGCGTGGATGCCCGTCATTGCCCCGGGCGACGCGGCGGGCGTCCTCGAGATGCACATGCTCGATGTCGGACAGGGCGACGCGATCGCGGTCCGGACGCCACATGGCCGGTGGATCCTCTTCGACGCCGGCCGGACGTGGCGCGGAGGCGATGCCGGACGGGCCACGGTGATCCCGTACCTCCGGCGCCGCGGCGGCGACCTGGAAGCCTTCGTCCTCTCCCATCCTCACGCCGACCACGTGGGCGGCGCGGCCAGCGTCCTGCGCGCCCTGCATCCCCGCGTCTTCTACGATGCCGCGTTCGCGGCCGGCAGCGACGTCTACCGGGAAGCGCTGGCCGCGGCGCAAAGTGAGGGTATCACCTGGCGGCGCGTCCATCCCGGCGATTCCCTCGCGGTGGATGGCGTCATCGTCAGCTTTCTCGCCCCCGACTCCATCTGGACCGCCGGACTCGCCGATCCCAACCTGGCGAGCACGATCGCCCTCGTGCGCTACGGGCAGCGCCGCATGCTCCTGGTGGGAGACGCCGAGGCGCCCGAGGAGAGCTGGCTGCTCACGCATGCCGGCGACCGGCTTCATGCCGATGTCCTCAAGGTGGGGCATCACGGCAGCCGGACGAGCAGCACCGCGGCCTTCCTGGACGCGGTGGGGCCCCGCGTGGCGCTGGTCTCGGTGGGGCTGGGCAACGAGTACGGGCACCCCAACCGCGAGGTCATGGCCGCGCTCGCCGGTCGCGGCGTCACCGTGCTCCGGACCGATCTCCTCGGCGCGATCGTGGTGCGCACCGATGGCCGGGGGCTGAGCATCGAAGCCGGCGGCGCCAGGTGGGACGTGCCCCCCGACACGACGTGAGGTGCGTCACCCGGCGCCGGTTCGCGGAGGCCGGTGCAATCGGGCCATCCGCTCTTGCAGATTGTCGACGTCCTCCGGAACTTTCACCGCGGCAGAGCCGGGACGCCAAACTCCCCCCGCGCACAGGACACCCTCCGTGGTCAGACACACCGCCACCTCGGTCGTCACGATCGACCGGTTCATCATCGAGCAGGAGCGCCTGCACCCGGAGGCGACCGGCGAGCTGTCCGGGATCCTCTACGACCTGGCGGTCGCCGCCAAGATGATCGCCTCCAAGGTCCGCAGCGCCGGGCTGGGCGACCTGATCGGCGCCACGCTCAACGAGAACGTCCAGGGCGAGGTGCAGCAGAAGCTCGACGTGCTCTCGAACGAGATCATCGTCAAGGCGATGGATCACGGCGGCCGGCTCTGCGCGATGGCTTCCGAGGAGGAGCCAGGCATCATCCAGATCCCCGACGGATTCAAGTGCGGGAAGTACTGCCTGCTGTTCGACCCGCTGGATGGCTCGTCGAACATCGACGTAAACGTGCCGGTGGGGACGATCTTCTCGGTGGTCAAGAAGATCACGCGCGGCATGCGCGGCGACCTCGAGGACATGCTGCAGCCGGGACGGCGACAGGTCGCCGCCGGCTACGTGATCTACGGATCGAGCACGATGCTGGTCTACACCACGGGGCAGGGCGCCCACGGCTTCACGCTCGATCCCTCCATCGGCGAGTTCCTCCTCTCGCACCCCGACATCAGGATTCCCGAGAACGGCCGCTACCTGTCGGTGAACGATTCGTACGAGCAGCTGTGGGACGACGGCGTGAAGAGCCTGATGCGGCGCTACCGCGGCCTGGACGGTGAGCAGAAGGCGCTCAACGTGCGCTACGTGGGCTCGCTGGTCGCCGACTTCCACCGGAACCTCCTGGGCGGCGGCATCTTCTGCTACCCGCCGAACACCAAGAACCCGAAGGGCAAGCTGCGCCTTCTCTACGAGGCCAATCCCCTGGCTTTCGTGGCCGAGCAGGCCGGCGGCGCCGCCACCGATGGCCGCATCCGGATCCTCGATGTGGAGCCCACCGATCTGCACCAGCGGACGCCGCTCTACATCGGCAGCCGCGCCGAGGTGGACACCGCGGTGCGGATGCTCGCCGGCAGCCCCGCGGGCGCGGCGGCCTGACCGCCGGGCCCCGCTCGTGAGCGGCTCGGCCCTCGCGTCGTCCGGGTCGCGGCGGCCGGATCAGGACGGCGCGTCCGCATGAGTGCCGGCGATCGCAATTCTCCCTCGGGAGTCCCCATCCGGCCTGTCTACCGGCCGGAGGACGGCGAGCTGAACTACGCCGCTGACCTCGGCGACCCCGGGCAATTTCCGTTCACGCGCGGGATCCAGCCCGACATGTATCGCGGCCGGCTGTGGACGATGCGCCAGTATGCCGGCTTCGGGACCGCGGTCGAGACGAACCGGCGCTTCCGGCTGCTGCTCGACGCGGGCCAGACCGGCCTTTCGGTGGCGTTCGACCTCCCCACCCAGATGGGGATCGACTCGGATTCGCCGCGGGCGCTGGGCGAAGTGGGGCGGGTCGGCGTCGCGATCGACTCCGTCGACGACATGCACCTGCTGATGGACGGCATCCCGCTCGACCGGGTGTCGACGTCGATGACGATCAACGCGACGGCCACGACGCTGCTGGCGATGTACCTGGTGGCCGCCGAGGAGCGGGGAATCGCGCGCGCCGCGCTCAGCGGCACGATCCAGAACGACATCCTCAAGGAGTACATCGCCCGGGGGACCTACATCTACCCGCCGGCGCCGAGCCTCGCCCTGATCGCCGACAGCTTCCGGTTCTGCGCCGCCGAGGTGCCGCAGTGGAACCCGATCTCGATCTCGGGCTATCACATTCGTGAGGCGGGCGCCACGGCCGTGCAGGAGCTGGCGTTCACCTTCGCCAACGCGGTGGAGTACATCACCGGCGCGGTCGCGGCCGGCCTGGCGGTCGACAGCTTCGCGTCGCGGCTGTCCTTTTTCTTCGCCTGCCACACCGACCTCTTCGAGGAGATCGCGAAGTTCCGGGCCGCCCGGCGGCTGTACGCGCGGCTGATGCGGGATCGGTTCGGCGCCGGCGACGCCGGTTCCCGGCTGCGCTTTCACACCCAGACCGGCGGCGTCACCCTCACCGCGCAGCAACCGCTGAACAACGTCGTGCGGGTGGCGGTGCAGACGCTGGCCGCCACCCTGGGCGGGACCCAGAGCCTGCACACCAACGGCTACGATGAGGCGCTGTCGCTCCCCACCGCGCAGGCGGCCACGCTCGCGCTCCGGACCCAGCAGGTGGTGGCCTACGAGACCGGCATCGCCAACACCGCCGACCCGCTCGCCGGCAGCTACTACGTCGAGCACCTCACGACGGAACTCGAGCGCCGGGCGATCGAGCTGCTGGCGCGCGTCGATGCGCTGGGCGGCTCCGCGCGCGCGATCTCGGCGGGCTTCTTCCAGGAGGAGATCGCCCGCAGCGCGTACCAGCATCAGCTGCGCGTCGAGCACGGAGACACCGTGATTGTCGGCGTGAACCGGTTCGGGGACGGAGAAGAGCCGCCGCCCAGTCCGGCCCCCGACTTCAGCCGCCTGGAGCGCGAGCAGGTCGAGCGCCTGCGGGCGATGAAGGAGAAGCGCGACGCGGCGCGCGCCCGGGCGACGCTCGAGGCGCTGGGTGGAGGCGCGAAGGCCGTGTCGGCGGGCGGGCGGCCGGCGATAATGCCGCTGCTCATCGACGCCGTGCGGGCCCGCGCCACGGTGGGCGAAATCTCGGACACGCTGTCATCGGTGTGGGGCCGCTACCAGCCGGTCCGATGAATCCCGTGGCGACGGTTGGCGTTCCGCCGGATTCCGGCGTCACCGCTTTACCAGACTCGGCCAGAGCCCCATCGTATGTGCAGCGCCCGCTCCCCGCTCCCCGTTTCCTGATCCCCGGTCTTTCATGCAGTGCCTGAACTGCGGCACCATCGCTCCAGACGACGCGCGCTACTGCGCGTCGTGCGGCAGCATGGTATCCGACCCCGCCGCGCCGACGATGCTCGCCACCGCCACCGAGCAGGAGGCGCTGCTCACGACCATTCGCGAGCAGTTCAGCGCCGAGTACGAGGTGGAGCGCGAGCTGGGGCGCGGCGGCATGGCGATCGTCTTCCGCGCCACCGAGCGCGAGCTGCGCCGGCCGGTGGCGCTGAAGATCCTGCCGCCCGAGCTCGCGCTGGTGGCGTCGCTCGCCGAGCGCTTCAAGCGCGAGGCGCGGATGGCGGCGTCGCTGGATCACCCCAACATCATCCCGGTCTTCCGGGTCGGGCAGATGGGCGGCTTCCACTTCATCGCGATGAAGTTCGTCGAGGGCCGCGCCCTGGATTCGATCATCGCCAGCCACGGCAAGCTCCCCATCCCGGCGGCGCTGGCGGTGCTGCGCAGCTCGGTGGCGGCGCTGGCCTTCGCCCACGAGAAGGGGATCGTCCACCGCGACATCAAGGGCGGCAACATCCTGATCGACCGCGAGGGACGCGTGGTCGTCTCCGACTTCGGCATCGCCCGGGCGGTGGAAGACAGCGCGATGACCGCCAGCGGCGCGGTGATCGGCACGCCCTACTTCATGAGCCCCGAGCAGTGCGCGGGCACCCGCGTGGGGCCGGCCAGCGACCAGTACTCGATAGGCATCGTGGCCTTCCAGATGATCACCGGAGCCGTGCCGTTCACCTCCGACACGCTCCCGGGGATCATGCAGCACCACTTCTTCACCCCGGTCCCGGACATGACGCTCTCGCGTCCGGATATCCCCCGCGGCCTCGTCGAGGTGGTGAACCGGTCCCTCGCCAAGAAGCCGGAGGAGCGGTTCGCGGACACCTACGACATGTTGGGCGCGCTCGAGGCGATTCCGCTCGTCGGCATCGCCGAGGGCGAGGACGAAGGGCACGGCTACGCGATCCTGCGGGAACTGGCCGGCGGCGATCCGGCCAGCGCCGGCCCGCCCCGCGCCGTGCACGGACCCACGTCCCGCCCGGGCGCGGGACGCGCCGGGAGCACCGCCCGCCCGCCAACGGCCGCGGGCGGCGGCTCGCCGTCACGACCGGCCTCGTCAGGCGCGGCGACGGTGCCGCCGGCCCGTGGCGCACCGGCCGCGGGCAGCGCGGCCGCGGTTCCGGCCACCCGGATGACGCCACGGTCCGCTCCCGCCGCGCCCGGGCGGAAGGGCCCCCGCGCCTGGCCCTGGATCGCGGCGACGTTCGTCCTGCTCGGCGCCGGCGGTGCGGCGGTCGCCTTCGGCCTGCTCGACAAGCACCTGACGCCGGGGGGGGCGGTGCGACACGCCATCCGGCACTACCAGGCGGGACAACGGGGCGCGGCCCGCGCCGAGTTCCAGAAGGTGGCCACCGCGCACCCCGAGCTGCCGGTGCCCCACATCTACCTCGGCCGCATGGCGCGCGAGGAGGGCGACAGCGTCACGGCGCGCCGCGAGCTGGAGGCGGCGGTCCAGTTCGCGCCCGACAATCCGCTGGCGCAGCGCGAAATGGCGTCGTTGTACCTCTGGCAGAAGGATTACGAAAACGCCCGCCGCCTCTACTCGCGCACGCTCCATCTGGATCCCGGCGACCGGAATGCGATGGGATTCCTCGCCTGCACGCTCCGCCGGATGGGGAAGGCCGAAGACGCGGACCGGTTCTTCGCGCGAGCGGGAAACGGCAGCTGGAACGTCTGCGCCGCCCGGCAGTAGAGGCGTCGCGGACCGGGCCTCCCGCGGCTCAACGTGACCCGCGCGGGCCGGCCACCGGGTGCGCCGCTTGTAGGGCGGGCGTGTGCCCGGCTAGCTTTCTCACGCCCCCTCACGCCCCCGCGTCGCGCCGGAATGCCCACTTACGACTATCGCTGCCCGAACGGACACGAGTTCGAGCGCTTCTATCGGACGATCAGCGCCGCGACGTCTGAAGTGCCCTGCCCGGAGTGCGGCGCCACCGCGGCCCGCCAGATGTCGGGGGGCGCGGGGCTCGTGTTCAAGGGCTCCGGCTTCTACATCACCGACTACGGCAAGGACGGCAAGAAGGACCAGCGCCGCGGCGCCGGCGCCGCTTCGTCCGACTCCGGTGACAAAGGGGCCGCGAAGTCGGGGACGGACTCCAAGAGTGCCGCGGACGCCAAGCCGGCCGCCGACGCGAAACCGGCCGCCGACGCAAAGCCTTCGTCGTCCGGATCCGCTCCGCCCAAGAAGAGCGAATGACCTCCGCCGATCTCATTCGCGCCGAGCTGCTGAGCGCGGCGCGGGCGATTGGAGCGCCCGATCCGCTCGATGCGCCTCCGGTCCTCGAGCGCCCGCGCGATCCCGCGTTCGGCGACTGGGCCACCAACCTGGCGATGGTCCTCGCCAGGCCGCTGCGCGCCAAGCCGCGCGATGTGGCGCAGAAGCTGATCGACGCGATGCGGCTGCCGCGCGCCGGCGTGAAGACCGCCGAGATCGCCGGACCGGGCTTCATCAACTTCCGCCTCGATCCGGCCGCGAATGCCCGCGCGCTCGCCGCGGTCCTCGCCGCCGGCGATGAGTGGGGGCGGTCCCCGGCGCGCGCGGGGCAGCGCATCAACGTCGAGTTCGTCTCGGCGAACCCCACCGGGCCGCTGCACGTGGGGCATGGGCGGCAGGCGGCGATGGGCGACGCGATCGCCACGATGCTGGAGTGGAGCGGCGCATCGGTCGAGCGCGAGTTCTACTACAACGACGCCGGCGCGCAGATCGCCAACCTGGGGTTGAGCGTGCAGGCGCGCATCGGCCAGCTGGCCGGCCGCGACGCCCCCGTTCCCGAGGGCGGCTATCATGGCGAGTACATCCGCGAGCTGGCCGAGCGGTACCTCGCCGCCCACGCCGGCGACCCCCAGGGCGCGGATCTCGCCGCGGTGACCGCGTTCGCCGTGCACGGGCTGCGCCACGAGCAGGATCTGGACCTGCAGGCGTTCGGCGTCCGGTTCGACACGTACTTCCTGGAGTCGTCGCTCTACACCGATGGCCGCGTCGAGCGGACGGTGGCGGCGCTGGTCGCGGCGGGGCACACCTACGAGTCCGACGGAGCGCTCTGGCTGCGCACCACGGACTTCGGCGACGACAAGGACCGGGTGATGCGCAAGGGCGACGGGACGTACACCTACTTCGTCCCGGACGTCGCCTATCACGTCACCAAGTGGGAACGCGGTTTCCGGCGCGCCATCAACGTGCAGGGCAGCGACCACCACAGCACCGTCGACCGCGTCCGGATCGGACTCCAGGCGCTCGACATTGGCATTCCGGCCGGCTACCCCGACTACGTGCTCCACCAGCTGGTGACGGTGATGCGCGGCGGCGCCGAAGTGAAGATCTCGAAGCGCGCCGGCAGCTACGTGACGGTGCGTGACCTGGTCGAGGAGGTGGGGCGCGATGCGGTCCGGTACTTTTTCCTGATGCGGAAGGGCGAGTCGCCGCTGGTGTTCGACGTCGACCTCGCGCGCTCGCAGTCGGAGGAGAACCCGGTCTACTACATCCAGATGGCCCACGCGCGGATGTGCGGTATCTTCCGCGTCGGCGAGATCAATCGTGAGGCATTCGTCCCCGCGACCGAGTCGCTGGCCGCGCTCACCGAGCCGGAAGAGCAGGAGCTGGCGGCGGTGCTGCTCGACTTCCCGGTGCTGGTGGCCGGCGCCGCCGACGCGCTGGAGCCGCACCGGGTGGCGACGTACTTGCTCGAGACCGCCCGCCTGGCGCATCTCTGGTATCACAAGCACCACGTCCTGGGCGAGCCGGAACCGATCCTGACCGCGCGGCTGGGGCTGGCGCGGGCGGCGCAGATCGTGATCCGGAACGGCCTGACGATGCTCGGGATCACCGCTCCGGAGAGAATGTAGTGGGACCGGACTCGGACTCGGGGAGCGGGGAGCCGATGGGGACCAGATCAATGGCCTGACGACGCCGCGTCCTCCCTCCGCGTTTTGCCTCCCTCCGCCCTTCTCCCTCCCTCCTTCCTCCCTTCCTCCCTTCCACCCTCCCCTCTTTCAGATGTCCGTTCTCGTCGTCGGTTCCGTCGCGCTCGATTCCGTCGAAACGCCGTTCGGCAAAGCTGACGATGTCCTGGGCGGCTCGGCGACGTTCTTCGCGGCGTCCGCCGTGCACCTCACGAGAGTCCAGCTCGTGGGCGTCGTGGGCAGCGACTATCCGGTCGACAAGCTGAGCGCGCTCGCCGACCGCGGCGTCGATCTCTCCGGCCTGGAGCGCGCCGACGGAGAGTCGTTCCGCTGGCGGGGACGCTATCGGCACGACCTCAACTCCGCCGAGACGCTGGAGACGCGGCTGGGGGTGTTTTTCCACTTTCGCCCCAAGATCCCGGAGCAGTTTCGCTCGGCGCCGTACGTCTTCCTCGCCAACATCGATCCGCGCCTGCAGCTCGACGTCCTCTCGCAGGTGGCCCGCCCGCGCCTGGTCGCCTGCGACACGATGAACTTCTGGATCGAGAGCCGGCGCCCCGACCTCATGGAGCTCCTCGGCCGTGTCGACCTGATCACGCTCAACGATTCCGAAGCGCGCCAGCTCACCGAGCTCGCCAACCTGGTGCAGGCGGCCAAGTGGATCCTGGCCCGCGGGCCGCGCTACGTCATCATCAAGAAAGGGGAACACGGCGCCTTCATGTTCACGCCGACGACCATCTTCCATGCGCCCGCCTATCCGCTCGAGTCGGTGTTCGACCCCACCGGTGCCGGCGACTCGTTCGCCGGCGGCTTCATCGGCTACCTGGCCAGCACCGGTGACCTCAGCGAGGCGAACATGCGTCGGGCGGTGATCTACGGCTCGGCCATGGGTTCGTTCGCCGTCGAACGCTTCTCGATCGAGCGCCTCCTCACCCTCACCCGGATGGAAATCGCCGAGCGGGTGCGCGCCTTCCACCGGCTGGTCACCTTCGACGCCGAGCTGCCCGCGTGAGCGCGCCGCTCGACTACCGCGGCGCCGGCGTCGACATCGACGCGGCCGATGCGGCGAAGCGTCGCATCAAGAGCCTGGTCGAATCGACCCTCACCGCCGGAGCGCGGGGCGCGTTCGGCGGATTCGGCGGCATGTTCCGCGTCCCCGCCGACGCCCGGAAGCCCGTGCTCGTCGCCAGCGCCGACGGCGTCGGCACCAAGATCAAGGTCGCCATCGAGGCGGGCCGACACGACACCATCGGCCACGACCTGGTCAACCACTGCGTGAACGACATCCTGGTCCAGGGCGCGACTCCGCTCTTCTTCCTGGATTACGTCGCGTTCGGCGCGCTCGACCCCGAAGTCGTCGAACGGGTCGTGGCCGGCGTGGCCGCCGGCTGCCGGGAGAACGGCTGCTCCCTGATCGGCGGCGAGACCGCCGAGATGCCGGGCCTCTACACGCCGCCCGATTACGACCTGGCGGGGTTTATCGTCGGTTATGTTGAAGAAGACCGCGTGCTGGGCGCCGACCGGGTCCGGGCGGGAGACGTCCTGGTGGCGCTGGCCGCCAACGGTTTGCACACCAACGGGTATTCCCTGGCCAGGCGGATCGTCGCCGAGCGGATGAGATTGTCGGTGACGGATCGGTTTCCGGGCGATCCGGGGTCGGGGTCGGTGGCCGACGTGCTGCTGCGGGTCCACCGCTCGTTCCTGGCGGCGCTCAGGCCGGTACTGGCGCGGGTGCACGCTATGGCGCACATCACAGGAGGCGGGCTGCCCGGCAACGTAGATAGGGCATTGCCCGACACGCTCGATGCCGAGGTCGACACCGGGAGCTGGACGATTCCCCAGGAGTTCGCCATGCTCGAAGAGGCGGGCGGCGTGCCGCGCGAGGAGATGTTCCGGGTGTTCAACATGGGGGTGGGGATGGTGGTGATCGCCGACGCGGGGTCGGCGGATGCGGTGCGGGCGAGTGCTCGTCAGGCAGGTGTGGAGTCATGGATGCTGGGGCGCGTGGTGCCCGGCTCCGGGCAGGTCATTCTCACGTGAGGATTTGCGTCATGAGAGTTCGCGTATGGGCCGCTGGGGCGATGCTGGCCGTGTCGGCCGGAACGCTCGCCGCGCAGGATGCGCAATGCACCGGGGGACAGGTCGAGAGCCGCGACGGCTGCCAGCTGGCCGTCGACCTGTTCAAGTTCGTGATGCCGCAGCTCGGCACGGGCTTCGCCGGCGGGAACGCCGTCATGGGGCAGGGTGGCGTGCTCGGCGGGCTCGGGCACTTCTCGATCGGCCTTCGCGCGACCGTGGTGTCGGGTGACTCGCCGGACCTGAAGACCATCAACACGTCGATCACCGGCATCCAGCCCGCTCGTGACATTCCGACCAACAAGGGAGCCAGCTACGCCGGCTTCACCGCGTCCGGGGCCGGCGCGGGCGCCGAGGCGGCCCTAGGACTGTACAAGGGATACCAGATGGGCTTTGGCCGGATCGGCGGCATCGACGCGCTGATCAGCGCCACGTACATGCCGAGCCTGAAGGACAACAACTCCGGCGTGGAGATCAAGCCTTCGTCCAGCGCGCTGAAGCTCGGATTCGGGGCGCGGGTCGGGATTCTCGAGGACCACGGACTCATACCGGCCGTGTCGTTCACGTATCTCAAGCGCGACCTGCCGGAAATCGAGGTGGTCGGTTACGAGGCCGGTAACGACACCATCAACGCCACCGGTCTGACCGTCAAGACGACCGCCTGGCGACTGGTCGCGAGCAAGGGACTCCTGAAGGTGCTGACCGTGGCCGCCGGCTTCGGCTCGGATACTTACAATTCGAAGGCCGATGTCCGCGTTCGCATCCTCGATACCGGCGTGGACCAGACGCGGTCCATCGCCCTCGCCAGCGACCAGACACGAACCAGCCTGTTCCTCGATGCGCAGGTGAACCTCTTCCTGCTGAAGCTGATCGGGGAAGTGGGGCAGGTGTCCGGTGGCAGCGTGAAGACGTACAACACGTTCAGCGGCAAGACCCCGAACGACTCGTACAACTACATGGCGATCGGACTCCGAGTCGGCTTCTGAGCGCGTGACCGAAGTGCAACGCCCGGCGCGGTCGCGCGAGAGCGCGCCGATGCGCCGGGCGCTCGCCCTGGCGGAACAGGGGTGGGGACAGACGGCGCCGAACCCGATGGTCGGCGCCGTCGTCGTTCGGGATGGCCGGGTGGTGGGCGCGGGCTATCACCGTCGTTATGGCGGGCCGCACGCCGAAGTCGAGGCGCTGGGCGCGGCCGGCGATGCCGCGCGCGGCGCGACGCTGTACGTCACCCTCGAGCCGTGCACGCATTACGGGAAGACACCGCCCTGCGTCGATGCGATCATCGCCGCCGGCGTGGCGCGGGTGGTGGCCGCGGTGGCCGACCCGAGCCCGGAGGCCGGGGGGGGAGCGCAGAGGCTGCGCGCGGCCGGCATCGACTGCATGGTGGGCTCGCTCGAGGCGGAGGCCCGCGAGCTCAACGCTCCCTTCTTCCATTCGTTCACCTCCGACCGGCCGTGGGTGACCCTCAAGCTCGCCGTCTCACTCGACGGGGCGATCGCCGACGCCAGCCGGAAGCCGGGGCGACTCACCGGCGACGACGCGCGGCGCGAGACGCACCGCCTGCGCGCCGGACACGACGCGATCGCGGTCGGGATTGGCACGGCGCTCGCCGACGACCCCGCCCTCACCGTCCGCGACTGGCCCGCCCCCAGGGTGCCGCCCATCCGGGTGGTCTTCGACCGGCGCGCTCGACTGCCGTTGGGCGGGCAACTGGCGCGGACCGCGCGCGAGGCGCCCACCTGGGTGGTGACCGCCTCGCCCGCCGCGCTGGACGGCGATGCCCGTGCTCGCACGGCCGCGCTGCAGGCGGCCGGCCTGGAGGTGCTGGCGGCGAACGCCATCCCGGCGGCGCTCCGCGCCTTGCGGGGGAAGGGGGTCCGGTCGATCCTGCTGGAGGGCGGGGCGCACCTGGCCGGTGACTTCCTGCGGCACGCCTGCGTCGACCGATTGATTATCTTTCAGGCCCCGGTGGTCCTGGGCGAGGGCGCGCTGTCCGCGTTTGCTTTCGCGCCGCCGGAGGTCGCGGCCACGGCCCGGCGGCTCGAAGTCCTGGACCGCCGGGTGGTCGGCCGTGACACCATGACCGTCTACGCCATGACGCCACGATAGTGTTCACCGGACTGGTCGACGACATCGGAACGATCGAACGCGCCGCTGCGGGACCGGCGGGGCGCGAACTGCGCCTGCGCACCCGCTACCAGGATCTGGTGCCCGGCGAGAGCATCGCGCTGAACGGCGCCTGCCTCACGGTTCGCGAGTGCGGGCCGGGCTGGTTCAGCTGCGCATCGGTCGTGACGACGCTCGGGCGCACCACGATCGGGAGCTGGCGGGCCGGGACGCGCGTGAACCTCGAGCGCGCGCTGGCGGTCGGTGACCGGCTGGGCGGGCACCTGGTGCAGGGGCACGTTGACGGCGTGGCGCGGGTGACGGCGGTCCGCGACCTCGGCGATGCCTTGCTGATCGACCTGGCGCTGCCGGAGATGGTGTCGGAGCTGACGGTGCCGCACGGCTCGATCACCGTCGATGGCGTGAGCCTCACGGTGAACGAGATGCTTCCGGCCGGCGTCCAGCTCTCGGTCATCGAGGTCACGCGCGGCCGCACCACCCTGGGGGGGCTGGCGGTGGGCGACGAAGTGCATGTGGAAGCCGACCTGATCGGCAAGTACGTCCAGCGGCTGGTGGCGCCGTACGCGGCCGGCGCGGCCGCCGCACCGAGGAGTTGACCATGGCATTCGGGACCGTGGAGCAGGCGGTGGCGGACGTACGCGCCGGAAAGTTCGTCGTCGTCGCCGACGACGAGGACCGGGAAAACGAAGGCGACCTGATCTGCGCCGCCCAGCTGATCACGCCGGCCATGGTCAACGTGATGCTGCAGGCGAAGGGGATGATCTGCCTGGCGCTCACCCCCGACCGCGTACAGCATCTCGACCTCGGGCCCCAGGGCGATGAGAACACCGAAGCGATGCGGACCGCGTTCACGGTCAGCATCGACGCCGCGCCACGGTTCGGCGTGACCACCGGCATCAGCGCCGCCGACCGTGCCCGGACCATCCAGGTGGCGTCGGACCCGGCGGCGACCCGCGCCGACCTGGTCCGTCCCGGCCACGTGCACCCGCTGCGCGCACGCGAGGGCGGCGTGCTGCAACGGGTGGGACACACCGAGGCCGCCGTCGACCTCTGCCGCCTGGCCGGCGTCCATCCTGCCGGCGTCATCTGCGAAATCCTCAACGAGGATGGGACCACCGCCCGGCGCCCCGAACTGGAGCAGTACTGCGCGCGCAACGGCTTCACCTTCATCACCGTTGCGCAGCTGGTGGCGTACCGCCTCAAGAACGAGCGGCTGGTGCACCGGGTGGCCGAGGCGCGCCTGCCGACCGAGTTCGGCGAGTTCCGGATCATCGGCTACCGCAACGACGTCGACGCCCACGAACACGTGGCACTGGTCTTCGGCGATGTCCACGAGGGGGAGAGCGTCCTGGTGCGGATGCACTCGAAGTGCCTCACCGGCGACGTCTTCCATTCGATGCGCTGCGACTGCGGCTGGCAGCTCCACACCGCCATGGAGATGATCGCCGGCGAAGGGCGCGGGGTGGTCGTCTACCTCGACCAGGAAGGGCGGGGGATCGGCCTGCTCAACAAGCTCAAGGCCTACGCCCTGCAGGACACCGGCGTCGACACCGTCGAAGCCAACGAGCGCCTCGGCTTCAAGCCCGACCTCCGCAACTACGGCATCGGCGCCCAGATCCTGCTCGACCTCGGCCTCAAGTCGATCCGGCCGCTGACCAACAACCCGATGAAGCTCGTCGGGCTGGAGGGGTACGGGCTGCGGATCGAAGAGCGCGTCCCGATCATGTCCCCCCACACCCACGAGAACGCGACCTACCTGGAGACCAAGCGCTCCAAGCTCGGCCACCTGCTCAAGATCCTGCATGGCTGAGTTCGCCGGGTCGCCGGTGGGCCGGGGGCGGCGGATCGCCGTCGTGGCCAGCCGCTTCAACGAGCCGATCACGAAGAAGCTGGTGGACGGGGCGATGGATGCCCTCGTCAGGCACGGGGTGGCCTACGGCGACGTGGATCTCGTCTGGGTCCCGGGCGCCTGGGAGCTGCCGGCGGCCGCCCGGGTGCTGCTCGCCAGCGAGCGCTACGACGCGCTGGTGGCGGTGGGCGCCGTGATCCGCGGCGAGACGCCGCACTTCGACTACGTCGCCGGCGAGTCCGCGCGGGGACTGGCCGATGCCTCGGCCGCGTTCGAGACGCCGATCGGCTTCGGCCTGCTCACCTGCGACACCACCGCCCAGGCCGAGGCCCGCGCCGGCGGCGACCACGGCAACAAGGGGTGGGACGCCGCCCTGGCCGCCCTCGAGATGGCCGACCTGTTCGACCGGCTCGAGCCCGACGGCGCGGACGACGGCGATGCCCCGGACGCGGGTTGAGACCCGCGCCCGCGCGCGGGCGCTCCAGGCTCTGTACGCGTGGGACGTGCGCGGGAGCGGGCAGCTGCCGGCGGTGGCGGCGCGCCTCTGGGACGACCTGGGCGTCTCGCCTGACGAACGCGCGATCGCCGACCCGCTGCTCGAGACCGTGGCGCGGCGCGGCGCCGCCATCGACGCCGATCTCGGCGACGTCACCACCAACTGGCGGCTGGAGCGCCTGGGCGCCGTGGAGCGATCGGTGCTCCGCCTGGCTGCCGCCGAGCTCCTGCTGGGCCTGACGCCGACGCGGGTGGTCATCCAGGAGGCCGTCCGGCTGGCCGAGCGCTTCGGCAGTGAGGCGAGCGCCAAGTTCGTCAACGGCGTGCTCGACGCGCTCGCCCGGCGCATGGGGCGGCTGTGACGGCGCGCCGGATGAAGGTCCTGGTGGTCAACTGGCAGGACCGGGAGAATCCGCAGGCGGGCGGCGCCGAGGTTCACCTGCACGAAATCTTCGGGCGGCTCGCGGCCGCCGGCCACGAGGTGAGCCTGCTCTGCGGCGGCTGGCCGGGGTGTCCGCCGCGGGCCGCGCTGGACGGACTCGAGGTCCACCGCGTGGGCACGCGCCACACGTATCCCGCGCTGGTGCGGCGGTACTGGCGCGAGCACCTCGCGAGCCGGGGGTTCGACGTCGTGGTGGAGGACATCAACAAGATCCCGGTGTGGACGCCGCGCTGGGGCGCGCGCCGGGTGGTGGCGCTGGTGCCGCACCTGTTCGGGAGCACCGCGTTCCAGGAGCTGGGGCTGGGCCTGGCGGCGGCGGTCTGGCTGGCCGAGCGGCCCCTGGGCCGGGTGTACCGCGACGTGCCGTTCCAGGCGATCAGCGAGAGCACGGCGGCCGACCTGGCGGAGCGCGGCATCCCGCGGGCGGCGGTCACGGTGATCTATCCCGGCGTCGACACGACGGGCCTCACGCCTGACGAGTCGGAGCGGTCGCCGGAACCCGCGTTCGCCTACCTCGGCCGGCTCAAGCGCTACAAGGGAGTCCAGTTCGTGATCCGGGCGTTCGCGCGCCTGGGACATCCGCGGGGGCTGCTCGAGATCGCCGGCGCGGGCGACTACCGGCCCGCGCTCGAACGACTGGCCGCCGAACTTGACCTCGGTGAGCGGGTGCGGTTTCTTGGGCGTATCCCGGAGGCGGAGAAGCGGTCGCTGCTCCGGCGGGCGTGGGCCGTGGCCCTCGCGTCGCCCAAGGAGGGATGGGGCATCACCAACCTGGAAGCCGCCGCGTGCGGCACGCCCGTGGTCGCATCGAACTCACCCGGCATCCGGGAATCGGTCCGCGATGGCGAGACCGGTTTCCTGGTGCCACACGGCGACGTGGAGGCGATGGCCGCGGCGATGCGGCGGTTCGCCGATGCCCCCGCGCTGGTCGGGACCTTCGGCGCGCGGGCCCGGACGTTCGCCGAGTCGTTTACCTGGGAGCGCGCCGCCGCCGAGACCGCGGCGCATCTCGACACCGTGTCGTCGTAGGGAGGATCGGCCACGTGGACATCATCTATCACGCCCATCGGGCGGTGATTTCCGAACGGATGCGGCTGCGCGCGGACCGCGCCGTCCGCAAGGTCGCGAGGCGGATGGGGCGCGCGGTGGACGCCGTGGTGCGCTTCGAACACGATGGTCCCACCCGGCGCGTCGAGATCGTGCTGCACGCGCCGAAGCACAAATCGCTGATCGCCGAGGGCTCTTCGCGCTACTACGGGCCGGCGCTGGCCGAGGCGATCGGCCGCCTGGAGCAGCAGGTGCCGAAGAAGCTCAGCCACAAGACGCGTCTCCGCGCGGTGACCCGCGGGTGAGCCCCGTCGCGCCGTGCACCGTGGGGGTCCTCTTCGAGCGCACGCGCGAGATGCTGCAGCTCGAGGTGGTGGGCGAGACCATCGGCTTCGACCGGGCGGTCACCAGTCCCGAGGTGTCGAGCCCGGGGCTGGTCCTGGCCGGGTACGTCGAGCGGTTCGTGGGGGAGCGGCTCCAGGTGCTGGGCGAGACCGAGGTCACCTACCTCGCCTCCCTGCCTGACGACGTCCGCGCCCGGGTGCTGCGGCTCTACTTCTCCTTCCCGATCCCGTGCCTGTTCGTCACCAAGGGACAGGAGCTGCCCGGCGGCCTGGCCGAGGTGGCGCGCGGCGCCGGCGTCGCGATCCTCCGCACCGCGCTCAAGACCGCCGAATTCTACCGGCGCTTCAAGCCGATCCTGGAGGACGAGTTCGCGCCGACCACTACCCTCCACGGGTCGCTGGCCGACGTGTTCGGCGTGGGGCTGCTGTTCGTCGGGCAGAGCGGGATCGGCAAGTCCGAGTGCGTGCTCGACCTCGTGGAGCGCGGGCACCGCCTGGTGGCCGACGACCTGGTGATCACCAAGCGGCGCGGCAATGACATCCTGATCGGGCGCGGCCACGAGATGGCCGGCCACCATATGGAGATCCGCGGGGTGGGGATCGTCGACATCCCGTCGATCTTCGGCGTCCGCTCGGTCCGGCAGCAGAAGCGCATCGAAGTGGTGGTCCAACTCGAGGAGTGGAACTCCGAACTGGTGGTCGACCGGACCGGTCTCGATGGCGAGACGACGACCATCCTCGACGTCGAGCTGCCCAAGATCACCGTGCCGCTCAACCCAGGGAAGAACATCACCGTGATCGCCGAGGTCATCGCGCTCAACCATCTCCTGCGGTACAGCGGCGTCCACGCGGCCGACGCCTTCAACCAGCGCCTGATCTCGCGGATGCGCCAGGCCGCCGACGTGCGCCTCTATCTCGCGGAGGACAATGAGTAGCGGCCGCGACGCGGCGGGCGGCGCGGGAGACACCGGAGCGGGGCGCGCGGTGGCGCGCGCGATCGTCGCCGGACACGGCGACGTCGCCGCCGGACTCGTGTCCGCGGTGGCCCAGATCACCGGCCGCGGCGACGTCTTCCTCCCGCTCTCCAACCGTGAGCTCAGCGCCGACGACCTCGAGCGGGTGCTGCGCGACCTGGTGGAGACCACCGGCGTGCGGGTGATCTTCACCGACCTCCCGGCCGGAAGCTGCACGATCGCCGCCCGCCGCCTGCTGCGCGGCCGTCCCGACCTGGTGCTGGTGACCGGCGCGAACGTCGCCGCCCTGCTCGACTTCGTCTTTCACGGTGAGCACCAGCTGCCTGACGAGCAGGCGGCCGGCCACGCCGCCGACAAGGGGCGCGCGTCGGTCCTGGTCGTGGCGGGGAGCGCGGCGCCGGCCGCCGGCGGGATGCCTGACCGGTCCCGCGGAGGCGGCGATGCCCATTGAGATCCATCGCATCGACGACCGCCTCATCCACGGCCAGGTGGTGGTGGGGTGGGGCCAGCCGCTCGGGATCGGGCTGCTGGTGATGGTCGACGACGACGTCGCCGCCAGCGAGTGGGAGCAGGAGCTCTACCGCATGGGCGTGCCCCCGGAGATGGATGTCCGCTTCGAGTCGGTGGCCGACGCGGTGCGTCACTACCCCGACCACACCGCCGATCCGCGCCGCGGCATGCTCATCACCGGCGACATCGAGACCATGGAGCGCCTCGTGGCGGGCCTGGCGAGCGGCACGATCCGGGAGGTGAACCTGGGCGGCGTCCATCACCGCGCCGGTCGCAGCCAGCGCATGCGCTACGTGTTCCTGACGCCTGACGAGGAGCTGGCCCTCCGCGGCATGGCCGGGCGGGGCGTCTCCATCGTGGCCCGCGACGTGCCATCGGCCCGGCCGGTTCCACTGGCCGACGTGCTGGCCGGACGGGGGGAGGGATGATCCGCGAGTTCCTCGATGTGCTGCCGCTCGCCGTGCTCGGGGCCGTGCTGGGGCTCGACGTCGTGAGCTTCCCCCAGGCGCAGATCTCGCGCCCGCTGGTGGCCGCGACGCTCGCCGGCGCCCTGATCGGACACGCCATGGAGGGACTGCTCGCCGGCGCCGCCCTCGAGCTGATCGCGCTCGAGACCCTGCCGGTGGGGGCGTCGCGCTATCCGGAGTGGGGCTCGGCCGCGGTGGTCGGCGGCGCCCTGTTCGCCAGCCAGCCGGACAGCACCCCGGGCGCGATGAGCATTTCCGTGCTCGCCGCGCTGGCCACCGCCTCGGTGGGCGGGTGGTCGATGGTGGCGCTCCGCACCTGGAACGCGCGCTTCGCCGGACGGCGGCGGGACCGTCTCGAGTACGGGTCGCGCGGCGCGGTGGTGGGGCTCCAGGTCCTCGGGCTCACCGCCGACCTCGCCCGCGGCGGCGTGCTGACGATGGTGGCGCTGCTGGCGATGCGTCCGATCATGCGCGCTTCGCTGTCGCTCTGGACCGTCGACGGGCGCTGGTCGCGGGCGGTGGTGGCCGGCATGGCCGCGACCGTCGCCATGGGCGCGGTCTGGAAGCTCTTCCACACCACCGCGGCGGCGCGCTGGTACCTCGCGGGGGGCCTGGTGCTGGGCCTCGCCATCCTGGCGGGACGATGAGCGAACCCGGCGTGCCTCCGCTCCCCGCCGCGGGGTCCCCTCCGTCGCTGTCGCTGTTCGCGCGCGCGGCGATCCTCCTGCGCCTGCTCGCCATCCAGGGCTCGTGGAACTACGAGATCCTGCTCGGCAACGGCATCGCGTTCTGCATGGAACCGGTGCTGCGCCGGCTGCCGGGCGGGCGGCGTGGTGAGGCCTATCGAGCGGCGCTGTCCCGCGAATGCCGCTACTTCAATGCCCACCCCTATCTCGCGGCGGTGGCGGTGGGGGCGCTGGCGCGGGCCGAGCTCGACCAGGAGCCGCCCGGCAAGATCGAGCGATTCCGCACCGCGCTGTGCGGGCCGCTGGGGAGCGTCGGCGACCGGCTGGTGTGGGCCGGATGGCTGCCGTTCTCCTCACTGCTGGCGCTCACCGTGTTCGGCTTCGGCGGCGGACCGCTGGCGGTGGTGCTGACCTTTCTCGGGACGTACAACGTCGCCCACCTGGCGCTGCGGGCCTGGGGGCTGCGCGTGGGCTGGAACCAGGGCCTGCGGGTCGCGGCGTCGCTCGGCGTTCCGCTGCTCCGCGCGAGTCCGCCGCACGTGGTCCGCGCGTCGTCGCTGCTGGCCGGTGTGGCCATTCCGCTGTCGCTCTACCGGGTCATCGGCCCGGGCCGCGGCCTGCTGGGCGGCGTGCTCGCGGCGGTGGCGCTGGGCGCGATCGTGCTGGCGCGCGCGCAGGGTCGCGCCGAGGGGTGGCGCATCGCGCTGCTGCTGCTGGCCTCGGTGGTCCTGTACTCGGTGATCGGCCATGGCTGAGCGCACCGTCCAGGTCGTGAACAAGAACGGGATCCACGCCCGTCCCGCCGCCGAGATCGTGAAGGCGGCGGCGAAGTTCAAGAGCGACATCACCATCACCCGCGACGACCTCGAGGTGAACGGGAAGAGCATCATGGGCGTGATGATGCTGGCCGCGGAATGCGGGGCGACGCTGCTCGTGCGGGCCACCGGCGCCGACGCCGACGCCGCGGTGGAGGCGCTCGCCGCGCTGATCGCCAGCACGTTCGGAGAGCACTGAGTGGACCGCGCCCTGGTGGGAGTGCCGGCCTCGCCCGGGATCGTCTTCGGTCCCGTGCACCTGCTGCGCTGGGAGGTGCCGGATGTCCATCCCCGGGCGATCGGTGACGACGAGATCGACGGCGAGCTGCGCCGCTTCCGCGAGGCGGTGAAGGCGGCCAAGGCCCGGCTGCGGGCGGTGAAGGAGCGGGCCGAGAGCCACGTCGGCGCCGAGGATGCGGCGATCTTCGAGGTCCAGATCTCGGTGCTCGAGGACGAGGCGCTGTTGGGCGAGGTCGACGACTTCATCCGACAGAACCGGGGCGCCGAGCACGCCTTCGACCTGGTGATGCTGGAGTGGCGGCGGCGGTTCTCGCGCCACACCAGCCCGCTGATGCGGGAGCGGGCCGGCGACCTCACCGATATCCACATCCGCGTGCTGTCGATCCTGCTCGGCCTGCCGGACCACGATCCGGTCGATCCCTCGTCAGGCACCGGGATGGTGCTGGTGACGCACGACCTGACGCCGAGCCTCACGGTGCAGCTCGACCGGGAGGCGATCGTCGGGATCGCGACCGACGCCGGCACGCGGACCTCGCACGTCGCGATCCTGGCGCGCTCGCTCGGGATCCCGGCGGTGGTGGGGCTCCGCGATGCGACCAGCCGGCTGAAGGGCCACGAGCGGGTGGTGCTCGACGGCACCAGCGGCACGCTGATCGTGAACCCGACGGCCAGCGAGATCGACTCGTACCAGTCGCGCGCGCGTGCCGAGGCGCAGGTCGAGGAAGACCTCAAGTCGCTCGCCAACCTCGAGCCGGTGACCCTCGACGGCGTCCGCATCACCCTGCGCGCGAACGTCGACCTGCCCGAGGAAGCCGAGCAGGCCGCCCACAGCGGCGCCGAGGGCGTGGGGCTGATGCGCACCGAGTTCCTGGTGGTGGGCCGCACCACCATGCCCGACGAGGAGGAACAGTACCGTGCCTACGCGCGCGTGATCGACGCGTTCGGCGGACAGCCGGTGGTGATCCGGACGTTCGACGTCGGCGGCGACAAGCTGCCGGTGGGCGGCTACCCCACCGAGGCGAATCCCTTCCTGGGCTGGCGGGCGATCCGGATGTGTCTCGACGAGCCCGAGCTGTTCAAGGACCAGCTGCGGGCGCTGCTCCGCGCCGGCCTGCACGGCGACGTCCAGATCATGCTGCCGCTGGTGATCACCCGCGATGAAGTGCGGCAGGCCCGGGCCCTGCTGGTGGAGGCGGCCCACGAGCTCGAGGCCCGCGGCGTCGAATACCGGCGCGACATTCCGCTCGGGGTCATGGTCGAGACGCCGGCGGCCGCCCTGGCCGCCGACACCTTCGCCGATGACGTCGAGTTCTTCAGCATCGGCACCAACGACCTCGTGCAGTACACGCTGGCCGTCGACCGCGGCAACGCCAATCTTGCCTCACGATTCACCGCCCTCCACCCGGCGGTGCTCCGGCTCATCCAGCGGACCGTGGACGTCGCTCGCCAGCACGGCCTGGACCTGAGCGTCTGCGGCGAAATGGCGTCGCAGCCGCTGATGGCCTACGCCCTCATCGGCCTCGGCCTGCGCACGCTCAGCGTCGCGCCACGCTCGGTGCCGCGCATGAAGCGACTGGTGCGGGCGATCGATACCCGCATCGCCACCCAGGCTGCCACCGCCGCGCTGGGAGCCCCCACCGCGTTCGACGCCGAGGCCGAGCTCCGCCGCCGGCTGCGCGAGGAAATGGCCGACCTCGACTTCGCGCGCGACGGGTTGCCCGGCATCGGGTGACCTCATAACATTCGATCATCCGCGGCCGGTCGCGCGTTCCGGCGCCCCACGCGGCCGCCGAGGCACCGCGCCCGGCACTCGCTGTCGTCCCGTACCCGGATGCGTTCGTGCCCTCGCCCCTGCGCCGCCTGTTCACCTCGGAGTCCGTCACCGAGGGCCACCCGGACAAGATCGCCGACGCGATTTCCGACGGCGTGCTCGATGCCATCCTCGCGCAGGATGCCAGGGCCCGCGTCGCCTGCGAAACGCTCGTCACCACCGGGCTGGCCTGCGTCGCCGGGGAAATCACCACCGAAGCCTGGGTCGACATTCCCGCCATCGTCCGCAACACCATCGAGCGGATCGGCTACACCGACGCGTCCTTCGGCTTCGACTTCAATACCTGCGCGGTCATCTCGTCGATCGACAAGCAGTCGCCCGACATCGCGATGGGCGTCGACACCGGCGGCGCCGGCGACCAGGGGATGATGTTCGGCTACGCCAGCGACGAGACCACCGAGCTGATGCCGCTGCCGATCGTCCTGGCGCACCGCCTCACCCGCGCCCTCGCCGAGCGGCGCCGGTCGGGCGACATGCCGTGGCTCCGCCCCGACGGCAAGGCCCAGGTCACGGTCGCCTACGAGAACGACCGCCCGGTCTACGTCGACACGGTCGTCGTCTCCACCCAGCACGCCGATTCGGTTTCCAACGCCAGGATCCGGCGGGAAGTCATCAAGTGCATCATCGAGCCCTCCATCCCGGAGCGGCTGCGTCCGCGGCGCGTGAAGTACCACATCAATCCCACCGGCCGGTTCGTGGTCGGCGGGCCGCAGGGTGACGCCGGCCTCACCGGCCGCAAGATCATCGTCGACAGCTACGGCGGCATGGGCCGGCACGGCGGGGGCGCGTTCAGCGGCAAGGACCCCTCCAAGGTCGACCGCTCCGCCTGCTACGCCGCCCGCTGGGTCGCCAAGAACATCGTCGCGGCCGGCCTCGCCCGGCGCTGCGAGGTCCAGGTCGCCTACGCGATCGGCGTCGCCGAGCCGGTCTCGGTCATGGTGGACACGTTTGGCACCCACGCCGTCCCGGAAACGGTGATCATGCGCGCGGTGAACAAGGTCTTCGACCTCACGCCCAGGGCGATCATCGCGGCGCTCGACCTCCGCAAGCCCATCTACTCGGCCACGTCGGCGTACGGGCACTTCGGCCGCACGCCGCGCAAGGTCTCCAACGGCGGAATCAGCGCCACGACGTTCACCTGGGAGCGGACCGACCGGGTGGATGCACTGCGCCGGGCGGCCGGCCTCACGTAGCGGCGCGGCGCGAACTCGCGCCCCGCAGGAGAACGCATGGTCGAGGTCACCGTCTCGCGGCTCGGACTGGACGCCTCCACGAACACGTATGTCGTCATCCTGCGTGAGAAGGGAGGCAACCGCCTGCTGCCCATCTGGATCGGCCAGCCGGAAGCCGAGTCGATCGTGATGCAGATGAACAACGTGCGTCGCGAGCGCCCGCTCACCCACGACCTCTGCAAGAACCTCATCATCGGGATGGGGGGCACGCTGCGCCGTGTGCAGATCACCAAGGTGCAGAAGAACACGTACTTCGCCGAGATGCACATTCAGCGCCCCGAGGGGCCCGTCCAGATCGATGCCCGCCCATCGGACAGCATCGCCGTCGCGCTCCGCCTCTCGGCGCCGATCTTCGCGCAGGAATCACTCCTCACCGCGGTCGCCGAAGGCGAGGGCGAGGATGAGGACGAGACGAGTGGAGAGAGCCCGTCGTTCGACGCGACGCCGCGTCCGTCGGCGCAGGAGCTCGATGCCGAGCAGCTCAAGGCCTACCTCGAGAATCTCCGCCCTGAAGACTTCGGCAAGTTCAATCTGTAGCGCGCGGCCGATGTCCCGGATGGTCCGTATCGCGGCCGCCGCGTTCGCGATCCCGGCCGCCGCGCTCGCCGGCCAGCAACCGTCGCTTCCCGGACTCGCCGCGCCGCCGCCCGCGACCGCATCCACCTTCCTGCACCTGGCCGGACGCGTAGCCAGGCCGGAGCGGCGCCCGCCCGCCACCGGGCCGGTGGCGCCCCACGCGATGGCCGGCGTCCGGGTGGTCCTCCACCGGGTCGCGAACGACACCGCCGGCCCCATCGACTCGGTGCGCACCGGCGCCGACGGTCGTTATGCGTTCACCTTCCGCGCCCGGGGCAGCACCGACGCCGTGTACTTCGCGTCGGTGACCTACGCCGGCATCGCCTACTTCACCCCGCCGGTGAGGGCGGTCAGCATCGGTGAGGCGGACGGCGACCTCACGGTCTTCGACACCACCTCCAGGTCGTTTCCCCTGACGGTGCGCGGGCGCCACCTGGTCATCGCCTCGCCCACCGACACGCGCAGCCGGACCGTGGTCGAAGTGTACGAGATCGACAACGACTCGGCGGTCACGCTGGTCACCGCGTCCAGGGCCGATGCACCGCCCACGTTCACGTCGATTCTGCCGGCCGGCGCCGCCAACTTCCGCGTGGGACAGGGGGACCTCTCCGCCGAGGTGGTCCGCTTTTCGGGCGGACGCGCGCTCGTGTACGCCCCATTCGCGCCCGGCGTCAAGCAGTTCTCCTTCGCCTACGACCTGCCGGCGAGCGCCTTTCCCGCAAGCCTGCCGCTCGAGCGGCGCACGGCGTTCCTCGAGATCCTCACCGAAGAGTCGGATGCGCGCGTGACCGGCGCCGGCCTCGCCGTCGAGTACCCGGTGCGCGTCGAGGGACGGGTGCTCTTCCGGCTGGTCGCCCGCGATGCCGCGGCCAGCGGCGTGGTCCGGATCGAATTTCCGGGCGTGGCGATGAGCCGGCGTCCGCTCCTGCTGGCCGGCCTCCTGGCCGTGCTCGGCGCGGCGATGCTCCTCGCTTTCACCCGGGCCGTGGGACGCGGGCGCCTCGCGGGCGGCGCCGGTGCCGCCGGCGAGGATCCCGAGCGGCTGGCGCGCCGGATCGCCGACCTCGATGCCGAGTTCGCCAGGCAGCGCGCCCCCGACGACGCCGCGCGCGAGGCGTACCAGCGGCGGCGCGACGACATGAAGCGGCAGCTCACCGACCTGCTTGCGCGCCGGAGCGGTACCGGGTAACGTTCGCGCCACAACTGAAGCGAGCGGACGGGGAAACGGAAACCGGTGCAACGCCGGTGCGGCCCCGCCACTGTAACGGGCAACACACGCGCGCTCGAGCGCCACTGACTGCGGTCGGGAAGGCGAGCGACGCGGCCCGGAGCCAGGAGACGACCTTCGTCCGCGCCACATTCACAGACCCTCGGGGGAGGGCTGGTGGCGAGTCGGGCGCCGGTGTCGCCTCATTCGTTGCGGGCATCCTCCTTCGCGGACCGGATGCCCGTCGTGCGTCAGATCCTCGTCGCGTTCGCCATGCTCCTCGCCGTCGCCGCCTGTCGCGGCGATGCGCGCGTCCGCGCGTCCGGGCAACCGGCGCTCGCCGACGACTTCGGCGACACGCTTCGCGTGCTCGCCCCCGCCCGCCGGATCGTGTCGCTCAGCCCGGCCACCACCGAGATGCTCTTCGTACTCGGCGCCGGCGGGCGGCTGGTGGGCCGGTCGCACTATGACGCTTGGCCGGACTCGGCGCGCCTGGTTCCCGACCTCGGCGACGGTATCCGGCCCAGCGTGGAATCGGTGATCGCCGCCCGACCCGACCTGGTCGTGATCTACGCCAGCGCCGACAACCGGGCGGCGGCGGTCGCTCTTCATCGCGCCGGGATCAGCACGCTGGCGCTGCGTGCCGACCGGATCGCGGAGCTGCGGCGCGCGCTGCACCTGCTCGGCCTCGCCGCCGGCGACACCGCCCGCGCCACCCGCGTGGCCGACAGCGTGGAGGCGACGCTGGCCCGGGTGCGCCGTGCCACCGCCGGCTTGCGGCGGCCGGCCGTCTTCTGGCACGTCTGGGACGCGCCGCTCATCACCATCGGCCGGGGGAGCTACCTCAGCGATCTCGTCGAGATCGCCGGCGGCCGGAACATCTACGACTCGGTCTCCGCGCCCTCGCCGCAGATCTCGTTCGAGGATCTCGTCAGGCGCAGTCCCGAGATCGTGCTCGCGGGCCCGGAGGGTGCCCGGACCATCCTCGCCTCGCCCGCCTGGCGGGCGCTGGCCGCCGTACGCGAGGGACGCGTCCTGATCGTCGACACCGCGCTCGTGGGCCGGCCATCCGTTCGGCTCGGCGAAGCGGCCGTCTCGCTCGCACGCCTCCTGCATCCCGAGCTGGGCGGGAACTGGTAGCGCATGCGGATCTCCTTCTGGGGACTGGCCCTGCTGGCGCTGGCGCTGCTGGCCATGGCCGCGCTCGCGTTTGGCGCGGTGCCGCTGCCGCTGGCCGACATCGCCGGCGCGCTCCGGGGCGCCGGCGACCCGATCACCGTCTCGATCGTCCGCGACATCCGCCTGCCGCGCGCCGCGCTCGGCGTGCTGGTCGGCGCGGGACTGGGCATGAGCGGTGGCGCGCTCCAGGGCACGCTCCGGAACGCGCTGGCCGAACCGTATCTGCTCGGCGTCTCGGGTGGTGCGGCGGTGGGCGCGGTGATCGCCGTCGCGTCAGGCATCACGCAGCCGGGGATCGTTCCCCTGGCGGCGTTCCTTGGCGCGACGTCGGCCGTAATCCTGGTGCTGGTCGTGGCGCGGGTGGCCGGCGGCGGCCGGCGCGCCGACACCCGCCTGCTGCTCATGGCCGGCGTGGTGGTCGGCGCGTTCGCGAACGCGACCATCATGGTGGCGCTTGCCGGCGCGCCCGCCAACCTGGTGCGGGGCGCGCTCTGGTGGATGATGGGCTCGCTCGCCGACGCCGGGTGGCGTGAGGCGCGCTGGCTGGCGCTCTACGTGATCGGCGCGGGCGGCGCGCTGCTCTGGCTCGCGCGCGACATCGACCTGCTCGCCCTGGGCGAGGAGCCGGCCGCGGCGCTCGGCGTGGATGTCGACCGGGCGGCGCCGCGGATCTTCCTGATCGCCTCGCTGCTGGCGGCCGCGACCGTGGCCGCCGCCGGCCTGGTGGGATTCGTCGGGCTGATCGTCCCCCACCTGGTGCGGGCGGCCGGCGTCCGCGGCCATCGCGGCCTGCTGGGCGGCTCGGCGATCGTCGGCGCCTGCCTGGTCCTGGCCGCCGACCTGGGCGCGCGGATCCTGCGCGCGCCGGCCGAACTGCCGCTGGGCGCGATCACGGCGCTGCTGGGCGTGCCCTTCTTCCTGTCCCGCCTCCGGCGCCTCGCATGATCCGCTTCGATCAGGCGGTGGTCCGTTATCCCGGCGCCAGCCGGAACGCCGTCGACGGGGTGTCGTTCGTCGCCGAACGGGGCGCGGTCACCGCCGTAGCCGGCCCTAACGGAAGCGGCAAGAGCACGCTCATTCGCGCCCTGATCGGCCGGCAGCGCCTGTCCGCGGGCCGCATCCTGATCGATGAGGTGGACGCCGCCGGGATCGCGAGGCGCGAGCTGGCGCGCCGCGTCGCCGTCGTCCCGCAGCGTGAGGAGCCGGTCTTCCCGCTGGTGGTGCGCGACTACGTCCTGCTCGGGCGCTACCCGCACGCCGGCAGCTGGGGGACGACCACCGCGCGCGACCTGCGGGCCGCGGACGATGCGATCGCCCGCGCCGGCGCCGTCGAGCTCGCCGCCCGCCGCACCGACGAGTTGTCCGGCGGCGAATGGCAGCGGATCCGTCTCGCGCGGGCGCTGGCACAGGGCGGCGACGGCCTGGTGCTCGACGAGCCGACGACCTTTCTCGATGTCGCGCATGAGATGGCGGCGTTCGAGCTGGTATCGTCGCTCGCGGCCGGCGGCATGGCCGTGCTGCTCGTCAGCCACCAGCTCAACCTCGTCGCCCGCTTCGCCCAGCGGATCGTGCTCCTCGATGGCGGCCGCGTCGCCGCCAGCGGCGCGCCTGACGAGGTCATGCAGGCGCCGCTGCTCGAACAGGTCTACCACTGGCCGCTGGTCGTGAGCCGCGATCCGGCCGTGGGGTCGCCCACGCTGGTGCCGTTGCGCGGACGCGGACAGTGACCGCGCCGCGCCGCCGCGCGACACCGGTTCCCGCCGCACGGTCACTCTCTCACCCGGTATCCCCGCCGATGCAGACACTCCCGCTCCGACTGATCGCGTTCGCCACCGCCGCCGCCCTCGTGCCCGCCGCCGCCCGGTCGCAGGCACCGCTGCCCGACACCGCCAGGCTGGGACCGGTGGTGGTCACCGCGACCCGCGTCGCCGTTCCGGTTGGAGCCGGCGCCGCCGCCTGGACGGTGTTGGCCGGCGACGACCTCCGCGCGCGGGGCATCACCCGCGTGAGCGACGCGCTGGCGGATGTGCCTGGCCTGGCCGTCGTGCAGCCCGGCCCCATCGGCAGTGTGACGTCACTCTTTCTCCGCGGCGGCGAGAGCGACTACACCAAGTTCCTGATCGATGGCGTCCCGGTGAATGGCGCCGGCGGGGCGATGGACCTCGCGCACCTCACCACCGACAACATTGACCGGATCGAGATCATCCGCGGGCCCGCCAGCGTGCTGTACGGATCGGATGCCGTCGCCGGCGTGGTGCAGATCTTCACCCGGCCGGGCTCGCCCGGCCTGCGCTGGTCCGCCGGCTCCGATGTTGGCACGTATGGCTCGAGCGACGTGGCGGCCTCGGTGCTCGGCGGGCGCCCGGGCGCCGGCTTCTCGCTGGGCGCGGGACGCCACGCGACCGATGGCACGCTCGCCTTCAACAACCGCTACACCAACGGCACGCTCAGCGCGCTGGGCTCCCTCCAGGGCGCGCGCGGCGACCTGCGCGTCACCACCCGCGCTACCGACGCACTGTACCACGTGCCTACCGACTTCACCGGAGCGGTGACCGACAGCAACCAGTCTCGTTCCGAACGCCGGCTGGTGGTCGGGCTCGACGCGGGCCGGCGCCTCACGAGGGCGGTCGAGGCCCGCATCGCGCTCGCCTCGAACGGCGTCACCGGCATCTCCGACGATCAGCCCGACAGCCCGGGCGACTCGACCGGCTTCTACTCGCACGACGAGAGTCGCGCCTGGCGGCGGAGCGCGGACGCCCGCGTGAACCTGTCGGTCCGCCCCGCCACCGTGGTCACCGCCGGCGCGACGGTGGAATGGGAGCACGAGCGCGGCACCGGCAGCTCGCGGTTCGGCTCGGCGCCGGCGGCTCCATCGCCGCGGTTCGACAGCACGCGCACCAACACCGCCTGGTACGCGCAGGTCGCGGGCGTCACCGGCTCGTCGCTGGCCTGGAGCGCCGGCGGCCGCATCGATGACAACCAGCGGTACGGCACCTTTCGCACCGCCCGCGCCGGCGCGAGCTACTACGTGCCCACCGGCACCCGCCTGCGCGGCGCGATCGGCAGCGCGTTCCGCGAGCCGGCGTTCAGCGAGGTCTACAACACCGCCTTCTCCACCGGCAATCCGTCGCTCCGGCCGGAGCAGACCCGCAGCTGGGAGGCCGGCGTGGAGCAGCGCTGGCTCAACGGCCGCGCGATGATCTCGGCCACCTGGTTCGACCAGACTTTCCGCGACCTCATCCAGTATCTGTCGAGCGCGAATCCGGCCGACACCAACTACTTCAACGTCGGGCGGGCGCGCGCCCGCGGCCTGGAAGCCGAGGTCACCGCGCCACCGGTCCGCGCCGTGACGGCGTCGCTCACCTACACACAGCTGCGGACGGCGGTGCTCGACTCCGGATTCGGGGCGTTCGGGACCTTCACACTCGGCAAGTCGCTGCTCCGTCGCCCGCGGCAGTCCGCGGCCCTCGCGCTCGCGTGGCGGGCCGGCGACCTCGGCGCCGCGCGCGCGTCCGTCAGGTACGTCGGCCGTCGCGACGACCGCGACTTCACCTCGTCGACCCGCATTACCCAACCGGGCTACGCCAAGGTCGACCTCTCGGCCTCGATCCGCATGACGCACGCGCACGGACGGCGGCCGGAAGCCTGGCTCGACCTGCGCGCCGACAACCTGTTCGACCGGCGCTACGAGCCGGCCGTGGGCTATGCCGCGCCGGGCAGAACGCTCCTGCTCGGCATGCACCTCGACGCGGCGCGCTGACTCGAACCGAACCGCCGGATGTTATTGTACGGGCATGGCGCTACTCGTCACCGACGCCGTGGTGCTGCACGCGTTCGACTATCTCGAGACGTCGCGCATTCTCCGCCTGGCGACGCGCGACGCCGGCGTGCAGTCGGTGCTGGCGCGCGGCGCCCGGCGGCCCAGGAGCCGCTACGGGAGCGCCCTGGACCTGTTCGCGGGCGGTTCGGCGCAGATGTACGTCCGCCCCGGCAGGGACCTGCAGACGCTGGCGGCGTTCGAGGTGACGCGCTCCCGCGCCGACCTCGGCGCCGACCTCGACCGTTTCACCGCAGCGTCGGCGATCGCCGAGTTGATGCTGCGCTTCGTTCGCGATGACGAGCACCCCGAGCTGTTCGAGACACTGACCGGGACGCTCGACGCACTCGCGGTCGCGCCCGCCAGCCAGATCCGGAGTACGGCGCTGGGCGGCGCCTGGCTGCTCGTCGCCCAGCTGGGCTTCGCCCCGTCGCTCGATAGCTGCAGCGCCTGCCACGCGCTCATCGCCGACGATGCACCGGCGCCCTTTCACCACCGCTCGGGCGGCGTGCTCTGCGCCCGCTGCGCCCGGGAGCGGCCAGGCGGCCGCCTCCTTCCCGCCCAGGCCCGCGCGCGAGTGAGCGCGTGGGCGACCGGCGACGGTGCCACCGGAAGGCCGCTGCCGCCTGACGAGGCACGGGCGCACCAGCGGCTGCTGCGGGAGTTCCTGGTGGAGCACCTCGCCGAGGACCGGCCGCTGCGCGCGTTCGACGTCTGGATGCGCGACGACTGGGGCGCGGCCGGCGACGCGCCGCGTGAGGCAGCCGGGTTCGACGCCGCGCAGCCATGATCCTGGGTACCGCCGGCCACATCGATCACGGCAAGACCCGCCTCGTCCGGGCGCTCACCGGCGTGGATACCGACCGGCTGCCGGAGGAAAAACGGCGCGGCATTACCATCGAGCTGGGATTCGCGCCGCTGGAGCTCGACGGCGTCGGCACGGTGGGCGTCGTCGACGTACCGGGTCATGAGGCGTTCGTGCGCACCATGCTCGCCGGGGCAACGGGAGTCGACCTGGCCCTGCTCGTGGTGGCGGCCGATGAGGGCGTCATGCCGCAGACCCGGGAGCACCTGGCGATTCTCTCGCTGCTCGGCATCAGCGGCGGCGTGGTCGCGATCACCAAGAGCGACCTCGTGGAGCCGGACTGGCTCGCCCTGGTCACCGAGGACGTCCGCGCCGCGCTGCGCGGCTCGCCGCTCGAGTCCGCGCCGATCATCGGTGTGTCCGCTCCGGGTGGAACCGGCATCGACGCCCTGCGCACCGCCCTGGCGCGCGCGGCGCGCGAGGTCGGCGCGCGCGACCCCGATGACCTCTTCCGCCTGCCGGTCGACCGCGCGTTCACCGTGAAGGGAACCGGCACGGTGGTCACCGGCACGGTGTGGAGCGGCACGCTCCGCCGCGACGAGACCGTTCGCATCCTTCCCGGCGACCGGACGGCGCGCGTGAGGGGCATCCAGCAGCACGGGAATCCGGCGGAGGCCGCCGTGCCCGGCAGCCGCGCGGCGGTCGCGCTGGCTGGCATCGAGCTGAGCGACGTGGCCCGCGGCTGCGTCGTGGTGACCGACCCCAGCTGGAGCGAGACACGCGTGCTCCGCGCCGACGTCGCCCTCCTCGACGAGCGCGAGTTGGTGCTGCGGCCCCGCACCCGGGTACGCTTTCACCTCGGCACCGCCGACGTCGGTGCCAGGATCGTGACGGCTGGTGGACCGCTGGCGGGCGGCTCACGGAAGCCGGCCCGCCTGCTGTTCGACGCCCCGGTGGTCGCCCGGGCCGGCGACCGGTTCGTCCTCCGCAGCGCCTCGCCGCTCCTGACGATCGGCGGCGGCGTGGTCACCGATCCGCTGCCGACGCACCGCCGTGTCCGGCCTCGTGAGCTGCCGGCCAACCCGGGAGAGCGACTCGAAGCGCTCGCACTCGAATCCGCGCGCGCGGGTCTCGACATCGGTGGGCTCTCCATTCGACTCGGTGTCTCGCCGCGCCGAGTCAAGGACGTGCTGTCCGCGGCGGCCGCCGACCCCCGCGGAGCGGTCCGGCTGGGCAACCGCGTCTATGCCAGGCCGGTGGTAGCCGACTCGCTGGCGCGCCTCACGGGGCTGGTTGCCGACTATCACCGGCGACATCCCCTGGAGATGGGAATGCCCCTGGCGGCGGTGCGCGCCGAACTGGCCGATGGTCCCGACCTGATGGATGAAGTGCTGCGAATGGCCGGCGCCGCGGGGGAGCTGGCGCTCGAGGGAGGACTCGTCCGGAAGAGCGAGTGGTCGACCCGCCTGACGGCGGAACAGGAGAAGCTGCGGGCGACCATTGCCGCCGAGCTTCGCGAAGCCGGTCGGGAGCCGCCCAGCACAGCGGAACTCGTTACGCGGCATGGAGATGGAGTACCGGCCCTGCTGCGGTTACTGGAGCGGGAAGGGCGCGTCATCCAAGTGGAGGAAGAGCGCTTCTATGATGCCGGGGTCGTCCGCGACATTGTCGAGTCGCTTCGCGCCGGTACGAAGGCGGGCCGCGCATACGCGCCAACCGAGCTCAGGGAATGGATCGGGAACTCGCGCAAATACCTGATGCCGCTCCTGGGGTATCTCGACCGGGTGGGGGTCACGGAACGACACGAGGCAGGTCGGGTAGTCAGAATGACCGCGTGACCGCTCGCGTTTCTTGACAGCGGCGGTACCCGTTCCTATACTCGCCAAAGAAGGGCATCCGACAACAGTTTCCGAGAGGAGTTGGCCAACAGCACTTACTTTGTCAGTTCGGAGAGACGCATGAGGCACCGGTGGGCAGCACTCGTGGTAGTGCTCGCCTTCAGTATGTTCGTGCCGAGGCTGGTGACAGCTCAGGCGGACACCACAAAGCCTCCGAAAGACCGGAATCCCGGGTTCTCGCTGGGTCAGAACTACCCGAACCCGTTCAATCCAGAGACACGGATTCCGTTCGCGGTAGGCGATCCACCGACTTGTACGGATTCGGGTCGGCAGCACGTGGTGAGCCTGAAGGTCTTCAACCTGTTGGCGCAACTGGTTGCGGTTCCGGTCCTGCAGGGCGGGCCGGAAGCGGGACAGCCGCTCAACGGGATCAAGCTGAGCTGCGGCCAGTATACGGCGTACTGGAACGGGAACTACCTGGACACGTCGCGCGAGGTCGCGTCGGGCGTGTACCTGTACCGTCTCGAAGTGGACGGGAAGGTGATCGTGAAGAAGATGTTCGTCGCCAAGTAGGCGGCGGAGTCCGTTCGCGACGCGACTGGTCGCGATGCGAAGCGCCCCGGCGGGACACGCCGGGGCGCTTTGCGCTCCGGGTCTAGTGTTGCTCGCCGGCCCGGCGCTGGATCGCCTGGAACAGGAGCGCGGCCCGTTCCGGCTGGTCGGCGAGCGCCCGCGCCGCCGACTCGAGCTGGACGGCGGTGAGCTTCTGCTGGCGCAGCAGGGAATCGCGCGCCGCGGCCTTGCCGGCGCTGTCGAGCGTACCGTTCATCTGCACCCGCTGCAGGTCGCCCATGGTGCGGGCGAACGCGGAGTCGGACACGCCCGCGACGATGTCGCCCTGCCTGCCACCGCACGCCACCGTGCTCCCCGCGGCGAGCGGGGCGGCAAGGGCCGTGAAAAGGAGCAGGGAAGCGCGCATATTGCGCATGGCACGGCAACCTACCCGGCGCGCTGTCGCGGGGTCAAGCACGATAAGCCGGGCCGCTCCGACCGGACACGCTACCCGCCGATCATCGACGCCCCATGCTGAATCCCGATCGCCTCACCGTGAAGAGCACGGAAGCGTTGAACGACGCGCTCGCGATCGCGCGTCGCAACGGCAATCCGCTCGTCTACGACGGCCACCTGCTGCTCGCCCTGCTGGGCCAGGCCGAGGGGATCGTGGTGCCGATTCTGCAGAAGCTCGGGATCAACGTCACCGGCCTGCGGCAGCAGGTGGAGACCGAGGCCGGCCGCTACCCGAAGCAGAGTGACGCGCAGCCGACGCTCTCGCGCGAGATGAACCAGATCCTCGACCGCGCCGACGAAGATGCCCGCACGCTGGGCGACGAGTACGTTTCCACCGAGCACCTCCTGCTCGCCCTGGCCGACGTCAAGGGCACCGAGAGCCGGGCGATGCTCACCGCGCTCGGCGCCACCCGCGACGCGCTGCTGGAAGCGCTCAAGGCGGTCCGAGGCTCGCACCGGGTCACTGACCAGACGCCCGAGAACCAGTACCAGGCGCTCCAGCGATTCACCCGCGACCTCACCGATGTCGCGCGCAAGGGAAAGCTCGACCCGGTGATTGGCCGCGACGAGGAGATCCGGCGCGTCATCCAGGTCCTGTCGCGCCGCACCAAGAACAACCCCGTCCTGATCGGCGAGCCGGGCGTCGGCAAGACGGCCATCGCCGAAGGACTCGCCCAGCGGATCGTGAACGGCGACGTACCCGAGGGACTCAAGAACAAGCGGCTGGTCGCGCTCGACCTCGGCGCCCTGATCGCTGGCGCGAAGTACCGCGGCGAGTTCGAGGAACGCCTCAAGGCCGTGCTGAAGGAGATCACGGACAGCGCCGGCCTGTTCGTGGTGTTCATCGACGAGATGCACACGCTGGTGGGAGCCGGCAAGGCCGAGGGCGCGATGGATGCCGGCAACATGCTCAAGCCGTTGCTGGCGCGGGGCGAGCTGCGGGTGGTGGGCGCCACCACGCTCGACGAGTATCGCAAGCACATCGAGAAGGACGCCGCGCTGGAGCGCCGCTTCCAACCGGTGTTCGTCGGCGAACCGACCGTCGAGAGCACGATCGCCATCCTGCGCGGCCTCAAGGAGCGCTACGAGGCGCACCACGCCGTGCGGATCACCGACGGCGCGGTGGTCGCCGCCGCGACGCTCTCGAACCGTTACATCGGCGAGCGGTTCCTCCCCGACAAGGCGATCGACCTGATCGACGAGGCGGCATCGCGACTGCGCATCGAGATCGACTCGATGCCGCAGGAGATCGATGAAGTCGAGCGGCGCGTCACCCAGCTCGAGATCGAGCGCCAGGCGCTCCAGAAGGAGAAGGACCGCGCCACCGTGGAGCGGCGCAAGGCGCTCGAGAAGGAGCTCGCCGGCCTGCGGGAGAAGTCCGCGGGGATGAAGGCCCAGTGGCAGCAGGAAAAGGAAACGCTCGGCAAGGTCGGCCGGATCAAGCAGCAGATCGAGGAGGCGCGGATCGCCGCCGACCGCGCCACCCGCGCCGGCGACCTGGGCAAGGCCGCCGAGCTCTCGTACGGCACCATCCCGCAGCTCGAAAAGGCGATGAAGGACGCCGAGGCCCAGCTGGCGAGCAAGCAGAACGGCGGCGCCCGCTTCCTCAAGGAGGAGGTCACCGCCGACGACATCGCCGAGGTCGTCGCCGCCTGGACGGGCATCCCGGTGACGCGGATGATGGAGAGCGAACGGGAACGCCTCACCCGACTGGAGGAGGTCCTTGCCTCACGAGTGATCGGCCAGCCCGAGGCGGTGACGGCAGTCGCCAATGCGGTGCGGCGGTCGCGCGCCGGACTGCAGGACCCCAACCGGCCGATCGGCTCGTTCATCTTCCTCGGCCCCACCGGGGTGGGCAAGACCGAGACCGCACGGGCGCTGGCCGAGTTCCTGTTCGACGACGAGCAGGCGATGGTCCGGATCGACATGTCGGAGTACATGGAGAAGCACGCCGTGGCGAGGTTGATCGGCGCCCCGCCCGGCTACGTCGGCTTCGAGGAAGGCGGCCAGCTCACCGAGGCGATCCGGCGCCGGCCGTATGCCGTCGTCCTCTTCGACGAGATCGAGAAGGCGCACCAGGATGTCTTCAACATCCTGCTCCAGATTCTCGACGACGGACGGCTGACCGACTCGCAGGGCCGGACCGTCAATTTCCGGAACGTCGTCGTGATCATGACGTCGAACATCGGCAGCGCGTACATCATCGAGAACGCCGCCGCCGACTGGATGGAAATCGAGACCCACGTCACCGCCGCGCTGCGCCAGCATTTCCGGCCCGAGTTCCTCAACCGGGTCGATGACATCATCGTCTTCCATCCGCTGGATGCCGCCGACATCGAGCGAATCGTGGTCCTGCAGCTCGCCCGGCTGGACAAGCTCCTCGCCGACAAGAAGCTCACCCTGGAACTGTCGCCCGAGGCGCGGAAGGTACTCGCCGAGGAGGGCTACGATCCCGCGTTCGGCGCGCGACCGCTGAAACGTGCGGTCCAGCGGCTGCTCCAGAACCCGTTGGCGCTGGCGGTGCTCCAGGGGCGGTTCACGGAGGGCGACCGGATCATCGCGCGTCCCGACCCGTCAGGCGCCCTCCGCTTCGAGAAGGTGGCCGGCGGCCCTGCCGAGGTTGGCACAAGCTGAGCGGCCCGCGCGTACGGAGGGGCGGATCGGCGGAGCCGGTCCGGTGACCCACGCCACAGCGGCGGCGGCACCGATACCTCATTCTCCTGTCGTGCGCATGGATACCCCTTCTTCATTGGCTGACGTCGTGCAGCAGCCGCGCGTGTGCCCTCACTGCACCGCGCTCTTTCCCGACGAATGGCCGAGCGATTTCGTCCTCGCATCGCGCGCCCTCGCGCCGGTCGACGCGGCCCGCCATCTCCTGACCTTCACGCGCATCGTTCACGGCAACGAGCTGCCCAAGCGGCACCGCGGCTGCCTGCTGGAGAGCGCCGAGTGGCTGCGGCGCGTAAAGGATGCCTCACGGCGGCTGCGCCTGGAGGGACTGGATGCCGGCATGTTCGATCTCTGGCTGCGCCTGCTGGACGAGGCGTTGCTGGCCGTGCGCCGCGAGCTGTCGGATCGCGCCGAGCGCCCCATGGCCGACTGGTCCGACATCGCCCACGGGTTCCGGACGGCGATGAACTCCGTCGGCTGGCGCGACTGGCATCTCGAGACGGAGCCGGCCGAGAGCCGCGTGACGATCCGTCACCCCGGACGGGATGGTCGGCTGATGCCGGAGCAGCGGTCGGAGTTCGAGCGACGCCTGCGTAACATGATCGGCGGTGACGTCGCCGAGGGTATCGAGATCCGCTACAAGCGCTTCTTCCGCTGACCGCGTGGCGCGCGGCACCGCGCGCCTGCTCAGGCTACTGCGCGACCTTCAGGAACACGAGCCGCACCGAGTCGGTGAGTCCGTCCGTCCCGGTCCCGATCGCGTACGCATCCTGCTTCAGGAACAACCCCTGGGTCATGTACAGCGCCGGCTCACGGTCGGTGTAGGTGATGGTCACCCGTCCGGACGTGGAGTCATACGACAGGAAGCCGTTCGTGAACTCGATGGCGCGACGGACCACGCCGGTGTTGAGCACCTGGAACGAGGTCGTGTCGATCGAGTCGGCCCGCGTCGGCGCGACGAACGTGACATAGTTCGCGCAGCTCGGGCCGCTGCGCCAGCGCCGGGAGCTGGTGGAGGCCTTGTAGTAGAAGGCCTCGGCGGAATAGCACTGGAAGACGCCGTTCAGGCTCGCGCGCGGCGGCAGCCTGGGTGGGCCCGAGGAGCCCCCGCTGCAGGCCGCCGCGATGGCCACCGCGCCGGCCACCAGTAGACGAACGGCCACTCGCATCCTATCCTCTCCAACCTCACGAGGCATCATTCCGAATCGTAGCCACGGGGGCGGAGTGGATCAAGCGTCGAGCGCGGATACGCGCTTCATGCGTCTCGCGCTTGCCGAAGCGCTGCACGCTCGGACCGAGGGCGAGGTGCCGGTGGGCGCGGTCATCGTCCGCGCCGGCGACGTGATCGCCAGCGGCCACAACCGCACCGTCGCCGCCAACGACCCCACCGCGCACGCCGAGATCGTCGCGATCCGCCAGGCGGCGGCCGCCGTGGGGAGCTGGCGGCTGGAAGGGTGCACGATCTTCGTTACCCTCGAGCCCTGCGCGATGTGCGCCGGCGCGCTGGTCCTGGCCCGCATCGACCGGGTGGCGTTCGGCGCCTGGGACGACAAGGCGGGCATGGCGGGGTCGGTCGTCGATCTCCTCCGGCACCCCAGGCTCAATCACCGGCCAGAGGTTGCCGCGGGGATACTCGCCGAGGAGTGCGGGGCGCTGCTGACCGGCTACTTCGCGGCGCGCCGCTGACCGCGGCGTGTCGTGTCGCGGGAAGCGCGCGACCGGCTCCGATGCGCGCGGCAAGCTGTCGATACTCTGCGAGGGGTGTCCCGTTGTCGTCGCACCGTCGCGCGCGATGCGGGTCATTTTCGTTGACACTGTGTATCGCCCCGTCTAGTATCCAACGCTTGTTGGACAGGTGGCCGAGCGGTTGAAGGCACCGGTCTCGAAAACCGGCATACCGGAAACGGTATCGTGAGTTCGAATCTCACCCTGTCCGTGTCCGAGCTGGCATGACGCGGTCCCTGCGCGGTCGGAGGCAGCGGGCCGCGTCGCGTGTCGGGTTGGCGTGGTCCTCGGTCCGGCCGTCGTGAGGCGCGCCCGGCCGCGCAATACCGACCTGGACGGGTGGCCGAGTGGTTTAAGGCGCACGCCTGGAAAGTGTGTGTACGTCAAAAGCGTACCGTGGGTTCGAATCCCACCCCGTCCGTTGATCGACTCGACGTGCCCCGCGGGCTCCGGTCTGTCGGGGCACGCCTGACATCCGGCGCCCTCGCCAAGGGTGCGTGGCGCGAATATGTTCGCGATGCGGATCGGGGCTCGCGACGGTGCGGCCCGCTGGTCCCCCACCCGGAGGTCGATCATGTCGGACGTGTCCCGCCACCGTTCCCGCGCCCCCGCCCATGCCAGGGCGCGATCCCTCTCCCTGGTGCTGCTCGCGGCACTGGCGATCGCCGGCTGCGGTGGGGACAGCGGAGGCACCGCCGGCCCGGGTCCGAGCGTGGCGAGCAACACGCTGGTCGGGATCATGGCGTTCACCAACGGGCGGGTCGGGAAGATCAGCCTCACGCTGTCGGGCGACGTGCAGCCGTCGGTGGGGCGCCCGCAGGATCGCGCGAATCTCGCCGTGGTCGGCGTGCTGGATGTCACCGGCACGGTGGAGCTCGCCGGCGGCGGGACGATCACCATCACGGGCACGTGGGATACCACGACCGGCGCCGTCTCGCTCTCGGGAGGCGGGTACTCCTTTACCGGCACCTACTCCGCCGGCCGCCTGACGGGGAGCTTCACCGGGCCGGGCGTGGAAGGCGTGTTCGAGCTGCGCCTCACGTCGAGCAGCTCGGCGGTGACGATCTACTGCGGCACGTTCACCGGCCGTGACAAGAGCGGAACCGACGACGACGGTCCCGATGACGGCACCTGGAACATGGCGGTCGGGACCGGGTCGCTGAACGGGGCGGGCGTGTCGGATGGCGGCACCGCCTTCGCGTTCGAGGGCACGCGCTCCGGCAACTCGGTCAGCATCTCGATCAGCGGCGTGACCGCGAGCGGCACGCTGGCCGGCTCGGCGAACGAGTTCGTGAACGGCAACTACACGGTGCTGACCGGTGGGAGCGGGACGTTCCAGGGGAGCGCCGCGGCCTGCTCGGCGTCGGCGCAGGCGGGCGTGATCTCGTCGATCACGATCAACCAGCCGGGCGTGATCCAGGCGGCCGGCGGCGCCGAGCGGCTGGCGTTCGACAGCGTGCTGGCGTTCGCGACGGCCAAGGACGCCGCCGGCAAGTACGTCGCCGAACCGGACCTGACCTGGACGAGGACCGGCAAGGTCCACTTCAATGCCACCGGAGTCCGGAAGGGCACGATCTGGGTGATCCCCGACAGCACCAGCACGGTCACGATCACCGCGACCAGCACGAACGGCAAGGTCGGGAACGCGACGTTCTCGGTGCCTTGATCGTTCGCGGGGCCGGCGCGCCTCGCGCCGGCCCCGCTCGCCGCGCCGCCCGCGGCCGGAGTATATTCCCCGGCCATGCCTCCGAAACGCACCACCGTGCTCGATGCGCGGGCGATCGATCGCACGCTCAAACGAATGGCGGACGAGATCGTCGAGCTCAACGACGGCACCGACGAGCTGATCCTGGTCGGCATCCAGCGCCGCGGCGTCCAGCTGGCGGAGCGGATCGTGGCGATCGTGAAAGCGCGCGAAGGAGTGGTGGTGCCGCGTGGCGCGCTGGACATCACCCTCTACCGCGATGACCTGCAGACCGTGGGGCCGCGACCGGTCGTGGGGCCCACCGACCTGCCGTGGGATCTCGACGGCAAGCGGGTGGTGATCGTCGACGACGTGCTGTACACGGGGCGCACGGTGCGCGCCGCGCTCGACGAGCTGGCCGACTTCGGCCGGCCGGCGCGGATCGCGCTGGCGGTGCTGATCGATCGCGGCGGCCGGGAGCTGCCGATCCAGCCCGACGTGGTGGGAAAGAAGGTCACCGTCGGCGACGGCGAGCGGATCGACGTGCTGATCCGGGAGCTGGATGACGAGGATGCCGTGGTGGTGGCGCGGCGGAGCGGCGCCGCGGATGGCGACGCGGGAGCCGGAGCCGAATCGTGACGAGCCCGCTCGGCAAGGACCTTCTCGCGCTCGAGCCGCTCTCCGCCGACCAGATTCGCCTCATCCTCGACACGGCCGAGCCGTTCAAGGAGATCAGCGAGCGGAAGATCAAGAAGGTCCCGACGCTCCGCGGCGAGACGGTCGTGAACCTGTTCTTCGAGGCGTCGACGCGCACGCGGATCTCGTTCGAGTTCGCCGAGAAGCGGCTGTCGGCCGACACGGTGAACGTGGCGGCCTCGGGATCGAGCGTCTCCAAGGGCGAAACGCTGGTGGACACGGCGCGGAACCTCGAGGCGATGCGGATCGACATGGTCGTGGTCCGGCACGGCGCGTCAGGCGCGGCGCGGTTCCTGGCCGAACGCATCGAGTCGAACGTGATCAACGCCGGCGACGGGATGCACGAGCATCCCACCCAGGGGCTGCTGGACCTGCTGACGCTCCGCGACCACTTCGGCTCGCTCGAGGGCCGGCGCGTCTGCATCTGCGGCGACGTCCTCCACTCGCGCGTGGCGCGCTCGAACATCTGGGGACTGAAGAAGATGGGTGTGGAAGTCGGGGTCTGCGGCCCCCGCTCGCTGCTGCCGAACGCGATCGACGAGCTGGGGGTGACGGTGTTCGACCGGATCGAGGCCGCCATCGAATGGGCCGAGGCGCTCAACATCCTGCGGCTCCAGCTCGAGCGGATGAGCGCCGGCTACATCCCGTCGCTGCGGGAGTACAACCGCGTCTTCGGCGTGACGCGCGAGCGGCTCGACCGGGCGCCGCGCGATCTCCTGATCCTGCATCCGGGGCCGATGAACCGCGGCGTGGAGATCGATTCGGACGTCGCCGACGGTCCGCACAGCGTCATCCTCGACCAGGTGACCAACGGCGTCGCGGTCCGAATGGCGGTGCTCTACCTCCTGGCGGGCGGCCGCCCGGAGCTGGCCGAGGCCGCCAAGGGAGGCAGCTGATGCAGCCGATCCTGCTGCGGGGCGGGCGGATCGTGGACCCGTCACAGGGGCTGGACGCGATCGGCGACGTGCTGCTGCGCGACGGCCTGGTGGCGGCCTGCGGCGGCGCGCTCGGGACGCCTGACGGGGCCCGGGTGATCGACTGCGCCGGCTCGGTGGTGGCGCCCGGGCTGATCGACGTCCACTGCCACCTGCGGGAACCGGGCCGCGAGGATGTGGAGACGGTCGCGACCGGTGCCCGCGCGGCGGTGGCCGGCGGATTCACCGCCCTGTGCGCGATGCCGAACACCGATCCGGTGACCGACAACCAGGCGGCGGTGGGCTTCATCATTCGTCAGGCACAGCGCGCCGGCGCCGCCCGGGTGCATCCGATCGGCGCGGTGTCGGTGGGACAGCGCGGCGAATCGCTCGCCGAATTCGGCGAAATGGTGGGGGCGGGCGCGGTGGCGGTGAGCGACGACGGACGCCCGGTGGCGAGCGCGCACCTGATGCGCACCGCACTGGAGTACGCGCGCACGTTCGGCATCCCGGTGGCCGACCACTGCGAGGAGCCGACGCTGGCGGCCGGCGGGGCGATGAACGAGGGAATCGTCTCGGCGCGCCTCGGGCTGAAGGGCGTGCCGGCCGAGGCCGAGGAGATCATGGTCATCCGCGACATCCTCCTCGCGCGACGCACCGGCGGGCACGTCCACCTCTGCCACATGAGCACGCGCGGATCGGTGGAGCTGATCCGGTGGGGCAAGGAGCGCGGGATCAGGGTGACCGCCGAGGTCTGCCCGCACCACCTGTCGCTCACCGAGGATGCGGTCGAGGGCTACAATACCAACGCAAAGATGAACCCGCCGCTCCGCACCGCGCACGACGTCGAGGCGCTGCAGGCCGGGGTGAAGGATGGGACGATCGACGTGGTCGCCACCGACCACGCGCCGCATCACTACGACGAGAAGGAACGCGAGTTCACCGATGCGCCGAACGGGATCGTCGGGCTCGAGACCGCGCTGGCCGTCCTGCTCACGATGCTGGTGGAGCCGGGAATCATCGACATCCCGACCCTGGTGGAGCGGATGTCGTGCGCGCCGGCGCGCATCTTCCACCTGCCGGGCGGCTCACTGCGCCGCGGCGCGGTCGCCGACGTCACGGTCTTCGATCCGGCGGCCGAGTGGGTCGTCAATCCAGCCGCGTTCTTCTCCAAGGGCCGCAACTCCCCGTACACCGGACGGACGCTGCGCGGGCGGGCGCTGGCCACGATCGTCGGCGGGATCGCCGTCCACCAGGCGGGGCGCTGAGTGGCCGGCACGCTGGCGCTGCGACGCGAGATCGTGCAGGTCTGTCGGCGCCTGTACGACCGCGGTCTGATCGCCGGCCCGGATGGGAACGTCTCGGTGCGGATCGCGCCCGACCGGCTGCTGGTGACGCCCGCCGGGATGTCCAAGGTGGACGTGGCTCCCGACGACCTGGTGGAGCTCAGCCTGGACCCGGATGGACCCGGGGCCGGCCGGCGGCCGCGGGGAACGCGTCGCGCCTCGTCCGAGGTCGCCATGCACCGTCGCATCTACCGCCGCCGGCCCGACGTCCAGGCCGTGGTGCACGCCCACCCGCCGGTCGCCACCGGGTTTGCGGTCGCCGGCGAGGCGTTCATGGCGTGCGTCCTTCCGGAGGTTATCTTCCAAGTCGGGTGGGTACCCCTGGTTCCGTACGCGACGCCGGGTTCGGAAGCACTGGCGGATCTGTTCGAGCCGTTGCTCGCGAACCATGACGCGTTCCTGATGGCGAATCACGGGGCGACCACGGTGGGAGCGACGCTCACGCTGGCGCACCAGCGGATGGAGAGTCTGGAGCACAGCGCGCGCATTCTCCTGACCGCGCGGCTGCTCGGTCGTGTGAATGTGCTCTCGGCGGACCAGGTGTCGGCGCTGGTGGCCGCACGTGAACGGGCCGGGTCAGGTCCGGGTGAGGTGTATCCGGGATGCCCGGTGCCGGACGTCCGGCGGAGGATGGAATGACGAGTGCGGGCAGCGGTTCCATGGGTGTCATTGAGGGCCTGCTGGCGGACCGGCAGAAGTACGAGTCCTGGCTCGGCACGCTCGAATCGCGTCGCGCGATTACCCCGCTGCACGTCTATGAGCGCGTCCGCGCCGACTACGAGGCGCGCCTGCAGGAGGTCATGGAGCAGCTGGGCGCGCGGTCGTCGGAGGTGCAGGGCGCCATCGACTCGCTGACGTCCCGCCTGACGACGCTCCAGTCCGACGAGGGGAAGAAGCGGGACGAGCGCTACGAAGCGGAGCTCCGCCATGCCGTCGGCGAGTACGCGCCGGAGCAGTGGAAGAAGGTGAGCCACGAGAGCGACGCCGAGATCACCCGGCTGTCGGCGGAGCGGGGCGAGGTGAGCGCCGAGCTGCAGAAGATGCAGCAGATCCTGGGGATGGTCACGGCGCGCCGGTCGGTGCCCGAACCGGAACCGGCGCCACCCCCGCCGCTGGTGCCGCCGCCCCCGTCGTCGCCCGCGCCGCGCGTGTCGGCGCCGCGCCCGCGCATGGCCACGCCGGCACCGGAGCCAGTGCGGCCGGCACCGCCCGTACCGCCCGGTCCGCCGGCCGCGCCGTCGCGGGGAACGGGACTCGGCACACCGATCGGTGGCGGCGCGTTCGACGAGCTCGAGTTCCTGAAGTCGGTGATCGAGCCGAAGTCGGATGGCGGCGTGGGGCTGCGCGCTTCGGGGCCGCGCCCCGCGATCAATCCGCAACCGGCGGCCGCGTCGCACCCCGTGCCGGCCGCGCCGGCACAGCATCCACCGCCGCCGCCCGCCGCGCCACCCCCACCGCCGGCCGCGCCGGTGCGGGCTACGCCGCTGGGCCTGCGGGAGCCGACACCGGCGCATGGCTCGAGTTCGGCGGCGCCCGCGGCACCATCGGCTCCTGCGGGTGCCGGCGGCGGCAAGGAAGATCGGGGGTCGGCACCGCCGCCACGTGGCACGTCTCCCGGAATTCGGCGCATGCCGCCGGCCGCGGGAACGGGGGCAGGCACGGCGGGCGCACCGAGCGGCAACGTTGGCGGGGCGGCCGCCGGCGCTCCGGACGACGGACCGTCGCGCCGGTCGCGGGACTCGGAAAAGGTGCCGTCGTTCCTGAAGGACGTTCCTTCGGAACAGGTGAAGACGCTCAAGTGCCAGGAATGCGGGACGATGAACTATCCCACGGAGTGGTACTGTGAGCGGTGCGGGGGAGAGCTCGCCGCGATGTAAGGTGATGCCGTGTGGGCGATGCGCGCGGGCGAAACGAAGAGCCGGGACTGGCAGGTGCCAGTCCCGGCTCTTCCGTTCAGGCAGGCCGGTGGTCGGCCGGCGGATTACTTCGCGGTGGCGAGCGTGCTCTTGTGTCGGGCTGCCGAGTTGCGGTGGATCAGTCCCTTGCGGGCGGCGCGGTCGAGGAGTGTCACGGCGGCGAGGCGGTCGGCGGGTGAGGCCGCGGTCGCCTTGGCCTTCTTGAGGGCGGTGCGGAGCGCGGCACGCTGGGCGCGGTTGCGCACGGTGGCGGCGCGGGTCTTCCGCATGTTCTTTTTCGCGGAGGCGATATTGGGCACGTACGGTCTCCAGACTCGGTCGGTCGGCGCGGGATTCGCGAGCGAGAGAAGCTAGGCGGCCAGACGGGTAAAGTCAAGGCGCTGCAAGCCTTTGACAGCGTCGGGGGGACCGGCTAACATTACGCGCGGACGCCGACCGCCGGCACGAGCAGAGCCGTGCCTTTCCGCCGCTGACCCCCACCCATCGGCCGCCGCAGACTTGGACAAGTTTCCGCGCATGCCTGACGAGGTCGCGGTTCCCCTGCCGGTCCAGGTGGAGCCCGCGGTTCACGTCGCGTCGAAGTCGCTGCGGGCGGCGGCCGATCCGGATGCGCCGTCGCCGTCGTTCCTGGTGGACGTCCCACGATACCAGGGGCCGCTGGACCTGCTGCTGGCGCTGATCCGCGACGAGCAGGTCGACATCTACGACATCCCGATCGCGCGGATCGCCGAGCAGTTCCTGGCGCGCATCCACGACATGCCGCTCGACGAGGCGGCCGACTACCTCGAGATGGCCGCGCGGCTGTTGCGGATCAAGGCGCAGATGCTCCTGCCGCGTCCCGATGGGGACGACGCCTGGGAGGACCCGCGCGCCGAGCTCGTCAGGCGGTTGCTCGAATACCAGCAGATGCGCGAGGTGGTGGACCTGCTGGAGCGGCGCGGGGAGGGTCGGCGGAGCCGGTTCGCGCGGGCGTACCTCCCGCAGCAGCCGGCGCGCCCGCCGGAGCTAGTGCTGTCGCTCGGCGAGCTGCTGGCGGCGGTGGACCGGGTCCTGCGGGTGGTGCGCGAGCCGATGCTGCACGAGGTGGTGCCGCGGGCGCTCGACGTGGCCGGCGCCATCGACGCGGTCCGCGCGCTGCTGGCGTTGCGGCGGGAGATGCGGTGGACGGACGTCGTCTCGACCGGGGCCGAGCCGTGGCGGGTGCTGTCGGTGCTGCTGGCGCTGCTCGAGATGGCGAAACTCGGCGAGCTGCGAATCGCGCAGCCGCGTCCCTTTGCGAACATGGAGATCGCGCGTGACGTCGCTGGCGAAATTGCTTGAGGCCACGCTGTTCGCGAGCGGGCGCCCGGTGGCGATCGAGGAGCTGCAGGCGCTCGATCCGGAGGCGTCGCCGGCCGCGGTGAGCGCGGCGCTCGACGAGCTGCGGGAACACTACGACGTCGACGGGCACGGCGTGGAGCTGGCCGAGATCGGCGGCGGCTGGCAGATCCTCACCCGTCCGGAATACACCGAGGCGATCGAGCGGGCCCAGCTGGCGTCCCGGCCGGCGCGGCTGTCGGCGGCGTCGCTGGAGACGCTGGCGATCATCGCCTACCGGCAGCCGATCGGGCGCGCCGACATCGAGGAAATCCGCGGTGTGAACGTCGCCGGGATGTTGAAGACGCTGCACGAGCGCGGGCTGATCGACGTGGTGGGTCGCGGCGAGGGGCTGGGCCGGCCGCTCCTGTACGGAACGACCCCGGCGTTCCTGGAACAGTTCGCGCTGCGGCACCTCGAAGAACTGCCCCGGTCGGACGAGCTGGCGATCGCGCTGCGCGCCGAATCGCGGCCGGCGTGATGGCCGGTGTCATGCGCATCCATCGCGCGCTGGCGCGCGCGGGGGTGACATCGCGGCGGCGGGCCGAAGAACTGGTGGCGGCCGGCCGCGTGCGCGTGAATGGCGAGCCGGCCCGCACCGGGCAGAGCGTCGACCCCGAGCGCGATGCCATCACCGTCGACGGGCGGGCCGTGGCCGCGCCGCCCGAGACCGAGTGGTTCGTCCTCCACAAGCCGCAGGGCGTGCTCACCACCCGCTCCGACACGCGGGGGCGGCGCACGGTGTTCGACCTGGTGCCGGCGCGCCGCGGGCTCACCTACGTCGGCAGGCTGGACTACATCACCGAGGGCGTGCTCCTGCTGACGACCGACGGCGCCGCCGCCCACGCCCTCACCCATCCCAGCCGCGAGGTGGAGCGCACCTACGTGGCCACCGTGACCGGTGATGCCCGCAAGGCAGCCGACCGGGCGAAGCGCGGCGTGACGCTCGAGGACGGGCCGGTGCGCGCGAGCGATGCCGTCTCGCGGGCGCTGGGCGGTGGACGCTGGGCGTTCGAGGTCACCCTGACCGAGGGACGCACCCGCGAAGTGCGCCGGCTGTGCGAGGCGCTCGGGCTCACCGTCGAGCGACTGGTGCGCACGCGGTTCGGACCGGTGGCGCTGGGCGCGCTGCCGTCCGGTGCCTCACGACCGCTCACGTCCGGCGAACGTCGGGCGATCGCCGACCTGACTCACATTCGATCCTGAGCCGACATGGAATTGCGTGGTACGACCTTTCTGCTGCTCGGCGGCAGTGGGCTCGTGGGCATGGCCGTGGCCCGCCGCCTCATCCCGTACGGCCCCAGGAAGCTGATCATCGCCGGACTCTACCAGGAGGAGGCCGAGACCGGCGCCGACGAGCTGCGGCGTGAGGCCGCCGGCATCGAGATCGAGGCCGTCTGGGGGAACATCTTTCTCCCCGCCGACCTGGCGACGCGGCCGCGTTCGGACGTGATGAGCGATCCGGTCATGCGCCGCCGCCTGGTGGACGAGCTGCTGGGGCCGGCCACCGGCGATGCGATGCAGCAGAACCTGATGTTCGTGTGGCTGATGCGGTACCGGCCCGACGCGGTGGTCGACTGCATCAACACCGCCACCGCGCTCGCCTATCAGGATCTGTTCGCGAGCTCGTCGGCGCTGCTGGCGGCGGCCGACGCCGGCCAGGTGACCCCGGAGGCGGTGGAGCGCCACGTCCTGACGCTGCCGCTGCCGCAGCTCATCCGCCACGTGCAGATCATGTTCGAGGGGATGGGGCGGGCGAAGACGTCGGCGTACGTGAAGATCGGCACCAGCGGCACCGGCGGCATGGGCTTCAACATCCCGTACACCCACAGCGAGGAGCGCCCCTCGCGCACGCTGATGAGCAAGTCGGCGGTGGCCGGCGCGCAGTCGCTCTTCCTCTTCCTGCTGGGACGGACGCCGGATGCGCCCTCGATCATCGAGGTGAAGCCGACCGCGGCGATCGCCTGGCGGGAAATCGCTTACGGCACGGTGCGGCGCTCGGGCCGGCCGATCGAGCTCTGCGACTGCACGGAGCCGCAGCCGCTGAAGACGGCGTTCGCGCCCGGCGCCGGCGGCTGGAAAAAGACGGGGCAGTCGCTCGAGAGCGTCTTCATCAACGTCGGCGAGAACGGCGTCTTCGCCAGGGATGAGTTCGAGACGGTGAGCGCGCTGGGGCAGATGGAGCTGGTGACCCCCGAGGAGATCGCCGACACGGTGGTCCACGAGCTGATGGGTCGCCCCACCGGCAAGAACATCGTCGCCGCGCTGGACGGCGCATCATTCGGGCCCACCTACCGCGCCGGCTACCTGAGGGCGGTGGCGCTGTCAGGCCTCACGGCGCTGGAGCAGAAGCACGGGGTCCGGTCGATCGCGTTCGAGATGCTGGGCCCGCCGCGCCTCACCAAGCTCCTCTACGAGGCCTACATCCTCGGCCGGCTGTATCCGTCGGTGAAGGCGCTGGCCGCGGCCGAGGCCAAGGCGGTGTCGGCCGGGGCGAAGAAGCTCCTGCTCGATGGCGACGTGACGCTGCGGCGCCAGATCATCTCGGTGGGGATCCCGATCCTGATGCCTGACGGGCAATCGGTGCTGCGCGGCGAAGTGGTGGTGGTGCCGCCGGGCGACGCCGGCGTGGAGACCGCGCAGCGCGGATGGGTGGACCTGCGGCAGGAGAACTGCGCGAAGTGGATCGAGCGGGCGGTGGCGATCGCCGCCGTGCCGCCCGACACGCGTACCGGCTCGTCCGCCCGCTGGTCGGCGGTGGATCCGGGGGCGCCGATCGAGCCGGCCCGGATGGCCGTCTGGGTCTTCGAAAACGAGGACGGCGGATACCGGATCAAGCGCTAGCGCGTTCGGGTACCGCCGAGGCATGATGTCGATACGGCAGGCGCCCGCCCCCCGGCGGGGCCTGGCCGCACCCCTGGGAGACGCCCGCGCGTGAATCCGAGACCATCGTCATCCGCAGCTCCGGCCAGACCGGCCGCGGCTCCACCGGCGCCGAGCCCCGGCGCCGCCGCGGCGGCCGCCGCCGACACCGCGCTGGTGCAGCGCGTGGTCCAGCAGGTCGGGAAGCGAGTGGTGGGGCAGGACTACATGGTCGAGCGCCTGCTGGTGAGCCTGCTCACCGGCGGGCACGTCCTGCTCGAGGGCGTGCCCGGCCTGGCCAAGACCCTCACGGTCCGGACGCTGGCCGAGACGGTGGACACGACCTTCCAGCGCATCCAGTTCACGCCCGACCTGCTGCCGGCGGACGTGCTGGGGACGATGGTGTACGACCAGTCGAACGGGCAGTTCACGGTGAAGAAGGGGCCGATCTTCGCCAACATCATCCTGGCGGACGAGATCAACCGGGCGCCGGCGAAAGTGCAGGCGGCGCTGCTCGAGGCGATGCAGGAGAAGCAGGTGACAATCGGCGGCACGACGTTCACGCTCGACGAGCCGTTCCTGGTGCTGGCGACGCAGAACCCGATCGAGCAGGAGGGGACGTACCCGCTGCCCGAGGCGCAGGTGGACCGCTTCATGCTCAAGCTGCGCGTCGGGTATCCCACCCGCGACGAAGAGAAGGAGATCATGCGGCGGATGGCCGGGGGCGAGCCGATCCCGGTGGAGACGGTCGCGTCGCCGCAGGCGATCATGGAGGCGCGGCGCCGGATCGCGGAGCTCTACCTCGATGAGCGGATCGTGGACTACATCGTGGAAATCGTTCACGCCACGCGCCAGCCGGCCGAGGCGGGGCTGAAGGACCTGGCGCCGCTGATCGAGTTCGGCGCCAGCCCGCGGGCGACGATCGCGCTGGCGCAGGCCTCGCGGGCGCACGCGTTCCTGCGCGGCCGCACGTTCGTGACTCCGGACGACGTGAAGGCGATGGCGCCGGACGTCCTGCGGCACCGGGTGCTGATCACGTACGAGGCGGAAGCGGAGGATGTGACGAGCGACGCGATCGTGCAGCGGGTGCTGGCGAAGATCGAGTCGCCCTGATGCCGGGCCGCCTCACGAAGGAGGTGCTGGCCGGCCGCCAGATGCGCGAGGCGCTGCTGCGCCAGGCGGGCATCGCCGGCGCGGCGACCGGACCGGCGCCGCCTGACGAGTCGACGGCCGTCCGGCGCACCGGGCGGCACACCGAATCGATCGTCGCCACCCAGGGGACGCGGGAGCGGCGGGTGGTGGGCGTCCCCTCGGAGATCCTGCGCCAGGTCAAGCTGATCGAGCTGCGCACCCGGGGACTGGTCAACTCGCTCTTCGCCGGCGAGTACCGGTCGGTGTTCAAGGGGCAGGGGATGGAGTTCTCCGAGGTGCGCGAGTACCAGCCCGGCGACGAGGTGCGGTCGATCGACTGGAACGTGACCGCCCGGATGCACCGCCCGTTCGTGAAGCGGTACATCGAGGAGCGCGAGCTCACCGTCATGCTGGTGGTCGACCTGTCCGGCTCCGAACGGTTCGGCACCCGCCGGCGCTTCAAGAGCGAGCTGGCCACCGAGCTGGGCGCGGTGCTGGCGATGACCGCGGTCCGCAACAACGACCGGGTGGGCACGGTGCTCTTCACCGACCGCGTGGAGCACGTCGTCCCGCCGCGGAAGGGACGGCGCCACGCGCTGCGGGTGATTCGCGACCTGCTGATCCACGAGCCGGTGGGGCGGGGCACCGACCTGGCCGGCGCCTGCGACTATCTGGCCGGCGTGCTGCGCCACCACGCGGTGATCTTCCTCGTCTCGGACTTCATCGGCGTCGACCTCGACCGGCCGCTCAAGCTGCTGTCGCAGCGACACGACCTGGTGGCGGTGACCGTCGAGGATCCCAGCGAGCGCCTCCTCCCCGACCTCGGCCTGGCGCGGCTGGTGGACCCCGAGACCGGGAACACGGTCGACATCGACACCAGCGACAAGCGGGTGCGCGAGCGGTACCTGGCCACGGTCTGCGACGAGCAGCGCGACCGGCAGAAGCTGCTGCGCCGCCTGGCGATCGACGAAATCGTCATTCGCACCGACCAGAGCATGATCGATCCGCTCCTCCAGTTCTTCCGGACGCGCGAGACCCGCGCCAAACGCCGGTGAAGCGGCGGGGCGCGGGCCGGACGGCGGCGGCGGGCGGGCTGCTGCTCGCGGCACTGGCGGCGGGGATCGGCCGCGCCGCGGCCCAGGGCGCGGCGAGTCAGTCGTCAGGCGGCTTGCGGATGGGCATCGCGGTGCGCCCCGAAACGGTGTCGGTCGGGCAGCCGTTCACGGTCACGGTGCGCGTTCAGGCGCCGTCGGGAGCGACGGTCACCTTTCCGGAGGGGCCGGCGCCCGACTCATCGGCGCCCCTCGAAGCGCTCGACCCGCGCTCCGAGCAGTCGACGCCGTCCGCCGGCGTCGTCGACCGGACCGCGACCTACCGCTTGGTGGCCTGGACGCCGGGCGCCATGCCGATCGCGCTCGGCGACGTCATCGTCAGGCAGGGAGTGGCCGAGCAGCGCCTGCCGGTACGCGACGCGAGCGTGGTCGTGGGCACCGTCCTCCCCGCCGATACCACCCTGCGCGTGCCGCGCGCCGCGCAGTGGATCCTCGAGACGCCGGCGCCGTGGTGGTGGCCCTGGCTGCCGATGGCGCTCGGCGCGCTGGCGCTGGCGGGGCTGGCCTGGTGGCTCTGGCGCCGGAAGCGGACGGCCCACGCCCCGGCCGAGGATCCGTTCGATGCCGCCGAGCGGGCGTTCGCGCGCCTCGAGGCGCTGGGACTGCTGGAGGCGGGCGAGCGCGGGCGCTTCGTGGCGCTGGCGGTCGAGGTCCTGCGCGAGTACCTCGCCCGGACGGTGCCCCAGGCGGCGCTCTCGCTGACCTCCGAAGAACTGCTGGCGCTGGTCCGGCGCGAGCGCGAGCTGCCCACCGACCGCCTGGGCGTGGTGCTCGGCGAGAGCGACCTGATCAAGTTCGCGCGCCGGCCGGTGTCGTTCGAGCGCGCCCGCGAGCTGGGCCGTGAGGCGCGGGCGATCCTGCGCGAGGCTCGTGAGGCGCACCTGGCCCGCACGCGGCGCGAGGCGCGGGCCGGCATCGCCCAGGCGGCGGCGCCGGCCGGTCCTGAAGCGGGGAGGGCTGCCTGACGATGAGCGCCGTGACACCGGCCTTCGACACCTTCCGCTTCGCGCAGCCCTGGCTGCTCGTCCTGCTGCTGCTGCTGCCGGCGTGGTGGATCTGGCTCCGGCGCCGCCGGCCGGCCGCGATCGTCTTCTCGCGGGTGGCCACGCTGGCCGCGGGGCCGCGGGCCGGACGGGGCATCGCCCGGACGCTTTTCACCCTGCGCAACCTGCTCCTGGCCGCCACGATCGTCGCGCTGGCCCGGCCCCGTTCCGGATCGCACACCCAGAACATCCTCAGCGAGGGGATCAACATCATCCTCGCCATCGACCTGTCGAGCTCGATGCTGGCCGAGGACTTCCAGCCGCAGAACCGGCTGGCGGTCGCCAAGGACAAGGTCAAGCAGTTCATCGCCGCCCGGACCAGCGACCGGATCGGGGTGGTGGCGTTCGCCGGTGAGGCGCTCACCCAGGTCCCGCTCACCGTCGACTATCCGGTGGTGACGGCCGCCGTCGACAACCTCGAGGCGGGACAGCTCGAGGACGGCACCGCGATCGGCACGGCGATCGCGACCGCCGCCAACCGGCTGCGCGACGCGCCGGGCCGGTCGCGGGTGATGGTCCTGCTCACCGACGGCGAGAACAACCGCGGCGCCATCGATCCCCGCACCGCCGCCCAGGCGGCCGCCGCCTTCAACATCAAGATCTACACGATCGGCGTCGGCATCGAGGGGATGGCGCCGGTGCCGGTGGGGCGGGGATTGTTCGGCCTGCGCTACGAGAATCGCCCGGTCCGCATCGACGAGCCGCTCCTCACCGACATCGCCACGATCACCGGCGGCCGATACTTCCGGGCGCGGGATGCGGTGGCGCTGCAGCGGATCTACGAACAGATCGACCGGCTGGAGCGCGTACCGGTGCGCGCCCGCACCTACGTCCGGTTCACCGAGGAATTCCGGTGGCCGCTGGGGGTCGCGCTGGCCGCCCTGGTGCTGGAACTGCTCCTGATGGCCTGGCGGGGGCCGCTCCCGTGAGGCGCCCATGAGGATGCTGTTCGAGCGCCCGCTGCTGCTGGCGCTGGCGGCGGTGCTGCCGGTGCTGGCGATGACGCTGGTCCTCGTCTGGCACCGGCGCCGGGCCGGACGGGTCCGGTCGCTCGGTACCCCGGACCTGGTGCGGCGGCTGGCGCCGGCCGGACTGCTCACCGGGCCGTGGCGCCGGGTGGCGACGCTCGGCGCGGCGGCGTTCCTCGCCGCGGTCGCGTTCGCGGGGCCGCGGTGGGGCGCCGAGTCGGCCGTCATGCATGGCGAGGGGATCGACCTCGCGCTCGCGCTCGATGCCTCACTCTCGATGATGGCCACCGACGAGCGCCCCAACCGCCTGGAGAAGATGAAGCAGGAGGTGCGCCGGCTGCGGGCCCTGTCGCCCGGCGACCGGTTCGCGCTGCTGGCGTTCGCCGGGCGGAGCTACATCCTGTCGCCGCTCACGATCGACGACGGCGCCCTCGACCTCTTCCTCGACAACCTCGACCCGTCGGTGATGGCCCGGCCGGGCTCGTCGCTGGAGCGCGCCATCCGCCAGGGCACCCAGCTGCTGCTGGCCTCCAAGACCGCCAGCGACCGGGCGCTGGTGATCATGAGCGACGGCGAGGGCTGGGACGACGCCGACACGGTGATCGCCGCCGCCCGGCGCGCGGCCGAGAGCGGGATCACCCTCATCACCGTCGGCTTCGGCACCGAGCGCGGGTCGACGATCCCGGTGCGGGTGGGGAACGACGTGGTGCCCAAGCGCGACGAGAACAACGCGGTGGTGGTGACGCGGTACTCGCCGCTGGTGCTGCGGGCCGCCGCCGAGGCCGCCGGAGGCACCTTCATCGACGCCGGCGCCACCGACAAGGCGGGCCGCATCCGTCGGGCGATCGGCCGGCTGCGGACGCAGAAGCGCTCACTGGATGCCGGCGCGAACCTGACGCCGCGCTTCCAGCTCTTCCTCCTGCCGGCGCTCCTCCTGCTGCTGCTCGACACCATCGGCACCGAACGGCGGCGTCACCCGCCGGCCGCGCCGGCCGCGGCGACCACCGCCGGCGCGCTGTTGCTCTGCCTGACGATGGCGGCGCCGGCCCAGGCCATGACCGGCGGCACCGGCGACGCCGACCAGGCGTATCGCGCCAGGGACTACGCCCGGGCGGCGGCGCTCTACGAGCAGGCGATCCGCGCCGGCGACCGCTCGCCGCGCACGCTCTACAACTACGGTACCGCGCTGCTCGCCGCCGATTCGGTGGCCAGGGCGGTCGAACCGCTCGAGCGCGCCACCGGCGGCGGGGCGGTCGATCCCGAACTCCGCTACCGGGCCCTGTTCAACCTCGGCCTCGTCCAGCTCCGGCGCGGCCTGGCGGCGCGCGGCGACAGCGCCAAGGCGCCGCTGGAGGCGGCGATGTCCGCCTATCGACGCGCGATCATGATGCGCCCGGCCGATTCCGCCGCGAAGTGGAACTACGAGCTCGCGCTCCGCAAGCGGCAGCACGGCGGCGGCGGCGGGTCCGGCCCCAGCCCGCCATCGTCAGGCGGCGAGAACCCGTCGCCACCGCAGCCGCCATCGCCGCGGCCATCCGGCTCGCTGGGCGAGCGCCAGGCCGAGCAGCTGCTCAACAGCGCCGCCCGGGAGGAGCGCGAGGTGCAGGGGCGCAAGCAGCGGCAGGGGCAGAACGAGGCGCCGCCGCGCGGCAAGGACTGGCGATGACCGTGGTCGGCCTGGTCCTCGCCCAGATCGCCATCTCGGCCGCCGCCCCAGACACCGTCGGCATGCGGGAACCGGTGACCGTCAGCGTGCGGGTTTCGGCGCCGGCGGCCGCCGATGCCCGCCTCACGACGCCCACGTTCGAGGCGTTCACCCTGCTCCGGTCGTCGTTCACCAGCCGCGTCGACAGCACCTGGATCGGCGGCGTCTGGCGCATCGACGAGTACCGGTACGTCCTGCTCGCGTCCCGCCCCGGCCGTTTCCGGTTCGGACCGTTCACCGTGCGGGACCGCGTCTCCACGACCCGATCGGCGACGGTGGACGTCGTGGTGCGGCCGCAGCAGGCCGGCACCGGCGGGCCGCCGGCCATCGTCCAGCGGTCCAGGATCAATCCCAACCGGAACGTCGACTTCCACGCCCTGGTGGTGCCGGAAACCGTCTTCGTCGGCCAGCAGGCGACCTACCAGGCCGGCATCTTCCTCGACGACGAGACCCGCCAGCGCCTGCGGCGCAACCCCGAGTTCATCCCGCCCGAGCCGCGCTCGATGCTCGCCTACGAACTCCCGTTCTCGAAGGAGCTCGTCCCGGGCTGGCGCAGCGGCGGACGCCGGTACGAAGTCCACGTCTTCCAGCGCGCGCTCTTCCCGCTCGCCGCCGGCCGCTACACCATTCCGGCCGCCGAGCTCACCTACGCGCTCCCGATCTCGCCCAGCTTCTTCAGTCGCGAGGAGAGCTTCTCGGTGCGCTCGGAGAGCGCCTGGGTCGTGGCCATCGAGCCGCCGGCTGCCGGCCGGCCGCCCGACTGGGCGGGCGCGGTGGGCGACCTGACTCTCGATGCGCGCATCGACTCCGCGGTCGGCCGCGTCGGTGACCCGCTGGTGCTGACGATCCGCGTCCGCGGCCGCGGCAACGTCAAGCTCTTTCCGCGGCCCACCATGGCGCTGTCGTGGGCATCGGTCGTGCCGGCCGAGGAGCGGGTGCAGCTCGACTCGCAGGCGTTCGTCGTGAGCGGGACCAAGGAGTTCGACTGGATCGTCACCCCGCGCAGCGCCGGCACCCGCGAGCTGCCCGCGATGCGCTATCCGTTCTTCAACCCGTTCTCGCGACGGTACGAGGTGGCCGCCAGCCGGCCCGAGACCCTCACGATCGCGGCGGGCACGCTGGCGGCCGTCGACTCGGGCGCGGCCGATTCGGCCCGGGTCCTCCCGATCCGCGTCACCTGGCGCGGCGAGATCCGGCGGCCGGCGGCGCTGTGGACGGCGTTCTGGACGGTGGGCCTGCTGGCACCGGTGCCGGCGATCGGGCTGGCGTGGCTGCGCCGGCCCCGGCGGCGTCCCCGCCCGCGCTCGGCCCGCGATGAGCTCCGCCGCCTGGCGCACGGCGCCGCCGCCGGCGACGTGGGACTCGTCAGGCGCACCTGGCTGGCCGCGCTCGCCGAGCGCACCGGACTCTCCTCGGCGGCGCTCACCCGCAAGGGCGCGCTGGCCCGCGCCCTGCGACGCGCCGGCGCCACCCCCGAGGCCGCCGAGGCCGCCGAAGCGCTGCTGGCGGTCCTCGACGCGGCTGCCTTCGGCCGGGGCGGGCGGGCGTCCGATGCGTCCGGCCTGGCGGCGCGCGCCGAACGCGTCTTTCACGACGTGGACCAGGAAGCCCGCGCGCGCTCGACGCTCGCCGCCGGCATGAAGGCGCTGACGGTGGTGGCGCTGGCCGGCGCCGCCTGGATGGGGAGTGCCCAGGGCGCGGCCGAGACGCCGGCTTCGTTGTTCGCGCGGGGCGTGGTGTCGTACCAAGCGCGCCGCTTCGATGAGGCCGCACGGCTGTTCGCGGCGGCCGCCGACCAGGCGCCGCTCGCTCCGGACGCGTGGGCCAACGGCGGCGCCTCCTCGTGGATGATCGCCGATACCGCGCAGGCGGCGCGGCGCTGGCAGCGCGCGCTCCGCCTCGAGCCCGAGGCCGGCGACCTGCGCGACCGCCTGGCGCTGCTCCCCGCGGGCGATGCCGGAACGATCGCCGACGTGCCGCGCATACCGGTCGCGTGGACGGCGGCGGGCGCGCTGGTACTCTGGCTCGGCGGATGGGGGCTGGCGTTGCTCCGCGTCCTGCGTCGCGACCAGTGGTTGGCGCCCGCGGCGGGGGGTGCGCTGCTCGCGAGCGTGGTGCTCGGACAGGTCGCCAGCCGCACGGAGAATCGCCTGCATGCCTCCGACCTCGCGGTGGTCATGAAGACCACGGCGCTCCACGCCCTGCCCGCGCTGGGCAGCGACCGCGCCGGATCGCTGGTGGTCGGGGACGTCGCGCGGACGCTGGCCCGGGAAGGCGTCTGGACGCGCGTCATACTCGACGGCGATCGCGACGGCTGGGTGGAGAGCGACCTGCTCGCCTCGCTCGCCCGCCCGTGACCGCCCGGCTCCGTTGACCCTGCCGCGGGCGCCCCGGTAGTTTTCCGCGTGCCCCGCATCGCCGTCCTCCCCAGCGCGGTCGCCGACCAGATCGCCGCCGGCGAGGTGGTTGAGCGCCCCGCATCGGTGGTGAAGGAACTCGTCGAGAATGCGCTCGACGCCGGCGCCGCGAACATCGACGTCACCGTGGAGGAAGGCGGTCGCGCCGTGATTCGCGTGAGCGACGATGGCTGCGGCATGGACCGAGATGACGCCCGCCTCGCGCTGGAGCGACACGCGACCTCCAAGATCCGCGCCGCCGCCGACCTGGTCGGCGTGTCGAGCTTCGGGTTCCGGGGCGAAGCGCTGCCGGCGATCTGCTCCGTGTCGCGACTGGAGCTCGAGACCGCGCCCGCCGACGGCGCCGGCACGGCGCTGAGGGCCGAAGGGGGCAGCGTGATCGCGACCGCCGATGCCGCCCGCCGCCGCGGCACCACCGTCACCGTCTCGGGCCTGTTCTACAACACGCCGGCCCGGCAGAAATTCCTGCGCAGCGCGCGCTCGGAATGGCGCGGAATCAGCGAGGCGATGACCACCATGGCCCTGGTGCGCCGCGACGTCCGCTTCACGGTGACGCACGACGGGCGGCAGGCGCTGGCGCTTCCCCCGGCCTCGTCGTTGCGCGCCCGGCTCGCCGCGCTCTGGGGCGGCGAGTATGCCGCCCGCTTCGTGGACCTGGCCGACGTCAGCGGGTCGATCCACGTGGCCGGACTCGCCGAGCGCCCCGCCGACGTGGGCACGGCCACCCGGCGCGTCTTCCTGATCGTGAACGGCCGGGCGGTGCGCGACAACGGCATGGTGCGCGCGGCCGAAGCCGCCTATCGATCGACGCTCCCGGCCGGCCTCCGCCCGTCGCTCGTCCTCGAGGTCACCGTGCCCGCCGATACGGTCGACGTCAACGTACACCCCGCCAAGGCCGAGGTCCGGTTCAAGGACCGGTGGACCGTGGAGCGGGCCGTGGAGCAGGCGGTGCGCCGTGCTCTGGGGACGACCGACGCGGCCGCCTCGCTGGGCGTGCGCTACTGGCCGGTGTCCACCGGCGGGCCGGCGGCGGCACCGGCGGTGGACATCGAGCTGCTGCGCCGTGCGCCGCCGCCGGGAGGGGGGGGCGGGCTCTTTGCCGCCGGCGCCGCCCCGGCCGGCAGCGCGGCGGGCGCCGACCTCGTGCCTGACGAGTATGCCGACGCCGCGCCGGCGCGCGGAACGGACGCGAACGCCGTCCCGGAGGGTCCGGCGGTGCCGCCGCTGGTCCAGCTCCGCCGCACCTACCTGATGTTCGAATGCGACGACGGCGTCGTCCTCATCGACCAGCACTCGGCGCACGAGCGGGTCCTGTTCGAGCGGTTCATGCGCGAGCTGGCCGGGGGCGCCAGCCCATCACAGCGGCTGCTCTTCCCGCTCACCCTCCACCTGGGGCCCGCTGAGGGAGAAGCCTTTGAATCCAATCGGGAGCCGCTCGAGCGGCTGGGATTCGAGATCGAGGGATTTGGCGGACACACCCTGCTGGTGCGGAGCGTCCCGATGCCGCATCCGCGCTTCGACGCCGAACAGTGCCTGCGCGAGACGCTGGCGGCGCTGGCCGGCGACCGGGTGGCCGGCACGGCGTCGCGCCACGAGCGCCTCGCCGCCACCATCGCCTGCAAGGCCGCGATCAAGGCCGGCGAGCCGCTGGCGCCGTCCGAAATGCGGGCGCTCTACCTCGCCCTGGGCGGGACCACGCTGCCGGCGCACGACGTGCACGGCCGCTCCACCATAGTCCACCTCGGGTGGGACGAGCTCGAGCGACGGTTTGGCCGGCGTTAGGATTCGCGTCATCTGCGGGCCCACCGCCGCCGGCAAGTCCGGGCTGGCGCTCGACCTTGCCGCCCGGCACGGCGCGACGATCATCAGCGCCGACTCGCGCCAGATCTACCGGGGCTTCGACATCGGCACCGCCAAGGCCGGCCCCGCCGAGCGCGCCCGTGTGCCGCACCGCGGCATCGACTGCGTCGAGCCCGCCGAGCGGTACTCGGCCGCGGAGTGGGCGGCGCAGGCCGTGGCCTGGATCGACGAGGCCAGCGCCGCCGGCCGCGCGCCGCTGGTGGTGGGGGGCACCGGATTCTACCTCCGGGCGCTCTTCACGCCGCTGTTCGCCGCGCCGCCGCTCGACGCCGCGCGTCGCGACGCCCTGGCCGGCGCGCTCGCGACCCTCGATGCCGCCACGCTCCGCCGCTGGTGCATGACGCTCGACCCCGCCCGCGCCCACCTCGGACGCGCCCAACTCCTGCGGGCGGTCGAGGTCGCCCTGCTCACCGGCCGCCGCCTCAGCGAGTGGCACCGGACGTCGGCGCGCACCACGACCTTGTCGCCCCGTTATCTTGTAGTCGACCCGGGACCGGCGCTGGCCGGCCGCATCGAGCGCCGGGTCGACGAGATGTTCGCGGCCGGATGGGAAGACGAAGTGCGCGGGCTCACCGCCCGCGTTCCCGACGACGCCCCGGCCTGGAAGTCGAGCGGGTACGTCACGGTGCGGGACCTGGTGCGCGGCCGGATCACCAGGCGCCGGGCCGTCGAGCAGGCCGTGATCGAAACGCGGCAGTACGCCAAACGGCAGCGCACGTGGTTCCGGCGCCAGCTGGCGCAGGACGAGGTCGTGCGGGTCGATCCCGCCGACGCGCGGTTCGGGGAGCGTGTCGAACACTGGTGGAACGAGGAGTGAGCGCGACGTGAAGATCGGCATCACCTGCTATCCGACGTACGGCGGCTCGGGCGCGATGGCGACCGAGCTGGGCATCGCGCTGGCCTCGCGCGGGCACGAGGTCCACTTCATCACCTACCAGCAGCCGTTCCGCCTGCCGTCGTTCCTGCCGCGCATCTATTTCCACGAAGTGGACGTCGGCCGCTATCCGCTGTTCGAGTATCCGCCCTACGACCTGGCGCTGGCGGTGCGGATGCACGAGGTGGTGCGCGACAGCCACCTCGACCTGCTCCACGTGCATTACGCCATCCCCCACGCCACCAGCGCCTGGATCGCGCGCGAGATGCTGCGCCAGAACGGCGGCGACATCAAGATCGTCACCACCCTGCACGGGACCGACATCACCATCGTCGGGCAGGACCCGAGCTTCCACCCGATCACCAAGTTCTCGATCGAGAAGTCGGACCGCCTCACGGCGGTGTCCAAGTTCCTTCGCGATGAGACGTACTTCGCGTTCGGCTGCGCGGGGTGCAACGTCGAGGTGATCCACAACTTCGTCGACCCGGCGATCTACGACCGGTCGAAGTATCCGCCGATCCTCCGCGAGCAGCTCGACGGCACCCGGAAGGTGCTGATGCACATCTCGAACATGCGCCCGGTCAAGCGCGTGCGGGAGGTGGTCCGCATCTACGCGACCGTCGCGAAGAAGATCCCCAGCGTCCTGGTGATGGTGGGCGATGGCCCGGACCGGGTTGAGGCGCAGGAGGAAGCCCGGCAGCTGGGCGTGGACGAGCACGTCTTCTTCCTGGGCAAATTCGACTCGGTGGTGCCGTTGTTGGTCGGCGCTGACCTTTTTTTTCTGTCGTCCAATCGCGAGTCGTTCGGCCTCAGCGCCCTCGAAGCGCTGGCGTGCGGCGTGCCGGTGGTGGGGACGCGCGCCGGCGGACTCCCCGAGGTGGTGCGCGATGGCGAGACCGGCGAGCTCCGGGAAGTGGGCGACGTCGACGCGATGGCCGATGCCGCGATCGGCATCCTCGGCGACGACTCCCGCTGGAGGCGGATGAGCGCGGCCGGCGCCGCCGATGCCCGCGCCCGCTTCTCGCTCGATGCCGTCGTCAGTCAGTACGAAGCCCTCTACGCCAACGCGATCGCATGACGACGACCTTCCAGGCCCTGGTACTCGGACTGCTGCAGGGGCTGTCCGAGTTCCTCCCGATCAGCAGCTCCGCCCACCTCACCCTCGCTCCCTGGTTTTTCGGCTGGCCCGATCCGGGCCTGGCGTTCGATGTGGCGCTCCACTTCGGGACGCTGGTCGCCGTGCTCTGGTACTTCCGCGCCGAGTGGTGGGCGATGCTGCTGGCCGCGCGGGACATCGTGAGGCACCGGCGCATCGAGAGCGAACAGGAGCGGCGGGCCGTCTACCTGATCATCGCCACGATCCCCGGCGGGATCGCCGGCGTCCTCCTCGAGAAGCAGGCCGAGACCGTCTTCCGGCACCCGGCCCTCACCGCGTCCGCCCTGATCGCGATGGGCGCCGTCCTCTGGCTCGTCGACCGCGCTGCCCGCCGCGACCGGACGCTCGCCGCGATGACCTGGTCCGACGCCCTGATCATCGGCGTGTCGCAGGTCCTGGCGCTCATCCCCGGTGTCTCACGCTCCGGGTCGACGATCACCGCCGGCCGGGCGCTGCGGCTGGACCGTCCCGCGGCGGCGACCTTTTCCTTCCTGATGAGCATGCCGATCATCGCCGCCGCGGCGCTGGTGAAGCTGCCGGCTCTGCTCCGCGGCGGGATCACGGTCCCGATCGTGGTCGGCATCGTGAGCGCGGCCGCCAGCAGCTGGCTCGCGATCGAGATCCTGCTCCGCTACATCACGCGCCGGGGATTCGGCATCTTCGCGCTCTACCGGCTGGTGCTGGGGGCGGCGGTGTTCCTCACGCTCGCCCTGCGTGCGGGACGGTGATGCCGGGAGCGATGCCCAACGAGGACCCGGCCGCCGCCGCGGGAGCCCGCCCGGAGGCGTCCACGGCCGCCCTGCGCTACGACGGGCGTGACGCGCGCGAGCTGGCGGCGCTGCTCGGTGTGCCGCGGGTGGAGCTGCTGGCCTCGGTGGGCTCGACCATGGACACGGCCCACATCCTGGCGGCGGGCGCCGATGGGCGTGATGGCGCACCGCCAGGCACCGTGGTGCTGGCCGAGGAGCAGCGCGCCGGCCGGGGGCGCGCCGGCCGCCGCTGGAGCTCGGCGCCCGGAGCCGGCATCTGGCTGACGCTGATCGAGAGGCCGGCCGACGCCGAGGCGCTGCAGGTGCTGTCGATCCGGCTGGGGCTGCGCGCGGCCCGGGTGCTGGACCGGTACGCGGCCGGGAGCGTCTCGCTCAAATGGCCTAACGACATGTTCGTCGGCGGGGGCAAGCTCGCCGGTATCCTGGTCGAGGCGCGCTGGCGGGGCGGGGATCGGCCGGCCGCCGGCCCGGCCGGCACCGGACGGCCGGAGTGGGTCGCGATCGGCATCGGGCTCAACGTCGTCCCGCCCAACGACCTGCCCGCCGCCGGACTGGAGCCCGGGACCTCTCGCGTTGAGGTGCTGAGCGAGCTCGTCCCGGCGCTGCGGGCGGCCGCGTTCGCGCGCGGGCTGCTCGGCGCGGACGAGCTGGCGGCGTGGCGCGCCCGCGACCTGGCCGCCGGCCGGCGCTGCCTCGAGCCCGCCGCGGGCGTTGTCCGCGGCATTGCCGCCGACGGCGCCCTGGTGGTTGCGGGTGAGGGCGGCGACGACACCTTTCGGGGCGGATCCCTGGTACTCGCGGAGGAGGCGTGATTCTCGTCGCCGATGTTGGCAACACCGAAACGACCGTCGGGCTGTTCGACGGCGAAGCGCTCCGTGGCCACTGGCGCCTGAGGACCGATGCCGCCCGCACCGGCGACGAGTTCGTGGCGCTGCTCCACACCCTGCTCGCCGCCGATGGCATGGACCGCGGTGCCGTCCGGGGGGTCGCGATCGGCTCGGTGGTGCCGCCGGTGACCGGGCCGCTCGCCGACGGCTGCGAGAAGCTGTTCAGGGTCCGGCCCATCCTGGTCGACGCGAGCTCCGCGCTCCCCATCCGTCTTGAGGTCGACGAGCCGCTTACCGTGGGCGCGGACCGGCTGATCAACACGCTGGCGGCCAGCCGCCTCCACCATCACGACGCGATCGTCGTTGACCTGGGGACGGCGACCACCTTCGACTGCATCACCGCCGACGGCGTTTTCCTGGGTGGGGTGATCGCGCCGGGGGTGCGCACCTCGGCCGAGACGCTCTTCCGGCGGACGTCCAAGCTGCCGGCGACGGAACTGGTGCCGCCCACGGGAGTGATCGGCAAGCGGACCGAGGAGTGCATCCGGGCGGGGGTGATGTTCGGGGCGGCGGACTCGATCGATGGGATCGTCAGGCGGATCAAGCGGGTGTGGCCGGGCCCGCAGACGCCGGCGGTAATCGCGACGGGGGGCCTGGCCGAGGTGCTGCAGCCCCTGTGCGAGGAGTTCGACCGGGTGGAGCCGTACCTGACGCTGCACGGGCTGCGGATCGCGTACGACCTGCTGAAATCGGCGGCGAAGGTCTGATCCGAGGCAACAGCGTAAGGCGCTAACCCGCAATAATTTACGGCTATGGCGGACTGCGGCTCCCAGGGTTGACATTGGGTCGCGTTGAGGTATCTTCACTTGTTGTTAGCACTCACCTGCAACGAGTGCCAACACCTCGCCACATCATCATAAGGTGTGAGTGACCCCATACGGAGGAGGAGAGGACCCCATGGCCAGCAAGAGTGCCACGAGTGTCAAGGTCGCGCCCCTGGCGGACCGCGTCGTCATCAGGGCGACGGAAGAGAGCGAGCAGATGCGGGGTGGGCTGTACATCCCCGACACCGCGAAGGAGAAGCCGCAGCAGGGCGAGATCCTCGCGGTCGGCCCCGGCCGATTCGAGAAGGACAAGCGGGTGCCGATGGACGTGAAGGTCGGCGACAAGGTGCTGTACGGGAAGTACAGCGGCACGGAAGTCACCCTCAATGGCGAGCAGGTCCTGATTCTGCGCGAGTCCGACGTCCTCGCGATCGTCAACTGATCCGCGATCGTCAACTGATCCGCGATCGTCAGCCGGTCCGCAGTCGTCAACTGATCCGCACTCCACGAACCTAACTCTGAAGGGTACAGTCCATGGCCAGCAAGGAACTGCATTTCAACACCGAGGCGCGCGCCGCCCTCAAGCGGGGCGTTGACAAGCTCGCCGAAGCGGTGAAGGTCACCCTCGGCCCCAAGGGCCGGAACGTCGTGATCGAGAAGAAGTTCGGTGCCCCGACCATCACCAAGGACGGCGTCACCGTCGCGAAGGAGATCGAGCTCGCCGATCCGCTCGAGAACATGGGCGCGCAGATGGTCAAGGAAGTCGCGACCAAGACGTCCGATATCGCCGGCGACGGCACCACCACGGCGACGATCCTCGCCCAGGCGATCTTCCGCGAAGGGCTCAAGAACGTCACCGCCGGCGCCAATCCCATGGCGCTCAAGCGCGGGATCGACAAGGCCGTCGCGGCGGTGGTCGAGGAGCTCAAGAAGCTCTCGGTGCCGACCAGCGGCAAGAAGGAGATCGCCCAGGTGGGCGCGATCTCGGCCAACAACGACAAGGAAATCGGCGCGCTCATCGCCGACGCGATGGAGAAGGTCGGGAAGGATGGCGTGATCACGGTCGAGGAGGCCAAGGGTCTCGAGACCAGCCTCGAAACGGTCGACGGCATGCAGTTTGACCGCGGCTACCTGTCGCCGTACTTCGTCACCGATCCGGAGAAGATGGAAGCAGTGCTCGAAGATGCGCTGGTGCTGATCCACGACAAGAAGATTTCGTCGATGAAGGACCTGCTCCCGGTGCTCGAGAAGGTGGCGCAGTCCGGCAAGGGTCTCCTGATCATCTCCGAAGATGTCGAGGGCGAGGCGCTGGCCACGCTGGTCGTGAACCGGCTGCGCGGCACGCTCAAGGTCTGCGCGGTGAAGGCGCCCGGGTTTGGCGACCGCCGCAAGGCCATGCTCCAGGACATCGCCGTCCTGACCGCCGGCCAGGTGATCAGCGAGGAAGTGGGCTTCAAGCTCGAGAACGCGGTCCTCAGCGATCTGGGCCGCGTCAAGCGGATCGTGGTCGACAAGGACAACACGACCCTGATCGACGGCGCCGGCGACGACGACAAGATTCAGGGCCGGGTGAAGGAGATTCGGGTGGCGATGGACAAGACGACCTCCGACTACGACAAGGAGAAGCTCCAGGAGCGCCTGGCCAAGCTGGCCGGCGGCGTGGCGATCATCAACGTGGGCGCCGCGACCGAGAGCGAGATGAAGGAGAAGAAGGCGCGCGTCGAGGATGCGCTGCATGCGACCAAGGCGGCCGTGGAGGAAGGGATCGTCCCCGGCGGCGGCGTGGCGCTGATTCGCGCCCAGAAGGCGCTCAAGGGCCTCAAGTTCGACGAGCCGGATGAGCACGTGGGCATCGAGATCGTCCGGCGCGCGATCGAGGAACCGATCCGCATGATCGTCCAGAACGCGGGTGGTGAAGGCTCGATCGTCGTCGAGAAGGTGCGGAGCGCGAAGGACAACAGCTTCGGCTACAACGCCCTCACCGACACGTACGAAGATCTCATGCAGGCGGGCGTGATCGACCCGACCAAGGTGACCCGTACCGCGCTGCAGAACGCGGCGTCGATCGCCGGCCTCCTGCTCACCACGGAAGCGATCGTGGTCGAGAAGAAGGAAGAGAAGACGGGGGCACCGGCTCAGGGTGGCGGCGGCATGGGCGGGATGTACTAGAGTCAGACTCGGACTCAAACTCAGGGAACAGGGAGACGGGGGTCCGGAGACGGGCCCCCGTTTCTTTCTTGCCGCGCGGGGCTCCGCGCGGGGGCGGGGACTTGTTGAGCGGCGTGGCCGCGCGCGGTAGCTTTGCGCGATGGCCAACACCCGGACTGCCCCGGAGGTGATGCTCCGCACGCTGATCAGCACCACCGTCTTCGCCGTGCTCATGTTCGGCCTCGCGGGACGGATCGACCTGCCCTGGTATTGGGCCTACATCGGCGTGGCGGGTGCGTGCTCGCTGGTGCTGACGGCGGGCATCGATTCCGACCTGGGCAAGGAGCGGCGCCGCCCCGGACCGGGGGGCGTGGACCGCGGGGTGCGGTTCGTCATCGGGCCGCTGTACATCGGCCACATGCTGCTGGCGGCGCTGGACGCGGGGCGCTTCCACTGGTCGGACAGCGTGCCGGCGCCGCTCCGGGCGCTGGGGCTGGTGGGGTACGCCGGCGGGATCGGGCTGCTCACCTGGTCGGCGGCGGTGAACCGGTTCTTCTCGCCGGTGGTGCGGGTGCAGGCGGAGCGCGGGCACCACGTGATCAGCGCCGGCCCGTACGGCATCGTGAGGCACCCCGGCTACCTGGGGATGCTGGTGGGATTTCCGTCCAGCGCGCTGGTGCTGGACTCGTGGTGGGCGCTGGGGATCACGCTGGTGGTGGCGGCGATCGTCCTGCGGCGGGCGATCATCGAGGACCGCTACCTGCTCGCGAACCTGCCGGGCTACGCCGAGTACGCGTCGCGGGTGACGTGGCGGCTGCTGCCGGGGGTGTGGTAGGCGGGACGCGAGGCGCCGGTCCCGGGCTGACCCCGAGTGGCTCGCCGCCGACGGGGCGGTGAATCGATACTCGGCGCAATAGAACGATGACGAGAGATCGCAGCGAGGCGCCTATCGTGCCCGCGTGCGCCCTTGTGACCCTCTCGCTCCGCCGAGCAGCTTATGGCCATGCCTGATCTCATCCGCCGCTGGACCGCGGCGGAAGTCCGCGCGCTTCCCGACGACGGCAACCGGTACGAGGTCGTCGACGGTGAGCTGCTCGTGAGCCCCGCACCGATCTGGCGCCACCAGCGGTGCCTGGGACGGCTGCACCTCCTGCTGGGTAACTACCTCGAGGGGCGAGCCGACGCCGAGGTGCTCTGCTCGCCCGCGGACATCGAACTCGACCCGCGGACCCTGGTGCAGCCGGACCTGTTCGTCGTCCCGCCGGGCCGGGATTGGACCGATATCGAGCACCTCCTGCTCGCCGTCGAGGTGCTGTCGCCGTCCACCGCGCGCGCCGACCGGACCGTCAAGCGCCCGCGCTACCAGCGCGCCGGCGTCCCCGAGTACTGGATCGTGGACCTCGCCGTCCGGAGCGTGGAGATCTGGCGCCCCGGGGACGAGCGGCCGGAGGTGCGGAGCGATCGCCTCTCGTGGCGCGTGGATCCGTCGGCGTCGGCGATCGAGATCGACCTCGCCGACCTGTTCGCGCGCGCGTGGCAGGAGCCGCGGGACTCCGGCGGCGACACTGGAGCCGGCAGCCTCTGATCACGTCCTGATCGCGGGCAGGTGCGCGCCGGCCGCCATCGAGGCCGGCCGATCAGAACTCGATAGGCAGCTGGTGCGCGTCGGCCGCCATCGCCAACCCGTCCAGGCCGCGGCCGCGGGCGTCGATGCGCAGCACGGTGCGCTGCCCGGCGGTGTCGAGCGACGGCCGGGCGCGAAGGCCCCGCATGGCCTGGCCGATCGCGGCGGCCGCCTGCTCCGGCGTGTTGTTCACCTCGCTCAGGTGCGCGAGGACGATCCGGCGCAGCCCGGCGTGCGACAGGGCGCGCGCCAGCTCGCCCGCCTGACGATTCGACAGGTGCCCGGTGGGCGACGCGATCCGGGCCTTGACCGGGGCGGGGTAGGGGCCGGTGCGGAGCATGACCTCGTCGTGATTCGCCTCGAGCACCAGCACGTCGACGCGCTCGAGCAGCCGCCTGACGCCGGCCGTGGCCACCCCCAGGTCGTAGGCGAGGCCGATCCGCGCGCCGCTCCGCCGGACGGTGGCGCAGTAGGCCACCGGCTCGGAGGCGTCGTGGCTCACCCGCGCGCTGTCGATGTCCCAGTCGCCGACGTGGAGGCGCGCGCCCGGGGCGAAGGCGATGGCACCGGCGTGGCGAAGCGCCGGCCAGGCGTCGACGGTGCCGCGGCTGGCATGGAGGGTCCACCCCCAGCGGCGGGCGCAGGCGGCGGCGCCGCGGATGTGATCGCCGTGCTCGTGCGTCACCAGGCACGCCTCGATCGACTCGGGCCGGACGCCCACCGCCTTCAGTCGCGCCGCGATGGTGCGCGGCGGGAATCCGGCGTCGATCAGCACTCGTGAGGCGCCCGCACCGGCTCCGGTCTCGAGCAGGATGGCGTTTCCCTGGCTGCCCGATCCCAGGATGCAGGCGCGCACGCTCAGGGCCCGCGTCCGGGGCCGGCGCTCACGGCTCCCACCGCTTCGCCCACGCCTGCGCCAGCTGCCGGCGTCCCTTCACGCCCAGCGGCACCTGGCGCCGCGACATCGCCCGCTCGGCGACGGCGATGAACTTGTCCAGGGCGTAGACGCCGTACGGCTCCGAGCTCCCCCAGCTGAACGGGGCGACCGCCTTGGGCGGCATCCCCTCGAAGACGTTCGCGCCGGCGCCGATCACGCACCCGGTCGTGAGGCGAAGGCCGATCCCGGTCTTGGCGTGGTCGCCGAACAGGGTGCCGAGAAACTGCATCCCGGTGTCCTTGACGCCGCCCGGCGTCCACAGCGACACGGTGCCATACGTGTTCTTCAGGTTGCTCGTCGTGGTGCCGGCGCCGAGGTTGACCCACCGCCCCAGGATCGAGTGTCCGACAAAGCCGCCGTGCGACTTGTTCGAGTGACCCAGGACGATCGACGTGCTCAGCTCGCCGTGCACCCGGCTCACTTCGCCGATCGAGCTCGCCGCGATCCGGTCGGCCGACAGCTGCGCGTACTCGCCGATGAAACACGGGCCGACGATGCGGGTGAACGAGGCGATCGTGGCGCCCTTGCTGACCAGGATCGGGCCGGCGCCGGCGTCGAACACCACGTACGGTTCGATCACCGCCCCGTTCTCGACGTAGACCGGGTGCATTCCCAGCACCGAGGGGCGGCCGGCCGAGGGGGGCGCCACCGCGATCTGTGGGCCCAGGGCATCGATGTCCTCGGTGAGCTGCGCGGGCAGGTCGCGCACCAGGTCCCAGACCTGCTCGACCCACCGTCCCTTCACCTGCACGATCATCCCGGTCATCGGCCCGATCTCGTCGAGCGAACGGGCGCCGTCCTTGAAGTCGCTCACCGGCATGGGATCGCGGGTCCGCACGGCGACCACCTGGCCGCCACTCATCCAGACGCTCCCTTCCGGAACGCGCCTCGCGACCGAGATCGCGAAGCGGCTGTTGGCGATGATCGCGCCGGCCGGCAGGGTGGCGGGCGAGGCCGGCGGGGCGCCGGCCTCCTCGAAGTCGGCGAGGTGCGAGGCCGCGAGGTAGCCGGCCGCGTCGACGCCCAGCGCCAGCTCCCAGCGCTTGCGCAGCAGGATCGCGCCGGCGCGCAGCTCGCTGATGGGCCGGGTGAGCGCGAACGGCTCGAACAGCCGGGCGCGGGCGTCGTCGTAGAGGAACAACGCGCTCACGGGCGTTCCCGCAGCGGCGCGGGCAGCGACTCCGTCAGCGTCTTGAGGTCGGCGGCCTTCTCGATCGTGGTCACCATCGTGAGGCCCGGGCGCGAGACGATCACCAGGTCCTGCACGCCGTAGAGGACCACGGTGTGGCCGGCGCCCTCGATGTGGACGACGTTGCCGGCCGACGCGAGGGCGTGCACCGGGCCATGGAAGGCGTTGCCGCCGGCGTCGAGGGGACGGACGCGCCGCAGCGCCTCCCAGGTGCCGACGTCGTCCCAGCCGAAATCGCCGGGGAGAACGAGGACGCGGCGGGAGCGCTCCATGACGCCGACGTCCACGGCGATCGGCTTGACCGCCGCGAAGAACTTCGCGATGTCGCCGCCGGCCGCGCGCAGGGCGGGCGCGACCTCGACGCAGTGCGCGCGGAGCTCGTCGAGGAAGTCGGCGACGCGCCAGACGAAGATCCCCGAGTTCCAGAGGTAGCCGCGCTGGCGCAGCCGTTCGGCGGTGGCGCGGTCGGGCTTCTCGACGAACCGCGCCACCTTGTAGACGCCGCCGCCGACGGCCTCGGCTGGCTGGATATAGCCGAAGCCGGGATCGGGGCGGGTGGGGATGATGCCGACGGTGATCAGCGCCTTGTGCGACTCGGCGGCGGCCGCGGCCTGGTCGAGGGCGGCGCGGAAGCCGGCGTCGTCGCCGATCGCCCAGTCGGCGTGGACGCAGACCATGGTGGCGTCGCCGTGGCCGTCATCGCGCCGCTCGATTTCGGCGGCGGCCCAGGCGAGAGCGGCGGCGGTGCCGGCCGGCTTGGGCTCGGCGATGATATTGGCGCGCGGGAGCGCCGGGACGAGGCCGGCGACGGCATCGACCAGCGACGCGTTGGTGAGCACCAGCGTGCGGGACGCCGGCACGAGCGGCTCCAGCCGCCTCACGGTATTGGCGAGCAGCGGTTGGTCGTCGATGAGCGGGAGGAGCTGCTTGGGCCGGTCGGGCGTGCTGATGGGCCAGAAGCGCGACCCCACGCCGCCGGCGAGAACGACGGCCCAGCGGCTCATAGCTCGGCCGCCAGGCCGGCGAGCGCGGCCGTGCGCGAGTAGAGCTTCTTCGGGCTGAAGGGCTTGGTCATGAAGTCGCTGGCGCCGGCCGCCATGGCATTCTGGTATTGCAGGTCCTGGCCGGCGGCGGTGAGGACGATGCAGGGAATGTCCTTCCAGCGCGCGTCCCCGCGCATCCGCATGAGCACGTCGAGCCCGCTCACGTCAGGCATCATCAGGTCGAGGAGGACGACGTCGATATCGGCTTCCCGCTCCAGCGCTTCCAGCGCCTCGCGGCCGTCATAGGCGAGCGTGACGCGGAAGGGACCCTGCTCGAGCTTCATCTTGATAATCCGCCCAATGTGCGGCTCGTCATCGGCCACCAGCACGTGGCGGAGCGTCATGCGGTGATCTCCCCTCCCGGGGGGCTAGACGAGGGCGGCGATGTTCTGGCGGTTGCGGCGCAGCTCGAAGAGGAGCTGGCCGATATTGGCGTTCGTATTCACGAGCACCAGCAGCACCGCTTCGGTGGACAGGACCGACACGATCGCGAGGCCGTTGGCGTGCTCGAGGATGGCCGTCGTGAGGCTTCCGCGCCGCGCCGCCGCGCCGAACTCGTCGGCGGCGTTGATGATCGACGGGATGTGCGCCGCGACGTCTTCGGCGTCGAGGTTCGGGACCGTCTGGCTGTCGATCAGCAGGCCGTCGCGGCCGAGGACGACCGCTGCTTCGACACCTTCACGCTGGCGAAGCGCGCCGACGAGGTCGCGGATGGTGGGCATCAGGTCTCCACAGGAGGAACGCGCGGGCGGCCCGCGAGTACGAGGCGGAAGGCGCCGGCGGAAACGGTCGTTCGGCCGGTTGCGAAGCTAGGCTTGAAAACGGGCGAAGTCAAGCGATGCCAATCGCTTGAAGTCTCCCGTACCGCACGGTATTCTACGCCTCCTGACACGGCTTTCCTTTCCCGCGCTCCCCAGAGCCTGATGCGCCGGTTTTCGACGCTCGCCCTTCTCCTCGCCGTGGCCGCGTTGGCCGCGGCCTGCGGCAATTCGACCGCGATTCGCGCCCGGTTCCGGATCTTCTCGGACACCATCAGCGTGTTCGCGCTCACCGGCAGCCCGCCGACGTATCCGGCGGCGATCAATACGCCGACCGCGCAGGTGGTACGCGCCGACGGGAGCTTCTCCTTCGACATCGCCATCGACATCGACGCCCAGGGACGGGCGCTGGTGTACCCGCTGCGGCTGGTGGCCACCACCTTCGGGAACGCGAGGTCGGTCGGGGTCCAGAAGCTGGCGGTCCCCTTCGACACGATGCTCCTGGCGCCCACCACCGGGTACGACACGACGGCGGCCACGGTGGTCGCGTCCGGCGAAGGATTCCTGGTCCGGGCCGCCAGCGACTACTGCGCGCTGGACCTGAACAAGATCGTCTACTCCAAGTTCGTGGTGGACAGCGTGAACGCCGCGACGCGCATGGTGCACCTGCGCACGGTCGTGGATCCCAACTGCGGGTTCCGTTCCTTCGCCCCTGGCATTCCGCCGCGCTGAGCATGCACGACCTGCGCATGGTGCGGGACGAGATCGCCGCGCTGCGCGCGGGCATGCGCCGCCGCGGGGCGCTCACCGAGCTGGCGCCGGCGATCGATCGGGCCGAAGCGCTCGACCGGCGCCGCCGGGCGGTGATCCAGGCGGTGGAGGAGAAGCAGGCCGCGCGCAACGCGTTGAGCCAGGAAGTCGCCCGCCGCAAGAAGGCCAGGGAATCCGCCGATGACCTGATCGCTCAGGGGCGTGTGCTCGGCGAGGAAATCTCGCGGCTCGAGGCCGAGCGCGGCGAGGCCGAGAGCGGGCTGGAGCGCATCCTCCTCGAGATTCCCAACGTGGTCCTTCCCGATGTGCCCGAGGGTGGGGAGGAGAAGAACACGGTGGTCCGCACCGTGGGGACGCCGCGCCAGGCCCCGGAGGGCTCGATCAAGCCGCACTGGGAGATCGGCGAGGCGCTGGGCCTGCTCGACCTTCCGCGCGGGGCGCGGCTGAGCGGCTCGGGATTCCCGGTGTTCCGCGGCGCCGGCGCCCGGCTGGTGCGCGCGCTGATGAACTTCATGCTCGACCTGCACGTCCGGGAGCACGGCTACGAGGAGTGCTGGGTGCCGTTCCTGGTCACGCGCCAGACGATGACCGGCACGGCGCAGCTCCCCAAGTTCGAGGACGACATGTACGCCGTGCGCGATGAGGACCTGTTCCTCATTCCCACCGCCGAAGTGCCGGTGACGAACCTCTACCGCGATGAGATCCTCGATGCCGCGGCGTTGCCCAAGGCGTTCGTCGCCTACACGCCATGCTTCCGACGCGAGGCCGGCGCGCACGGCAAGGACACGCGCGGCCTGCTCCGCGTCCACCAGTTCGACAAGGTCGAGTTGGTGCGCTACGCCACGCCGGCGACGTCCGCCGAGCAGCACGAGCTGCTGACGCGCCACGCCGAGACGGTACTGGAGCGGCTGGAGCTGCCGTACCGCCGCGTGCTGCTCGCGGCCGGCGACACCGGATTTGCCAGCGCCAAGACGTACGACCTCGAAGTCTTTGCGCCGGGAGTGGGGCAGTGGCTCGAGGTGTCGTCGTGCAGCACCTTCACCGACTTCCAGGCGCGGCGCGCGAACATCCGCTACCGGCCGGCGGCCGGCGAGAAGCCGCGCTTCGTCCACACGCTCAACGGGTCCGGGCTGGCGTTCCCGCGCACGATCGCCGCGCTGCTCGAGCATCACCAGACGGCCGACGGCGGCGTGAGCCTTCCGGCGGCGCTGCGTCCCTGGTTCGGCGCCGACCGGCTGGGCTGACGCATGCGGCGCCGCGCGCCGGTCCTGCTCGTCGCGCTCGGCGTCCTCCTCCTGCTGGGGTGGTACGTGACGTACACGCGTGACGTCGCGCGCGCGCTGCGCGCCGAGGCGCGTCGCTCCGGCCAGATGTACGCGCGCGTCTACCGCGCGCTGAGCGACACCAGCGAGGACGCCGGCGTGGCCGCCCTGCTCGACCTGTCGCGCCACATCCGGGAGATGGGCGTGCCGGTGGTGGTCACCGATGCGCGCGGCCGGGTGAGCGCGGCGGCCAACCTGCCCTTCGAGGCGCCGCTCGATGATCCGCGGGTCGCCGCCTACGTCACCGGCCTGGACCGGGAGAACGAGCCGGTCGTCGAGGCCGGAGTCGGCACCGTGCACTACGGCAATCCGCCGCTGGTGCGATCGCTGCGGGTGATTCCGCTCGTCCAGGCGGCGATGCTGGCGCTGGTCCTCATCTCCGGGTGGCTGCTGATCGTCATGCGGGGCCGCGCCTCACGCGAGCGCATCTGGGCGGGCATGGCCCGCGAGTCGGCGCACCAGCTGGGGACGCCGCTCAGCAGCCTCAGCGGGTGGATCGAGCTGCTGAAGGAGCGCACCGGCGAGCATCCGGCGATGGGCGGCGTGGTCGCGCACATGGAGGCGGACCTCGAGCGGCTGGACCGCGTCTCCAGCCGGTTCGAGCGCATCGGCCGCCCGCCGCGGCACGAAACGGTGAACGTGGGGGAGCTGGTGGAGCGGGTCGCCGGCTACTTCCGCGCCCGCGTCCCCACGCTCGCGCACACGGTGTCGATCATCAGCGCCTCTGACGGCGGGGATCTCACGGTGGAGGGCGATCCGGTGCTGCTGGAGTGGGCGGTGGAGGTGCTGGTGAAAAACGCGGTGGACGCGCTGGCCGGCCGGGGCGGGACGGTGAAGGTGACCGCCACCGCGCTCCCGGAGCACGGCGCCCGCCTGCGCGTGTCGGACGATGGGCCGGGGATTCCGCGCGAGCAGCGGGCCCGGGTGTTCGAGCCGGGGTTTTCGACGAAGGCCGGCGGGTGGGGGATCGGCCTGCCGCTGGCGCGCCGGATCATCGAGGAGGCGCACGGCGGGTCGCTCCTCCTGGTGCCGGGCGACCGTGGAGCGACGTTCGATATTATCTTGCGCTGATGTCCACGGCATCCGTGGCCGCCGCGGCGGCCGCTCCGGCGCGGGATCCGCTGTCCGGCCTGAATCCCGCCCAGCGCGACGCGGTGATGCACTTCGAAGGCCCGCTGCTGGTCCTCGCCGGCGCGGGGTCCGGGAAGACGCGCGTCCTGACCACGCGGATCGCGCGGCTGGTGGAGCACCACGGCGTCGATCCGCGCCACATCCTGGCGGTGACCTTCACCAACAAGGCCGCCGGCGAAATGCGGGAGCGGATCGGCCGGCTGCTGGGCGGGGAGCCGGTGGGGATGTGGATGGGGACCTTCCACGCGATCGGCGCGCGGATGCTGCGGGCGTCGGCGGCGCTGGCGGGCCGGACGCCGCGGTTCACGATCTACGACGAGGACGACCTGCTGGGCGTGGTGAAGCGCCTGATGGAGCGCCACCGGATCGCGCCCAAGCAGTTCGCGCCACGGGCGATCGCCGCCGCGATCTCGGACGCCCGCAACGCCCTGGTCATGCCTGACGAGTACGAGCGCCTGGCGAACGACCCGCTGTCGCGGGCGGTGGCGCCGGTGTTCAAGGACCTCGATGAGGTGCTGCGCGCGCAGAACGCGGCGTCGTTCGATGACCTGCTGGTGCTGCCGGTGCGGCTCTTCCGCGAACATCCCGAGCGCATGGCGCACTACCGCGACCGGTTCAGGTTCCTGCTGGTCGACGAATACCAGGACACCAACCGCGCCCAGTACGAGTTCATCCGGCTCCTGGGCGCCGGGCACGGCAACGTCGCGGTGGTCGGCGACGACGACCAGTCGATCTACGGCTGGCGGGGCGCCGACATCCGGAACATCCTCGACTTCGAGAAGGACTTTCCGGCCGCGCGGGTGGTGCGGCTCGAGGAGAACTACCGCTCCACGCCGCCGATTCTCGAGCTCGCCAACGTCGTGATCAGCGCCAACCGGTCGCGTCGCGGCAAGACGCTCCGCGCCACGATCGCCGGCGGCGACCGGGTGACCGCCACCGCCTGCCTGGACGAGCGCGACGAGGCCGAGTGGGTGGCGGGCGAGATCGCGGCGCGCCGCGACCGGACACTGACGTACCGGGGATTCGCGGTGCTCTACCGGACCAACGCGCAGAGCCGGTCGCTGGAAGAATCGATGCTCCGGCATGCGATCCCCTACCGCCTCATTGGCGCGGTGCGCTTCTACGACCGGCGCGAGATCCGCGACCTGATGAGCTACCTCAAGCTGATCGCCAATCCCGCCGACAACGAGGCCTTCCGCCGCGCGGTTGGCGTGCCCAAGCGCGGGCTGGGCGACGCGACCATCGACGCGCTCGATGCGCTGGCCCGGACGGCGGGCGTGCCGCTGCTGGCGGCCGCCGCGCGCGGCGACCTCCTCGATGGCGCCACCCCGCCGATCCGGCCGGCGGCGCGGGCGGCGCTCGCCGAGTTCGCCGGCCTGATCGCGCGCTTCCGCGCCCGCGCCGCCGACTCGGCGGTGGACGAGCTGCTGCGCGACCTGGTGGATGAGATCGGGTTCGCCAATGCCCTGCGCGCCGAGGGGCCGGAGGGGGCCGAGCGCCTGGAGAACGTCCGCGAGCTGATCGCCGGGGCGGGGGAGACGGTCGCCGACGAAGGCGGCGAGGTGGGACTCACGCCGCTCGATCACTTCCTCCAGCGGGCGACGCTGGTCGCCGACCTCGACGCGCTCGACCCCGCGGCCGATGCGGTGACGCTGATGACGCTGCATAACGCCAAAGGGCTGGAATTCCCGGTCGTCTTCATCAGCGGGCTCGAGGACGGGCTCTTCCCGCTCAGCCGCGCCTACGATGACCCGGCGATGCTCGAGGAAGAGCGGCGCCTGTTCTACGTCGGGATCACCCGGGCGCAGCGGAAACTCCACCTGTCGTGGGCCCACAGCCGGCGCCGGAACGGCGAGTTCATGCCCTCCATCCCGTCGAGCTTCCTCTCGGCCATCCCCGACGGGATGCTCGACCAGCAGTCGACGGTGCGCCTCCGCTCCACCGGGCGCGGCAGCTTCTCGACGGCGCCGTCGCTGCGGCGCCCGGGTTCGCCGGTGGCGCGGCCGCAGCGGTCGAGCGAGTTTTGGGCCGGCCGTGGACACAACGACGCGGGCGAGGGGGAGGCGTCGCAGGACCAGCCGCGCTTCGTGAAGGGGGAGCGGGTACGCCACGCGCGCTTCGGGTCGGGGACGATTCTCGAGCTCGCCGGTGCCGGCCGCGACATGAAGGTCACGGTCGAATTCGACGACGCGGAGGTGGGGCGCAAGCGGCTGGTCGTCGCCTACGCGGGACTCGAGCGGGGGTTGGAGTAGTGGCGGTCACCAACGACGACGTCCGGCACATCGCGATGCTGGCGCGGCTCGGCGTGGACGAGAGCCGCATGCCGTCGCTGGTCGCCGAGCTGAACGGGATCCTCGGGCACATGGAGGTTCTGTCGCGCGTCGACACGGCACGGGTGCGCGACGGACAGATCGATGCCTCGTCGGCCGCCGTGTCGGAAATGTGGCTCCGCCCCGATGAGGGGCCGCCGCTTCCCCTGCTGGCGCCGCGCGAGTCGTTCGCGCCCCAGGTCCGGGACGGCCTGCTCCTGGTGCCGCGCCTGGCGACGCACGTAGACGAGCCGGAGGAGTCGGCGTGAGCCCGGCGGCCGGCGCCGGCGGGGCGCCCGACCTGTCCGCCCTGTCGGCCGCCGAGGTGGCGGACCGGGTGGCGTCGGGCGCGCTGGCTCCCGAGGCGGCGGTGGACGCGGCGTTCGCGCGCGCCGATGCCGTCGATGCCGGGCGCGGCGGACTCAATGCGGTGCTCCACTCCGATCGTGAGGCGGCGCGCGCCGATGCGCGGGCGGTGGCGGGCCGGCGGGGGAAGGCCCCGCTGCCGTTGGCCGGCGTGCCGGTGGCGGTGAAGGACAACATCGCGACGCTGGGGCTGCCCACGACCTGCGGATCGCGGATTCTGGAGGGCTACGTGTCGCCGTTCGAGGCGACGGTGATCGCGCGGCTGCGAGCGGCCGGCGCGGTGATCGCGGCCAAGACCAACATGGACGAGTTCGCTATGGGCTCGTCCACCGAGCACAGCGCGTACGGCCCCACCCGGAACCCCGTGGACCGCGCGCGGGTGCCGGGCGGCTCGTCAGGCGGGTCGGCGGCGGCGGTGGCGTGCGGGATGGTGCGGGTGGCCCTGGGCTCGGAGACCGGCGGCTCGGTGCGGCAGCCGGCGTCGTTCTGCGGCGTGGTGGGGGTGAAGCCGACCTACGGGCGGGTGAGCCGCTACGGACTGGTGGCCTTCGCCTCCTCGCTCGACCAGGTCGGCGTATTCGGCCGGACCGTCGACGACGCGGCCCTGGGGCTGCAGGTGATCGCCGGCCTCGATCCCCGCGACGCCACCAGCGCCGACGTCCCCGTGCCGGCCTATCGTGAGGCGGCCGCCGTCCCCCTCAAGGGGATGGTGATCGGCAAGCCGAAGGAGTACTACCCGCCCACGCTCGACGCCGGCATCCGGGCGCGGTGCGAGGAGGCCCTGGAGGCGCTCAAGGCGTTGGGGGCGGAGGTGCGCGACGTGTCGCTGCCGCACACCAGCCTGGCCATCCCGGTCTACTACATCGTCGCCCCCGCCGAGGCGTCGTCCAACCTGGCGCGGTTCGACGGGGTCCGCTACGGACTGCGGGTCGCCGGCGGCGACGGCGGGCTGCGCGGCATGTACGAGGCCACCCGCTCCCGCGGCTTCGGCGCCGAGGTCACCCGCCGCATCCTGCTCGGGACCTACGTCCTCTCGGCCGGCTACTACGACGCATACTATAAGAAGGCGATGGACGTGCGGGCGCTGATCACCGACGACTTCCGGGCCGTGTTCGCCTCCGGGGTCCACGTCCTGTTCACGCCCACCACGCCGACCCCAGCGTTCGAGATCGGCGCGATCTCCGATCCGTACGAGATGTACCTGAGCGACATCTTCACCGCGACGGCGAACCTGGCGGGCAATCCGGCGATGAGCGTCCCGGTGGGGCAGGTGCGCACCCTGCCGGTGGGCGGACAAATCATCGCTCCGCACTTCGAGGAGTACCGGATGTTCGGGGTCGCGTACGCGCTGGAGCGCGCGCTGGGCGGGGTGGGGGCGGGGGCGGGGGCGCACCGATGAGCGCCGGCACCGCGCATCCGCCGGCCGCCCCCGGCTCGTCCACCACCGCGTACGAGATGGTCGTGGGGCTGGAAGTCCACGTACAGCTCAAGACGAAGACCAAGGCGTTCTGCCTCTGCTCCACCGAGTTCGGCGCGCCGCCCAACGAGCACACCTGCCCGGTATGCCTGGCGCTGCCCGGGTCGCTGCCGGTGCTCAACGAGCGGGTGGTGGAGCTGGCGGTGCGCACGGCGCTGGCACTGGGGTGCACGGTGCACCCGGTCTCGATCTTCGCGCGCAAGAACTATTTCTATCCCGACCTGCCCAAGGGCTACCAAATCTCGCAGTACGACCGCCCGCTGGCCACCGGCGGACGCCTCACGGTGGCTGCCGCCCCGGATGGCGCCGCCGGCCCGAGCGTCGGCATCACGCGCGTCCACCTCGAGGAGGACGCCGGCAAGTCGATCCACGACCGGTATCCCGGCGCCACCGCGATCGACCTCAACCGGGCCGGCGTGCCGCTGATCGAGATCGTGAGCGAACCCGACATGCGGTCCAGCGCCCAGGCCGGCGCCTATCTGCGCGCGCTCAAGCAGCTCCTTGAGTACCTCGACGTGAGCGATGTCAGCATGGAAGAGGGAAGCCTGCGGGTCGACGCCAACGTGAGCGCCCGGCCGCGGGGCGCGACCGCGCTCGGCACCAAGACCGAGGTGAAGAACCTCAACTCGTTCACCGGAGTCGAGCGGGCGCTGGATGCGGAGTTCGCGCGGCAGTGCACGGTGCTCGCCGCCGGCGGCACGATCCAGCAGCAGACCATGCTCTGGGACGGCCATCGCGGCGAGGTCCGGCCGGCCCGGTCCAAGGAAGCGAGCCACGACTACCGCTACTTCCCGGAGCCCGACCTGCCGCCGCTGGTGCTGACCGCCGCCCGGATCGATGGGATTCGTCAGGCGCTGCCCGAGCTGCCGGCCGCCCGCCGCGAGCGCTTCGCGCGCGAGTACCAGCTGAGCGCCTACGACATCGACGTGCTCACCGCCGGCCCGCGCCTCGCCGGCTACTTCGAGGCGGTGGCGAAGGCGGCCGGCGACGCCAAGGCGGCCGCGAACTGGGTGATGGGCGAGGTCCTCAAGACGCTCAACGTCTCCGGCGGGGACATCGCCTCGTTCCGCGTCGGTCCGGACGCCCTGGGCGAGCTGATCGGGCTGGTGCACGCCGGCACGCTGAGCTCGTCAGGCGCCAAGACGGTGTTCGGCATCATGGCCGAGCACGGCGGGAAGGCGGCCGGGATCGCCGCCCGGGAAGGCCTCGTCCAGGTGGGCGACGACGGCGCCCTGCGCGCCTGGATCGACGAAGTCCTGGCCGAGCATCCCGCCGAAGCGCAGCGCTACCTGGGCGGCGAGAAGAAGCTCCAAGGCGTGCTGGTGGGCTTCGTCATGAAGAAGTCGAAGGGGAGCGCCGATCCCAGGAAGGTGAATCAGCTCCTGGCGGAGCGCGCCACCGGGTAGAGCGGCTCGGCGAGCGCCGCCGAGAAGGCGAGCGCCGACGTCGGCAGTCCGAAGTGCCGGTCGGCTTCCTCGCGCACCATGTCCTCACCGCCGGCCAGCATCGCCGCCCGCCTCACCCGCTTGGCGCGCCGCAGCGGCGCGTCCCCCGACGGATCCAGCCGCGTCACCTCCGACCGGTCCACCCGGTGCAGGAAGTCGATGATGAAGTCGTAGGCGCGGACCAGGTAGCGGCCGACGTCCTCGTCAGGCAGGTCCCACGGGCTGGCCGCCGACATCAGCTGGAAGATCCGGAGCCAGCTGTCGGTGTCGGTGACGTACACCATGCCGCGAAAGATCCGGCGGTTGGTGGACGTGCTGAAGATCGTCGGGCTCAGGATGCGGTCCAGGTGGCCATCGGACCGCGCGTGATCGAGGAGGATCAGCTCGCGCGCGCGCCGCGAATAGCGTTCGCCCAGGTGCGACTCGAACCGGCTCTCCCAGTAGCTGTGGCCCAGCGCGGCGGTGCTCGAGGTGACGACCAGCTGGCGCGGCACGAAGTAGTTGTGGGCCACCGCGTCGGCGGCGAGGTGCGCGAGATACCCGTACGCGAACGCCTGGAGCGGCTCGTCGGCGGCCCGCTCGAGGATCTCGAACCCCACCGGCCATGAGTGGCAGTGCCGGCCGGCGGCCGCGTACTTCTTGGCGATGCTGGTGTCGGCCGCGATCGACCCGTAGAGGAAGTCGTAGGGAAAAGCGCGCAGCAGCTCGGCGATCGCGGCCGGCAGGGCGTTGCCGGCGCGGAGCACCGCGTCGCCAAGGAAGATGTGGGTCCCCGGCGTCCAGGCCCACGCCGCGCTCGGGGTCACGGCGATGAGCACCAGCGCCACGCCGACCGCGACCAGCAGGGGGACGACGCCCCGGGACGCGGCCCTCACGCCGAGGGCGATCCGTCCCTGCGCGGGCGTGTGCGCGGGCGCGCCTCCGCCGGCGGAGGCGGCGCCTCGTCGAAGTCCTCATCGATCGGCCGGCGCCGCCCGCGGATGGGAACGCGCCCATCGCGGCGGCGCGACCGGCCGCCGAACAGCACCCGGAAGACATTCACCCCGCGCCGCACGCCGCGGATGGCCGAGGCCGTCTTGACGAACACGCCCTCGACTTCATCCTGCGCCACGCCCAGCAGCGCATCGAAGTCGCGCACCCGGCGCTCGGCCCGGTCGATCGCGTCGACCAGCCGGTCGTTCGCCATTTCGACGGTGTCGCCGACCGTCTCGACCTCGCGGCGCACCACCGCTGTGATCTCCTTGACGTCGTCGGCGATCGCCTCGGTCCTGGAGAGCAGCGGGCGGGTGTCGGTCCGCAGGTGCTCCAGGACGTCCACCAGCTTCATCGCCGCCTGGCGCAGGCTCCACACCAGCGGCAGGAGCGCGATGATGAAAAGCAGGCTCGCGATCGACACGATGCCGCTGGCCACTGCCGCAAAATTCTGAAAGCCGCTCGACACGCACCCTCCCGGGCGCTCAGGTCTCCAGCTCGGGCGCCAGTCCTTCGACGCGCGCCACCGGGATCGTGAAGAGGATCCCGGCACCGGGCGCGTTCAGGTCGCCGCAGATGTCCTGAATCAGCCCGATGGCCTGCTCGATCTTCGCATCATCAGCCACGCAGAACACGGTCCGGTTCGCCGGACGCGAGCGCGCGCTGAGCGAGTGGATCCCCGCGAAGATCGGGACGTCGCGGCTCAACAGGCGCCCCATGCCCTTGCTCTCGATCACCGTCGCGCCGGTGATGCCCAGTTCGACGAAGGCGGCGAGGACATCATCGACCAGCTGGTCGTGATTGATGACGGCGACGAGAAGCTGCATGGTGGATGTCAGGCAATCGTACCCGGCGGGCCGGAGAGTGTCAAGAAACGCGGCGCGCTCGCTTGACGCTCGCGCGCCCGCCCGCCCATCCTTCCTCATCTTTTTCATCGGAGCGCCATGGCCGCGGTGCGATTCATCGTCGACGGGGGGCGGCGCCTCTCGGGCACGATCCAGCCGTCGGGAAACAAGAACGCCGCGCTGCCGATCGTCTGTGCCGCGCTCCTCTCCGAGCACCCGGTCACGCTCGAGAACGTGCCGCGGATCCGCGACATCGAGACGCTCGTCGACCTGGTGCGGAGCGTGGGGCCGTCGGTGGAGTGGACGGCGCGCAACACCCTCGCCATCCACGCCGCCACCGTCCGCTCGGCCGACCTCGATCCCGACCTGTGCGCCCGGATCCGCGCGTCGATCCTGCTGGCCGGCCCGCTGCTCGCCCGCTGTGGCGAGGTGACCCTGCCGCCGCCCGGCGGCGACGTGATCGGCCGGCGGCGGCTGGACACCCACTTCCTCGCCCTCGAGCAGCTGGGAGCGAAGTTCGATGCCGGTGACCGCTACCGCCTGCGCGCGAAGTCGCTCACGGGCGCCGATGTCTTCCTCGATGAGCCGAGCGTTACCGGCACCGAGAACGCCCTGATGGCGGCGGTGGCGGCAACAGGGACCACCGTGCTCCGGAACGCCGCCAGCGAGCCGCACGTCCAGGATCTGGCCCGCTTCCTGGTGGCCATGGGCGCCCACGTCGAGGGGATCGGGACCAACACGATGACCGTACACGGCGGGCACGCGATCCGCGGCGCCGCCCACCGGGTGGGTCCGGACCACATCGAAGTCGGCTCGTTCATCGGCCTGGCCGCCGTCACCCGGTCGGAGATCCGGATCGCCGACGCCGGCGTGGAGCACCTCCGCTCCACGCGCCTGGGCTTCGAGCGGTTAGGCGTCGAGTGCCGCGTGGACGGCGCCGACCTGGTGGTGCCCGCCAAGCAGTCGCTCGAGATCCGGAGCGACCTGGGCGGGCACGTCCCCAAGCTCGAGGACCAGCCCTGGCCGGCCTTCCCGGCCGACCTGATGTCGATCGCGATCGTCACCGCCACCCAGTGCAGCGGGATGATCCTGATGCACGAGAAGATGTTCGAGTCGCGGATGTTCTTCGTCGACAAACTCATCGGGATGGGCGCCCGGATCGTCCTCTGCGACCCGCACCGCGCGATCGTCTCGGGGCCCACCCGGCTGCGCGCCTCCACCGTGGAGTCGCCCGATATCCGCGCCGGCATGGCGATGCTCCTGGCCGCGCTTTGCGCGGAAGGCTCGAGCACGATCAACAACGTCGGCCAAATCGAGCGCGGCTACGAACGGATCGACGAGCGCCTCAACGCGCTGGGGGCGAAGATCGAGCGGGTGGCGGGGTGACGGCGCGGCCCGCCGGCGACACGCCCGCTCCAGACATCGCCGGCCCAGCCGCAGACCGCGAGCCGATCGCCGACTTCTCCGCCTTCGGCGTTCGGGCGTTCACCACCACCCGTGCCGCCGGAAGCTTCGCCCTCGACAGCGGCGAGCCGGTGCGCGATGTGATCGCCCGCTGGCGGGCGCTCCAGGCCGGCTTGCGCGGACCGGTTGGCGCCGACGCGGCCCTCGCCACCGCGCACCAGGTCCACGGTCGTCGCGTCCTCGTGCACTCGGCCGGCTGGTCGGGATGGCTGCGCCACCCGGAGGCGGACGGGCACGCATCAGCGTCGCCGGGTCTGGCGATGGCGGTCACGATCGCCGACTGCGTCCCGGTGTTCATCGCGCACCCGTCAGGCGCGATCGCGCTCCTCCATGCCGGATGGCGGGGCACCGAGACGAAGCTCGTCGCCGAGGGGATCGCGGCGCTGCGCGGGCTGGGCGCGGCGGCCGGCGACCTGCGCGTCCACCTCGGGCCGGCGATCTGCGCGCGCTGCTACGAAGTGGGGCCCGAGGTCTACGCCCGCCTCACGGGGCGGACGGTGGACCGTCCGACGACCGTCGACCTGCGCGCGCTGCTGGCCGACCAGGCGCGCGCCGCCGGCGTCGCGCGGATCGAGGTGAGCCCGTTCTGCACGCGCTGCGACAACGACCGGTTCTTTTCGCATCGTGCCGGCGACTGGGGCCGGCAGCTCGCGGTGCTCGTCTCGCCGCCGTGAGGATGCGACGGCGAATTCGCCTTGACGTGGGCACGGGGGGAGCCTAGATTCCCGATTCGCCCTCCGGTTTTCTCGCCGCGCGGGCCGAATGTGGGGGAGGGTTCCCCACATTTTTTTGTTCTTGTACGCAACGGCACGCAACCTCAACGCGATGTGAACGAATCTCTGCAAGCACTTGCCGCTGAGGAGCTTGACCGGCTCGGGTTCGACCTGGTTGAGCTGCGGCGCGGCGGCTCGCGGAAACGTCCGGTGATCGATCTCCGGATCGACCGGCGAGACGGAACGGCGGTGACCGTCGACGATTGCGCGCGCGCGTCGCGGGCGATCGAGGCGGTGCTGGATGCGGGCGGTACGATGGGCGAGCGATACGTGCTCGAGGTGTCGTCTCCCGGAGTGGAGCGCCCGGTGCGGACGCCCGCCGAGTGGCGGCGGTTCGTGGGTCGCAGGGCGAGCGTGGTGAGTGACCTGGTGGGCGGGCGCGCCGAGGTCGAGATCGTGGGCGTGGAGGGTGATGCAGGGATGGAGGTCGCGGTCGTGCGCCGCGAAGGCGGTGGCGAGGTCAGGCTGCCGCTGGCGCAGGTTCGCGAGGCGCGACTGGCGTTTCACTGGTAAGGCATTCGGCGGCCGTGGCCGCCGATCGACAGAGGGGAGTGCTGGATGGTCGGTTCCGCTGAAATACTCGGCGCGATTCGCGAGCTGACGAACTCGAAGCAACTCGACCGCATGGAGCTGCACGGGCTGCTCCAGGACGGCATCGTGGCCGCGCTCGCAAAAAAGTACGGGCCCAGCGTACAGGCCGAGGTCGCCATCGACGAAGAGAAGGGGACCATCCGCATCACCGTTCTGAAGACGGTGGTGGCCGAGGTCACGGATCCGGCCAGCCAGATTTCGGTCGACGAGGCGCGCTTCGAAGACCCCGACTCGCAGGTCGGCGACCAGATCGAGTACCCGGTCGACTTCGCCGAATTCGGCCGCACCGCGGTGCAGGCCGCCAAGCAGCGGATCATCCAGCGGGTCCGCGAGGGCGAGCGGACGAAGATCCGCGACGAGTTCTCGGGCCGCGTCGGCGACCTCCTGTCGGGCGAGGTCCAGCAGATCGAGCGGGGCAAGCTGGTGGTCATGCTCAACAAGTTCCGCGAGGCGGAGGCGATCATTCCGTATCGCGAGCAGAATCACCGCGAGCACTTCCACCAGGGCGAGCCGATCCGGGCGGTGCTGAAGCGCGTCGAGGAGACGCCCAAGGGGCCGCGCCTCATCCTGAGCCGCGGCGACCCGATGTTCGTGAAGGCGCTGTTCAAGCTCGAGGTCCCCGAGATCCAGCAGGGGATCGTGGAGATCAAGGCCGCGGCCCGCGAGGTGGGGAGCCGCACCAAGATCGCCGTGTCGTCGCGCGACGACTCGATCGATCCGGTGGGCGCGTGCGTGGGGCTCAAGGGCTCGCGCGTGCAGGCGGTGGTGAACGAGCTGGGCGGAGAGCGGATCGACATCGTGCCGTGGTCGGCCGATCCGGAACGGTTCGCCAAGCTGGCCCTGGCGCCGGCCCGTGTGGCGCGGGTGTTCAGCGAGGCCGCGTCCAAGACGATCCAGGCGATCGTCGACGAAGACCAGCTCTCGCTGGCGATCGGGCGCAACGGGCAGAACGTCCGCCTGGCGTCGGAGATCACCGGCTGGAAGGTCGACCTCTACTCCAGCCGCGAATGGCTGGAGCGCGGGGGCGACAGTCCGCTGTTCGCGCCGCTTCCGGAGGAGCCGGAGCCGGATTCGGCGGCCGACGTCAAGCTCTCCGAGATCCAGGGGCTCTCGGCGGCGACGGTCGCGGTGCTCGAGGAAGCGGGCTACAAGACGTTCAACGACATCATCGATCTCGAGCGTGAGGATTTCCTCAAGCTGGCCGGGATCGCGCCGGAAGAAGCCGACCGGATCATGACGATCCTGAACGAGCTGACCACCGAGGACGAGGGGTCCGAGGGCGGCGAAGCGGGTGGGGCGGGGGCCAGCCCGGCGCCGGCGGCCGGGGCCGCGCCGCCGGCCGGACCACCGGCCGGCGATGCGCCCGATGCCGCTCCGGTGGCGTGAGGCGGCGTGATCGATACCGTCGTAACGCGGCGCCTTTCCGGGCTGCTGGGGCTCGGACTTCGGGGCCGGCTGGTGGTGGTGGGAGTGGAGCAGGTGCGTAACGCCGTGGAGCGCGGGCGGTTGGTGCTCGCGTTCGTGGCGCCCGATGGCTCCCGGCACAGCCGGGAGAAAGTGGTGCCGCTCCTCCGGGCGCGGCGGGTACCGGTGCTGGAGCACCTGTCCGCCGAGCTGCTGGGTGCGGCGGTGGGACGGAGGACGACGACGGCGGTCGGCATCATCGACCGTCAGCTCGCGAACGGGCTTCGCGAGATCGTGGCATCGGGTCCCGGCGGGACCCCAGAGGAGGCGGTTTGAGCAAGCTTCGAGTGCACGACATGGCGACCGAGTTCGGGATTCCGGCGGAAGAGGTGGTGACCCTCCTCCGCACGATGGACGTCCCGGTGCGCAGTCACGTGAGCGTGCTCAGTGACGACCAGGTTTCGCGGATTCGCGCCCGCTGGGAACGCGAGAAGCGTGAGCGCGACAAGCGGGCGAAGGAGCCCGCTCCGGCCGCGGGCGCGCGCCGCCGCCGCGGCACCGCGAAGCCGGCCGCCGAAGCCGTCGAAGTCGCCGCGAAGCCCGCCGCCAAGCCGGCCGCCAGGCCCAAGCGTGCCGCTCCCGCGCCGGCACCGGCGCCGCCGCCGCCCGAACCGGCGCCGGCCGCGGAAGCCCCCGCGGCGCGCCGTCGCCGGCGCGCCGCCGCCGAAGTGCCGCCGCCCGAACCGGTGGTGCCGGTGGTCGATGAGGCCGGCCTGGCCGCCACGCCGCTGCCGCCCACGCCGCATATCGTCGACGTCTCGCCGATCGTGCTCGAAGAGCAGGCGCGGAAGGCGCGCGTCGAGGCGCGCGCCGCGGCCGATCGTGAGGCAGGGATCATCGCCGAGCCCGAACCGGCTCCGGCGGTTGAGGAGGTTCCGCCTCCACGTCCCGTCGAACGGCCGGCGAGGACCGAGCCGCGCGAGGAGCGGCCGACGCCGACCACGTTCTCGTCGGTGCCCATGCCGCAGTCCGGATCGGGCACGGAGCGCCCGCGCCCCCGGCCCATCGTGCCGGGCGCGCCGCGTCCCAAGCCTGTGGCCACCGGTGTGCCCTTCCAGCCGCCGCGTCCGGTTGCCTCGGCACAGCCGGGCTACGGCGGCGGCGCGCCGCGTCGCGACGACAAGGGAGGGGGCGCCGGCCCCAGTGGCGGCCGCCGCAAGAAGGGGAAGCGCGGCCAAGTGGACCAGGAGGCGGTGACCGCCAACATCTCGAAGACGATGACCGCGTTGCGCGGCGCACCCGCGCGTCGTGGCGTGCGCCGCGCCGACGACGGCTCGCGCGAGGAGATGGAGGCCCAGAAGGCCGCCGATGCCGAGCGCGAGCGGACCACCGTCCGGGTCAACGAGTTCATCACCGTCAGCGAGCTGGCCGGGATCCTGAAGATCCCCGCCACCCAGATCGTCGCGTTCGCCTTCAAGAACCTGGGGCTGATGGTGACGATCAACCAGCGGCTCGACTTCGACCAGATCGAGCTGATCGCCGGCGAATTCGGATTCCAGGCGGTGCGCGAGGAGGAGTACTCGGCCACCGATTCGTTCGTGGCGCCTGCCGACTCGCCCGAGGAGCTGTCGCCGCGGCCGGCGGTGGTCACGATCATGGGACACGTCGACCACGGCAAGACGTCGCTGCTCGACTACGTCCGCAAGGCGAACGTGGTGGCCGGCGAAGCCGGCGGCATCACCCAGCACATCGGCGCCTATCACGTGACACTGTCGAACGGAAAGGCGATCACCTTCCTCGACACGCCGGGCCACGAGGCGTTCACCGCCATGCGCGCCCGCGGCGCGCAGGTGACCGACATCGTGGTGCTGGTGGTGGCCGCCGACGACCAGGTCATGCCGCAAACGATCGAGGCGATCTCGCACGCCAAGAACGCCGGCGTCCCGATCGTGGTCGCGATCAACAAGATCGACCTCCCCCAGGCCAATCCCGGGAAGGTCAAGCAGGACCTGCTGCAGCACGGCGTGGTGGTCGAGGAGTTTGGCGGCAGCGCGCTCTCGATGCCGATCTCGGCCAAGAAGGGGACCAACGTCAAGGAGCTCCTCGACCAGATCCTCCTCCAGGCGGAGATCCTCGACCTGAAGGCGAACGCGTCGCGCCGGGCCACCGGCACGGTGATCGAGGCGCAGCTCGACCCGGGCAAGGGACCGGTGGCGACCGTCCTGGTGCAGAACGGCACGCTCAAGGTGGGCGAGGACTTCATTTGCGGGATGTTCTCCGGCCGCGTGCGCGCGCTGCTCGACGAACGCGGCAAGCCGGTGAAGGAGGCGGGGCCGGCCATTCCGGTGCAGGTGCTCGGCATGGCCGGCGTGCCGATGGCCGGCGACCAGTTCCTGGTGGTCGAGGACGCCACCGCGTCGCGCGAGATCGCGCAGCGGCGGCAGCGCCTGGATCGTGAGGCAAAGAGCCGGCGCACCAGCAAGGGTGTGACCTCGCTCGAGGACTTCATGACGCAGTCCGCGGCGGGGCAGAAGCGCGCGCTGCGGCTCGTCATCAAGGCCGACCAGGGCGGGCCGGCGGAAGCGCTCGCCGACGCGCTGGGTCAGCTCTCCAACCAGGAAGTACAGGTCGAGGTGATCCACCGCGGCGTGGGCGCGGTCACCGAGAGCGACGTCCTGCTCGCCAAGGCGTCGGGCGCGATCATCATCGGCTTCCACGTCCGTCCCGACAACAACGCCCGCACCACCGCCGAGCGCGAAGGCGTGGACATCAAGCTGTACAAGATCATCTACGAGGCGGTGGCCGACGTCCGCGCGGCGCTCGAGGGCCTGCTCCGGCCCGAGGAGCGCGAGGTCATCTTCGGCGAGGCCGAGGTCCGCGAGACCTTCAAGGTGCCGAAGGTGGGGATCATCGCCGGCTGCTTCGTCCGCACCGGCATCATCAACCGGCAGGGACGGGTGCGCGTGGTGCGCGACGGCTCCGAGGTCTACGTCGGTACGGTGGGCTCGCTGCGCCGCTTCAAGGATGACGTCCGCGAAGTGAAGGAAGGCTACGAGTGCGGCATCGGCATCGAGAACTTCAACGACATCAAGGTCGGTGACGTGCTCGAGTTCTTCAAGAAGGAAGAAGTCGCCCGCACCCTCGTCTCCTCGCCCGCCTGACGAGGAGGGCGCGAGGAATGAGGCGCCCGCCTCCTCATTCCTCGTTCCTCGTGCGACGCCCATGCCTCCCGACTCCCGCCGTCCCGACCGCGTCGCTGAGGCGATCCGCGAGATCGTCGCGAGCGCGCTCACCGAGGGGATCAAGGATCCCCGCGTGGTGGGCCTGGTCACCGTGACCGGGGTCGAGGTCACCCGCGACCTGCGCCACGCCAAGGTGTTCGTGAGCGTGATGGGCGAGGAGCAGGACAAGGCCGCCACCTTCGCCGCCCTCCAGGAGGCGGTGGGCCACTTCCGCTCGCGGGTGAGCAAGGCCCTGCGGCTGCGGATGGCGCCCACCCTCACCTTCTGCCTCGACGAGAGCATCGCCCGGGCCGCGCGCATCGATACGCTGCTCTCGCAGATTCGCGCCGACGATGCGGGCCGCGAAGGATCGCGTGACTGAGCTGCCCCGTGGCGGGGCGCTGCTGCCGGTGGACAAGCCCGCCGGCATCACGTCGCACGATGTCGTCGCCATCGCCCGGCGTGCCCTGAATGCGCGCCGCGTGGGACACACCGGCACCCTCGACCCGTTCGCGACCGGCCTGCTGATCCTGCTCGTCGGGCGCGCCACCCGCCTGGCGCCGTACGTGGACGGCGAGCCCAAGGTCTACGACGCGTCCATCCGATTCGGCGCCGAGATGGACACCGACGACGCCACCGGCACGGTGATCCGGACCGCGCCGCCGCCGGAGCCGGCCCGAGTGCGTGAGGCGATCGCGCGCCTCACGGGGGAGATCGAGCAGCTGCCGCCGGCGTTCTCCGCCAAGCAGGTCGGCGGCCGTCGTGCCCACGCCGCCGCCCGGGCCGGACAGCCGCTCGCACTGCGGCCGGTGCCGGTCAGGGTGCACGGCTGGGAGATCCGCGACACCCGTTCTGATGAGCTCGACGTCACGATCACCTGCGCGGGCGGGACGTACGTCCGCGCCCTGGCCCGCGACCTGGGGCGCCTGACGGGAAGCGCCGCGCACCTCACGCTGCTCCGGCGCATCCGCAGCGGCCCGTTCGACGTCGCCGGCGCCGCGTCGCTCGATGCCGTCCGCGAAGGGCGGGCGACGCTGCTCCCGCTGCTCACCGCCGTCGCCTCGCTCCCTCGTCAGGCGCTCGATCCCGCCGGCGTCGAGGTCGTCGCCACCGGCCGCCCGGTCCCGGCGACGGTCGCCGGCGAGCGCGGCGCCCTGCTCGACGACGAGGGCGCCCTGATCGCGATCGCCGACCGGCGCGATGACGACTGGCAGCCGGTGGTGGTGCTGCGCGACCCCGCCGCCCGGCCGGCCATGCCGCACGCCGTCTCGCCATGAGCGCGAGCTCGGGTCTTCCACCGAACGTCGACGGCACGGTGCTCACCGTCGGTACCTTCGACGGCGTGCACCGTGGGCACCAGGACGTGCTCGCCCGCGTAGCCGCCCGCGCCCGCGACACGGGGCTCCACTCCCTCCTGGTGACGTTCGATCCCCACCCCATGGAGGTCGTCAACCCGGCTGCCGCGCCGCTCCTGCTCACCGTCGGCGACGAGCGCCTGGAGGTGCTGGCCGAGAGCGGGATCGACTATCTCGCGATCGTGCCGTTCACCGAGACGCTGGCGGGATTCTCCGCCGAGCAGTTCGTCGAGCTGGTGCTGCGCCAGCGGTTCCGGATGCGGGAGCTCCTGATGGGCTACGACCACGGCTTTGGGCGCGGGCGGGCCGGCGATGTCGAGACCATGCAGGAGCTGGGCGCGGAGCGGGGCTTCAAGGTGGAAGTCGTGCCGCCCGTCACCATGGGCGACGGCGGCGGTGTCGCGCGCCCCATCTCCTCCACGACCATCCGGCGCGCGGTGGCCGGCGGCGACCTCAGGAAGGCCGAGCTCGGGCTGGGCCGCCCCTACTCCGTGGGTGGGCCGGTGGTCCCGGGCGCCGCGCGCGGCAAGGGACTCGGCTTCCCGACGATCAACGTCGCCATCCCGCCGCGGAAGCTCCTCCCGCCGCAGGGCGTTTACGCGGTACGGGTCCAGACCCCGCTGGGCGCGTACGGGGGCATGCTCAACCTTGGGCCACGTCCGACCTTCGGCGACGAGACCGTCACCCTGGAGGCGCACCTCTTCGACGGCGACCGGGACTGGTACGGCGCGCGGGTGCGGGTGGAGTTCGTCACCCGGCTTCGCGACACGCGGAAATTCCCCGATGCCGCCGCCCTGATCGCCCAACTGCACCGGGACGCGGAGGACGCGCGGCGCGCGTTGACTCTCTCCGGGCACCCCGGTAACCTTCACCGTTCTTCGACCGGCGCCTCCCAGGGGTCGCCGCGGTCGATGTAGTACGTAACTCGAGACGTCTCAAATCCATGGGCAACCTGAAGTACCGTATCGTCGTCATCGTGGCGCTGGTGGCCGCGTCGCTCTGGGCGCTCTTCCCCCGCGATACCAAGGTCCGCGTCCGCGACAGCAACGGCGTCTACACGGTGAAGACCGAGAAGCGCGTCCCGCTCAAGAAGGGCCTGGACCTGCAGGGGGGGATGTACGTCTCGCTCGAAGTCGACGAGTCCAGGGGGACGGTCGCCAACAAGTCCGAGGCGCTGGACCGGGCGCTCAAGGTCGTCCGCACCCGCATCGACGAGTTCGGCGTCTCGGAGCCGGTGGTCCAGAAGGCGGGGAGCGACCGGATCATCGTCGAGCTCCCCGGCGTCGACGATCCCGACCGCGCCGAACGGATCCTCCAGAAGTCGGCGTTCCTGCAGTTCCAGATCACCGACAAGACGCAGGCGCTCGACAAGGTCCTGCCGCGCCTCGACGCGATCGTGAAGGACAAGGGGCTGGCGGCGGCATCCGGCCAGCCGAAGCTGCCCGAAGCCAACGCGAGTATCGCGAACCTGTTCACCAAGGCCGACTCCGGGAAGAAGACCGGCAAGGACAGCACCAAGGCGGACTCCGCCGTGCTGCCGGGGGCCAGCGGCGGCGCGTTCTCGCGCCTGGTGTCCGCGGGCCGCCTGCCTGGCGAGTACTTCGTGGCGACCGAGGACGCCGACGCCGTGACGAACTTTCTGAAGAGCCCGGACATCCAGGCGGCGCTTCCGCCGGCCAAGGTGCTGCGATGGGGGACCGACTCGATCGTCGCCGCGCAGCGGTACTACAAGGTGCTCTACGTACTCGACGAGCGGCCGATCATCACCGGCGAGGGGCTGATCGACGCCAAGCCCAATACCGTGCCTATCGAGGGGACGATCGTCGAGTTCACGCTGAACAACGAGGCGGGCCGGCGCTTCAAGAACGAGACCGGCAAGCACATCAAGGATTACATGGCGATCGTGCTCGACGACAAGGTCATGACCGCGCCGGTGATCCAGGGCGCGATCGGAACGCGCGGGCAGATCACCATGGGCGGCCAGAACCTGCAGGCGGCGCAGGACCTCGCGTTGGTGCTGCGGGCCGGCGCCCTCCCGGTGCCGCTCCGGATCGCCGACATGCGCACCATTGGCGCCTCGCTCGGCCAGGACTCGATCCGCAAGGGTATTCTCGCCGGCAGCATCGCGATCGGGCTGGTGGTGCTGATCATGATCGTGTACTACCGCCTCTCGGGGATGCTGGCGGTGGGCGGTCTGGCGCTGTACGTGCTCTATACGCTGGCCGCGCTCGCCGGCTTCGACGCGGTGCTGACCCTGCCCGGTCTCGCCGGCTTCGTCCTGTCGATCGGGATCGCGGTGGACGCCAACGTCCTGATCTTCGAGCGCATCCGCGAGGAGCTCGACCGCGGCAAGACGCTGCGCACCGCGATCGACGAGGGGTTCACGCACGCGATGAGCGCGATCATCGACTCCAACGTCTCCACCATCCTGACCGCGGCCGTGCTCTACCAGTACGGGACGGGCCCGGTGAAGGGCTTCGCGGTCACCCTGATCGCGGGCATCGTCGCCTCCATGATCACCTCGATCTTCGTCGTACGGACTTTCTACCTCGTCTGGCTCAGCCGCTCGCGCGGTGCCCAGACCTTGAGCATCTGATGCTGCGCATTCTCCACGGCACCAACTACGACTTCATCAAGTGGTGGCGAATCGCCGCCGGCCTGACCATCGCCTTCATCGTGATCGGACTGGGCGACCTCGCGTTCCGCGGGATCAACTACAGCATCGAGTTCACCGGCGGCACGCTGATGCAGCTCGAGTTCACCGCGGCGCCTGACATCGCCAGGCTCCGCTCGGCGCTGGACAGCGCCGGCATCCGCGGCGCCGAGATCCAGCAGTTCGGGACGGCCCGTGAGTTCACCGTGCGCGCGCAGGGGCAGGCGGACACCGCGGCCGGCACCGGCGCGGCCGTCACCGGCGGGGCCGAGTCGGTGGCCAACCGTATCGACGCGGTCCTGACTGCCCAGTTCGGCAAGGACAACTTCACTGTGAAAAGGACCGAGGCGGTGGGACCGAGGGTCGGCGGCGAGCTGCGGCGCGGCGCCGCGATCGCGATCCTGCTCTCGTTCCTGGTGACGCTCGTCTACCTCGCCATCCGCTTCGAGTGGCGGTTCGGCGTAGCCGCCGTCGTCGCCACCGCCCACGACATCCTGACCACGCTGGCCTTCATCAAGCTGATGAACCTCGAGATCTCGCTGACCGTCGTGGCCGCGATCCTCACCGTGATCGGCTACTCGCTCAACGACACGATCATCATCTTCGACCGCGTCCGCGAGAACCTCAAGAAGAAGCGGAAGGAAACGCTCTACGAGACGCTCAACCGGTCGGTGAACGAAACGCTGCCACGCTCGGTGCTGACCCACGCCACGACCAGCGCGGCGGTGCTGGCGCTGCTCCTCTTCGCCGGCGAAGTGATCCGGCCGTTCGCCTGGGTGATGCTGTTCGGTATCGTGACCGGTACTTTCAGCTCCATCTACGTCGCCTCGCCGATCCTCCTCTGGATCGAGCACAAGTATCCCCGCGAAGTCGGCGCCACCGGCGGCGCCGGCCCGCGTCCCCGGGAGTCCGGCGCTGCGGCGCCGAGCCGCCCGAGCAGCAAGAAAGCCGCCGCCGCCCGCTGAGCCCCGGCGTCTCCCTTCCCGGGAGACGCCCGCGGGCCGGTCGCGCCGCCCGACATGGAGTTCGCCGACAGCCACGCCCATCTCGCCGACCCCGCCTTCGACGCCGACCGCGATGCGGTCGTCGAGCGCGCGGTGGCGGCGGGCGCGTCGGCTATCGTCTGCATCGGGGAGTCGCTGGCGGTCGCGGCGTCGGCGCGGGCGCTGGTCGCCCGGTTTCCCGGCCGCCTGGCCTTCACGGCCGGCGTGCATCCCCACGACGCCGCCTCCTTCCAGGCGGCTCGGGATGGCGACGCGATCCGGGGCGAGGTGGCCGCCGGCGCGGTGGCCGTGGGAGAGTGCGGGCTCGACTACCACTACGACCACTCCCCGCGCGACGCGCAGCGCCGCGCCTTCGGGGCCCAGCTGGCCCTGGCCGCCGAGTTGAGCCGGCCGGTGGTCGTCCACACTCGTGAGGCGGAGGACGACACCCGTGACATGGTGCGCGAGGCGGGCGACGGCGGCGTCCTTGGCGTCATGCACTGCTTCACCGGTACGCCGCAACTGGCCGAGGTCGCCCTCGAGGCGGGCTGGTCGGTGTCGTTCAGCGGCGTGATCACCTTCAAGTCGTGGACCGACGACGCCCTGCTCACGCTCGTCCCCGACGATCAGCTGATGGCGGAGTCGGATTCGCCCTACCTGGCGCCGGTCCCCTTCCGTGGCAAGCGGAACGAGCCGGCCTGGGTCGCGCTCACGCTCGGCCGGCTGGCCACCGCCCGCGGCGTCACGACGGAAGCGCTCGGCGCCCACACCGCCGCCAACACCCGACGCTTCTTTGGCCTAGCGACCCCCACGTCCCCGTGACTAGAATCTGCCCGTCCTGAACGGGTCGTCCCCTCGGTTCGCTCGCGGTTGCCAGTCTCCTCGTTCCTCGTTCCTCATTCGGACCCCATGCCCGCCGTCCCCTCCGATATCGAAATCGCGCAAGCCGCCAAGCTGCGCCCGATCATTGATGTAGCCGCCGACCTCGGACTCGGCCCCGACGACCTCGACCTCTATGGCAAGTACAAGGCGAAGGTCGCGCTCGATATCTCGGGACGCCCCGCCCGCGGACGCCTCGTCCTGGTCACCGGGATCAACCCCACCGCCGCCGGCGAGGGAAAGAGCACCGTCACCGTCGGACTGGCCCAGGCGCTGCGCAACATGGGGAAGCGCGCGGCGCTCTGCATCCGCGAGCCGAGCCTGGGGCCGGTGTTCGGCGTGAAGGGCGGGGCGGCCGGCGGCGGCTACTCGCAGGTAGTGCCGATGGACGAGATCAACCTCCACTTCACCGGCGACTTCCACGCGATCTCGAGCGCCCACGCCCTGCTCTCGGCGATGCTCGACAATCACCTGCACCAGGGGAACGTGCTGCGCATCGACCCGCGCCGGATCACCTGGCCGCGGACGATCGACATGAACGACCGCGCCCTCCGCGACTGCGTGATCGGATTGGGCGGCGTCGCCAACGGCGTGGTGCGTGAGGAGCGATTCGTCATCATCCCGGCCAGCGAGGTCATGGCGATCGTGGCGCTCGCCAGCGACCGCACCGACCTGGAGGCGCGGCTGGGCCGGATCATCGTCGGCGCGACGATGGGCGAGGAGCGGACTCCGATCCGCGCCTCGGACCTCAAGGCCGCCGGCGCGATGACGCTCCTCCTCAAGGATGCGATCCGCCCCAACCTGGTGCAGACGCTCGAGGGCGGGCCCGCCTTCGTCCACGCCGGCCCGTTCGGCAACATCGCCCACGGCTGCAACAGCATCATCGCCACCAAGACCGCGCTCGCCCTGGCCGACATCGTGATCACCGAAGCCGGATTCGGCTCGGATCTGGGCGCCGAAAAGTTCTTCAACATCAAGTGCCGCGCCGGGGGGCTCAATCCGGAAGCGGCGGTGCTGGTGGCCACGGTGCGGGCGCTCAAGCTCAACGGCGGCGCCGCCAAGGGGAGCCTGGGCACCGAGAACCTGAAGGCGCTGCAGCGCGGCCTCGCCAACCTGCACGCGCACATCGCCAACGTCCGCCAGTACGGCATCCCGGTGGTGGTCGCCGTGAACAAGTTCATCACCGACTCGGAGGCCGAACTGAAGATGGTGATGGACGGCGCGCAGCAGGCCGGCGCGCACGCCGCGCTCACCGAGGTATGGGAGAAGGGAGGCCGGGGCGGGGAAGCGCTCGCCAAGGAGGTCCTCGCCATGCTCGACGCCGGCGGCGGGAAGTACCAGCCGCTGTATCCGCTCGACCTCTCCCTGCGCGAGAAGATGCAGATAATAGTGCGGAAGGTGTACGGCGGCGCGGGGATCGACGTCTCGCCAAAGGCCGGCCGGATGATCGACTACCTGGAAGCGATCGGGATGCGCGAGGCGCCGGTGTGCATGGCCAAGACGCAGTACTCGCTCTCGGACGACGCGACGCTGCTCGGCCGCCCGGAAGGGTTCCGGGTCACCATCAATGAAGTGTATCCCGCCGCCGGCGCCGGATTCGTCGTCGCCCAGGCCGGCGACATCATGACCATGCCCGGGCTCCCCAGGAGCCCGGCCGCCGAGAAAATGGCCATCCACCCCGACGGCTCGATCGTCGGCCTGTTCTAGGAGCGACTGGTGAGCACCAGGATCATCCATACCGACAAGGCGCCGGCCGCGATCGGCCCGTACTCGCAAGGCATCGTGGCGAACGGCCTGCTCTTCACCGCCGGCCAGATCGCCATCGACCCGGCCAGCGGCGCGATCGTCCCCGGCGATGTCAGCGTCCAGACCGAACGCGTCCTCTCCAACCTCGCGGCCATCCTCACCGCCGCCGGCGCCCGCTGGACCGACGTCGTGAAGACGACCGTGTTCCTCCAGGACATGGCCGACTTCCCGAAGGTGAACGAGGTCTACGCCCGGGTCCTCGGCGACGCCCGGCCGGCCCGCACCACGGTGCAGGTGGCCGGTCTCCCGCGCGGCGCGCTGGTGGAGATCGATGCGGTGGTGGTGTTGAAGTAGGGAGCGGACTCGGACTCAGGGGTCGGGGAGCGGAGCGCGGCGGGTTCTCGCGCGGTGGGCGCTCTGGCTACTTTAGAGGTGGATCGAGCCCGTGACCGCTCGTTCCTCGTTCGCGGTTGCGCGCCCGCTCCATCCCGCACGTCTCCTCGTTCCTCATTCCTCGTCCGTTTTCCGTGACTCGCGAAGAGATCTTCCGACTCACCCAGTTCGCCCGCTGCGCGGGTTGAGCGTCGAAGATGGGTCCGGGTGACCTGTCTCGAGCGCTCGCGCCGCTTGCCCGGCGCACCGATCCGCGGCTGATCGTCGGTCACGAGACCTTCGACGACGCGGGGGTCTTCGTGCTGTCCGACGACCTCGCGCTCGTGCAGACGGTCGATTTCTTCGCGCCGATCGTCGACGATCCGTACGACTTCGGGCGGATCGCGGCCGCCAACGCGCTCTCGGACGTCTTCGCGATGGGCGGCGAGCCGCTCACCGCCCTCAACATCGTCGCCTTTCCCACCGGCACGCTCCCGCTCGACGTCCTCACCACCATCCTCCGCGGCGGGCAGGATGTGGTCCATGAGGCGGGCGCGCACATCGTCGGCGGGCACACCATCACCGACGACGAGCTCAAGTACGGCCTCTCGGTCACCGGCCGCGTCCACCCGAAGCGCATTCTCACCAACGCCGCCGCCAAAGTCGGCGACGTGCTCGTCCTCACCAAGGCGATCGGGACCGGCATCCTCTCAACCGCCATGAAGCGCGGCGAGCTGGGGCCGGCCGCGGCGCGGGCGCTGGTCGCGAGCATGACCGCGCTGAACCGCGACGCCAGCCGGGCGGCGCTCGCCGTTGGCGCCGCCTGCGCCACCGATGTGACGGGCTTCGGCCTGCTCGGGCACGCGTCGCACATCGCCCGCGCCAGTCGCGTGACGCTGACCATCCGGCTCGCCGCCGTCCCGCTCCTTCCCGGTGTGCGCGAAGCCCTGGCCCGCGGCGCGACCACCGGCGGCGCGGAGCGGAACGCCGAGTACCTCGAACCGCTCGTCGACTGGGGGGTAACCAGCGCGGTGGAACGCGCCCTGCTCGTCGACCCCCAGACCTCTGGCGGACTGCTCGTCGCGGTGCCCGCCGGCCACGTGGCGGAGTATCTTTCGCGCGTGCCCGGCGGCGTGGAAATCGGCGTTGTCGAGGCCGGCGGCGCTCACCCGATCACGGTCTCGTGAGGCGCATGGGGGTGGACCTGGCCTGGTGGCTGGCCCAGTCTTCAAAACTGGTGTGACCCGACCACGTCGGGTCAGGTGGGTTCGATTCCCACACGCTCCCGCCATCGGCGCCGCGGCACTGCTGGCGCTCCTGATCGCCCCGGCCCCGCTGGCCGCCCAACGGGCCGACAGCACCGCCGCCGGCGCGCGCCGCCGCCCCGCCGCCGCCGACACGAACCCGGCGCTCAAGCCGCCCATCTCCCCCCGGCGCGCGTTCTTCTACTCGCTGCTCGCCCCCGGCTTTGGCCAGTCCCGCCTCGATCGCCCTAACGCGGGCGCGCTCTTCGCCGCCCTCGAGGCGCTCTCGATCTTCATGGCCCGCCGGTCGGCCGCCGACCTGCGGTATGCGCGCGAGCACGCCGGCGACAGCATCGCCATCTCCTACCAGCTCGATACCGCCGGCCGGGTCAAATTCGATACCCTCGGCCGGCCGCTGGTGCAGGAGTACCAGCGCAACTACTACGCGGGAAACACCGTCCACGCGCGCCGCACGCATTACGAGGACTGGAAGGCCGCGCTCGTCTTCAACCACCTCTTCGCCGGCGCCGACGCCTTCGTCGCCGCCCAGCTCTGGGACCTGCCGACGCGCGTCTCGGTGGTCGCGACCCCGCGCCGCGCCACCCTCTCCGCGTCCATCCGGTGGTGACCGCGCGCCAGCACCCGATCGGCGTCTTCGATTCCGGGATCGGCGGCCTGACGGTGGTGCGCGAGATCATGCACCGCCTGCCATCGGAACGGTTCGTCTACCTCGGTGACACGGCGCGCGTCCCGTACGGCCCCAAGAGTCCGGACACGGTGCGCCGCTACAGCCTGGAGATCGCCGCCTGGCTCAGGGTACAGGGCGCCAAGGCGATCGTCGTCGCCTGCAACACGGCGACGGCCCACGCCCTCGACGTCCTGCGCGCCGGCCTGACGCTGCCCGTCATCGGAGTCATCGAGCCGGGCGCGCGCGCCGCGGTCAATGCCTCACGGCACCAGCGCATCGGCGTGATCGGGACCGCCGGCACCATCCGCTCCGGGACCTACGAGCGTGCCATTCACCGCCTCGCGCCGCGTGCCCAGGTGACGGTCCAGGCCTGTCCGCTCTTCGTCCCGCTGGTCGAGGAGGGGTGGCTCGACACGCCGGCCACCCGCCTCATCGCGCGCGAGTACCTCGCCACCCTGCGGGACGTGCACGTCGACACGCTGGTGCTCGGCTGCACCCACTACCCGCTCCTGCGTCCGGTCATCGCCGAGGTCATGGGAACCGGCGTGCAGCTCATCGATGGCGCCGCCGAGACCGCCGCCGAGACCGAGCGGGTACTGCGCGAGCACGGGCTTCTGGCCGACGTCCACGATGCGACGACGCCCGCCCTGCGAGTCGTCGCGACCGACGCCCCCGAACAGCTACGCCGGCTCGGGGAGGCTTTTCTCGGCGCCCCGATCGATCGCGTCGAGACACACGCCTTCGAGTGACTCGGCGTCGTCGGCGCCCGTCACCCAGTGCCGCAACTCGATCCGCTCCGGCGTGATCACGAGGAAGGTCGGCGCCCCGAGCCACGAGCCGGCGTTGGCGTAGACGCCGCGCCCCGGCGCCGCCCGCTCCAGCGCGGCCACGTGGCTGTGGCCGTAGATGATCAGGTCCAGGTACTTGTTCGCCATCAGCTCGGCGATCGCGATCGACCGCAGACCGGCGCCCCGGTCCGCCGACGCGAGGTAGGTGCGGCTCGCCTGCGAGCTGCCCGAGGCCAGCCAGGTCGACAGGTCGGGGTGAATCCAGCGGAACGCGCCGATCGCGAGCCGGTTCCGGAGGACGGCCCGCAGCGCCCGGTAGCCACGGTCCTCCTTGTCGCGCAGCCCGTCGCCATGCTCGATCCGCGTGCGCCAGCCGGCCAGCTTCCCCTTCCACTCCCCCACGTGGTAGTCGACCCCCACCTCGTCGCGCAGCATCGACCCGCCCCAGCAGTCGTGGTTGCCGGCAATCCACAGGATCTCACCCCCGGCGTCCTTGAAGTCGGCCAGGGCGGCCAGGATCCGGAAGCTGCGGCGTGGAATCACCTTCTTCCACTCGAACCAGAAGTCGAACAGGTCCCCGTTGATGATCAGCGAGCCCGCCCGGCCGGGCAGGGCCTGGAGGAAGCTCAGGACGTCCCGTTCGACGGCCGGGGAGGCCGCGCCGAGGTGCGAGTCCGAGAAGACGTAGCACGGGGGTTGGAGCACGACTTCAGTCTATCGTGTAAGTCGTCTCTTTACAAACCTCGCGGGAGCACGCATTTTCGCGCACGGTGCTACACCTCACGGAGGAGTGATGCCCCAGCAAGCTCTTGGCCTCATCGAGACGAAGGGACTCGTGGGGTCGATTGAGGCGGCCGACGCCATGGTCAAGGCCGCCAACGTTCGTCTGATCGGCAAGGAGAAAGTCGGGGGCGGCTACGTCACCGTGATGGTGCGCGGCGACGTCGGCGCGGTGAAGGCCGCGACCGATGCCGGTGCCGCCGCCGCCGAACGGGTCGGCGAACTGGTCTCGGTGCACGTCATCCCCAGGCCGCACAACGACCTCGAGATGATCCTCCCCCAGGGCGCGGCGGTTGAAGTCTGACGTCGCCTGGTCCGAGCAGGCCCTCGGACTCGTCGAAACGCGTGGCCTCGTGGGCGCCGTGGAAGCGGCCGACGCCGGCCTCAAGGCGGCCAACGTCCGGTTCCTCGGCAGCGAGTACGCCGACGCCGGACTGGTGACCGTGATGTTCTCCGGCGACGTCGCCGCGGTGAAGGCCGCGGTCGACGCCGGCGCGGCGGCCGCGGAACGCGTCGGCCATCTCGTGTCGCGTCACGTCATCCCCCGCCCGCACCCCGACCTCGATGTCCTGCAGGAGGACGACGAGGCGCCGGCGGCCCCCGTCCCCATGAGCGGGGGGCGCTACGATCTCGCCAAGCTCGGGCGCGCCAAGGTCGTGGAGCTCCGGGCCATGGCGCGGCGTATTCCCAACTTTCCCATCAAGGGGCGGGATGTCGCGCGCGCGGGGCGTGACGAGCTCCTCGCCGCGTTCCGCGCGCTGAACGCCTGACGGCCGGGCGCTCCCCATGGACGCCGATCTCCGCAGTATCCAGGAGGCGCGCGACCTGGTGACCCGGGCGGCGGCGGCGCAGGCCGCCTTCGCGCGCGCCGCACAGCCCGAAGTGGATGCGATCGTCATCGCCGTTGCCCGGGCCGCATCGGCCGCGGCCGAACGGCTGGCGCGCCTGGCGGTTGACGAGACCGGGATGGGCGTGTACGAGCACAAGATCATCAAGAACCGCTTCGCCTCGGACTTCCTGCTCGACTACATCCTCCCGATGCGGACCGTCGGGACGCTCCACGAGGACCGCGCCACCGGTGTCCGCGAGCTCGCCGTCCCCATGGGCGTCGTCGGCGCGATCATCCCGACCACCAACCCCACGTCGACGGCGATCTACAAGGCGCTGATCTCGATCAAGGCGCGGAACGCGATCGTGATGTCGCCGCATCCGCGGGCCACGCGCTGCGTGGTGGAGACCGCCCGGGTCATGGAAGAGGCCGCCGCCGGCGCCGGCGCGCCGGCCGGCCTCATCAACTGCATGACCGCGCCCACGCTCGAGGGGACCAACGCCCTCATGCACCACCGGCAGACGTCGGTGATCCTCGCCACCGGCGGCACCGACCTGGTCCGCGCCGTCTACACCGCCGGCAAGCCGGCCTATGGGGTGGGACCGGGCAACGTCCCATCGATCATCGAGCGCACCGCGGTGATCGACAAGGCGGTGGCCGACATCGTCGACGGCAAGACGTTCGACGCCGGCGTCCTCTGCTCGGCCGAGAACTCGTGCGTGTGCGACGCGCCGGTGGAGCGGCAGGTGCGCGAGGCGTTCCGTCGCGAGCGCGGTCACTTCTGCACGCCTGACGAGAAGCGCGCGCTCGAGCGGCTGATGATCCCGCCATCAGGGAAGGGGATCAACCCCGACGTCGTGGGCCAGCAGCCCGCCGCCATTGCCCGGCTGGCGGGCTTCACGGTCCCCGCCGGCACGAAGCTCCTGCTGGTCGACCTCACCGCGGGGGGGCGCGACGATCCGCTCAGTCGCGAGAAGCTCTCCCCGGTGCTCGGCTTCTTCGTCGAAGATGGGTGGGAGGCCTGCTGCCGGCGCGCCATCGAGCTGCTCCAGTACGGTGGGATCGGGCACACGCTGGCCATCCACAGCCGGGACGAGCACGTGATCGAGGAGTTCTTCCGCGAGAAACCCGCCTTCAGGATCGTCGTGAACAGCAATTCCGCGCTCGGCGCGGTGGGCTATACCACGGGCTTCGCGCCGGCGATGACGCTGGGGCCGGGCGCGTGGGGCGGCAGCATCACCTCGGACAACATCACGCCGCTCCACCTCATCAACATCAAGCGGCTGGGTGCCGAAGTCCGGCCCTACCGCGACCCGCTGCGCGACGCCGCGCCCGCGCGCGCGTCCGCGGCGCCACGCCCCCCGGCCCCGGCCGCCGCGATCGATACCGGCGACGTTCAGCGCATCGTCGAGGATTTCCTGCGCGAGCTCAGGACCTCCCCGCGATGACCAACGAGGAGCTCGACCGCCTGGCGTCGATCATCGCCGACGCGCTGCTCAAGTCATCGCCCACGTCCGGTGGCGCGGCAGCCTCGTCAGGCACTCGGGCGCCGGCTCCAGCCCCCTGGCTGCCCATCCCGGTGCGCCCCGAACCGCCGGCCGGAGGAGGTGAGCCGCCCGACTGGACGGGCGCCGCGCAGACACTGGACGACGTCGCCCCCGGAGCCCGCGAAGGACAGCCGGCCAGGCGGCGGGGCATCGGCGAGATGGCGGCGGCCGTCCGCGCCGCCGCCGCGGGCAGGGCGCCGGCGCCCGAGCAGGCCGAGCACGGCCGTGCCGCCACGCCGCCCGCCCGTCAGCGGGCACGCGGCGCCCGCGCGATCGACGTCACGATTGGCGTCTCCAATCGACACGTGCACCTCTCGTCGGATCACTGTCAGGCGCTGTTTGGCGCCGCGCAGCCGACTTCGGCCAGGCCCATCACCCAGCCGGGCCAGTACGCCGCCGCCGAGTCCCTTCGCGTATCCGGACCCGCCGGACAGATCGACGGCGTGCGCGTCGTTGGGCCCGCGCGTGGCGACACACAGGTGGAGCTGTCGCTCTCCGACTGCCGGCGGCTGGGGATCGAAGCGCCGGTCGCCGCCAGCGGCAAGCTCGCCGGTTCCACTGGCGGCGTGACGCTCACCGGATCCGTCGGTACCGTGCGCCTCGAGCGTGGTGTCATCGTCGCCGCCCGCCACCTCCACTTGTCCGTTGAGGATGCCGGGCGCTGGGGACTGCGCGACGGCGACCAGCTCGACGCCCGGTGCGGCACCGGTGCGCGGGCGGTCGTCTTCCAGGACATCCTCGTGCGGTCGGGACCGACGCACGCCACCGAGTTGCACCTCGACACCGATGAGGCGAACGCGGCCGGCGTTCGTACCGGCGACAAGGCGACCGTCTTTGCCTGGCGGGCGGGAGCCGGCGCCAGCCGGACGCTCGTCACCGAGCGCGACGTCGTGGCCCTCGCCCGGACGGGCGGCCGTTTGCCGCCCGGCGCCCTCCTCACACCCAGCGCGCGCGACCGCGCCAAGTCCCTCGGCCTGGCCGGCGAATGACTGCCCGGCGCGGCGAGGCGCGCGCCGCCGGTCGCGTGGGCCGATCGGAGCTCCGCGTCCGTTACGCGGAAACCGATCGCATGGGCGTCGTCTATCACGCCAACTACCTTGTCTGGTGCGAGATCGGCCGCACCGACTTCATCCGTGAGCTGGGCATGCCGTACGCGCGAATGGAGGAGGAAGGCGTGTCGCTCGCCGTGTCGGAGGCATCGCTCCGCTACCATGGCGCCGCGCGGTACGACGACCGCATCATGGTGGAGACGCGCGTCACCGACGTGCGCTCCCGCACCATCACCTTCGAGTACCTGATCAGTCATGCCGAAACCGGGGCCCGGCTCGTCTCCGCCACCACCACGCTCATCTCCATCGACGACGACGGGCGCACCCTGTCCTTCCCGCCCCACATTCGCCAGCTCCTCGAGCGCGGCCGCGGTTAGGGTCTGCGCCGGCCCGCGGCCGCAGCGGCGGGCGCGGCTGGCACCGGTCACCCTGCTGGCGCTGGCCACTGCCTGCGCCGCCGCGTCGCGCCCGGAAGCCGGTGCGTCCGCGCCCATCTCAACCGCGCCCCCGGCCGGTGCCGCCGGACAGTACGCCGCTGTCCTTGCCATGGCCGACACGCGTCGGCCCGACTCCACGCTGCTCGCCGGCGCGCTCGCGTCGGGCTGGTCGCCGCTTCGCGCCGAGGCTGCCCTGGCCGCCGGACAGGTGCACGCCGCGGCGCTCGCGCCGGCCCTCCGCGCGCTCCTCGACGATCCCGACACCGCCGTCGCCGCCAACGCGGCGTATGCGCTCGGCCTCATGCGCGATTCGGCCAGCGTCCCCGTGCTCGCCACCGCCCTCGCCGGCCGGCCGGTCGTCGCCGTCGAAGCCGCCTGGGCCCTCGGCGAAATCGGTCCGGCGGCCGGCACGTCGATCGTCCGGACGCTGGAGCGCGCCGCCGGCGGCGCGTCAGCATCAGTCGGACTCGCGCCGCCCGCCGGCCGGGCGGCCGTTGTCGCGCTCCTCTTCTCCGCGTCCCGCCTTCGCCCCGTTCCGCTCGGCGTCGTCTCTCCCTTTCTCGCCTCGCCGGATCGCGACGTCGCGTGGTCCGCGGCCTACGCCATTGCCCGGCCGCGCGTGCCGGCCGGTGTTCGCGCCATCCTCCCGCTGGCACGGCACTCCGACGCCGAAGTCCGCGCCCTGGTGGCCCGCGCACTCGCCAGGCCCGCCGCCGGCGACTCGCTCGCCGCCGCGGCGGTCGCGGCCCTGCGGGTGCTCATCGCCGACACCAGCCCCCACGTGCGAATCAACGCCGTGCGGTCGCTCGCGACCTTCGGCACCGACGTCCGGACCGAGGTGACGGCGCTGGTCCGCGACCGCGATGCCAACGTGCGCATCGCCACCGCCCAGAGCCTGACCACCGTGATGGACTCGAACGGCGCGCGCTGGGCCGCACTTTGGGACGCCGACACGGGCTACATGTTCCGGCGGTCGCTGCTGGAGTCGGCGATGCGCCTCGGCGTCAGGCTTTCCGCGTTAGGTACATGGAAGGACAGCGCCGACTGGCGCTACCGGGCGGCCGTGGCCGAGGCCGGCGGCGCCGCCACCGATCCCGCCCGGATCCGGGACATCTCCCTCCCGCTCGCCGACGACCGGGACGGCCGGGTGCGGACCGCCGCCTGGTCCGCGTTCGCGTCCCACGTGGACTCGTCCGCCGACCATCCCTGGCTGCGCGAGTTCATGCTCCGCGGACTGCCCGACCCCGACCCGCAGGTCCGCGCCACCGTCCTGGGTGCGCTCGCCGGCGAGGCCCGCGCCGCCGAGCTCCCGGCCGTGCTCTTCAGCTACGCCCTGGCCCGGACGGACTCGACCAACGACGCGCGCCTCGCGGCCGTCCACTATCTTGCGCGGGTGTGGCGCCGGGACAGCGCCGGCATCTCCGATTCCCTGCGCGGTGTCCTGCGGGCGTTGCCCGCGCCTGCCGATCCGCTCGAGCGGGCGGAGGGGCAGGGAATACCGCTCTTCCGGAGCTGGCCCGGCACGCAGGGAACGCCGCGCCCCATCGCGTGGTATCTGGACGTCGTCCGTGCGATCGTCCTCCCGTCGCTGGCCGGTGCCGGCCCGGTGGCCGAAATCCGCACGGCACGCGGCACCATCGTCGTCGAGCTGTACGGAGCGGATGCACCCTTGACCGTCGCCAACTTCCTCACGCTCGCGCGCTCCGGATGGTACGCGGACACCCGCTTCCACCGCGTGGTGCCCAACTTCGTCATCCAGGACGGCGACCCGCGCGGCGACGGCAACGGCGGCCCGGGCTGGGCCATCCGCGACGAATTCAACCGCCGCCGCTATGATCGCGGCGCCGTCGGTATGGCCCTCTCCGGACCCGAGACCGGCGGCAGCCAGTACTTCATCACCCACGCCCCCCAGCCGCACCTCGATGGCCACTACACCGTCTTCGGCCACGTGCGCTCGGGCTGGGATGTCCTCGACGCGCTGGTGCAGGGCGATCGCATCCTGACGGTGACCATCCGATGAGCCGGACCGTTGCGGGAGGCGACCGACGCCCGCGCCCGGCGTGCCTCACGAGTTCGCCGCGCGCCGCCGCGGCCGCGCTCTTCCTCGCCGTCGCCCTGGCCGCGCCGGCCGCCGCCCGCGCCCAGTTCGGTTTCTTCGGCCAGAACAAGATCCAGTACCGGGACTTCGACTGGCACGTGATCAAGGGCGCGCACGTCGACCTCTATTTCTATCCCACCGAGGAGCGCATCGCCCGGATGGCGCTCGCCTACGCCGAGGAGAGCTACGACACGCTCGCCAGGCGGCTCAACCACGTGGTGAAGCGGCGCATCCCGCTCATCGTCTACGCGTCGCACACGGATTTCGAACAGACCAACATCCTCCCCTTCCTCCCGCCCGAGGAGATCCTCGGCGTCACCGAGTACCTCAAGCGGCGGGTCACGATCCCGTTCCGCGGATCGTATTCGGAATTCCGCCACACGCTGCGGCACGAGCTGGTGCACGTCTTCCAGCTGTCGTTGATCACCCAGCAGTTCGAGATGTACCCCAGGGCCCGCGGGCCGGGTACGCCGCTCTGGTGGAGCGAGGGGCTGGCCGAGTACCTGTCGTCGGACCAGGACTCCCGCGACGAAATGATCGTCCGCGACCTGACGCTGAGCGGCGAGATGCCCGACATCAGCCGCCTGAATTTCGTCGAGTCGCCGATCGTCTACCCGCTCGGCGGCGAGCTCCACCGCTTCCTCGCCCGGCGCTACGGCGAGTGGCGCATCAACCTGCTCTACGCCACGCTCTGGAAGTACGAGTCCTTCGACGATGCCCTCCAGGGCGTCTACGGCCGCTCGTCCGATCGCCTCACCGCCGAGTGGCACTACGATCTGCGGCAGCGCTACTTCCCCGGCGTCGCCGACCGGCGCCCCACCCGCGTCGCCGGCCGCGAGATCGCCCAATTGGCGGTCAAGCCGGTGGCCATCGCCCGCGGCGACACCGTCACGATCGGCTACCTCTCGCCGCGAAACGGATACATGAACATCTACACCGCGCCCGTCGACGGCCGCGGCCGGCACCGCGTACTCGTGAAGGGCGAGCGGTCGCCGGAGTTCGAGTCGTTCCACGCGTTCTCGTCGCGGATGGATGCCCGCAACGGGGTCCTGGTCTTCGCCAGCAAGTTCGGCGACCGCGACGCCGTCTTCTTCTGGGATGTCGCCAGGGACAAGGTCGTGGGCCGCTACCAGTTCGATTCCCTGGTGGGGATCTCGAGCCCCGCCTGGTCCCCCGACGGCAAGCGGATCGCCTTCAGCGGCCTCTCGCTGGCCGGCGTGTCCGACCTCTTCGTGCTCGAGATGCCGGCCGGCCGGCTCCAGCGCCTCACCGACGACCTCTACGAAGACTCCGATCCCACCTGGCTGCCTGACGGCCAGTCGATCGTCTTCTCGTCCGACCGCGGGCCAAGCGGCGCCGCCGGCGCCAAGAACCTCTTCCGCGCCCGGCTCGCCGACGGCAGCCTCGAACCGCTCACCAGCGGCGAGTGGCTCGACGAAACCCCGCGCTGGGACGGACAGCTGGGTCGGATCCTCTTCTCCAGCGATCGCGACGGGACCTTCAACCTCTACTCGATCGACACCCTCGGGCAGGGGCGCCGCGAAACCCGCCTCGATGGCGGCGCGTTCGACCCGGCGCCCATTCCCGGCGATCCCCGCGTCGCGATCACCGGCTTCGAGGGTCTCACCTGGTCCATCTACACGTTAGGCCCGGACAGCACCGCGCGCCTCGACACGTTCTCCCTCCACCATCCCCGCCCCGACCAGCTCGCCTGGACCTGGCGTGAGTTCGGCGACTCGACCGCCGCGAAAGCCGTGCCCCGCCGCTACAGCAACCGCTTCTCGCTGGACTTCGCCGCCGGTGGCGCCGCCACCGCGCCCGGCAACTTCTCGGCGCAGGGCGCGCAGCTCTTCTTCAGCGACCTGCTCGGCGATCGCTCGATCATCGGCAGCTTCGCCTTCTACGGCACCGGCAGCGTCGGCGACCTGTTCTCGAACCTGAACGTCGACGTCCTGTACCTGAACCAGAAGCGCCGCCTCAACTGGGGGCTCGGCGCCTTCCGGCTCGCCGGCGAGTTCTTCGAGGGCGACTTCCTCCAGGTGTACCGCGAAACGTCCACCGGCGCCTACGGCCTCCTCCGCTATCCGCTCTCGCGCTTCATGCGGGTGGAAGGGCAGACCCGGCTCGAGTACTCCAACCGCGACGACTTCGGCAACCCGCTGGCCACCGGCGCCGAGCACCGCAAGGGCGTCCTCGCCAGCAACTACATCGCCCTCGTCGGCGACAACACACTCTGGCTGGAGACCGGGCCCATCGATGGCAGCCGCTGGAGCCTCACCGGCGGCGTGGTGAGCGACCTCTCGCACGGCACCTTCGAGAACTGGGTGGGCCTCGCCGACGCGCGCCAGTACGTGCGCACCACCCTCCAGTCGGCGCTCGCCTTCCGCGGCTTCGCCTACTACTCGGAGGGCACCCGTCCGCGCGCCACCACCATTGGCGGCATGTGGCTCCTGCGTGGCTACCCGCGGTTCACCGTCGACGGGACCCGCGCTTGGGTGCTCAACAACGAGTTCCGCTTTCCGATCGCCAACTTCGTCGCGCTCGGCCTGCCGGTGGGCGCGCTCCGCTTTCCGTCCGTGCAGGGGGCCTTCTTCAGCGACTACGGCCAGGCCTGGTACTCGGGCTCCTACGACCAGCGGGTGCTGGGCGCCTGGGGGCTGGCGTTCCGGATGCCGCTCGTGCCCGGCTTCGTGCTGCGCCTCGATCTCGGCCGGCGCTTCGCGATAGGCGGCGACCCGGCGTTGAACAGCGCGGAATTCGGCGGTCGCCACTTCGTGGACTTCTTCTTCGGGTACGACTATTGAGGGCCGTCCGATGCGGCCCGATCGTCGTCGCCGCGGCCGCGCTCGCCGCCTGCATCCCGGCCGCCCGGCCCCTCACCGGAACACCGGTCCCCGCCCGTCTCCCCGCTACCGGGCTCGCCCCCGGTTACCGCAAAGTCGTCTTCGACTGGACCTTCACCGACGGGGAGTTCGACGCGCGCGGTGAAGGGGTCGCGCGCATCGCGCCGCCGGACAGCGTCCGGCTCGATCTGTTCGCGTCCGGCGCGCCCGGCGGCGGCGCCGGCGCGGCCGTGCTGATCGGCGACGCCCTCACTATGCAGGGCGGCGACGACCAGCTGGCCCGCGCCCTCTTTCCCGCCGCGCCGCTGCTCTGGGCCTCCCTGGGTCGCCTGAGCGTCCCGCCGGCGGCCGACACCATCGCCCGCGTTGACGGCGACACGCTCCGCACCGACATTGGACACGCGCCCACCTGGCGCGCCACCTTCGTCACCGGCCGGCTCGTCCGCCTCGAGCGGGTCACCGGCGGCAAACTTCGCGAATGGGTCGCCCGCGTTCCGGCGCCGAACGCTGGTGAGGCCGGTACCGGATCGGCCGGCGGGCGGATCCGGTTCGGGCAGGGGGGCAGCCGCCGCGCACTCAGCCTCACGATTCGCCGGACCGAGGACACCCAGGCCTTCGATGCTGCGATCTGGACTCCGTAGACTCGTTCCCGCCGCCGGACTCGCGGTCCTCGCCTGCTGGCCCTACGGCTTCGCGGGCGGCGGACTGCCGTCGCACATCCGCACCGTCGCCGTCCTCCCCTTCGAGAACGAAACCACGTCCCCGGAGCTGCAGCGCGAGCTGTTCGAGCTGATGCGCAAGGAGATCGAGGGCCGCCTGGGGTTGCGCGATGCCAGCGAGGCCCGCGCCGACGCGATCGTCCGCGGGTCGATCGTGCGGTACGACACCGATGTGCCGGTCGGGTTCAGCGCCGATCCTCGTCAGGCGACCACCGCCCGCCGGAAGCTGCAGATCGCCGTCGACGTCGAGATTGTCGACCAGACCACCGGGCGCACTATCTGGTCGCGGCGCGGCCTCACCGCCGACGGCGAATACGCCGAGCAGGCCGAGGCGTCCGGCCGCCGGCAGGCCCTCGAGAAACTGGTGAGCGACGTCATCGAAGGAGCCCAGTCCCAATGGTGAGCCCGCCGCGCCACGGCCGCGCCCGCTGGGGATGCCTGTTCTCGCTCGCCCTCCTCGCGGTCGCCGCCTGGGTCGGCACGCTGTTCGGGCAGAGCTACCTGCGCTTCTACAACTTCCGCGATGGGATGCGGGTCGATGCCGAGTTCGCCGCCCGGAAGACCGACGACGCGATCCGCGCCCACCTCAAGGCGCTCGCGGATTCGCTCGGCCTGCCTGACGAGGCACACAACATCGGCATCCGGCGCCATCCCGGTTCGATCACCATCTGGTCCGAGTACGACGAGGTCCTCGACTTCCGCATCTACCGGCGGCCGGTCCACTTCATCCCGACCGCCGAGGGCCCGTTGTGAGCCGGCTGGATCCCCGCGAAAAAATCCGGTCGTGGGACGATGCCCGGCGGTGGCGCCGGGAGCAGGCCGGCCGGGTGGTCTTCACCAACGGCGTCTTCGACATCCTCCATCCCGGCCACGTCGACGTCCTGCTCGCCGCCCGGGCCTGCGGCGACGCGCTGGTCGTGGGACTCAACAGCGACGCATCGGTGCGCCGCCTCAAGGGGCCCAGCCGTCCGGTGCGCAGCGAATCGGAGCGCGCCTACGTGCTCGCCGCCCTCGAGGCCGTGGACGCCGTCGTGGTCTTCGAGCAGGAGACGCCCCTCGAGCTCATGCGAGCCCTCCAGCCGGACGCGATCGTCAAGGGCGGCGACTACACGGAGGAGAGCGTCGTCGGCGCGCGCGAGGTCCGCGAACGCGGCGGCGACGTCGTCATCGTGCCGCTCACCCCCGGCCAGTCCACCACCTCGATCATCGAGAAACTTCGTGGCTCCCCCCGGTAGCCCCGCGCCGGCGCGGACTGGCCGTTCGCGCTCCGATCTGCGCCCGGTCACGCTCGAACGCGGCGTGGCGCCGTACGCCGAAGGCTCGTGCCTGGTCAACTTCGGCGTGACCAAGGTCCTCTGCACCGCCTCCGTGGAGGAGGGCGTGCCCGGCTGGCGGAAGGGGCGTGGCGAGGGGTGGGTGACCGCGGAATACGCCATGCTGCCGAGGGCCACGCGGACGCGTACCACCCGTGAGCGCGTCCAGCTCGGCGGACGCACCCAGGAAATCCAGCGCCTCATCGGGCGCAGCGTGCGCGCCATGCTCGACGACTTCCGCTTCGGCGAGTTCACCATCCGGGTCGACTGCGACGTCCTCCAGGCCGATGGCGGCACGCGGACCGCGGCCATCACCGGCGCCTCGGTGGCCGTGGTCGACGCGTTCAGCTGGATGGTGGCCAGCGGGCGCGTGCCGCGAACGCCCGTCCTGCGGCGCGTCGCCGCGGTGAGCGTCGGCCTGGTGAACGGAGAACCGCGCCTCGACCTCGACTATGAGGAAGATGTAAGGGCCGACGTCGACATGAACGTCGTGATGAGCAGCGAGGGGCGGTTCGTGGAAGTGCAGGGCACCGGCGAGCACGGCACCTTCGACCGCGGCGAGCATGACGCGCTGATCGACCTCGCCGTCTCCGGGATCCGCCTCCTCGACCACGCGCAGCAGCACGTGCTCACCCTGTGAAGGGCGGCCTCAAGCCGGCCGTCGCGGCCATCCTCCTTGCCACCCGCAATCCGGGGAAACTGCGCGAGCTGCGGCCGATGTTCGAGCGCGCCGGCCTCCAGGTGGTGGACCTCGACGCGTTCGGCATCCCCGAGGACGACGACGAACAGCAGCTCGAGCGGTTCGCGACGTTCGAGGAGAACGCCGTCGCCAAGGCCCGCTACTTCTATGAAGTCAGCGGCGGCGTGGCGACCATCGCCGACGATTCGGGGCTGGAGGTGGAGGCGCTGGGCGGCGCCCCCGGCGTGCGCAGCAAGCGGTGGAGCGGGCGCGACGACCTGACCGGCCAGGCGCTCGACGACGCCAACAACGCGGCGCTCCTCGCGCAGCTCCACGGCGCGCCCGATCGCTCGGCGCGCTACGTCTGCGCGGCGGCATTCGTCGGCCTGGCTCGCGAGCTGGTGCGGCGCGGCGTGACGCATGGACACGTGCTCGACGCGCCGCGCGGCAGCGGCGGCTTCGGCTACGATCCCTTTTTTGAATCCGACGACCTGCACCTCACGTTCGGCGAGGCGTCGCGCGAGGCGAAGGAGCGCGTCAGTCATCGCGGTCGCGCGATCGCGGCGCTGATCGAGGAATTGCGCGGCGGCGGTTGACCGGAGAGATGGAGCCGACTATTCTTTGCGCTGCGTGCGGGGCGTAGCGTAGCCTGGTATCGCGCCTGCTTTGGGAGCAGGAGGTCACCGGTTCAAATCCGGTCGCCCCGACCTGGCACGGCCGCCGCACGGGCGGGCTGCCTTGCTTCGAGTGATGCGCCAGTAGCTCAGTTGGATAGAGCAGCAGCCTTCTAAGCTGCGGGTCGGGGGTTCGATTCCCTCCTGGCGCGTCCCGCGGAATCGCGCCGTTAGCTCAATTGGCAGAGCAAGTGACTCTTAATCACTAGGTTGTAGGTTCGATTCCTACACGGCGCATGGCCGAGTGGCCGCCCGAAGGGGTCGTCCGCACGGACGGCCCCTTCGTGCATCGCGGCGGGTGTGATAACCCTTGAATTCGCTCGGGCGCACGGCTACAATGCCCGTCCCTCGGGGCCGCGCCGGTGGTGATGGCGGCGGAGAATGGGAGGATCGCGCTGCGGCTTCGCGCGAGCGCGATTGCATAGGGAAAACTTGGTCGGGCCACTTGACCGAATGTGAGTGCTGGAGTATTTTGCATGTCTGCCGCGGAATGCGGCTTTGACTGCTGATTGACAATCGAATTTGAGATCGATGGTGTGCGAGGCGGACTCGTTGACCCGGGGATCATTCAGGGCCCCGGTGAGAGTACTGACCTGAACACATAATGATTCCGAACACGCTGTTACGCGACAGCGTGGCAGCGATTCGGAGAGCCTGATGAATTCTCTATTGGAGAGTTTGATCCTGGCTCAGGACGAACGCTGGCGGCGTGCTTAACACATGCAAGTCACGGGGGCCCGCAAGGGCAACCGGCGAACGGGTGCGTAACACGTGAGCGACCTGCCGATCTCTGGGGGATAGCCGGCCCAACGGCCGGGTAATACCGCATACGCTCACTCCGCTGCATGGTGGAGTGAGGAAACCTCCGGGGGAGATCGAGGGGCTCGCGGCCTATCAGCTAGTTGGCGGGGTAACGGCCCACCAAGGCGATGACGGGTAGCTGGTCTGAGAGGATGGCCAGCCACATTGGGACTGAGAAACGGCCCAGACTCCTACGGGAGGCAGCAGTGGGGAATATTGCGCAATGGCCGAAAGGCTGACGCAGCGACGCCGCGTGTGGGATGAAGCTCTTCGGGGTGTAAACCACTGTTGCCCGGGACGAACCTCCCCTTTCGAGGGGACTGACGGTACCGGGTGAGGAAGCACCGGCTAACTCCGTGCCAGCAGCCGCGGTAATACGGAGGGTGCGAGCGTTGTCCGGAATCACTGGGCGTAAAGGGCGCGTAGGCGGGCGATCAAGCGTGCGGTGAAAGCTCGGGGCTCAACTCCGAGTCGGCCGTGCGAACTGGTTGTCTGGAGTCCGGTAGAGGCTGATGGAATTCCGGGTGTAGCGGTGGAATGCGTAG